>CADBBH010000006.1 GCA_902792905.1 Oscillospiraceae bacterium
TCTGTCAACCATTTAAACATGAGTGGAAGATCTGTTTCCGTAAAATCTCGGATTGTTATTTCATCTTTTTCTATTTTCACGTAATCCTCCCCGCAAACTCCGATTTGTATTATTCTTTTTGTGTGATTCATCCCGATAAACCGGACTTTACTTTCTTTCGAAAGTCAGACGAATACCGGTTCCTTTTATTGTAATTATATTGTTTTCACAAGTAACGCTGCCGTTTGTGAGCAGGCTGTAACCCGCGCCCTTGTATTTATAATTAATGCGTTGGCCGCCTGCTTCAATCTCCGCCTGTGTTTTCATCGGGTCATAAGTCATTTCGGATATGCCTGATGTTTCGATGCCCTCAGGTGTGAAAATAACGGATTTGTCTTTCCACGAAATTTTCACTGAGGTATTTGAGAGATTCTCATATAAAAGTTCTCCGCCGGAGCTGTCAAGAGTAAGGCCGATATTCTCTCTTATTCCCTCCGACCAGACAACAGTGTCCACAACAGGCAGATTTTCATAAAGAGCATAAAACGAATCGCAGGTGTCTTCAATATAATGCTCGGGCACATTCTCATCAAAAAGATAAAACGCGCGGATAAATACTCTGCCGCCGTCACGGAAGATATCGGCAACATAGTTTTTGCACTGGTAATAGACGGACTGTACGTCCTCGCCTCCCGGATTTTTAAGCCCCGCGGTGACGCTGGGCGGAGTGGCGCGTCCGAATCTTTCGCCGAATTTCTCCGCGGTTTCAGTCATCTTTTCAAAGGCGACATCGCCTCTTTGCATTATGGCTTCAATCTGACGCCTGAGCGGCGAGATAATATCACTGTCGCCGAAACTGTTTTCCTGACCTATCTGCGCGTAGGCGAAATTCAGCGTTTCACTGCCGAAAAAATCTTCAAGCAGCGCGCTTTCATAGACGAAGTCGCTTCCGGCATACCATACAGGCTCAAGCGTGCACATAAGACTGCCTGCCGCCTCTTTTTCGGTCAGAAATTTTTTGCCGTCATAATTGCGGATAGGGTCGGGGCCCAGCAGCCTTAACACCGGAATGCCGAGAGAATTATCGGCTGTCTGCGCGGGGGTAAATATATTATTTCTCGAGGGATAATAAGCTCCGTTGAAATAACCGCCCACAAGCGAATAAGCATCCGTGTTTGTCTGATCGCGGCAGATGCAAAGGCACTTCACACCGTATCTGTCAGCAAGTCTTGAAGCCGTTCTTGCGTCAATCAGCCAGGAACCGACTGTGCCGGGATATTCGCCGAAAATCTCTTTGAATTTTCGCATCGCCTCGTCAATCAGTCTGTCGCGCTCATCGGGCGTGTAAGCCATAGAGAATCCGGGCTTTATATGCCAGTCCCATTTCCAGCCGCGCTCGCTCTCATATTTCATACCGCAGGCAGAGGTCAGCGGCTCAACAATCTCATACCACAGCCCTGTTTCCGTCAGCGGACCCGCTTCCTCTTTGAAAAGTTTTACAAATCTGTCATCGCAAAGCGCGTCATACTGCAAAAGAAAAGTGTTAGGCACCTGAAGTTCATTTACAAGCGCGAGCTGTTTTTTTGTCGTTTCAAAAAGAATCTTATCAACCGATTCACTGCGCGGCTCACACTGCCGCACAAAATTCATGATGTTTACCGACTTCATGGTATTCTGAATCATTTCAATCCTCCGACGCTTTCGAAAGAATCAAACCGAATTTGTCAGTCTATTCCTGACCGTCCGTTTTGTCTTCGTCATCATTATCGCTTTTTTTGCCCATAGCAAAGCCGAGAACCAAACCTATCGAAAGGCCGATCGGCAGCCACAGACCGACATTATGTGTCAGCGCTCCGACAGCTGAGCCGATTGCAATTCCCAAACAAATACCGATCGCAAGACCGGATGTGTTACTGTTTTTCTTATTATTATCATTCATAATATCGCCTCATTAAATCCCGATTTGTTGATTTGATTATATCACATTTTTACAGAGAATTAAATAACCAATTCAGTATTATGCAGCAAACCCGCACCGGTTATTCCGGCGCGGGCGTTTTTCGTTTTTGCACAAATTGATATTACGGAAATTATAATGTTGATTTCAGAAAATATAAAATACCGCCCACAATAAGTGAGCGGCATTATAAGCGTATTCTGTTCTGTTTTCAATTCTTTATTTCCCTCGAAAGAGATTGCTTATTTGCATATCTTACCGTCATTTTTGATTCTGTCCGTAACTGTTAATTCTTTATAAGTAATCCGAATGATAACTGCGCTGATAACAGCAGTGAGAAAATCTGAAACAGGCATGGAATATAACACTCCGTCAAGGCCGAAAAACCGCGGCAGAAGCAGAGCGAACCCAACTCCGAATACGATTTCCCTTAACATTGAAAGAACGGTTGACGGCACCGCTTTTCCCATTGCCTGAAGGAATATGAAAGTCGCTTTGTTAACACAGGCGAGAATCATCATACAGAGATAAATCCGGAATGCTTTAAGAGCAAATTCAGTGTAATAAACGCTTTCATTTGCGGCACCGAAGATATTGATAAGCGCTTTCGGGAAGCACTCCGCAATCAGCAAAGCAACGGCTCCGACAGCAGCTTCGCAAATCAGAAGGAGAGTAAAAAGATCTTTAACTCGGTCCTTTCGCTGTGCGCCGATATTGAAACCGACAACCGGAATACATCCGGCAGCCATACCCACAACGATTGAAATGACTATCTGAAAGAATTTCATAACAATTCCCACAACCGCCATAGGTATCTGAGCATACTGCTCAATTCCGAAAACGGGGTCAAGAGCTCCGTATTTTCTTATCATATTGTTGATTGCAGCCATGGCCGCGACGAGAGAAATCTGAGAAAGAAAGCTGCAAAGGCCGAGAGATATGGTCTTGCGGATAATCTCTGTCTTAAGCGTAAAAGATCCTTTATCAAGCTTTACACTTTTAAGATGAAAAAGATACCAAAATGCGAGCACTGCGGTTACTATCTGCCCTATTACTGTTGCAACAGCGGCGCCGGCCATTCCCCATTTGAATAAAAAGATAAATACAGGGTCGAGTATCATGTTTATTATGGCTCCTGTCAATGTTGTTGCCATAGCAAACTTAGGGCTTCCGTCCGCGCGGATTACCGGATTCATCGCCTGACCGAATATATAAAACGGCATACCTAGCGAAATCCAGAAGAAATATTCACGGGAGAGTTTATAGGTTTCATGGTTAACCCTTGCGCCGAAAACTGTTACCAGACCCTCAGCAAAGATGAGATATGCGGCTGTAATTACCGCGCTTATTATAACTGTGATTATTATCGCATTCCCGATAAATCGACCGGCTTTATCAGACCTGCCTCCTCCCAGCAAAGTGCTTACGGAAGCGCAGCATCCGTCTCCGACACAAACCGCCAATGCCAAAGCAATAACCGTAAGCGGAAATACAACCGTATTAGCCGCGTTTCCGTATGAGCCGAGATAAGATGCGTTTGCAATAAATATCTGGTCAACAATATTATATAAAGCGCCAACAAGCAAAGAAATAATGCAAGGCAGAGAGTATTTTCTCATCAGTTTAGCCGGCTTATCGGTTACAAGGAGCATTTTATCCGTATTCATATATTTACCTTCCGTTAAAAAAATAATGCGCAAGTCCTGTCCGGACTTACGCATTTAAGCTACACAACAGCTTATATTATATATTTTTTCGTAACAAAAAATCAAAGGACATTTTAAACGAATTATTTTAAAATGCAACTTTGGAAAATTATAAAAACGCCGAAAAACGGTTTCACGCGTAATTTTCATATGAAATTCACAAAAATAAGGTGTAAAATATCAATGCAAAGTTATTGCACTGAGAGTGAATTCAGCCGATATTACGACGGCAGCCGGGTATCCTGTTTTGAAAACGCTCAATCACATCTCTGAATCATTGGCCGATACTTCTGCCGTAATGTATCATGCCGAAAAGGAGGTGCTCTCGTGAAGCGAGTCAAATCTGCCTGTATTCAGCAGACGCTTATGTTCATCCAAAAGCCGGAACTCGGTTTTGGAAAAGAACAGGCGCTTAAAGCCAACCGCGCTGAACTCGAACATTATAAAGCGACGCTTGAACGCGCAGGGACGAAGTATCAGATTACCGATGTTTCCGAGCAGGATGACGGTTCGGTTATCGTCCGTGTCAGGAAACAGTATAACAGCAATACCGATGTATCCGAATACTTCAATTAAAAAACGCAGCCGCTCGTGTAAGCCGGGCGGCTGTTTTACTTGGGAGGTTAACATGTCAGAGTATAATCCGATTAAGCAAAGATTATTATTCCTGTTTAACAGTAATCCGGTAATACATATTAAACTGATAACAAACAGCCTGAGGACTCTGTCGGCAGAGCAAACAGCAAGAATAACCGGGGTCTACCGCAACATTTTTCAAGTTGAAATAAACGAAAAAAAACATACGTTTCAGTATTCTGATGTTGCAATAGGTCATGTCGTTATTGCTGAGTATTCAGAAAACCGCTTGTAAAAAAGATTCGATGACAGCAAATCGTCATAATAAATACCCAATTTAGATTTGCCTTTGCCAAACGGCGGTGCTGTTGGCGTAAAAACGGAGCATGGATATTTCCATGCTCCGCTTATTAATTTTATTTGTTCAGTTCGATAAACCGGAATTTATGCAGATGATAAAAACTCAGAACAGCGCAGATATTTTACTTATCATTGATACAATCCATGACCATACAGAAGAGAAGAAAGCGATAACTTTTTGAAAAAGGTTTTCCGTTTCCTGCTCTGCATTCTCATCTTCTCCCGGTTGTCCGGGTTGCCCCGGCTGACCCGGCTGTCCCGGTTGCATTCCGCCGGATGAAGATGTCGTTGCGCTTGCAGTCGCAACCTGACTGCCGTTTGAATAAAGGGTATAAGTTGCTCCGCTTGTAAGCGCTGAACTTGAGAATACGATATAATTCGCGTCTCTTACGGCTGTCGCGGTATAGAGCGTATTGCCGGAGGAATCTTTTATTGTGATTGTGCTTCCGGATTTCACAAGTGTTGTTGCGCTGTTGCCGCCGAATGCATCGGAAGAATTATCACTCTGCATGCTGTTTCTGCCGGGTCCGCCGGGAAAACCACCCGAAGATGAGCCGAATGTGACATAAGGTGTTTTTGCTGTGTAGGACTGCATCATTGCGTTATGGCCGACAGCAAGCACCGTGGCTCCGCCGAAGGTGCAGCCGTATTCAGTGTCGATGGGATCACCGTCGCCCTGACTGGGGGAGTAAACCTCCAGCGTGCCGCCGGACAGAGAAGCGCTGCCGTTGGAATCAATTCCGTCGCCATTAGTGACATTCACATACACATAGCCGCCGAACTGGTTATAGCTGAAATCCGCGCTTCGATCGGCGATATCGCCGTTGGCGGCATTGACGCCGTCATCGGAAGCCGTCACATACACGTTGCCGCTGTACACGTTGACCACAGCACCTTCAATGCCTTCGGCTGCCTTTGTTACTTTGATTGTCGGCCCTGCTGTGCCTTGTGCGCCGATATTCAGGGTGTAATCGCATTTGATACCGTCATCATTTGCGGCTGCCGTGATATTGCCTGAAAGAATGTTGAGCTCCTTATCCGACTTGATGGCATCGCCGTCGTAGGAATTCGCGTCATCGGGATCTTTATAGCTGTGCTTGATATTGACGTTGAGCGTTACATCTTTAATTGTAAGAGAAGCGGTGGAGAGCAATGTATCGGTCGCGTTGCCGTCATCATCCTCTTCATAGAGGTCGTAGCCGCCTTTTATGCCGTTTTTGCCGTATGCGTTTACATTGATTGTGCCTGTTCCGGATATAACGACATTTGAGCCGTCTTTGCATTTGATAACCGCGTTCTCAATATCGGGGTATGTTGTTTCATCGGTATAGACATCATCGTTATTGTATTGGTCATCCGCAAGAGTATTCACGGAACCTGCGGCGGCAACAATATTCACTTCCGTGCCCTTGTTGCAGGTAATGGGAGCCGTTGCGGATGCCGAAAGCGTGAGGTTGTCAAGAATCAGTGTTACACCTGTGACGCTTTTTTTAACCACGATGGAACCGTTCGAGCAGGAACCTGTGAACCTGTAAGTGCCCGATGCGTTTACTTTTACATTTGTTCCTTTTACGGTAAGCCCGTCTGACGTACCGCTGACCGAAGCACCGCTGTCGGAAAATGTTATGATTGTTTCGTCAGTGTCTTGCGCAAATGCGGCAGGCGCAAAAATCGAAAGAATAAGTGCCAGCGAAATCAGCAACGCTGCAGGTTTTAATATAGTTTTTTTCATCATTGTTTCTCCTCTCGTTTTGTTTTTGCATTTGTTTGCCGTTGTAATCTTATTCATAATGTTTCTCATTTCTGAGTTGATTATATCTGCTGAACCTTAAATAAACCTAAAGCCGAATTAATTAATTTCGGCTGTATTTTCGGATTTCATGATTCATAGGAAATCATCCTTTCTCGTTTTCTGGGTTTAATCTAACACGCAATTCTTAAAAGAACCTTAAAAACGAAAAAGTTTTCTATCACTCCGGCAACTAATTAATTTAAATGTATAATAGAACATTTAGAAATATAAAATACCGCCCACAATTAGTGAGCGGCACAATAATTATTAAATTGTATTTGCCCTGCAAACCGGAATCTGTCCGGATTGATCCGATCCTTTACAGAGTATACTTTTTACTCATATTTAAGATTGATTGTAACATCACCGTCTGAAAGCAGGTCAGTCATTTCGCTCCGGTCTAGGTTTATGTGCCCCAGCCGAGTATAGGACCAGGAATTTGAGCCGTAAAAGATTACAATCTGATTTCCCTGATAGAGGACTATATCGCCGTAAGAGGTTGATGTCTGTTTATCGTTTCGCGGAATTGATGAGCCGAGAGACCCGACCTGCTCAAAGCCGCCGTACATTGACATATTTATGGTCAGCCCGTCTGATGAAAGTTCAGAGAGCGCGGTGACGGAATCGTTGTTTTCCCATGTGACAGGCACCTCTCTGCCGTTTATTGTAAGAGTCAGCGTTTTGCTCACGTGCGTTTCCTCCGTTGTGCTTTCTTCCCGAGTGCTGACCGGCAGCTGCGGCTGAGCGTCTGAGGGTGTTTCTTCGTCGTCGTTTTCTCTGACGGGTTCCGTAACCGTTGTTTCCGGCGCTGTTGAAGTTTCTCCGCCGCCCGTTCCGGGAATTTTTCCGCAGGAAACAAACATATAAAGCGCGGTAAATATTGCCATTATAAAGGATATTATTTTAGCCATTATTTGAGATTCCTCCCGAATTCATAAGCTTCTTCAAGGGCTTTTTCTTTGCCCGATGCCTCGCCCGCGGTAGTGACGCCGCCGCAGAAAAGGGTGCCTGCAAGCGCCGCTTTTTCAAAGCAGTCAATCCAGCCCTGAAGTCCGCTGACCGCTTTTTCGGGGACTGTTTCATCGTCCTCAGCGGCGGTTGACAGCATATAGACATTGCGGAATTTATAATCGGTCGGGTAAAGAGGATTGAGCCTGTCGAGCAGAGTTTTCATCTGACCGCTCATCTCATAATAATAAATCGGGGTGACGAAAACGAGTGTTTCGGCATTTTTGACTTTTTCCGCGATTGCCGGAACATCATCTTTAATCACGCATTTCTGCGTTTTCTGGCAGGTGAGGCAGCCTATGCAGTATTTGATTTCTTTGCCCTTGAGGCTGACACATTCAACGCTGTGTCCCGCATCCTTCGCCCCCTCGGCAAGGCGTGAAGCGAGAATGTCGGAATTGCTCTTTGCCCTGAGGCTTGTTGTAATTACGAGAACTTTACTCATTTAAGATTCTCCTTCATAAAAGATTCAATTCTGTCAAACGGTATCGCGCCCGTTTTTCCGCCGTCATAGAGGTCGGTATGAGACGCGCCTTCGATTACAAGCAGTTCTTTATTGTCTGCGTATTTGCTGTCTTTAATCATATTTTCATAGGCGTCTTTGCCGAAATAGAAGGAATGCGCCCTGTCGCCGTGCATAATCATAACAGCGCTCCTTATTTCGTTTGAGTATTTCAGAATCGGCTGATTTATAAAGGATTCGCAGCCGATAATGTTCCAGCCGCCGTTTGAGTTAAGCGAACGGGGATGATAACCGCGGTCTGTTTTATAGTAATCGTAATAATCCTTTACAAAATACGGAGCGTCGTCCGGCAGAGGGTCAACAACACCGCCGCCGAGGGTATATCCGCCCGCAGCATAATCTTTTATACGCTGAGCGCACATTTCGGCTTTCTTGGCATAGCGCGCCTCCTCGCTGTCTTCGGAGTCAAAGTATCCGTTTGCATTCACTCTTGTCATATCATACATTGTTGAGGCTACTGTCGCTTTTATTCTTGTGTCAAGAGCCGCCGCGTTGACTGCAAGGCCGCCCCAGCCGCAGATACCGATAATGCCTATTCTGTCGGCATCAGCTCTGTCATTAAGCGACAGAAAATCGACTGCTGCCATAAAATCCTCGGTATTTATATCGGGCGAAGCCATATATCTCGGGCTGCCGCCGCTCTCTCCCGTGAAGGACGGGTCAAAGGCAATCGTAAGAAATCCGCGTTCGGCCATAGTCTGAGCATATAAGCCGGAGCACTGCTCCTTGACCGCCCCGAAAGGCCCGCACACAGCAATTGCAGGGAGTTTTCCCGATGCATCCTTCGGCACATACATATCTGCGGCAAGAGTGATGCCGTATCTGTTTACAAACGTCACTTTGGAGTGGCTGACCTTTTCGCTTTTCGGGAAGGTTTTGTCCCATTCGTTTGTAAGCGTAAGCGGTTCTGTTTTCATCATAATTGCAATTCCTTTCAAATTTTACCGATTTTCCGGATTAAATAATCGACCCGATCTATTCTTTTCTGACTCTCGTGCATCTGCTCAATCAGATCGCACCGCTTTGACCTGAGAAACTGTTTCAGGTCGTTTTTGTTTCCGCTTTCAAAAATCCTGACTGCCTCGTCCAGGGTATCCCGGTCAAATCCGGCCTCCGTTAAACAGACGGTCAGCGCGGCTCCACAGTCGCCCATCTGATTGTCACATCCTCTCTGTTTTCCTTTGCAACTTCAGTATAACGCCTTGACATCCTTTTCGCTAATAGTTATAATTTATATCGTGATATGAAAAAACTGAATATCAGGAGAATGATATGGAGATCAGAACTTTGCGATATTTTCTTGCGGTTGCGAGAGAGGAAAATATGACCAGGGCGTCGGAGATGCTTCATGTAACGCAGCCGACACTTTCAAAGGCGCTTAAATCGCTTGAAGATGAACTGGGTAAAAAGCTTTTTGTCAGGCACAGTTTCTCTATCTCTCTTACAGAAGAGGGAATGCTGCTGCGTGACCGTGCGGAAGATCTGATAACAATGGCTGACAAGATTGAAAAGGAATTTGTTTCGCTTGACGATATAACCGGCGGCGAACTGTTTCTCGGGCTGGCGGAATCCTGTCAGATAAAATATATTGCCGATGCAATCAGAACACTTAAAAACCGCTACCCGAAGCTTCGGTATCATATCACAAGCGGCGATACCGAGCAGGTAGCGGATAAACTGCAAAAGGGACTTCTTGATTTTGTTGTGCTGGCAGAGGAACCGGACCCGAAGAAATATAATTTCATTTCCCTGCCTGAAGCCGATGTATGGGGTGTTGTTATGCCGTCGGACGATCCGCTTGCAAAGAAGAAATGCTTCAGACCGAAAGACCTTGCGGGTCTTCCGCTTTTCTGTTCAGGTCAGGCGTGGGAACACGATATTCCGTCATGGGCGGGGGAACTGTTCTCTTCTTTCAGACTTGAAGGATCGTTCAGACTCTCATATAACGGCGCGATTTTTGCAAAGAGCGGTCTTGGATATCTGCTGACATTTGATAAACTGATTGATGTTTCTCCGGAAAGCGGTCTTGTATTCAGGCCGCTGTCGCCGAAGCTTGAGACGAAGCTTTATCTTGTGTGGAATAAGTTCCAGACGCACACACCGATTGCGGAGAGATTTGTCAGACAAATAGAAGAAACATTCAAATTACAGGCAATGTAATTATCTGTATTTTTTACGCAGGCATAAAAACCCCGAAGCAAAGGAGATTATCCAAAGCTTCCGGGATTGTGTTTTATTCAGACAAGTCGGAATAATTCAATGCTCCTGCAAAATCGGGAATCAAAGCCCAATCACTCCCGATTATACTGTAACCTGACACCTTAGTGTGCAGTCAATAGTTTTTTGAGAAGCCGAATTTCGATTAAATACCATCCTCTTGAATCCTGATATATACTATTCTTATTGAATATTTTCACAGATAATTATATAACCAATTCTGTATTATGCAGCAAGCCCGCATCGGTAATTCCGGTGCGGGCGTTTTTCGTTTATGCACAAATTGATATTACGGAAATTATAATGTTGATTTCAGAAGGTATAAAATACCGCCCACAATTAGTGAGCGGCACAATAATTATTAAATTGTTTTTGCCCTACAAACCGGAATTTGTCAGTTCTGTTATTTTAATTTAAGTCCGTCGCGGAAAGCTTCGCCCACACGCTCTGTCACTCTGTAATAACCGTGAGTATAAGGATCAAATGCTATCGCATCCACAAGAGACATATCTACCTTGCCGTCAACCATAACCCTTTCATCAGCAGTGACGTTAACGACTTTTCCGATAACGCCGCATCCATACTCGTTGTTTTGATACTCAATAAACTCACACTCCAGGCATAAAGGGAATTCATTGATAACCGGTGCATCCACAAACTCCGCTTTACATGCCGTCAAGCCGCTTTTCTTAAGTTTATCGGGAACCTTATTACCGCTTTCCACGCCGAAGTAATCTGCTTCAGCCACATGTGCGGCATCTGCGATACTGACCGTAAAAGCTTTTCTCTTTTTGATGTTTTCAACAGTTTTATGTGTTTCCGTAAGATTTAACGCTACGGTACCTCTCTCCTGCATTGTTCCCCAAGCCGCATTCATAACGTTAACGCTGCCATCTTCGTTGTAAGTTGCAACCATTAAAACAGGCATTGGAAAAATACCTTCAGTAAGATTGATTTTTGTTCTCATTCTATCACCTCCTTACAGATGATATTATATCAAAAAGAGCGGTGTATTTCCACTAAAATTTTACTATTCTTACACTATTTTTCAAGTATCAATCTGTAATTAAAAAAATATTTTTGTAAGATAATAACAATCAACAAGACGGTAATCTTTGTGGACGGAAAACCGACAATTCAGGATCACACTAAAACCGATGCAGGAAACAGAACAGTTCCCTTGCTGCCGCCACTGGAAAATGTATTGCCAAAAAAGAAAAAGGGAATAATATTTGAATTCGAAGGCGGTTACTACACAAGAAGCAAGTTTGATAAGTCCTGGAACAAATTCAGAAAAGAACACGGTGTTAAGTTATGCGCGCATCAGCTCAGGCACGCATACGCGACAATTCTCTATGAAGCCGGAGTTCAGTTCAAAGACGCTCAGCTTCTCATGGGGCATAATTCATCGGAAGTAACTCAGGAAATATACACTCATATTTCCGAAAAACAGCAGAAAAAAACATTCACAAACTTGATTAATTATGTTTCTGGTGAAAATGCACAATAAAACCTGACTTTGTATTCACCTTAGTCCAAGGTGGGATACTTTTTTTGCGTTTTGGGACACTTTTTGCCATTTTTTGACCCTTTTGGGATCCCATTTTTTGGCAATTCTTTACAAATATTTACAATTCTTTTTATACACTGTGCCGAATTTTTTGCCCGAAAATCTAGACTTTAAGCAAATAGCAAAAGTCCCGATGCCCTTGATATATAAGGGATTCGGGACTCTGTTCATGGCGGAGAGCAAGGGATTCGAACCCTCGAACCGTTTATGGCGGTTACACGATTTCCAATCGTGCTCCTTCGACCAGCTCGGACAACTCTCCGTGTTTGTCAAATGCTCGTATATTATACTTAAACTTTTTCAAAAAATCAAGTCCTAATTTCAAAAATGTTTATATAATGGAAAACAGCGGAATCCTGCCGGATAATTATATGCTCGGAAGCAGGGAATTATTCTTTCCGAATTCACAAAGTGTTTACAAATTTTTACAATTAAATTGTTGACAAATCCGGCTGCTTATTGTATTATTAACTCAGAAATTGGCACTCAGCTTGCTTGAGTGCTAAAACTGGCACTCAAAATTTTGAAAGGGGGAACGGCTATGCCGGAGTTAAGTGAAAGAAAAAAGCAGATACTTGCGAATGTAGTTGAAATGTATATAAAATCCGGCGAGCCGGTCGGCTCCAAGGGACTCATTTCTTCGAGCGGTATGAACTGCTCATCTGCGACCGTAAGGAACGAAATGAATGAGCTTGACCAGATGGGCTATCTCGTTCAGCCGCATACTTCTGCGGGCCGAATTCCTTCTGAAAAGGGCTACCGCTATTATGTCGATAATCTAATGCCTCGAAGGGATGTCGATGAATTCACAAAGCGGATGATTGACGCGGGCATCGCTCCCGCGGCAGGAGATCCCGAAAAGCTCGTCAACAGAGCGCGTGAGCTCCTTGCGGATATCACCAAATGCGCCGCTGTGTCAACTGCGCCGGTCGGAGAAATGAATGTCATCCGCAAAATTGAGCTGGTGCCTGTCGGTATGCATACGGCGATGATGGTTCTGCTCACTTCAAACGGAATTCTCAAGAGCCGCCTCTGCAGGATAGACAGCGATTTCAATGTTACGATTCTTGAGCAGTTTTATAATATTGTCGAATCCTTCTTTATCGG
Organism: Oscillospiraceae bacterium; assembly: GCA_902792905.1. Classification (GTDB taxonomy): domain Bacteria; phylum Bacillota; class Clostridia; order Oscillospirales; family Acutalibacteraceae; genus CAG-177. Next base: position 12,796 of record CADBBH010000006.1, read on the forward strand.
CAAGCCTTCGGGCGAGATCAGCCCTGCGGAGATTCAGACGATTGCCGCTTCGGTTGAGAGCAATTATTTCGTTATGCTGCCGCTTCTCGCTGCAGTCAGCGATCTTTCAGGCAGCACAAATGATTCCAGGCTGATTCTCGGCGGCGGAGCAAACCTGCTCTCACGCAAGGATTACGGAGATAAAGCGATTCCGCTGCTTGAATTCCTTAATAAAAAGGAACCTCTCAGTGAGGTTATCCGATCGTCAAAGGATGATCTGAGCATCAGAATCGGCTCCGAGAATCTTTTCAAACAGCTTGAGGATTCGAGCGTTGTCGTTTCAAAATACAGCGTTAAGGGCGATAATTCAGGTTCGATAAGCGTTATCGGACCGACCAGGATGGATTATGAATCCGTCATTTCGAGTATGCGCTATCTCTCCGACTTGCTCGGCCACCTGATAACATCGGCTCTTGAGGAGTAGAAAGGAAAACAGTATGAGTAAAGATATCAATACAGAAGATATTAATGAAAAAGAAGAGATAAATCCCGACGAAACCGCTCCGGAAAAAGCGGAGGACGAAAAAGATTCCAAACCGGATAAAAAAGAAAAACGCAAGGAAAAGAAGCAGGATTCCGAGATTGACAAGCTGAAAAAAGAGCTCGCAGATAAAGATGATAAATTTTTACGTCTCGCGGCGGAATACGATAATTTCCGCAAGCGCTCCGCCAAGGAAAAATCCGATATCTATGCTTCTTCCAAATCGGATGTAATCAATGAAATTCTCCCGATTATCGATAATTTCGAGAGAGCCGCGCAGAATTCCGAAGCCGATTTTGACGGCTATAAAAAAGGAATAGAGCTCATATTCAACCAGTTCCTCGCGGTGCTTAAAAAATTCGGAGTCGAGAGCTTTGGCGAAGAGGGCGAGGAATTCGATCCTTCCATGCATTCGGCGGTTATGGTAGTTGAGGACGATTCTCTCGGAGAGAATGTCATAGCGCAGGTATTCAGCAAGGGCTACCGCCTCGGCGACAAGATAATCCGTGAAGCCGTAGTCAAAGTCGCAAACACATAAAATTGTTTATAATTATACTTGAATATATTTGGAGGTATTCATCATGTCAAAAGTTATAGGAATTGATTTAGGAACAACAAATTCGTGCGTAGCCGTTATCGAAGGCGGCGAGCCCGTAGTTATCGCAAACGCAGAGGGCGCAAGAACTACTCCGTCCGTAGTCGCGTTTGGCAAGACCGGAGAAAGAATGGTCGGCCAGGTTGCCAAGAGACAGGCCATCACCAATCCCGACAAGACCGTTTCTTCTATCAAAAGACAGATGGGTTCGGATTATAAAGTCGATATCGACGGCAAGAAGTTCACCCCGCAGGAAATCTCCGCGATGATTCTTCAGAAGCTTAAAACCGATGCCGAAGCATATCTCGGCGAGAAGGTTACCGAAGCCGTTATCACGGTTCCCGCGTATTTCACCGATTCACAGCGTCAGGCCACCAAGGACGCAGGCAAAATCGCCGGTCTCGAAGTAAAGAGAATTATCAACGAGCCCACAGCAGCTGCTCTTTCATACGGTATTGATAAGGAAGCCGAGCAGAAGGTTATGGTTTATGACCTCGGCGGCGGCACATTCGACGTTTCCATTATCGATATGGGCGACGGCGTTCAGGAAGTTCTCGCGACTGCAGGCAACAACCGTCTGGGCGGTGATGATTTCGATCAGAGAATCATCAACTGGCTTGTCGAAGAATTCAAGAAGGATCAGGGCTTCGACCTGACAACCGATAAAATGGCAATGCAGAGACTCAAAGAAGCCGCAGAGAAGGCGAAGATTGAGCTCAGTGGAGTTACCACCTCCTCGATTTCTCTTCCCTATATCACAGCCGACGCTACCGGCCCGAAGCATCTTGAAACCACTCTTACCAGAGCGAAGTTCAATGAGCTCACAGCCGACCTTGTTGAAGCGACAATGGGTCCAGTCCGTCAGGCAATGAATGACTCGGGTCTCTCCACAAACGATATAGACAAGGTTCTTATGGTCGGCGGTTCATCAAGAATTCCTGCGGTTCAGGAAGCAATCAAGAAGTTTATGGGCAAAGAGCCCTTCAAGGGCATCAACCCCGATGAATGCGTTGCTATCGGCGCGGCAATTCAGGGCGGTGTTATCGGCGGCGACGTCAAAGGCCTTCTTCTGCTTGACGTTACTCCGCTTTCACTCGGCATTGAGACTATGGGCGGAATCAACACAAAGATTATCGACAGAAACACTACTATTCCCGTAAAGAAGAGCCAGATTTTCTCAACCGCTGCCGACAATCAGCCTTCAGTAGAGGTTCACGTTCTTCAGGGCGAGAGAGAATTCGCCAAGGATAACAAAACTCTCGGCGTATTCCATCTTGACGGCATTCTTCCCGCACCGCGCGGCGTTCCGCAGATTGAAGTTACTTTTGATATCGATGCAAACGGTATAGTCCACGTATCGGCAAAGGATCTCGGCACTCAGAAGGAGCAGTCTATTTCGATTACCGCCTCCTCAAATATGAGCAAGGAAGATATCGATAAGGCAGTTGCCGAAGCTGAGAAATTCGCCGACGAGGATAAGAAGCGTAAAGAGGATATCGATGCGAGAAATGAAGCTGACCAGCTCGTCTATCAGGTTGAGAAGCTTCTCAATGAGAATGCCGATAAATTCGATGACGCTGACAAGACAGCTATAACCGAGAAGAAAGACGCTCTTAAAGAAGCTCTCAAGGGCGACAATATCGACGATATCAAGGCAAAGAAGGAAGAACTCACCCAGAAGTTCTACGAAATCAGTGAAAAGCTCTATAAGGCCGCAGGCGCAGCTCAGGGTGATCCCAATGCTCAGGGTCCCGCCGGTGATCCGGGAGCAAATTACACCGATTTCACCGAAGCCGATAACCAGTAATCAGTAATCCGCCTTCCCGGAAGCGGGAGGGCGGAATAAAGAGGAGTAATTGTTTTGGCAGATAAAAGAGATTATTACGAAGTCCTCGGAGTCGGCAAGGGCGCAAGTGACGAAGAAATTAAAAAAGCATACAGACAGAAGGCAAAGCAGTATCACCCCGACCTTCACCCCGATGACAAGGCTGCCGAAGCAAAGTTCAAGGAGGTCAACGAGGCGTATGAGGTGCTTTCCGATAAGGAAAAGAGAGCCAAATACGATCAGTTCGGCCACGCGGGAGTCGATCCCAACTTCGGAGCGGGTGGCGGCCCGTTCGGCGGCGGAGGATTCGATGTCGATTTAGGCGATATATTCGGCTCATTCTTCGGCGGAGGATTCGGCGGTTTCGGCGGCGGCAGCCGCAGGAGTGATCCCAACGCTCCGCGAAGAGGTGAGGATTTACGCACACGTCTGACTATTTCATTTGAAGATGCCGCCAAGGGTTGCAAACGAAAGGTAGATGTTAATAAGATTCATACCTGCCCCGACTGCCACGGCAGCGGATGCGCGAGCGGTACAAGTCCCAAGAAATGCCCTGATTGCCAGGGCCGGGGATACGTAACTGTTCAGCAGAGAACACCATTCGGCACCATTCAGACTCAGAAGCCCTGCTCAAAATGTTCAGGCGCGGGCAAGATAATAGAAACACCCTGCCCGAAATGCAGAGGCAAGGGCAGAATTTCACAGAAGGAATCCATTGAAATCAATGTTCCCGCAGGAATAGATGACAGGCAGTCTTTCGTTGTTTACGGCGCAGGGAACGCGGGCGTAAACGGCGGACCGGAAGGTGATCTTGAAGTAATCGTTGTTGTCAGACCCCATCCGTATTTCACCCGTGACGGATATACGCTCCTTCTTGATAAGCATATCAACTTTATTCAGGCTTCTCTCGGCGGCAAGCTGAGAATACCGACTCTTGACGGTGACGTTTTCTTTGACATTCCTGCCGGAACGCAGTCGGGAACCGAATTCAGCCTCAGAGGCAGGGGAATTCAGGTCGTTAACAGCAAGAGCAGGGGAGATATGGTAGTTACCGTTGTGGTCGATACTCCCAAAGGACTCAGCGAAGATCAGAAGAGAAAGCTCCGCGATCTGGCGCCTCAGCTCGGCCTGGAACTAGAAGATGCCCAGGGAGCCAAAAAAGGCTTTTTCGATAAATTCAAGAATTAAGAATCAGATTTATGCAAAGTTAAACCCCCGTCCGGCAGGGCGGGGGGGTTCTGTTATTTTATGCTTCTGCTTTCCAGAGACCGTGGAGGTTGCAGTATTCATAAGCCGCTACTGCTGTTTCTCCGTCGGAAAGTGCAAATTTTGCAACCGGTGCATCTCCGGGTTTGAGGTCCTTCTTCTGATATCCCTGATTTGTTTCAAGAATAATGAACTGGATATAGTGGGCATCAAGCATAGGATGCTCGACCGAGCCGACCGTAACTGTTACGGTATTGCCGTCAGCAGCAATGACCGGAACATGCTTTTCAAGAGCGGCATCGGTGGTGTTGGCGGTAAGTTCCGTCATTTCCTCGCCGCAGCAGAATGGTGTGCAGGGAGTCTTGTCGGTAAGGAAAGTGACAAAATTACCGCATTTTGCGCATTTATAGAATTTCATTTTAAATCTCCGTAATCAATAATTCTCTGCGTTTACTTCAAAGAAGCTCTGGGGATGAGCGCATACCGGGCAGATGTCGGGCGCTTTAGTGCCGATTACGATATGACCGCAGTTACGGCATTCCCAGATTTTAACTTCGCTCTTCTCAAATACCTGCTTTGTTTCAACATTCTTGAGAAGCGCTCTGTAACGCTCTTCATGGTGCTTTTCTATAGCGGCAACACCGCGGAATTTTGCGGCAAGCTCGGGAAAGCCTTCCGCTTCGGCGGTCTTTGCAAAATCTTCGTACATATCGGTCCACTCAAAGTTTTCGCCGTCGGCGGCAGCTTCGAGATTTTCGGCTGTCGAGCCGATGCCGTTGAGTTCCTTGAACCAGAGTTTTGCATGTTCTTTTTCATTATCGGCGGTCTTGAGGAAAAGGGCGGCTATCTGCTCATAGCCTTCTTTCTTTGCCTTGGATGCGAAGTAGGTGTATTTATTCCTTGCCTGGGATTCGCCGGCGAATGCCGCCTGAAGATTCTTCTCAGTCTGAGTGCCTGCGTAGGGATTAGCGGAAACCTCTGAGAATGCATCTTTCTGCTTGCATTTCGGGCATACTTCGGGAGCGGTATCACCTTCGTGAACATAACCGCAGAATTTGCAGATAAACTTTTTCATAATAATCCTCCTATGAATGATTTTTATTTGATTATATTTGATTATATATGCTGAGACATTGTGTGTCAATATTTATTTGTAATGCTCTTTACACATTGAATCTGAACAGAACAACATCGCCGTCGTTCATAACATACTCTTTGCCTTCGCTGCGGACAAGGCCTTTTTCCTTCGCGGCCGTGAGCGAGCCGTATTTTATCAGCTCATCGTAGGCGATTACCTCCGCTCTGATGAATCCGCGCTCAAAATCAGTATGGATTTTGCCGGCTGCCTGTGGTGCTTTAGTGCCTTTTTTGATTGTCCATGCCCTTACCTCCGGTTGACCTGCCGTGAGGAATGAGATCAGTCCTAGCAGGGAATAGCTCTTCTTGACCAGCAGGTCGAGACCGCCGCTCTCAACGCCGAGTTCCGAAAGGAACATTTCTTTTTCTTCAGGGGAGAGCGAAGCTATTTCCGCCTCAAGCTCCGCGCATATCGGCAGCACTTCGCTGCCTTCCGCAGCTGCGATTTCACATACCGCTTTATAGTGAGGATTATTGTCTATGCCCGAGGCAAAGTCATCCTCGCTCATATTGCATGCATAGATCACGGGCTTTGAGGTCAGAAGGGCTATTTCCGCGAGCCAGGCTTTTTCGTTTTCATCGCATTCGATGTTTCTCGCGGGAATATTGCTTTCGAGAGAATCTTTGAGTTTTTTAAGGAATTCAAGCTCGCCGGCAAGTGATTTATCGCCCTTGAGTGCTTTTGAAACTCTGTCAATTCTGCGCTCGACCATTTCTATGTCGGAGAATATCAGTTCCAGATTGATTGTTTCTATATCTCTTGCCGGGTCAATTGTCGCGTCAACATGAACAATATCATCGCTTTCGAAGCATCTGACAACATGAATAATCGCATCGGTTTCTCTTATGTGGGAGAGAAACTTATTGCCAAGGCCTTCGCCTTTTGAAGCTCCGCGGACAAGACCGGCTATGTCAACAAATTCAATGAATGCCGGTGTAATCTTTACAGGGTTATATATCTCTGCGAGCTTATCCAGTCTCTCATCGGGGACGGCCACTACGCCGACATTCGGCTCAATGGTGCAGAAGGCGTAATTCGCGCTTTGGGCGCCCGCGTTGGTTATGGCGTTGAATAATGTGCTTTTGCCGACATTCGGCAGACCTACTATGCCTAATTTCATATTATTCATCCTTTCGGATTAATTCATTTTCATCATTATACAATGAATTGAACTTAATTACAATAATAAAATAAATTTGTTGTTTACAAATTCTCACAATTATTATATAATTATCTAAATAATTAAAATGTGAAAGTGTTTCTTTTTGAAGCACTTCTGAGATAAAGGATAAATTTATGAAGAAAACAATCTGTATTCTTACGGCGGTTATTATGATTCTGCTCTCGCTCACTGCCTGCGGTGGCGGGAATAAAACGCCGGGTAAAACAAAAAAAGAACCTACAACGACTGCGGAGCAGAATACTCTGAAACTTGCCTATTCGAAAAATGATTCGCTCAATCCGATGACATCCGAAACATCTATTAATTTTCAGCTTACCAAACTCGTTTATGACGGGCTATATAAACTTGACAGTGCTTATGAACCGAAACCGGTAGTCGCTAAGTCAGCTGTGGTTGGTTCGACACTTGTCAGCGTCACGCTGAATGAATTCAAATTCAGCGACGGTTCCGATATCTCGGTGAATGACATTATATCATCTTTCTATCAGGCTAAGGAATCCTCTGCTTATGAGACACGCCTTCGCAATATTTCCGAGGCGCACATCGGCTCGGATAATTCCGTCGTTTTCGATCTTGAAACCCCCGACCCTTATGCGCTCAGCTGCCTTGATTTCCCGATAGTAAGGAACACCGAAGACGGTTTTCCTCTCGGCTGCGGCAGATACTCTTTCCAGCGCGACGGCGATAATATTTATCTTGTTGTTAATTCTTACAGAACCGATTTCGACCCGATATTCAGAACGATAAACCTCGAGCCGATTCACGAGAGCGATTCTTTTGAGAGCAGTCTGGTTATCGGCAATACCGCATTTTCATATAATGACCTGTCCGGCGGTACTTATTCGCGAATGAACGCAAATAATGTAGATATCGGAATCAATAATTTCGTCTATCTCGGTTTCAACCTCGCTGATGAATGGTTCTGGATGCCCGAGATGAGAAGGGCTGTCAGTATGTGTATTGACAGAGAACTGGTAGCCGCTTCGGCTTTCCGCTCCCACGCAAGACCCGCCCTCACTATGTTCAATCCCGATTGGTACGCCATTAAAGAAATCGCCGTGGACCCGTCCGTGAATATTGCCGGTGCCGCAGAGCTTATAAAGTCAGCCGGAATTGAGCCTGCTACAAGAGAGATATCCATACTCTGTAACGCAGAGAATGAATTCAAGACCGATGCCGCAGAGATAATCGAAGAGTGCCTTGAAAAAGCGGGGTTCTATGTCCGCGTTAGCGCTCTTATGAAAGACGCTTATATTCAGGCGGTAAAATCGGGAGATTATGATATTTATATCGGCGAAGTCCGACTGAATTTCAATATGGATCTCTCGCCCGTATTGACCGGTGCGGCGTCTTACGGCATAGACGATGAGGCGGCAACGGTACTCAAATACAGTGATTTCCTTGCCGGCAGCTGTGAGATTATGGATTTCATAAATGTCTGCAATGAGGATATGATTTATGCGCCGCTCTGTTACCGGAACGGAGTCGCTTCTTATACCAAATCAATGCGCGGCGAATTCAAAGGCTGTGATGCCGATGTATTCTCCGATATCGAAACCTGGAGCCTGAAATGATTAAACCTTCGGATAATATAACCGCGCTCAAAGGCGTCGGGACGAAACGCGCCGAGGCGCTCAATAAGGCCGGTATATACACAGTATACGACCTTCTTACGTATTTCCCGAGAAACTATATTGACCTTTCCCGGGGGATGTCGATAAGGTCTGCTCCGCTAAATGAAGATGTCTGTATCAGGGCTTTTGTCGGCTCTGTGCCGCGCGAGCACTATATCCGCAAAGGGATGACCACATATTCGGTTGATATTACCGACGGCGAATCGGTAATGAACATCGTGTTCTTCAATAATAAATATATTCCCGATATGCTCATTAACGGGGAAGAATACTACTTCTACGGAAAAATCACCCCGTTCGGCCAGCGATATAAATCCATGACATCGCCGAAATTCTTCAGGGTTTCAGACGGGATAACTTTCAGACCTGTCTATCCGCAGACTTCATTGCTCAACACTAATTATATTGAAAAACTGCTTAAAACCGCTTTTGATTCAATTCCCGAAATGGAGGATTATCTTCCGGAGAAGATAAGGAATGATTACTGTCTCATGTGCCTTCGCGACGCGCTTGTGAATATTCATTTCCCCACCTCTCCCGATTTGCTTTCCGAAGCGAAACGCAGGGTTTCTTTCGAAAGCCTTTTCTTGCTTCAGCTCGGCCTTTCAAGGCTTAAAATCAAATCGAGAAAATCAACCGGCACTGTCATAACCGAGAATTACAGCGATGATTTTCTTAAACTTCTGCCTTTTGAACTGACCGGTGCACAGAAAAGGGCGATTAATGACTGCGTTGCCGATATGTCTTCGGGCCTCCCGATGAACCGTCTGCTTCAGGGCGATGTCGGCTCGGGCAAGACCGCAGTCAGCGCGGCACTGATTTACAATATTGTTAAAAACGGATTCCAGGCGGCAATAATGGCGCCGACAGAAGTGCTTGCCACTCAGCATTATAAAACGTTTCTTTCGTTTTTTGAAAATGCCGGTATAAATGTCGCTTTGCTCACCGGCTCAACACCCGCTAAGGAAAAGAAATTGATTAAAGCCGGACTTAAAGAAGGCAGAGTTGACCTTGTCATCGGAACTCACGCCATAATTCAGGATGATGTCGAATTTCTTAATCTCGGGCTTGCCGTTACCGATGAACAGCACAGATTCGGCGTGGCTCAGCGCGGAAAACTCGGCGCAAAGGGCAAGAATCCTCATATACTTGTTATGTCCGCGACTCCTATTCCGAGAACGCTCTCGCTGATAATCTACGGAGACCTTGATATCAGCATTCTCGATGAAATGCCTGCCGGCCGTCAGAAGATTGATACGTTTGCGGTTGGTCCGGATAAGAGAGAGAGAGCATATGCCTATATAAAAAAGCATCTCCTTCAGGGTTACCAGGGATATATAGTGTGCCCGCTGGTTGATATCGATGAAGAAGAGGCTGATTCCGAGAGAAAAGCGTCAGTCAATCTTTATAATGAACTCAAAGACGGCTTCTTCAAGGGCTTTAAGCTCGGGCTTCTCTACGGCAGAATGAAAGCTGATGAAAAGAAAACGGTGATGTCCGATTTTTCACAGGGCAAAACTGATCTTTTGATTTCAACTACCGTGATTGAGGTCGGAGTCGATGTCCCGAATGCAGTAATTATGGTTATTGAGAATGCCGATTGCTTCGGCCTTTCGCAGCTTCATCAGTTAAGAGGCAGGGTCGGCAGAGGCGAGGCCAAGTCCACCTGCATTCTGATTGCGAGTGATGAGAACCGGGAAGAGAATCAGCGGCTGAAAATTCTTGAATCCACAACTGACGGCTTTAAGATTGCCGATGAGGATCTGAAACTCAGAGGTCCCGGTGATTTTCTCGGTTCAAGGCAGCACGGTCTGCCGGATCTCAAAATATCAAACATGCTCTCCGACGGCGATACGGTGCGCGAAACACACTACGCCGCAGAGCAGCTGCTCAAGAATAATCCGACTCTTGAGGGCGCTGAATATGACGCTCTCAAAAAGAGAGTCAACGAAATGTTCTCACACGGAGTTGTGCTGAACTGATGATTATAAAACCGAAAGAGGATACTTATGAGAATTACCGAAATTCTGAAATCAGAAAAACCGACGGTGTCGTTTGAAGTTTTCCCGCCCAAAACGAGCGATTCATTTTCTGCTGTTGAAAAGGCGGTTGATGAAATCGCCGCAATGAATCCGTCGTATATGAGCGTAACTTACGGCGCAGGCGGCGGAACCAGTCAGTATACACTGGATATAGCCCGTGAAATAAGTGAAAAATACGGCGTTCCTTCTCTCGCTCATCTTACCTGCGTGTCCTCGTCAAGGGAGAGCGTTAAAAGCAGGATTGAAGATTTCAAGGCAGCCGGTATCGAGAATGTGCTCGCACTAAGGGGTGATATCCCTGCCGACAGGATGAATGAGGACAGAAGCGGATGGGATTATCATCACGCGATTGAGCTCATTTCCGATCTTAAAGAGTCCGGTGCCGATTTCTGCATCGGGGGCGCCTGCTATCCCGAGGTTCATCCCGAGAGCGCTAACCGTAAAGAAGATATAATGCATCTCAAAGAGAAGACGGATGTCGGCTGTGAATTTCTCACTACCCAGATGTTCTTTGATAACAGTCTGTTCTATGCCTTCCTTTACAGAATCAGGGAGGCGGGTATAAGCGTTCCCGTAATTCCCGGAATTATGCCTATTACAAACGCCAATCAGGTTGCCAGAGCGATAAAGCTCAGCGGTTCGTTTATGCCTCAGCGCTTCAGCAGCATTGTTGACCGCTTCGGTTCTTCGCCGGATGCGATGATGCAGGCCGGTATCGCGTATGCCACCGATCAGATTATAGATCTCTTCGCAAATAACATAAATCATATTCACATATATTCGATGAATAAACCTCAGGTTGCCGAGGCGATAATGAGAAATATATCCGAAATCATAAAATAATGGAAAACTTTTTGATTCTGAAATTTGATACACCGGCCTCCGATATCGGAATGATAAAGCGCTATCTGCGTGACAACGGGAATTCGGAGCAGATTGATTTGCTTGTTAAAGAATGCATCGGACTCAGCAGAGATTCATTTGACTGCCGTGTCTGTTCTGCGGAGTTTCCGGTTGAAACGCACGGCGATAATGTCTGCTTAGGTGATGTTACCGTTAAGTCAAAAAGCCTTGCCGAGCATCTTGAGAATTGCAATAAGGCCGTTGTTTTCGGAGCTACCGTCGGTATAGGTATTGACAGGCTGATTATGAAATACTCTTCCTTGTCTGCTGTCAAGGCACTGTGCCTCGATGCAATCGGCTCTGAGATGATAGAAAACGTATGCGATTTATTCAATCAGAGAATCAATGCGGAATATCAGTCAACCTGTTCCCGCTTCAGCCCGGGATACGGCGACCTGCCGATAGAATTTCAGCGCGAAATATTTGCAATTCTGAATCTTAATAAAAATCTCGGGGTTTATCTCACGGAAGGAATGCAGATGACTCCGTCAAAATCCGTTACAGCCATCATAGGAGCGAACAAATGAAAGTTACTGATTTTATAAAAAAGAATATTGTTCTGCTTGACGGCGCAACGGGTTCTCTTATGCAGAAGCTGGGCTTTCCAACGGGGGTAAGGCCGGAGACTGCGAATCTCACCCATACCGAAATGATTACAGGCATCCATAAGCAGTATTTCGATGCAGGCAGCAATATAGTCAATACAAATACCTTTGGAGCAAATTCTCTGAATTTTACCCACAGCGAGCTTGAAAAGATAATTGCCGCCGCGATTTCAAATGTAAGAAGGGCAGCCGAACTCTCCGACGGAGTTCAGGAAAAGTTTGTATCCTATGATATGGGACCGAGCGGAAAGCTTCTCAAGCCATACGGAGACCTTGAATTTGAAAAAGCGGTCGAAATCTTTGCGGAGCAGGCAAAGCTTGCCGAGAAATACGGCGCTGATTTGATTTCCATAGAGACGATGAATGACGGCTATGAGACCAAAGCCGCCCTGCTTGCGGTTAAAGAGAACTGCTCTCTGCCGGTCTTTGTGACCAATGCCTATAATGATGATGAGCGCCTTTTGACAGGAGCTTCTCCCGAAGCAATGGTAGCGATGCTTGAAGGACTCGGCGCGGATGCAATCGGTCTTAACTGCTCTTACGGCCCCGATAAACTGCTGGGCGTCATTAAGCACATATCGGCAGCGGCGTGTGTTCCCGTTATATTCAAGCCTAACGCCGGTATTCCCTGCGTCAGGGACGGTAAAACCGTATATGATATATCACCCGATACTTTCACTCAATATGTGATTGAAGCGGTCGATTTTGGAGTAAATATAATCGGAGGATGCTGCGGCACTTCTCCCGAATACATATCTAAACTTCGTGATGCCATAAGTAATAAAACAAGAATTGACGAGACGGAAAAGAATCTGACCGTCGTTTCGTCTTATTCTCATGCCGTCGTTTTCGGAGAAAGACCTCTGATTATCGGCGAAAGACTCAATCCCACAGGAAAAAAAGCGATTAAGCAGGCCCTTCTCGACAAAAATTCAGATTATCTGCTCAAAGAGGGCAGGAGCCAACAGGTTGCGGGAGCGGACATCCTTGATGTCAACTGCGGTATGCCCGGAATAGACGAGCGCGAAATGCTGACTGATACGGTTTACAAGCTGCAGGCGGTCTGCGATCTGCCTTTGCAGATTGATACATCGGATTTTTCAGCGATGGAAAGCGCGCTCAGAATTTATAACGGAAAACCCGTGATAAACTCTGTTAACGGTAAGCGAGAGGTGATGGAAAAAGTTTTCCCGCTCGCGAAAAAATACGGCGGTGTCATCGTCGCTCTGACTCTTGACGAGAACGGAATACCCGAAACTGCAGAGGGCAGACTCAGAATCGCGCAGACGATTCTTGAAACAGCAAAAGAATACGGAATCAGTAAAAAGAACATTCTCTTTGATCCGCTCACGCTGACTGTAGGCACGGATTCATCTGCCGCGAAGGTTACTCTTGAATCTGTACGGCTGATTACGGAAAAAACCGGATGTAATACTGTTCTCGGTGTTTCAAATGTTTCATTCGGCCTGCCGGGCAGAAGCATTATTAATTCGGCTTTCTTCATTCTCGCTATGCAGAGCGGTCTCTCATCCGCAATAATAAATCCGCTTTCTCCCGAAATGATGGGCGCTTACCGATCATATCTCGCGCTCAAAGGTATAGACAAATCCTGCCTCGATTATATTTCATATGTGAAAGCTATAGAAGGTGAGCAGCAAGCCAATACCCCGAAAGCTCAATCTGACGACACACTCGAAAGGGCAGTCGTCGAAGGCAGAAAGGAAGCCGCGGCGCTTATTACCAAAGAGCTCCTCAAAGATATTGCTCCGCTTGATATCATTTCGGAAAAGATTATTCCCTCGCTTGATGTTGTCGGAAAGAATTTTGAGAGTAAAAAGGCCTTCCTGCCCGAGCTTCTTTTAAGTGCCGAGGCGGCAAAGGCGAGTTTTGAAATCATAAAAGAGAACTATTCTAACGGTGCGGGTGCAGGTAAATTCACTGTTATTCTCGCTACCGTAAAGGGCGATATTCACGATATCGGCAAGAATATAGTCAAGCTTCTGCTGGAGAATTACGGCTATAAGGTAATTGATCTCGGTAAGGATGTTCCGAGCGAAGATGTGCTTAAAGCCGCAAAAGAGAATTCGGCGAGGGTGGTAGGTCTGAGCGCGCTTATGACTACCACTTTGCCTTCAATGGAAGAGACGGTCTCCCTTATCAAGAAAGAATTGCCCGATTGCGTTGTGGTTGTCGGCGGTGCAGTGCTGACAGCTGAATATGCAGAAAAAATACATGCTGACGCCTATTGCTCAGATGCAATGGAGACTGTCAGATATTTAGAGGAAATTAAATGATTGAATTAAAGAAGATTGAACTGAGCGATTATTCACTGATCAAGAGCTATTTTGACCGTTTCCCCTCGCAGAGCTGTGACAGGACTGCCGGTGCTATAGTTATGTGGCGTGATTATTTTCATTACCATTACGCGCTCTGCGGAGATAATATGGTTATTGTATCTCCCGGCCACCATCATACTTATTTCTATTATCCCGTCGGCGGGAATCCGGAAGCTGTTCTGGATGAAATCGATGAATATTGTGTCCAAAAGGGGATTAAGCCCTCGTTTGCATCACTGTCCGCAGAGGAAAATGAAATCCTCAGCAAGAGGTATCCGGGTTCGGTAAGCGAATCCGAGCGGGATTGGTTTGATTATATCTACGATTATGAATCTCTGACTTCGCTGGTCGGCAAAAAGCACGCTCACCAGCGTAATCAGATTCATAAATTCGAGCACGATTCACCCGAGTTTGTTTTCGAAAAGATAACCGCCGAAAATATACCGGAGGTAAAGAAATTCAACCGTAATTTCAAATTCCACGCTGAGAAGGAATCCGGCAGCGCGGAGCGCGAGCTCGCTATGTGTCTTGAGGTGCTTGATAATTATGATGTTTACGCTCAGAGGGGTGCCCTGCTCCGTGTCGGCGGTAAGGTCGTCGGATATACTCTCGGTGAAATCTCGGGCGACACTCTGTTTGTCCATGTTGAAAAAGCGGATACTTCCTACCGCGGAGTCTATCAGATGCTCTCCAATCTTTTTCTTAAAAGTATGGAGGGAGAGAGTATTAAATTTGTCAACAGGGAAGAGGATTGCGGCGACCCCGGCTTAAGGCAGTCGAAAATGTCGTATGCACCGCTGTTCCTTCTTGAGAAGTGGACTCTATATTTATCATAAATTATTAAGCCAAACATATATAGAAAAATGAAAGGTGATTTTTATGTCAGAAACCTGCAAATACCCGATTATTCTTGTTCACGGTCTTTTCGGATGGGGCGATGACGAAGGCCTCAATGACCGCTTGCCTTACTGGGGCGCGAACACCTGCAATATCAAGGAGCACTATACTGAGCAGGGCTATGAGATTTACGCTGCTTCGGTCGGCCCCGTCTCTTCTGCCTGGGACAGAGCCTGTGAGCTGTATGCCCGCATTGTCGGCGGACCTGTTGACTACGGCAAGGTCCATTCGGAAAATGCTCAGCACAGGCGCTTCGGCAGATTCTATAATGAGCCTCTGATTGAGAAATGGGATAAGGATCATAGAGTTCACCTTGTCGGCCACTCTTTCGGCGGCAATACAGTCAGAATGCTAGCTCATCTGCTGACATACGGCGATCCCGATGAGGTTGCTGCGAGTCCCGATGACTGCTCAGAGCTCTTCAAGGGCGGCCACGAAGACCTGCTCTGCTCGATAGTAACTATCTGCGCGCCGCATAACGGCACCACGATTTTCAAGGCCGTCGATAAATTCAAGATTCTTCCGCTTATGAAGCTCATTGTCTATAATTATATGGGCCTTATGGGCAGATCACCCGCGGAAGGCACGATTTTTGATTTCCACCTTGAGCAGTACGGTATGAGTGATACCCCCGGTCAGCGAGACGCCTTCCCTCTCCGCAGAGCACGAAAAATGTACAGTAAGAACAAAGATAACGCGGAATACGATTTCATGCCCGAGGGCGCAAAGAAGATGAATGACTACATCAAAATCAGCCCCGATATCTATTATTTTTCGTATTCCTACAATGCCGTTTCGATTAATTTCAACGGCAGGCATCATATCCCATGGGACACCGATTTCAAGTTCCTGGCATTCACCTCATCTTTCATTCTGTTCTATAATCACTTCTTCAGACCGGCAGGGGATTATGAATTCGCGGATTACGCCAATGACGGTCTCGTAGATCTGCCTTCGGCTCTCTTCCCGAAGGGCGAGCCGTATATGTATTATGATGAGAACGATATAAGACCCGGTGTGTGGAATGTTATGAAAACCCGCCAGGGTGATCACGGCACACCGATAGGGCTCTTTTCTCCGACTGAAGAAACGTTTGAACTTTATGATGGTATGTTCGCAATGCTCCGCGATATAGAAAAGAGATTTGAAGCCCCGGTAAAAGAGCTTTCGGAAGCGTACGAAGATAATAAATCTGCGTCGGAAAAACCGGCAAGAAAGCCTGCAAAAAAGACTGAGAAGAAAATTCAGCCCAAAGCGACGGCAAAAACAAAAAAAGATGAGAAGGCAGAAATAGCCGACAAACCGGCAAAAGCGGCTCCGAGAAAGAAAAAAACGGCGGACAAAGCCGAATGAGTCATACACCGAGGCAATTTTCACAAAGGTGGTGAATTATGAAAAAGAAGAATAAACTGCCGGGAGGCACCTGGTTTTTCGGCATACTTGCGATAATCTGTATTCTCTGGGGCGGCTATAAGCTTCCTCAGGAAAACGGCGATGCTATTGTTAAAAATGCGGTTGCGCTTGAAAACGGCACAACCTCAGCTGAAAACGAGGGTAAGGTTGTCTTTGTCACCGGCAAACCCGTGATAAAAGAAAAACCGACAGATACCGTCACGGGAGTTTCTGCCGACGGATACATTCTTGTCAGGGATGTCGAGATGTATCAGTATTACATTGATGATGATACGGTCTATAAGGATTTTATTTCCGATCAGAAGAAGAATATCGGAGGCAGGGGAGGAGAAACTTATGAAAATCCCGATTTCCCCGATAATCTCTCTTCGGCAGTCATCTGCGGCGAAGTATATATAGACGGCGGCAATCTTCGTGTAGGTGAGGATTATCTCTGCACCTTCAGCGAATCCGGATATAAGTATTTCAATGACTCGCACGACCTGACAGATATTGACGGTTCCGCAAAAATTGACGGTTACACCTACTCGGGCGGCTGGTATTATTCGGGCTCGTCCTCCGATTATAAGCTCGGCGATATCAGGATAAAATACAAGTATCTTCCCGCGTCATCTCTTACCGGATTATCTGCGGTCGGTCTGCAGAACGGCACGACTCTGGGCGGATTGAAAAATGCCGAAAAAGCATTTATGACAGATAAAATCTGCACTCAGCAGGAAATGTCCGAACTTATCGGCGGTGATAATCATTCAATGGCGGTATTTCTGCTGTTCCTCGGATTTGTCAATCTTATCATTGCTTCTGTAATATTCCTGATTAAAAATGAAAAGGCAAAAAAGAAGGCGGTCAACGCCGCTTTTCTCGCAGTATTTGTCGCATTGCTTTCACTCTTCCCCATGGTTAATGCGAAGGCCGATTTCGGCGACTACGGCGGCGACTATGATTACGGCGGAGATTATGACTACGGCGGCAACGATTACGGCGGGTATGACTACGGGGGATATGATTATGACCACGATGACTATACAACCCGCGAAACAACGACCGCTTACTATTACTATATAGCTGATTCCAGGTCCGATGATCTGATTTACGGCGGAATCTATTCTTATCTCAACAACTCCGGCAGAGAGCTTGAGGTCACTCTGCTAGGACCTGTTGATCAGGACGTTGACGGCGGCTCGGCTCTTTTCGGTACTTCATATTTCGGCTATATTATCGGTTATCTGATTTATAAATTCAATAAGCGAAAGAAACCCGCCCGCAGACCCGGCCCGAGACCTGCCGGAGCGCAGAGAACAAATATGTCCGAGCTTCTTCCGATTGCGGATTTCATGCAGATTGATACCGGCTTTGATCCCGAAAAATTCAAGGCCGATGTTGCCGATATGTATGTGAAATTCCAGCAGTCCTGGCAGAATAAGGATATGCGCAATCTCAGAGAATATCTCACCGATGAATTCTATGCCCAGTGTGAGGGCAATCTTCAGAACTATATCAGAAACCACCAGACAAATATGATTGAAAACATCATGGTTGATAATGTCGAGATAAGAGGCTGGAAGCACGATAACACAAACGATGTCATAATCGCCGAGATTAAGACAGAAATCACCGATTATGTGATTGACGACTCAAGCGGCAATGTTGTCAGAGGCAGCAGAACCAACCGCAGAATCATGCAGTATGAGTGGTCGCTTGTCAGAAAGAGCGGCATAGTCACGCAGGACGAGGACGAATCCGAGAAGGTCTGTCCGAACTGCGGCGCCCCGCTCACGCTGAATGCCGCCAACGAATGCGAATACTGCGGCTCGATTATCACAATGGAAGCACACAACTGGGCGGTCAGCTCAATCAAGGGCCTCTCTCAGCGTACAATTCAGAATTGATTTTATCCCTCCCCCCGGGGAGGGATTTCTTTATTGATTTACATTCGTTATCCCCTTCGAAAATACTTAAACTTGACTTTTTTCTCTTTTTAATATATAATAACATGAATTATTATGTTAATAATTAAATTAAATTTCGAGGTGGTAAACTATGGCTTTTTCCGATTTAGGCGTTATTCTGGGTGATATTTCAAGAGCGCAGATCAAACATCATACCAAAGATCCGCTTAAGGCCCAGAAGGCTGTCCTTAAGAAGATTGTCAGACGCAATAAGAATTGCGAGCTGGGCAAAAAACTCAATTTTAAAGACATTCATTCTATCGAGGATTATCAGAGAATAGTTCCTCTTTCAACTTATGCAGATTATGAGCCGTATGTTGACAGAATGATGCAGAACGGCGAAGACAGAATCATGTTTTCCGGCAAGAATATCCGCTACGCTTCTTCCTCGGGCTCCGTCGGCAAGCCCAAGATGCTTCCCAAAGGAATCAACGACCTCTGGAAGATGCAGTGTCTCGGCTTCTCAGCTTCAATCGCGACCGCTTTCCATTTCATGAAGGAAAGAGGCATAAGGATGCGCAATCAGGTCGGCCCTCTCGCCGTCAATCTTTCTGGCCATAAGACCGATGACGATAAGATGAGCAACGGCGCGGCGCAGATTCCTCTGCGTTACCTCAAGTGCATCCTTCCTTTCTTCTGCACTTCACCGCTTGAGCTGCTTTTCCCCTCGCTTGAAGATAAACTCGACACCTCATATCTTCATCTGAGATTCTGCCTCGGCAATAAGAAAGTCAGCTATCTCGGTTCAATCGTTGTAACTCTTCTTACCCAGATGCTCGATTACCTTGAAGAGAACTGGGAGATGATGTGTGACGATATAGAGAAGGGTATTATCAATCCCAATATTGACTGTACTCCCGAGCTCCGCAAGAAGTTCGAAAAGAGACTCAAGCCCGATCCCGAAAGAGCGGCTTTCCTTCGCGCTGAATTTGCGAAGGGTTTTGAGGATCCCATTGCTCCCAGAATCTGGCCGAAGCTCCAGTGGGCTTACGGTATGATGGGCTCCAATCTTCAGGTTTATGTTGATAAGCTCCGCAAGTATATCGGACCCAACATTCCGATTCACAATATGGGCTACGCTGCCGCCGAGGGTTTCTTCGCCTCTCCGACAGAGCTCGATGTCAACGACTATGTATTCCTTCCCTGGTGTCTCTTCTTCGAGTTTATCCCCGTAAACCGCGATGACGATACCAGCGAAGAGGTCGAGAGACCGCTTCTTCTCCACGAGCTTGAAGTTGGTAAGGATTATGAAATCATAGTCTCCAATTTCTCCGGCCTTTACAGATACAGAGTTGAGGATGTTGTTCACATTACCAGAATGTACAACAACACTCCCGAGTGCGAATTCCTTTACAGACGCAACCTCATGATGAATGTTGCGAATGAGAAGACCACCGTAGATATGGTTAATGCCGCTATCAACAACTGTGCCAAGGAACTGAATATCGAGTTTGAGGGCTTCTCCTTCTATCCCGATTTCACCACCAAACCGCCCCGCTATACCCTTCTTATCGAAATCAAGGGCGGCGCTCTTGACGAAGACGGCAGGCAGAAATTCATTGATACTCTCGATCATCAGTTTGATGAAATCAATGAGAAGTATTATAAATACAGACGCTGGGGTATGCTCAACAGACCCGAAGTCCTGTTTCTTAAACCGTCAACCTATGTTGATTATAACAAGTTCCTTGCCGATAAGGGCGTTGTTCTCAATCAGATAAAGCCCGTTACCGTTATCAATAACGAGGAAAGAGAAAAGTATTTCTTTGAACATGTTGAGACAGAGGCAGATGTAGTAAAGGAAGTTCTCGGCAAATAATTGCGTTGCAGCGCAATACGGAGTTTGTGTATGAAAAAATTGATTTCTGTTCTGCTGATACCGGTTTTGCTTTTCTCTGTTGCCGCGACGGGTATCAGCGCGGGCGCGCTCGATTATGAGCTGCCGCTGATTTATATTGCGGGTTACGGATGCCCTATTTATCTCAGAGGCACGGATCCCGATAATCATGACAACTGGATTTATCCCGTTGTCAAGGATTCGGATATGATTCTCAATTATGTCACCGAGAATAAGGATATTCTCATAAACGCCGTTCTGACTCAGAACTGGTCCGATTTCGACGATAAGCTTTATGAGATAATCTGTGATCTTTTCAAAGACCTGAAGCTCGGTCCTGACGGAATGCCGATAAACGATACCCTCGCCGATTACGAAGCGGACTACAATTCGGCATACAGAAGATATATTATGAGCGGCTCTTATGATCCGAATCAATGGGAATATCATTATGACTGGCGTCTTGATCCGTTTGACAATATGGAGCTTCTGCGTGAGTATATCGGATATGTTCAGCAGGTTACGGGCCACACCGAGTATGCGATTGCCGGCAGATGCCACGGGGCCAATCTTGCTCTCGCCTATATGGAAAAGTATAAGGATCCCAATCTCAAGAGAGTTATATTCTATGCGTCGGCCGCGAGAGGAATTGACCCGATAGGCGAAGTTTTTTCAGGCAAAATCAAACTCGATGCCGACAGCGTTGAACTTTTCCTTTATAACACCGAATTCGGTCTGAATTACGATATCGGCGGCTTTTTCACCCTTACCGATGCGGTTCTCAGGGAAATAATCACCGATTTAAGCAATCTCTACGGGCTTGATGTCGCGCTGTTTGCCGTCAACAATGCATACGGCAAGATTTACGAGGATATTATTCCGAGAACAATGCGCGAAACGCTGGCCACCTTCCCGGGCTTCTGGGCAATGGTCGGCAACGAATATTATGATGATGCCATGAAACTTATCTTCGGCGGATATGAAGAGGAATACGCCGGGCTCATTGAGAAAATTGAGCATTTTCATAATACCGTAGGTGTCCGCAACATTGCGATAATCAAAGAAGCCCAGCAGCGCGGAACGAAGGTCTATAATATCGTTAAATACGGTATGCCGATGTGGCCTGTTTCCGAGCGCGGCAAAGATCTCGGCGACGGCTTCTGCACCGTCAGAGACGCCTCCTTCGGTGCCACCGCCTGCAAGATTGACGAAACTTTCAATGAGAAATATATCAAGGCGAGAGAAGAGCAAGGTAATGGAAAATATATCTCTCCCGATAAGAGAATAGACGCCTCAACCTCAATCCTACGCGACACAACCTGGTTCGTCAGCAATATAATTCATGATGAATTTTATATTGAAGGTGATGAAGAGATTCTTCACAGCATTCTCACCAGAGACGATTTCGATATCTATTCGGATGAGAAATATCCGCAGTATCTGACCTATGATAAAGAAAACGATAAGTTCGTTCCGGCCGACAATACCACCACAACCGTTGTCGATACATGGAATGAAGCTACCGATACGGCGGGCCGGAAAATGAAGCCGTTTTTGAAATTTTTCTATTATATAGCCGCTGCGTTTATCGCGCTCATTTCATTCAGATTCAGATACTATGATTGATAATACGGAGATTTGAGATGAAACCTGTTTCCGAATTTTCAAAACTTGATAAAGCGTTTGACTTTGCAAAATTCTCTTCGAAGCTCTCAAATATCTACCGCCGCCTCAAAACAACTTCGAGCGACGGGAAGCTCGAGGAGATGGAACCGTATCTTACGCAAGCTTTCTATAATTCGCTCAGCGAAGAATCCGCAGCACTCGCCAAAAAGGGCAGGGTGCTCTATACGGAGCGCATCACCGTACTCGGCGTTGAACTGAAAGGCTTTGAACAGGCCAATGGTTTTGATTATATGTATGCCGATGTCAGGGTCAGAGCTGTTGAGTACATTGCCGATATCAAGACTCATCAGCGTATAAAAGGCGATGCCGACGAGCAGTTTTCAACTGTTCAGGTGAAGCTTATGAGAGAATCCGGCAGGATTTCTCCCCAGCTGAGTGGTATTTCCGCGCAGAACTGCCCCTATTGCGGTGCTCCTGTCAATATCAATAAGAGCACCAAGTGTGATTACTGCGGCAGGATTCTAAATACAGATTCTTTTGACTGGCTGATTGATTCGGCCAAAGTTCAATAATTGTTAAAAAACAGTTTATTAATACTGTTTGAAATATTTTTATATCTGTGATACAATTAAAAAGTAAATTCATTTTACGGGAGGACAAAACTTATGAAAAAAGCAAAAGCACTTTTGGCCGCGCTTCTTACGTGCATCCTTGTTTTCGGCATTGTAACAGTTTCTTTTGCCGCTGATAAGTCCACTGCGGAAGTTGAGCCCAACAATGATAGGGACACGGCTACATTCTTTGATATGGGTGATAATTCAAATGATACCTGTATCGCGACCGGCTCGATTTCCGATGTATCGGATGTCGATGTATTCAAGTTCAAGCCCACAAAGAACGGTATCGGAACCGTTGCCATCGGAGCAAAGGGCGGCGATGACTATGCAGTCAGCATAGCTGATTCAACCGGCAAAGAGTTGAAGTCATTCGTAGCTGCCGGCAGCGAAACCGTTTCCGGCGAGTTTGATCTTATTGCCAACGCCGATTATTACATCACCATCAAGGCTAACTCCATGGTTTCCGGTTCGGGCAGTTACACAATCGAAGTTACTAACACAGTTTATCCGAACGCAGAGGTTGAGCCCAATGACACTCTCGCGAATGCAACCGCAATCACCCTTGACACAGCCGGCAATTCAAAGGAATACTACGGCGCTGTTTCAGCGGGCGATGCTGATTATTATTCATTCCAGGCCAAGCAGGGCTTTGCTTTCATAGAACTCAAGAAAGTTGCGAAGACCTCGGGCACAATCAAGGCGGAGGTTGTTACTGTTCAGTCAACCGGCGGCGGCGAAAAGGTTATAGCCGAAGTCAGCAACAGCACGACCGATACCTATGAAATGAGCGCAGATATCGGCACCAAGGCTTATACTTATTATATCAAAGTTACCGGTACCGGAGCTTATACCGTCAAGGCCCATGTCCGCGTTAATGCCGAAAACGAATACGAGCCCAATGATAATACTGTTTATGCAAACACATTTACCGCAGGCAAGAGAGTGTTCGGCAATCTTTCCTATGTCGGCGATATCGATATGTTCAAAATTATAACCACTGAAACCGACAAAAATATTGCGCTTGTATTCTCTGCCGATACCAGCACGACTGATAAGAGAAACGATCCTGCAGGCGTATGGAATGTTGAAATTTTCAACAGCAAGAATGAATCAATCGGCAACGGTGTTGTGACTTTCGATAAGGCTTTTGAATTCAACCTTGCCGAGCAGGGCGAAGGTACCTATTATATCAAGGTTACCGCATCCAACTACTCCAAGGGCGCTTATATCATCACTACCAAGCAGGTTGATGCTCCTCAGTCCGGAAGCCTTTGGGACAGAATCAAGGCACTTGACTGGGCGAAATTCTGGAATGACAACAGTTTCGGCGAGCTTATGAAGAATGTCGATCTCGGCAAAGTCCTCAAGACTGTATTCCAGCTCTCCTTCGGCACAATCTTCCAGTGGATTATGCAGCTCATCGCTTCCAGAGCGTAAGATTTACTGAATAATAACAGCCCGCAGATTAATCTGCGGGCATTTCTTATATTCTATGTCTTTCCGTGTCAAAATAGTCAACGGTATTTACCGATTTTGATTATTTTAGGTCAATAATCCGAATTTAGTATATTTAAGGATAAAATACTTGAAATAAATCTTTATATAGGTTAAAATAAAAATAACTATATAACCCGGAGATGGTAAATATGTCCCTTTCAGTCAATTTCAAATATTGCGGCGGTTTCGCCGATGATAATAAACTCGCTTCAATTCAGAGTGAAGTTAAAGCTGCAGATTCTGCCCTCAGAAACGGCACGGGCGCCGGCAGCGATTACCTCGGCTGGATTGATCTGCCCGTAAATTATGATAAAGATGAATTCGCGAGAATCAAGAAATGCGCCGAAAAAATCAAAAGTGATTCTCAGGTGCTTATCGTTCTCGGAATTGGCGGCTCATATCTCGGAGCCAGAGCGGCAATTGAGTTCATAAAATCATCGAATTATAATCTTACCTGCAAGGATACTCCGCAGATTTATTTCGGCGGCAACACTCTTTCATCCGCCGCTGTTGCCGAGCTTATTTCTCTTGTTGAAGGCAAAGACTTTTCAATAAATGTTATTTCCAAGTCGGGCACGACCACAGAGACCGCCGTTGCTTTCCGCATTTTCAAGAAGCTTGCTGAGGATAAATACGGCAAAGAGGAAGCGGCAAAGAGGATTTATGTCACAACCGATAAGAAAAAGGGCGCTCTCAAGGCACTCGCTGATGCTGAAGGATATGAGGAATTCGTTGTTCCCGATGATGTCGGCGGCCGATATTCCGTGCTTACCGCTGTCGGTCTGCTTCCCATTGCAGCCGCAGGCATTGATATCGATGCTCTTATGAACGGTGCCGCAGCGGCGAGGGAGAAATATACAAATACCGATATTAACGCAAATGACTGCTATAAATACGCCGCGATGAGAAATCTTCTCTACCGCGAGGGCAAAAAGATTGAGATTATGGTTTCCTATGAGCCGTATATGCTCATGTGGAACGAGTGGCTCAAACAGCTCTTCGGCGAGAGCGAGGGTAAGGACGGCAAGGGCATTTATCCCTCATCTGTCGTTTTCTCAACCGATCTTCATTCGATGGGTCAGTATATACAGCAGGGTGAGAGAGACCTGTTTGAAACCGTTCTCTGGGTAAAGAATCCCATCGCCGATATCGATATTCCTTTCGATGAGGCAAACGGCGACGGTCTCAATTTTCTCTATGGTAAGACAATGCACGAAATCAACAGAAACGCCCACGACGGCACGGTTCTTGCGCATACCGACGGCAGCGTTCCCAACATCCTTCTTACCATTGACAAACAAGATGAATTCAACCTCGGCGAGCTTATCTATTTCTTTGAGCTTGCCTGCGGTATCAGCGGCTATGTGCTCGGAGTGAATCCGTTTGACCAGCCCGGTGTTGAGAGCTACAAAAAGAATATGTTTGCTCTCCTCGGTAAGCCCGGCTATGAGGAACTCGCGAAAGAGCTTACAGAGAGATTATAAGAAATTTTACATATATCGGAGGTAATAATTATGGTTTCACTTATTATCGGCAACAAAGGTTCGGGAAAAACCAAGAGGCTCATCAGTCTCGTAAATGAGGCGATAGAACGCTCCAACGGCAATGTTGTCTGCGTTGAAAAAGAGCGCCTTTTGATTTAC
The DNA here is from genome assembly GCA_902792905.1 of Oscillospiraceae bacterium. Taxonomy (GTDB): domain Bacteria; phylum Bacillota; class Clostridia; order Oscillospirales; family Acutalibacteraceae; genus CAG-177. The sequence continues at coordinate 38,262 of CADBBH010000006.1, forward strand.
GATATCAATTACCGCGCAAGACTTGTGGAGACCGATCATTATAAAGTCAGCGGTTACGATGCTTTTTACGGTTTTCTTAGCGGTATTGTAGCGGGCGACCACGATATCACCGATGTTCTTGTTGATGCCACTCTCAAAATCGGCGGCAGGGATTATCAGCAGCTTGCGGCCTTCCTTAAGAAGGTTTCCGAGCTCAGCAAGATTTCCGATCAGGATTTCACATTTACCATTTCAGCTGATGAATCTGAATTACCCAAGGAAATCTTTGAATATTGCGAAAAAATCTGAAATTTTTATTGACAAAATCAGCGATTGACTATATAATATCTTTTGCGTGATTTACGGAAAATATTATGATTATTGATCTTGAACCTTTTTTGAATGTCGAAGGACTGGTTAAGGAGCTTGATTATACCGTTGATCTGTCAGGCGAAGAGTTTCTCGGCGGCAAGCCGTTTAACGCTCCTGTTTCGGTCAAGGGAATTCTCTCTAATCATTCAGGTATAGTCACTGTTGACGCGGACGCGGATTTCACTATGTCAGTCTGCTGTGACAGATGCGCAAAGCCTATTGATTTTCCTTATGACATTGCAATAAATCACACTCTCGTGGCTTCTCTCAATGATGAAGAGAATGACGATCTCCTTCTCGTGGAGGATATCAAAAATTTCAATCTTGACGAGTTGGTCACCGACGATATTTTTCTCAATCTTCCTTCAAAGTTTCTTTGCAGCGAAGATTGCAAAGGTCTCTGCCCGAAGTGCGGCAAAGATCTGAATGACGGTCCATGCAGCTGCCGAAAAGAGATAGATCCGCGATTAGCGGCTTTGACGCAGCTTCTTGATAATTGATATGTATGTATAATAAGCCCGATTAAGGAGGTGCTTTAGAATGGCAGTACCTGCAAGAAGAGTTTCCAAGGCAAGAAGAGATAAGAGACGCTCAAGCGTGTGGAAGATTGATGCTCCCGCACTGGTTAAATGCCCCAACTGCGGCGAATACAAGAGAGCGCACAGACTCTGCCCCGAGTGCGGTTATTATAACGGCAGACAGGTAGTAGTCAAGGAAGCTGACTGATGTATGGGCAGGGTGCACCCTGCCTTTTTACTTGCAAATTTATTCTTTTCTATTTTTAACCGAAACGCTTTGACCGGGAAGAGTAGGGGCAGAGAAGGTTTCAGAGAGGTTCATGTTTGCTGCGATTGAGCCATCCGGACTGCTTTGAAGTTCGCCCGCGAGCGGCTGCAGGGAAAGGCTGTTTTGCCGATTAGTTGCAGACGGCGGTTCCGTTATAACCGCGAGAGCCCGTATTTTTACGGGAACGCAGGGTGGTACCGCGGATTAAATTCGTCCCTCATTGTCTTTTGACAGTGAGGGGTTTTACTTTATCTGAAAGGATCTGATAACGATGTTTGAAAAACCCGAAGAGCTGAAAAAACTGTTTCAGGAGAAATCCTCGAAGGCGGCCGCTTCCGCCGATATCGAGCAGCTCAGAATTGAATTTCTCGGCAAGAAGGGCCTGATTGCTGCTCTTATGCAGGAACTCAGAAACGTACCCAATGAGAATAAAAAAGAGGCGGGTCAGAAAATCAACGAGGCGAAGCAGTTTATTGAAAATGCCATCGCGGCAAAGCTCGCCGAGATAAAAGAAAAAGAGATTGAACTGCTTATCAACGCTACTGAGAGCTATGATGAGACGATGCCCGTCAGCGTTGATTACGGCTCATATCATCCCATTACGCTCGTTCAGCGTGAGGTTGAGAACATCTTCCTCTCAATGGGCTTCAACGTTGAGGATTACAGCGAAATCACTGATGACTACAACTGCTTTGAGGCGCTGAATATCCCGAAGCACCATCCCGCGAGAGATATGCAGGATACTTATTATCTCAGCTCCAATCAGCTTCTTAAAACTCATACCTCCGCCGCTCAGAATACGATTCTCAGAAAATATAAGAGCAATCTCGAGTCCGGCAACCCCATCCGCGCCATCTTCCCGGGCAGATGCTTCAGAAATGAAAAAATCGACGCCTGCCATGAGAATACATTCTTCCAGATGGAAGGCATTATGGTGGATAAGGATATCTCAATTTCAAATCTTATTTACTTTATGAAAACTATGCTCTCCGAAGTTTTCCAGAGAGATATTACCGTGCGTCTTCGTCCTGGCTTTTTCCCGTTCGTTGAGCCCGGATTTGAGCTTGACATTCAGTGCTCAATCTGTGGCGGCAAGGGTTGTGCATCCTGCAAGGATTCCGGCTGGCTTGAGCTCTGTCCCTGCGGTATGATTCATCCCAATGTTCTCACTGCCGCGGGTATAGATCCTGAGGAATACACCGGCTTCGCGTTTGGTCTCGGCCTTACCAGACTCGCAATGATGAAATACGAAGTCAAGGATATCCGCCTTTTCAACAGCGGCAATCTCAAAGAGCTCTCGCAGTTCACCGATATTTCATTCACCCATCCCGCAGAGAGCAAGGAGGCGTAAGAGATGTTTGTATCAATTAACTGGATTAAAGAATATGTCAATCTTGACGGTCTCGATGTCAAAAAGCTTATAAACACCTTCACCCTTGCTACCGCCGAGGTTGAGGATGTCTATATCAAAGGTGCCGATATTGAAAATGTCGTAGTCGGCGAAATCAAATCCGTAGAGGAGCATCCCGAGTCAAAGAAGCTTCATCTTCTTAAGGTTGATGCGGGCTCAAAAATTGCGAATATAGTCTGCGGTGCCCCGAATGTCAGAGAGGGTATGAAGATTGCCCTTGCTCTCGCTCCCGCAAGAGTTCCCGCCGGAGAAATCATCGTAACGAAAGTAGCGGGATATGAAAGCGAAGGCATGTGCTGCTCGGGCAAGGAGCTTGGCATAAGCGATGACCACAGCGGACTTCTTGAGCTTCATACCGATGCTCCGAACGGCACCGATCTGAAGAGCATTTATCCCATTGAAGATATAATCTTTGAGGTCGATAACAAATCCCTCACCAACCGCCCCGACCTCTGGGGACATTACGGAATAGCCAGAGAGTTCGCGGCTCTCACCGGCAGGGAACTCAAGCCCCTGAAGCTCGGTGATTTGAGTTATGACGGCGATTATCAGGTTCCCGTAAGAATCGGCAGGGAGGACCTTGTTTACAGATACACTGCTCTGAAGATGGATAATATCACGGTCAACGAGAGCCCGCTTGATATGCAGATCCGTCTCTATTACTGCGGTATGAGAGCCATCAATCTGCTCGCCGATGTAACCAACTACATTATGCTTGAAATCGGTCAGCCGACTCACGCCTTCAATGCCAATATGATTGACGCGATTGCTGTTGACACACCCAAAACGCCCTGCAAATTCACGACTCTCGATTCAGTCGAGAGAGATATCGATGAAAATACCCTGATGATTTACAATAATGATACTCCCGTCGCAATTGCCGGCATCATGGGCGGTCTCGACTCTGAAATCGTTGAGGATACGGGCGCGGTAGTGCTCGAGAGCGCCTGCTTTGACGGTGTCAGTGTCCGCAAATCCTCATCCCGTCTCGGTCATCGTACCGATTCGAGCGCCAGATACGAAAAGATGCTCGATCCCGAGCTCACTATGGACGCTGTCGGCAGATTTGTTGAGATAGTCAAATCGGTTGATCCCGCCGCGAAGGTTGCTTCAAAGGTCAATGACAACTATGTCCGTCATTATGATAAGATTTCTCTCACCTTCGACAAGGCCTACGTTGATAAATATACGGGCATCGAAATCAGCGATGAGAGAATTGTTCATACGCTGACCGCTCTCGGCTTCGGAGTAAAGCAGGAGGGGGAGGTATTCACCGTTGACGTTCCCTCCTGGAGAGCAACCAAGGATGTTACCATCAAGGCCGATATTATTGAGGAAATCACGAGAATTTACGGCTATGATAATTTCATGATTACCACCACAAAGAGCCCGCTCAAGCCTGTTCATCATGATTACGGCAGAGTTGAGGATGAGGAAGTCAAGGATATCCTCGTTAAGAAATATGCCCTGCACGAGGTTCATTCATACGTCTGGCAGGACGGCCGTAAATTCAAGAAGCTCGGTATCGACATTGAGGATAATGTCAGGGTACTGAATATCGAGAATTCCGAAAACGGCAACCTCAGAAATTCCATGCTCCCGACGCTGCTGGTTATGGCGAGCGAGAATAAGGATTTCGCCGATGAATACGGTCTTTTCGAAATCGGCAGGGTTGTTGACGGTGTAAAAGCCGACGGCACCGCAAATGAGAGAAAGCATCTCGGCATAGTCCTCTTCAGCAAATCGGGCGACGAGAAGAAGCTCTATTTCAAAGCCCTCGAGATGATTGATTGCATCGTTTCCCTTATCAAGCAGAAGAAACCTTCATATAAGAAGGCGAAATCCGTCAAACCCTGGCAGCATCCGAAGAATACTGCGGTTATTTCGCTTGACGGTAAAGAATTCGGCAGAGTATGCACTCTTCATCCTGTCAATAAGACGAAGTTTGACAAGACCGGCTGCGTTGTGGGAATCGAATTCGATATGAATACCTTCAATTCTGTCACAGCGGACGCGATTGAATATAAAGAATCCAGCGATATGCAGTCAATTTATTATGACCTCTCTCTCGTTCTCGGCAACAATATCAGATTCGCCGATCTCGAGGAATGCTGGAAGAAGGAGAATATCGCGGAGCTTGAGAGTGTAAAGGTAATCGATACCTTTGAGCGCCTCGGAATAAAGAGCATTACAATCCGCTTCAATTTCGTCGCCATGGACAGAACTCTTGAAATGGATGAGGTTCAGAAATATATCGACGCCATCCTCGCAAATCTTTCATCCATAGGCGTCGCGCTCAGGGCATAAAATTCAAAAAAACTATTGTAATATAATACTCTTTAGGTTATAATAAAGAAGTAAAGAGATTGGAGGGATTCCGATGACAGACAGGACTATTAAGTTTTCAATCAAAGAAGAAAATGAAGCCGAAATGAAAAAGACCCTTCAGGCGGTTTATGAAGCTCTCAACGAGAAGGGCTATAATTCCATCAGCCAGATAGTCGGCTATATTCTTTCCGAAGATCCCACCTATATTACCACCCATAACAATGCCCGCAGCCTGGTCCGCCGTCTCGACCGCGATGAGCTGCTACAGGCGATGGTAAAAACCTATCTCGGCATTAAGTAAGGAGTATTACAATGGCAAAAGATGTTTTGATGTATAAAGGCAAACCTCTCGTCAGAAGCGGGAACACAATCTATTACGGCTATATGGATGAGCCCTATGTAGCCATTATGCAGATTGCCTCCACTCGTGAGCTTCAGGGGCAGGAGGTTGCCGATAAGGTCAATGTTCAGCTTTTCAGGACCGATCCGACCATTATCAAATTAAAGGATAAGATAGTCAAAAAAGCTGAATGCAAAGGCCTCTACAGCGCTCTTGAAGTCGGAAGCATCTGGCTCGAGAGATTCCTCAAGGCCGCGGCAGAGGAATAAAACAGTATACTATTTCAGCCCTCTTTCGCAGAGGGCTGATTTTTTATCTATTGATATTTTATTATATTTGATATATAATCAAGATATATTGAATTACGGAGTGGTAATAATGAAGAATCTCAAAAGAATCATTTCCCTGCTTCTCTGCTTTGTGCTGGCTGTCTCCGCTTGTTTTGTGGTGACATCCGCCGATGAAGCGGACCCCGCTCAGCCGGAACCCCCGGCCTACGGCTCATCCGACACCGATTATCCGATAATTTTCGTCACCGGCATCGGCCAGAGCTACAGCTACCTCTATGCCAATGAAGAGGATGCGAAGGCCGATATCGCCGCCAATGAGACGGACAGAGCCACTGCAAAATGGAATCTTTTCTGCAACGATTTCTCCTTCGCTCTCAAGGAAGCCGGCTTTTGGGTTAACGCCCTCTCCTTTGTCGGCACCTTCCTTCTCTCTGCGATTACTGACCATAATTTCGTCAGCAGAAAAGCCGTCGATAATGTTGTGAAGATTCTTTTCAGATACAATACAGTCGATGAAAACGGCGAGCTTCCTCCCGTTGTTGTCACCCCGAGAATGTCTTATCCGCTTTCTCAGTATACCGAGGAGCAGAGAGATAATTTCTTCAGAACGATTCCCTGCCAGAATGTCATCGGTGATATCGGCGAGGATAATATCTACTGCTTCAATTATTCCGCATTTTCCGATACTTATAAGAACGCGGACGCTCTGAACACTTTCATCAACGATGCCGTCCTCCCGCAGACCGGCAAGGAGAAGGCAGTCCTTATCCCGATGAGTATGGGCGCGAGCGTTGTCAGCGCATACCTTCAGCAATACGGTGAGCAGGGCAAAATTGCGAGAGTTGTCAGCATCGTCGGCGCCTGGCACGGCAGTGATGTCTTTGCCGATTTAATTGAGCAGAAGTATTCAAAAGACGCTCCCGAGCTTCTCTATAACGGAGTTGTCGCCGACCTCATCGGTGAGCCCTGGGGATATCTTGTAAACGTGATTCTCAGAATCTTCCCGAAGGCAACCCTCAGAAGCATCATCGATGAAATCCTCGATTCGATAGTCGAGAATCTTGTCATAAAGACACCGTCTCTCTGCGCGCTGATTCCCTATACCAGATATGAGGCAATCCGAAAGGACCGTCTTGAGGGCAAGGATAATCTCGCCTATGTTCTCAAAACATCAGATAAGTATTTTGAGGCCCAGCGCGACCTTGAGCAGACGATGAATAATCTCAATGAGAATAACGGCGTCGATTTCTTCTTTATCGCGGGTTACGGTCTCAAATTCGGCGGGTTCAGCTCCGATTATAAATTCTTCCAGTTCTTTGAAACTGCCGATACAACGAATTCCGATGAAATCATCCAGATTTCCTCAACCGTCCCCGATGCAACCTTTGTTAAGCAGGGTGAAAGATTTGACGAAAGCTATCTTTCCTCTCACGATGCCGCCTATATTTCTCCCGAGCAGAGCGTTGATATTTCAACAACCTTCTTCCCCGACAGAGCCTGGCTCTTCTACGGCCAGAAGCACGAACTTGAATATAATAACACCGCAATCCGTCTCGCACTCGATCTTGCTCTGGGTAAGATTAAGAGCAGCAACGATGATAATAATATCTATCCGAGATTCAATGAATCGAGAGACCTAAAGCCGCTCAACAGAAGCTACAGACCGGATCTCGAGGAATGGCTCAAGACCAATTCGCTGAATGCTGAGCAGCAGGCACTGCTTGAAAGTAACGAAGCTGCCGCGACAGAGATGGAGAACTCAGTCATCAACCACCGTGAAGCGGATGACAATATCATCAAAGCGTACCGTCAGATGTTGATTTCATTCGGCGTTTACGGTCCCGATAATGATGATTCCGAGCCCGATTTCACGACAAAAGTCCTCAAAGGGCTCAATGATAACGTCTATAGAATCTTCGGAGCAAAAGGCTTTGCGGATTTATTCAGAAAATAAATATAAAAATACGGAGCAGCTTGACGGCTGCTCCGTTTCTTTTACCACCATATGACAGCTTGTCTGCATTTGAGATTCTTCGGCGCAAGCGTCTCAGAATGACAGGGTTCAGTTAACGATTTTCGTAGGGGCGGATATCATCCGCCCGCCCAAGAATATGCGGAGCATCATATAATCAAACATTCCGTATGTGGCCCTCTCCGAGAACGGAGAGGGTGCCGACGAAGTCGGCGGGTATGGCGACTTCAAGGACATGCGTGAGCATCGTAGGGGACGGCGACCTCGGCGCCCCGCAAACATGATATGCAGAGCATAAATAATTGATAAAACTGTTGATATTGTTTTGTTCAGTATGATATACTTTATTTAAACATCAAATCGTTTTTAATGGTTATTTATATAGTTCTAATGTGAATTTGGTTTTGGAAGGGGAATAATTATGAAAAAAGCATTCAAGAGGATGATTTCTGTTCTGCTAGCTTTTTCTTTATTTATGAGTATCTCTGTTGTAAGCATTAATACATTTGCTTACACTTATAATGATTTAACATATATAATTAGTGATGGTGAAATTACAATTAATGACTGTAACGAGAATGCTGTCGGCGTGATGGTTGTTCCTGACCAAATAGATGGTTATCCGGTTACAGCTATTGGCCGTGAAGCTTTTTATTATTGTTCACGGTTAACTGAAATTCATCTTCCCGAATCAATTAAGAGCATAGGAAGCGGCGCTTTCCATTATTGTTCTTCTTTACAAAAAATCAATCTTCCGAAAAACGCAACAGATATTGGAGGCTCTTTGTTTGGAGAAAATTCTACTTTTATTCAATCTGTAGGACCATTAGGCGGAGGATATGATTGTGAATATGGATGGACTGACTCCATCCCGCGAAATGTATTTAGTGGTTCAAATATATCAAGGGTTGTCTTTTCTAAAGGAATAACCAGCATTGGGATATATTCTTTTGGAAACTGTAACAATCTTAAAACTATTGAGATACCTGACAGCGTTATAAGTATAGGAAATTCTGCTTTTAATGGATGCTCTTATTTGGAAAGCGTATCTTTTGAAAACGGTTTGGAAACTATTGGAAACTATGCTTTCAATGGTTGCAGGAGATTGATAAGTGTAGATTTGCCTGATTCTGTTACCAGTATTGGAATCGGAGCTTTTGGTGAATGTCGAAAGTTGAAAACAATAAAGCTACCTAGTGAAATTAGCACAATCAGCAATTCATTATTCTACCGTTGCTATGAGCTTTCTGATGTGACAATACCGGAAAGTGTTACTTCTATAGGCGAAAGTGCTTTTAATTGCTGCACAAACTTAGAAGAAGTATATATTCATAGAGGCATCACATCTATAGGTTCTTATGCTTTTTGTGGTTGCGGTAATGTAAAAAGCATGATTGTTGATGAGGATAATTTGGTTTATCATTCAGCCGGAAACTGTATTATTGAAACAGGAACTAAAAAACTGATGTTTGGTTGTCAAAACAGTTTAATACCCGATGACGGGAGTGTTACAAGTATAAATGAAGGAGCTTTCTATTTTTGCTTAGGATTAAAGAACATTACTATTCCGAATAGCATTACTGAAATTGGGGAAGGAGCATTTTCGGATTGTCTGGAACTTGAAAGTGTGGTATTGCCGACTGGAATACAAGAAATCAAAGACCATACTTTTCACAGTTGTGATAAATTAGAAAGCGTTACAATTCCGGAAGGTGTTATTACCATAGGTGAATATGCATTTACTTCATGCACGTGTATCAAAGAATTATATTTGCCTAAAAGCTTGAAATCAATAGCTGAAAGTGCATTTAATCTCTCACTCGATCCGGATTGGCTGTATTATATGCGTTTCGATTATGAATATGCGGTATCAAACGGATATGACAGATTAGTCGGCGAATACTTAGTATTTGAATGGCCTCTTGATATGGTTGAATTCTGGCTGAATAACAGCGAAAGCAAATTGACCGATGTATATTATAACGGGACAAGTGCTGAATGGAACAAAATAGAAATTGCAGATAATAATGATGATTTACTGAATGCAACAATACATAAAACCGATGATCATACACATTTATATAGTGAAGAAATAATCAAAGAAGCAACCTGCACCGAAAGCGGAGAAAAGAGATTCACCTGTGAATGCGGTGATACTTTTATCGGGACAATCAAACCTCTCGGCCACAGCTTCACTAACTACAAATACAACAATGATGCTACAACCGAGAGAGACGGAACCGAAACTGCCAAGTGTGACAGATGCACCGAAATCTATACAAGAACCAAGCCTGGCACAAGGATTGAGAATCCGACTGCAAACGCAAGAATCAATGTCGGAGCCTCAAGAACAGTAGATTACCGTTCCAAGGTAACAATCACCGCAACTGCCGATAATGTTCCGAGCGGATACTTCCTTGCAATATATGATGGTAATTCCATTGTTAAGAGAGGCAACAACAGGATGGTCACTTACGAAGCAGGCGAGATGACAGCCACCAAAACTTATACTGTCAAGGTGATTGACACCGGCCGCAACGTTCAGAAGGATGCTGGCAACAACCCGCTTGAAAAGGATATCAAGGTAGAGGTCAAATCAGGATTCTTCGATAAGATAATCGCCTTGTTCAAAGGTTGGTTCAACCTGCTTCCGACAGTAGAAATAAAACCGTAATAAAACAATATCACCCGCAGAATAATCTGCGGGTGAATTTTTATATCTCATATTTTGCCTTTATTATATTGCCTACAAGGTCAACGTATTTTCTGCATTTTTCTTCCGTGTCCGCTTCGACCATTACTCTGACTACGGGTTCTGTTCCGGATTCCCTGAGCAGTATTCTGCCGCTGTCACCGAGTTCCGCTTCGGCAGTCTTTACAGCCGCCTGAACCTCTTCATCGTGTACTGCCGCGGGTTTATCCGATACCTTTATGTTTTCAAGAATCTGCGGATAGATTTTCAGCGGTTTAGCAAGCTCGCTCATAGTCGTCTTCTTGCTCATCATCACCTGCATCATTTTGAGAGAGGTCAGGATTCCGTCGCCGGTTGTGGCGTATTTCGAGAAGATTATATGTCCGCTCTGTTCGCCGCCTATGCAGTTCTGGTGCTCCGCCATATATTCATAAACATATTTGTCGCCGACCGCGGTTTTTGCGTAGTCTATGCCGAGCTCGTCAAATGCTTTATACAGGCCGAAATTAGACATAACGGTAGTTACGACTGTATTATTGACGAGCTTTCCGCGCTCTTTCATATATCTGCCGTATATATACAGGATATGGTCGCCTGTGAGCAGATTGCCTTTTTCATCAACGCAAAGGCATCTGTCCGCGTCGCCGTCATAAGCAAAGCCGACGTCGAGACCTTTTTCAACCACGAATTTCTGAAGTCCTTCTATATGCGTAGAGCCCGCGTTCTCATTGATGTTGAATCCGTCCGGCTCCGCGTTGATAACATAAGTTGTAGCTCCGAGGGCTTCAAATACCGATTTTGCCACATTCCAGGTCGCGCCGTTTGCGCAGTCGAGACCGACTTTTTTGCCTCTGAATGAATACATACCGAGAGAAATCAGATATCCGATGTATCTGTTTCTGCCCGAAACATAGTCGACCGTTTTTCCAATATGCTCGCGATGGGCAAAGGGGAGTTCTTCATATTTCTCGCCGAAAACTTCAAGCTCGCCGTCAAGATATGCCTCAACGAGCGCTATCGTCTCATCATCCATCTTGATTCCCTCGCGGTTGATGAGCTTGATGCCGTTGTCATAATAGGGATTATGGCTCGCTGAGATCATGATTCCGCAGTCGAATTCATCCGTCTTTGCGACATAAGCGACCGAGGGAGTGGTTGTAACGTGGAGCATATAGGCGTCCGCTCCCGAAGCCGTAAGGCCCGCTATAAGCGAATATTCAAACATATAGCTTGAGCGGCGCGTATCCTTGCCGATGACTATTCTGCCCGGCTCGTCTATGCCGTTTCTTCTGTTTTTCTCGGTGTAATACCAGCCGAGAAATCTTCCAATTTTATACGCATGATCGGCAGTCAGGACTGTATTTGCCTCGCCCCTGAAGCCGTCTGTTCCGAAATATTTACCCATAATTCACCTTTGATTGATTTTTGCTACCTTTCCGTTGCCTTTGTAGATTATATTTTCGTGCACGAATCCGCGCACACTTGAGAGCGGATAAATCCGTGCGCCTCTGCCGATGACCGAGCCGGGATTGAGAACAGCGTTGCAGCCGACCTCCACGTTATCACCGAGTATAGCTCCGAATTTCTTCAGACCGGTCTCGATTTTCATAATCTCAGTGCGGATTACAATCGGTGACTTATCCTGCTTGACATTTGATGTCACCGCGCCGGCGCCCATATGCGCCTTGTATCCGAGAATACTGTCGCCCACATAGTTGAAATGCGGAACCTGCGCTCCGTCAAATATGATTGCGTTCTTGATTTCAACGCTGTTTCCGATTACGCATCCCTCGCCGATAATCGCGCTTCCTCTTATGAAGGCGCACTGGCGTACTTCGGTATCTGCGCCGATTATGCAGGGCGCTCCTATGGATGCGGTCGGAGCAATTTTTACGCTCTTATGCACCCATACCTGAGGAGAAATCTCTTCAAATTCATTTTTGTCAAGTGCTTCGCCGAGACGTATTACCTCATCCTTTATTCCGGGCAGTGCCTCCCACGGATGCGGGAATCCTGCGAGATAGTCTGCGGCGATTGTGTGCTCAAGAGAGAGCAGAGTGTTGGTTTCAAGCATGATTTTTTCCTCTTATGAATTGAGTATTTCCGCCTTTTCTTCAGCCGCTTTACGGCGTTCAAGCAATTCCGCCTCAACTCTCAGTTTTTCATCGTCATTGTCTCTGACGAAAGAAATGATTATTGTATAAAGAACAGCGCCGATAACGGGTCCGAGCATAAAAATCGGCCACTGCCATTTCATATAAGTCGGGTTCTGATCGAAATTCTTTCGCTTTGAATCGTGACCGAGCCACGAGAGAACCCAGCCGTTAATCAGCTGAATCGTTGCAGAAGACAGCTTGGAGATGAAATTCTGCATCGAGAATGAGATTCCCTCGGTTCGCTTGCCGGTCTTGTATTCCACATAGTCTATTGAGTCTGCTGTAAGAGCTCTGTGAGCGATATCCATTGAATTCATCGGAATACTCGCTATGCTCATTATAATAATAACGCTGAATATCTGCGCCGGCGTATTGAAGCCGATGAAGAATGATGCAATTCTGCAGACTATATTGCAGAGCTGTGAGACTATAAGCAGGCGTTTCATTCCGCCGATTTTTTTGGCAATTCTTGTCGCGAAAAGCATTGCGACTGCGCCCGCGGCACCCGAAGCGAAGGTATAGACAACCTGCATATTGCCGTAGGCTACTTTTGCAAAGCCCAGGTTATACAGTTCCCTGCTTTCAAAGAAATAAACCCAGGGAAGAATTGTCGCGGTAATATCCTTGAAGTATCTTGCCGCGGAAATCAGGAGAAGTGTGCGGTTGTGCCTGAGTACGAATATTGCCTCGAGCAGACTTTCCTTGCTCTGTTCTGTTTCAACGACCTCGCGCATTCTGTGGGAAAGCATCGAAATCAGCTCGCCGCCGAATGCGAATATAACGGCAAACAGCGCGAAAACGTGAATGGTTGAAACGCCCGCACCCTCTACGAATCCTCTTATCATCGGGAAGAGCGACGCTATGGTTCCGCCGGCGCCCGCGCCTATCGAAACCCATTGTGAAACCCGGCTTCGCTCGTGCGAATGAGGCGATGATACGGCAACCATACCCCAGAGAGCGACATCCTGGAAAGAATAGAATAAATCCCAGAGCAGATATGCCGCGCAGACTATCGCGATGAAAGCGCCGTTGCTTGTCTTATAAGGCAGAAACATCAGGACCGCGAGAATACCGATTATCGGCGGGGTAATGAGATTCAGCGGGCGGAGTTTCTCTCCGTTTTTGAATCTGTGCTTGTCCACCATTGCGCCGACTATCGGGTCGTTAATCGAGTCCCAGATTCTGGAAACGCCGGTGATTACACCTGAAAGCTTCGGCGAAATCCCGCGGACATATTCAAGATAGTAAAACAGCCAGCCGGAGATGTATCCGTATGAGATATTCTGGCCGGCGAGGCCGACTGAATACGCTAAAAGGTTGCCGGTGCGGACATATTGTTTATCCGCAGGAGCAGTTTCGCCCGTGCGTATTATTTCCTCTGACATTTTTTCACCCTGTTTCAGTTGATTTCTGCAGGAGTTTCTGTTTCTGCGGATTCTTCCGCGTCAATCGCTTTGGAATTGTTTTCTCTGATATATTTATAAATCGGCTCAAGCTTTTCTTTGGTGAGCGGGAAAATGACATAGAGCAGGAAAATAAGCGTATATGTAACGGCGGGAATAGCCGTGCACACCTTGAGAATACCCTCGCTGACTCCCGGCACAAAGCCTGCGTTTGCCATTTTATCTGCATTGTAACCGATTTTGCCGAGCAGCATGAGTCCGCCGTAGTCAGCCGCTGTCTGACCGAGTTTTCTGCAGAAGGTATAGACCGCGTAAATCGCGCTCTCACTCTTGATATGAGTAGTGAATTCCTGATAGTCAATTACATCGGCAACCACAGCCCAGTTGGTAATTGAAATGAATGAATAGCCGAATCCGATGACAAAAAGCAGAGCTATGAAAACCATAGGCTTATCCTGCGCCGGTTTGATTAAATAAGTGATAATTGCCGCAGCCGCCGCAAAGAATCCGCCGAATGCGCTGAGTTCCTTCTTGCCGAATCTCTTGACAAGTTTGGGAACAAACGGAATCATTATTGCCATCGGGAGATACTGCGCTATTGTGCCGAGCACCGAGAGATTGGTGTTGCAGAAATAATTTTTATAGAGGTACTGGTTGAGCGAAGCAAACTGAAGTTGACCGCTGATAAGAATACCGGTGAGAGCGAGAATTACAAACGGTTTGCTCTTGAACATACCGAGATAGGTCTTCTTCATATCGACCTGCGGCTCGGCCTCGGAAGGAACTCTCTCCTTTGTCGTGCCGTAGCAGGCGAAATAGAATATAATTGAGAGTACGCCCATAGCCAGAGCAAAGAGGAACATTCCTCTGGCGTTTGCTTCATTGTGAGTTTTGCCGCCCGCTTCCTGAACCTTCGTATAAATGATGAAAGGAGCGAGGAGCAGGGGAGCTGCGCCGCCGATTCCTCCGCCGATAGTGCGGAAGGTTGAGAGCAGAGTGCGCCCGTCGGGATCATCTGTGATCACCGACGCGAGAGATCCGAAGGGAACGTTCATTCCCGTATAAAGCATACCGAACGCTATATAAGTAATATATGCAAATACCAGTAACAGCGCCTGGCTCTCGGTAAATCTGCCGATATTGAAGAAGCAGATTATCTGTGAAACACCGAGGGGAATCGCAACATATTTCAGAAACGGTCTGAATTTGCCGTCCTTCGACGGTCGGCGCTTTGCAACTATTGCGCCCCACATCGGGTCGTTTATCGCGTCCCACAGTCTTGTGAAAAGGAAAAGATTAGCGACCTTATCCGTATCAATTTTGAGAACGTCCGTATAGAATACCTTAAGGAAAGAAGAAACATAGGTCAGCACAAAGAGGTTGCCCGCGTCGCCGAGCATATAGCCCATGCCCTCTTTTATTCCTATCTTATTCGGATGGGAATTTTCGGGCAGACTGCGTTCTTTTGACATTTCTACACCCCGCTTATCTTGTGATTACAGAGAATGCTTTTTCGGTGAGCTCCGCAATATTTGAGCCCTTGATTGATTTCACCGCTTCGAAAACCTGCTTGCCGGCGCCCTCAAACGCATCTTTAATAATATCCTTGACATCCGGGCTTATTTCTTTGACCGCCTTGAAGGCTCCGCCGACAGCGGAGAGCGCGTGCTTTGCCGTGTCTGTAAGATTCGGCTGCCCGAGTCCGTCGGTAAACGCGGTTACAATATTATCGACTGCCTTGCAAGCTTTGTCATCGGCGTAGGAGCAGACTATCGCAAGCGCGGCGTCGGTGATTTTTGCGAGAATATCAATATCGGGAACAGTTTCAAGCTCGCCGTCCCTGATTTTCCAGGTGCCTACATCGTGCTGGAACGGCCCGAGGTGCATCGTGCTTTTTACCGCCTTGTAATCATAGTCGTGCGCCATCATCATTCCTATAAATGATGAAGAGGGAACATAGTGCTTATAAACGGGCAGTATTTCCTCATAAGTCCCGAGGTGGAATATGCCGTAATCGTGGAAGCCGGGGCCGTCATTATTGTAAACGCCCTTTATTCTTGCCCTGACCTCGTCGGAGCATCTGAGGGCCGCCATAAGCGCAAGGTTTCCGCCCTTTGAGTGTCCGCATATCATAATATCGCCGTCGAATTTCTTTGCGAGAGTCTCAACATATTCGAGCGCCATCGGGTAGGCGGGGGGATTCTTATGAGTGAAGAGATCGAGGTCTTCCTTCCAGCCGGCTAAGGTGTCGTCGGTGCCTCTGAAGACGCAGATGAGAGTCCCGTCAGGCAGAATGAAAGTTCCCGCACAATACTGAATAGCGGGCTTAACGGAGTAAACTTCCTGCACTGCTACTATTCTCATACCGGCATATCTTTTCGTGTTTGCCATAGCCATCATATTGATGCTCGAGTGATTGGTTATCATCAATCCGAGTTTTTTATGTTTGAATCCGTGCAGGGCAAAAAGCTCGTTTGCCGCAACGGCGAAATTCTTCGGTTCGGTGTCAAACGAGCGAGAAACAACCTTCTCAAAAGGCATATAGATTATCTCACTGAGAGTAAGCGCGTCAGAATCGTTGAAAGGATACTCCTCGAATGTCCTGTCGCCGAACTGGTTTATATATTCTCTTATACCTGCCATGATTCAACCTCCCGATATATTATCCATTTTATTTTATCACAATATTAATAATAAGTAAATATAATTATTGAATTACTCAGATTTTTAGTTTATAATGTTTAAAACATTACTTATGAGGTTTGATTATGAGCGAAATCAGAATTGATAAAGTCTGCTGTGAATACTGCGGCTCTTATGTTGATACAGATGAAAATGAAACCTGCCCCAATTGCGGCGGCTCGCTGAAGGATGCAATTCTTAAAGAAAAAGCAAAACTGCGTCTTGCTCAGATAGCCGAGGAGGAGAGACAGGCGCAGCTCGATAAAGAGGCTAAAGAAGCTCAGGATACCGACGAAGTATTTGATCTTATCAAGACTATTGCCGGTTCTGCCGCCGGAGGAGCAATCGCAGGCGCTCTCGGACGGGCCGCCGGTGAATTCCTCAAAGAAGACCTCAAAGGAGCATTCAAGAAGAAATAATGATATAAAAACAGCCCCGCAGGGAAGGATTCTTCTCTGCGGGGTTTGCTGTTTAAACTCAATATTTGAAATCTTTATAAATTACATGAGTGGTACCGGTTGCGGTTCCGTTTCCGCCGACGCCGGAAATGTCAACCTTGATGTCGAAGGTTACCGTAAGATTTACAAGATTGCCTGTTTCGGAATCAATCTTCGCTACGGCTTTGGCATTGCTGTAGCTCTCTTTGATTTCGGCATTCTCAAATGTTCCGCCGATTGCATCATAAATAACGGGGCCGCTCTTGTGATCATAGTAATTCTTGTCTTCATTGCCTACGCAGATACCGCACTTGTCAATCGGTCCGCTCGACTGGCGGGCGTTTTTGTTGCCTGTGCTTGAAGCGCCTTTGATATCAAGCGTAACGATATAATACTTTCCATCTTCTTTTATCGCGGCGTTAGTGATATCGCCTGCGGTAAGCGTACTGTTTCTGAGATACTGATGCTGGGTATCGGATGCCCACTGACCTTTTGTTACGGTTTCGGAGTATTTGTTCTTATCACCGATACCGATGAACTTTTCAACAAGACTCTTGAAGGTGTTGAGGACGATGCTCATATCGTAATTTGCGTTATCGGTATAGCGCTCTTTGCCGTAGCCCGCTTTTGCCTTTACCGCGCCGTTGACAGCGTCGTTGTAGCAGGCGAGGATTTCCTCTTTGGTCTCGGGAACTTTTGCCTTTTCGGTTTCTTTTTCAGTTTCCTTTTCGGATTCCTCAGGTTCGGTGGATTCATCGGGAGCGGCGGTTGATTCATCCGCCTTGCTTGTTTCGGCTTCTGTGACGCTTTCGCTCTCTTCGGTTACGAGATCGGTTGCGCTTTCTTCGGGAGCGGCGGTCGTTGTGTCTTCACCTGCAGTCTTTGAACCGCAGGAGGCGAGAATTGCGAGCATGGATAATGCGAGTAATACTGCCAGTAACTTTTTCATAATGACCCTCCGTGTAGAAATTTTTTATTTAAGAATTCTTACTCTGATTGCGTTTATGCCGGTTGTGTCAAATTCTTTATCTGTATCTATTACCGTATAGCCCTTACCCTTCTTTGCGGCTATATATGTTTTCTCAATTTGAGCTCCGCCGGCTTTTGCGGCGTCTTCAGCTTTTGTGGCAAAGCCGTCATCCTCATTGTGAAGGAAGCAGGTTCTGACTGTGAAACTGTCGGGCAGGTCAAGGTCGGGATAATTGACGGAGTGAAGAATTACGCCCTTTTCAAGATAATCCGAAACCTCTTTTGCCGCCATAACTGCGCAGTTATCCTCGCTCTCGGGTGTTGATGCGCCGAGGTGGGGGATAGCGGTAACGCCGGAATGGTCAACCTGAGCTTCATTCGGGAAATCAGTTACATAAGCAGCAACCTTACCGCTGTCGAGTGCGGCGAGAAGCTCGGCGGAATCAGCGAGTTCGCCTCTTGCCATGTTGACTATGCGAACGCCGTCTTTCATCTTTGCGATGCTCTGCGCGTTGATTATGCCGCGAGTGCCGTCGTTGAGTGGAAGGTGAAGAGTGATATAATCGGATTCACTCCAGATATCGTCAAGCTCTGTGGTGATTTTATAACCTTTTTCAGTGAATTCCCTGATCCTGGCTTCGCTCAGGAAAGGATCAAATCCGATGATTTTCATGCCGAGAGCGGCGGCGCTGTCCGCAACAAGAGCGCCGATTGCGCCCATACCGACTACTCCGAGCGTTTTGCCCGAGATTTCGGGACCTGCAAACTGCGATTTGCCCTTTTCAACGAGCTTCGGTACATTTTCTCCCTCGCCCTTGAGGCCTTTTGCCCATTCGACCGCGGCGGCAACCTTTCTCGAAGCGAGAAGGAGAGCACAGATAACGAGCTCTTTTACCGCGTTAGCGTTTGCGCCCGGTGTGTTGAATACCACAACACCCGTATCAGCGTAGTCGGCAAGAGGAATATTATTGACGCCCGCGCCTGCTCTCGCAACTGCAACGGTGTTAGCGTCAAGTATCATATCGTGCATCGAAGCGGAACGAACGAGAACCGCATCGGGAGCGGCAACCTCATCGGCGCAGGTATATTTTGCGGCGTCGAGTACGGAAAGACCGATTTTTGAAATTTTATTAAGTGTAAGAATTTTATACATTGAACATCCTCCGTGGACAATCTTTATAAAGTCAGTTGTTCTTCTCGAATTCCTTCATGAATTCAACAAGCTTTTCAACGCCTTCAACAGGCATTGCGTTGTAGATGCTGGCTCTCATGCCGCCGACCGAACGGTGGCCCTTGAGGTTTACGAAACCTGCTGCTGCGGCTTCTGAAACAAATTTCGCATTGAGCTCGTCGCTGTCGGTAACGAAGGTGACGTTCATCATTGAACGGTCGCTCTTCTTGACGGGATTGTGGAACATATTGCTGGAGTCAATGAAATCATAAAGGATGGAAGCTTTCTTTTCATTGCGTGCTTTGAGTGCTTCAAGACCGCCGATGCTTTCAATCCATTCAAGAACGAGCTTGCACATATAAATTGAGTAGCAGGGGGGAGTGTTATACATTGAATCGTTGTCTGCGAGGAGCTTATAGTTGAGAAGAGAAGGAGTCTCCGGTCTCTCACGACCGAGAAGATCATCACGTACAATTACAACAGTAAGACCTGCGGGAGCAACGTTTTTCTGAGCGCCGCCGTAAACAACGCCGTATTTTGAAACATCCATCGGCTCGGAAAGGAAGCAGGATGAAACATCGGCGATAAGAGGAACATTGCCGGTGTCGGGAAGTTCGGTGAATCTTGTGCCGTAAATAGTGTTATTCTGGCAGATATAGAAATAATCCGCATTGGGATTGAATTTCGATTTGTCAAGCTCGGGTATGCAGGAGAAATTCTGTTCTTTTGAGGAAGCGACGGCGGTTACATCGCCGTATTTCTGAGCTTCTTTATATGCCTTGGTCGAAAACTGACCTGAGAGCACATAGTCTGCCTGGCGTGAGCCGTTCATGAAATTGAGAGGAATGGCCGCGAAAGCGGTGGATGCACCGCCCTGGCAGAAGATAATCTTGTAATTCTCGGGAACGTTTAGTACCTTTCTGAAAAGATCAAGTGCGCCGTATATGATGGGCTCGTAAGCCTTTGAACGGTGGCTCATTTCGAGAACCGACTGACCTGTTCCGTTGTAGTCAAGCATTTCCTCGGCGGCTCTGTTGAGCACGCTCTCGGGAAGCATGGAGGGACCTGCTGAAAAATTATAAACTCTTGCCATATTTGTATCCTTCTTTCTGGAAATTATAAACTTATTCTGATTCGGTTACTGCTATACCGAGGTCGCCGAGTTGAATATTATCAACCTCTGCAGGACAGTCTGTCATCGGCTCGGATGCATTCTGAACCTTCGGGTAAGCGATAACATCCCTGAGCGATTCGCAACCGAGCATCTGCATAATAAGGCGGTCGAGACCGAGGCCCATACCGCCGTGGGGCGGAGCGCCGTATTTGAAGGCGTCGAGCAGATAGCCGAATTTATTGTGCGCTTCCTCGTCGCTGAGGCCGAGAAGCGAGAATATCCTGCTCTGAAGCTCGGGGTTTGTGATTCTGATTGATCCCGAGCAGAGCTCTATTCCGTTGAGCACCATATCATAAGCTTTCGCCCTGACTTTTGCCTTGTCAGTTTCAAGATAATCAAGGCATTCATCCATCGGTGCGGTGAACGGGTGGTGCATAGCGACAAACTGACCGAGTTCCTCATCCCAGTCAAAGAACGGGAATTCGGTAATCCAGAGCAGATTATACTTGCCGGCGGGGATAATATCAAGTTTCGCCGCAACTGTCTGTCTGAGAGCGCCGAGAACGGAGAGTACGAGTGAGTTCTTGCTGTCTGCAACAATGAGAACAACATCGCCCGCTTCGGCACCGGATTTTTCGAGTATTGCTTTCATCTCGTCTTCGGTCATGAATTTTGAGAATGATGCGTTATAAGTGCCGTCCTCAGCCATTCTGATATAGGCGAGACCCTTTGCGCCGATTCCTTTAGCGGCTTCGGTGAGCTTGTCGATTTCCTTGCGCGTAAGAACGGAATAAGCTCCTTTTGCATTGATGCATCTGACAGAGCCCCCGCCCTGAATTGCGCCTGAGAATACGACGAATTCGCTGCTTCTCACCGCATCGGTAAGGTCGGTGATTTCAAGACCGTATCTGGTATCTGGTTTATCGCTTCCGTATCTCTCCATCGCTTCTTTATAAGTAAGGCGGGGGAGTGGAAGCTGAATATCAACATCTAGAGCATCCTTGAATACTCTCTGAATGTAACCTTCGCCGATTGCGAGAACATCCTCCATATCAACAAAGGACATCTCAAGGTCAATCTGCGTGAATTCCGGCTGTCTGTCGGCTCGTAAATCTTCATCGCGGAAGCATCTTGCTATCTGCATGTATCTGTCAAAGCCGGCAACCATCGAGAGCTGTTTATAGAGCTGAGGGGACTGCGGAAGGGCATAGAATTTGCCCTTGTGAATTCTCGACGGAACAAGATAGTCTCTCGCTCCTTCGGGAGTGGATTTTATAAGAATCGGAGTTTCAATTTCTATGAATCCGTTTTCGTCGAAATAATCGCGCGTGATTTTTGCAATCTTATGGCGCATCAGTATATTCTTCTGAAGATCGGGCCGCCTGAGGTCGAGATATCTGTACTTGAGGCGGGTGAGCTCTGCCGTCTGGCAGTTCTCGACTATTTCAAAAGGCGGAGTTTCGCTCTTTGAGAGCACTCTTAAATCGTTGACCTCGATTTCGATATCTCCGGTCGGGATATCTTTATTCTTTGAAGAACGCTCTCTGACAACACCTTTTGCCATAAGGACGAATTCGCTTCTCGCGGCGAAGGCCTTGTCAAAAATCTCCTTGTCGGTTTCCTCGCCGAATGCGAGCTGAACTATACCGCTTCTGTCTCTGAGATCAATAAAAATCAGTGCGCCGAGGTCTCGCTGCCTCTGTACCCAACCGGCAACCGTAACATCTCTGCCAATATCGGATGAGCGCAGTTCGCCGCAGTAATCGGTCCTTTTAAGTCCTGTCATATTATCCATACTGCCGCTCCTTTCAATCAATATTACCGAGAAGGTCGGTAAGCGAAACACTCATATCGGAGTCGTCAGTAAGGCCTAAGGCGGCTTCGTTAATCGTGAGTCTGAGAAAATTATCCTCAAAATTATCAAGTGAAAGCTCGGTGGAAACGCCGGTCTCCATATTCTTGACCTTCGCCTTGTTTTCTTTCAGTTCATCACTGCCTATGACGGCGGTGTATTTTGCGCCGATTTTATCGGCGTATTTCATCTGAGCCTTAAGCGAGCGACCGACAACATCCGTTTCGGCGTGGATTCCGCTTGAACGAAGGTCAGTAGAGAGCTCCATCGCCTTAAGTGATGCCTCGGAATCCATAGGCGCTAAATAGATATCGCACTTGCTGTCTTCGGGGAGCTCAATTCCCTGAGCAACCATTACCATCTTGAGTCTGCCGGTACCCATGCCGAAGCCGAGAGCCGGAGTTTTCGGGCCTCCGAGTTCCTCAACGAGCCCGTCATATCTGCCGCCGCCGCAGACGGTGCCCTGCGAGCCGATTGCGGTGGATACGAATTCAAATACAGTGCGTGTGTAATAATCAAGTCCTCTGACGATGCGGGGGTTGATCCGGTAAGAAATACCCATAGCGTCGAGGTATTTCTGAACACCCTCAAAATGCTCTCTGCATTCATCGCAGAGATAATCGGTTATAACAGGGGATTCGGATGCGATTTTGCTGCAGACCGGGCTCTTGCAGTCCAGAATTCTCATCGGATTCTTGTCAAGACGCTCGAGGCAGGTGCCGCAGAGCTCACCTTTGAAGCCCTCAAAGTATTCTTTAAGAGAGGCGTGATAATTTTTTCTGCATTCGGGACAGCCGATGGAATTCAGCTGAAGCTCAATGTCTTTTACGCCGAGAAAAGTAAATATTTCATTCGCGAGCGAAATTACTTCCGCGTCTGCCGCGGGTGATGCGGAGCCGAACATCTCGACTCCGAACTGCTGAAATTCTCTCCAGCGGCCCGCCTGCGGTTTCTCGTATCTGTAGCAGTTGAGCACATAGCAGAGCTTCTGCGGCAGCGCCTCATTAAACAGACCATGTTCGAGAAATGCCCTCACTGCTCCCGCAGTGCCCTCGGGGCGCAGGGTGATTGACCTTCCGCCTTTGTCATCGAAGGTATACATTTCTTTCTGAACCACATCCGTCGTCTCACCGACGCCTCTCTGAAAGAGCTCGGTGTGCTCGAAGACAGGTGTTCTTATCTCCTTGAAGCCGAAAGAGCCGGCAATTTCAAGAAGCGTATTTTCAAGGAATCTGTGCCTGCCTGTGTCGGCAGGCAGCATATCCTGAGTGCCTTTGACGGCTTTTGTCAATAAAGCCAATATAATCAGTCCTTGCTGTATTTAGTTTCAGTTTTTGGGATTTACGATTTCTCTCCAGTCAAGATCGCCTCTGGCGAGTGAATGAATGAGAGCTTCTGCGGTCGCGATGTTTGTCGCAACCGGAATGTTGTGAACATCGCACAGGCGAAGCAGAGTGGCTTCGTTCGGTTCGTGCATTTTCGCTGTGAGCGGGTCTCTGAATAAAAGGAGAAGGTCGATTTCGTTGCATGCAATGCTTGATGCCACCTGCTGATCGCCGCCCTGAGTGCCGCTGAGAAATCTTGTGATTTCGAGGCCGGTTGCTTCCGCCACAACCTTGCCGGTGGTGCCGGTCGCATAGATATTGTGCCTGCTTAGCACGCCGCAGTATGCGATGCAGAACTGGATCATGAGTTCCTTCTTGGCGTCATGCGCGATTAAAGCAATATTCATATGCCTGTTTCCTTTCTTATTTCGGTTTTATCTTCATCTTACATTATTCTTCGCCGGTTTGTGCGGTTTCAGTTTCCTGCGCCTGAGGCTGTCCGTCCTCCGTCTCTTCTGTTTCTTCGCTTTCTTCTCTTGAAACGGATACTGCGGAGATAATCCTATCGCCCTCATCGAGGCGGATTACTTTGGTTCCTGTGGCGTATTTACCCTGAACGCTCAGCGAATCAACGCGGATTCTGATAATTACGCCGTTGAGTGTGATTAGCATAAGGTCGTCATCGGCGGAAACGGACTGAACGCTGATTACTTTGCCCGTTTTATCATCCAGCTTCATATTGAGCTGACCGGCAGTGCCTCTGCCGTGGGTATCAAAGAGCTTACCGCCTTCGAGAAGTTTACCTTTTCCTTTTTCGCTGATTGTCAGAACAAGGCGGTCTTCGGATTTGACATCCATACCTACTACGCAGTCATCTTCGCCCTTGAGGCGGATAGCTCTGACGCCGGCGGCCGTTCTGCCCATGTTCCTGACGGTCTTCTCGTCAATATAGAGCAGTCTGCCGTTTCTGGTGCCGATAAAGAGCGTCTGGTTACCGTCGGTCAGGCGTACCCATCCGAGCTCGTCATCTTCGCCGAGGTTGATGGCTCTGATGCCTACCTTGCGCAGATTCTTGAAATTATCGAGCGAAGTTTTCTTGATAATGCCTTTCTTTGTCTGCATTACAAGGAAAACATCCTCTTCTCCGAAATTCGGAACCTTTATCATCGCGGTGATTCTTTCACCCTGGTTTATCTGAAGAACATTGACTACATTCGTGCCCTTGGCGTTTTTGGAACCCTCGGGAATTTCATATCCCTTGATTCTGAATGCTCTGCCCTGATTGGTAAAGCACATAATGAAATCATGAGTTGAGCAGGTGAAGAGAGTCTTGACATTATCTTCTTCTCTGGTGGTAACTCCTCTTGAACCTCTGCCGTTTCTGCCCTGCTGCCTGTATTCGGTGGCAGGTGTGCGCTTTATGTAGCCCATTTCGGTAAGAGTGAATACGCATTCCTCTTCGGGTATAAGATCTTCGATATCCACTTCACCGCTGACATCGACTATTTCAGTCCTTCTGTCATCGCCGTATTTATCCCTGATAGCGGTGAGCTCATCCTTCAGAACTCCTTTGAGCATATTCTCATCTGAGAGAAGGGAACGGTAATAAGAAATCTTTTCTTCAAGTTCTTTATATTCCGCTTCCAGTTTTTCGTGATCGAGTCCCTGGAGAGCTTTGAGACGCATATCGAGGATTGCCTGAGCCTGGACATCATCGAGGCTGAAGCGGTCCATGAGCTTCTGCTTTGCGTCATCGTAGCTTGTGCGGATAATATGTATAACTTCATCAATATTGTCGTGCGCTATGATAAGTCCTTCAAGCAGGTGGGCTCTTTCGAGAGCTTTGTTGAGAAGGAACTTTGTCCTTCTTGAAATAACCTGCTTCTGGAACGCTATGTATTCATCAAAATACTCTTTGAGAGTCAGGATTTTCGGCTGCTTCTGGTCATCGACCAGAGCTCTCATAATGATACCGAACGAGGTCTGCATCTCGGTCTGGCTGAAAAGCTTATTGAGAACTACCTGAGCGTTTGCGTCTCTCTTAAGCTCGATAACTATGCGCATTCCGTTTCTGTCGCTCTCATCGCGCAGATCCGATATGCCTTCAAGGCGCTTTTCCCTTACCTGGTCTGCAATCTTCTTGATAAGAGCGCGTTTCTTGACCATATAGGGAAGCTCGGTAACTATAATTCTAGTGCGGTTGTCTCTGCCGTATTCCTCAAATTCGGTCCTTGCCCTGACAACAACCTTACCTCGGCCGGTCGCGTATGCAGCTCTGATACCCGCTCTGCCCATGATAATTCCGCTTGTCGGAAAATCGGGGCCCTTGATATGCTCCATCATATCCTCGAGCGTAGCGTCGGGATTTTCGAGCACGCAGATACAGGCATTGATTGCTTCGGTAAGATTATGAGGCGGAATGCTGGTCGTCATACCTACCGCGATACCCTGCGAGCCGTTTACTATAAGATTCGGAAATCTCGCGGGAAGAGCTCTTGGCTCCTTACAGCTCTCATCGAAGTTCGGACTCCAGTCAACCGTATCCTTCTCTATATCTTCAAGCATATGGTTACTGATTTTGCTGAGTCTCGCCTCTGTGTACCTGTATGCGGCCGGGGGATCTCCGTCAACCGAGCCGAAGTTTCCATGGCCCTCGACAAGCATATATCTCATCGAGAAATCCTGCGCAAGTCTTACCATCGCGTCATAAACTGATGTATCGCCGTGCGGATGGTATTTGCCGAGCACGTCGCCGACACAGGTAGCTGCTTTTTTGAACGGTTTATCCGAAGTCAGATTATCTTCAAAAAGAGTGTAGAGAATTCTGCGGTGAACAGGTTTGAGACCGTCTCTGACATCGGGGAGGGCTCTGTCAACGATAACGGACATCGCGTAGTCGAGCAGAGCCGATTTCATTTCGGGAACTATATCCGAGGTGGTAATGACCTGATCGGGGAACAGTATATCCTCGGGTTTGTAATCTCTCTTGTGTGCCATTATCCCACCTCCTTATATATCAAGATTGACAACATATTTTGCGTTCTCTTCGATCCACTCGCGTCTGGGATCAACCTCTTCACCCATAAGCAGCGTGAAGATTTCATCTGCGAGTTCCGCATCGGAGAGCGTGATTCTTCTGAGTGTGCGTGTTTCGGGATTCATAGTCGTTTCCCAGAGTTCGTGAGCATCCATTTCGCCGAGACCTTTGAACCGGCTGATATCCACTTTGGCATCTGCCTTGTCGCCTCTGAGCTCCGCCGAAACAGCGTCTCTCTCCTCATCCGAGTAAGCAACCTTCTGGGTTTTGCCGCGCGTGAGCTTATAGAGCGGGGGAACGGCCGAATAAACGTAGCCGTGCTCGATAAGCGGCTTCATATATCTGAAGAAGAAGGTCAAAAGAAGAGTGCGGATATGAGCGCCGTCAACATCGGCATCGCTCATAATAACTATCTTATGATAGCGGAGTTTTTCAATATCAAAATCATCGCCGATACCGCAGCCGAACGCCACGATAAGGGGGCTGAGTTTATCATTGCCGTAAACTTTATCGAGGCGCGCCTTCTCAACGTTTAGCATTTTGCCCCACATCGGGAGTATCGCCTGGAATCTCGAGTCTCTGCCCTGGCTGGCGGAACCGGCAGCCGAGTCGCCCTCTACTATGTATATTTCACAGAGCGCAGGGTCTCTCTCATTGCAGTCAAGCAGTTTATCGGGCATCTGACCGCTCTCAAGGCCGTTTTTCTTTCTGACGGTCTCTCTTGCTTTTCTCGCGGCTTCTCTCGCTCTGTTTGCGTTGAGCGCCTTTTCGAGAATCATTCTTGCTACCTGAGGATTGTCGTCAAAGAACTGCTCAAGTCCTTCGGAAACAATTGAATTAACAAGCGTTCTTACTTCGGGGTTGCCGAGTTTTGCCTTTGTCTGGCCTTCAAACTGCGCGTTAGTCAGCTTGACGGAAATTACGCAGGCGAGACCTTCCTGGACATCTTCGCCGCTCACGCCGCCCTCTTTTATGATTTTTGCCTTCTTGCCGTATTTGTTGATGGCGTTTGTAAGGGCTCTCTTGAAGCCGTCTTCATGCATACCGCCTTCGGGAGTACGGACATTGTTGGCGAAGGAGACAATCTTTTTATCATATGAGTCATTATACTGGAACGCGAGCTCGGCAAGTATATCGTCCTTTTTGCCTGAGAGATATATTATCTCCTCGTGTATGGGAGTCTTGTGCCTGTTGAGGAATGTTACATATTCATTGATACCGCCCTCGTAGCACATTGTCGCTTTGCGGTCCTTCTCGGGCTTTTCTGCGCTTGAGGAACGCGAATCGGTAATCGTGATAGTAAGTCCGGCGTTGAGGAACGCCTCCTCACGCATTCTCTTGAAAAGAGTTTCGTAGTTGTATTCAAGGGTGTCTGTAAACATCTCGGGATCGGGCTTGAATCTGACATAGGTGCCGGTATGGTCCGTATCTCCGATTATCTTCATCTCCTGAGTGATGTCGCCGCGTGAGAATCTCATCTGATGAATCTTGCCGTTTCTGTGAACCTCAACCTCGAGCCACTCGGACAGCGCGTTTACGACCGAAGCACCGACGCCGTGAAGGCCGCCGGATACCTTATATCCGCCGCCGCCGAATTTACCGCCCGCGTGAAGAACGGTGAATACGACTTCAAGCGCGCTCTTGCCGGTCTGATCCTGTGTATCTACGGGAATACCTCTGCCGTTGTCGGTTACGGCAATAATATTTCCCTCCTGGATTTCAACCTCAATATGCGTGCAGTAGCCTGCGAGCGCTTCGTCTATTGAATTGTCAACTATTTCATAAACAAGGTGATGAAGGCCGCTTTCGCCCGTCGAACCGATATACATACCTGGTCTTTTACGGACTGCTTCAAGGCCTTCGAGGACCTGAATCTGACTGGCGTCATAATCCTCGGTTACGACCGTGTTCATTTCTGCGCCTGCCTCGAATTCCTCAATATCCTTCTCGGCTTTCGCAATCTCAGCGGCTTCTTCCGCATCGATTTCGGTCAGAATACCTTCATTCTCTTTTTCTTTATCTTTTCTGATGTCCTTACTCAAGATCTTACCCTCACATTCCTATTTTGGATACAGCGCTTTTTTTCTGTTTTTTGGGCTTATACGGCGGAGGATTGTCCAGCTTCATCCTGGCGCCTTTGCCTGCTTTTGAAGCGAGATATTTATTCACGTTGATAACCGGCTGCGCGAGCTCGGTGCTCATATATTCGGCGCAGTTAGCGAGCAGCTCCATATCGTTTTCAAGCGAGCCGAGTATGGTAACGCAGATGAGACTCTGCGTTTCGTTGGTTCCGTCGCTGTAAATTTCATTGAAGAGCTTGAAGAGACGTTTCATCTCTGTGTCGTTGTTCCTGCGGATAACTTCAATCACCTTCGCGTTGCCGTGGTTGAGGAAGAAATCCTCGGCAAGGAACTGACCGTATTTTTCGCAGTTTTCTTTATATGCTTCTCTGAGCTCAGGATAAATTGCGGTGAATCTGTTGGCGAGCGTGTTGGGGTCGTAGGAGACCGCGCCGCTCTTTGCCTGCGCCTTTGATACCGGAGCCGGCAGTTTGGATTTGACGGGCTTTACAAACTTCGTGCCGAAGGTCTCAACGAGCGTATCTGTGTAGTTGTTGACCGCATATCTTATATCTTTGTCATTAGCCGTTTCGGCTTCAAGGAGGGATTCGTCGAGCTTAACGAAGTCTGCGCTCTTTATTTCACCTTCCTTGGCAACGCCATAGAGGAAGATTCTGTTGTTGAAGTGCTCAATCCTGAAAGCTTTGTTTTCGCCCTTGAATTCCATCACATATCTTCCGGAGGATTCAGTAATCGGCGCGGCCGATTTGTCCGCTCCGTCGGGATAGACGGGGGAGAATCCGCATTCCTTGACCGCGGGTTGAATTCCTTTGTAAATTGACTCGAGAATTTCTCTGATATCTGCCATTTTTCTGCTCCTTTGGTTTATTCTGAAAATACACAATGTATTATAACATAAGTAGTACTATAATACAAGTATTTTTTTAATATATAATATATAAAAAACGGCCCGGATGTTTAAATATTTCAGTGCAGTTGACGAAGCGAAAAATATGTGATAATATATAATGAATTTATATGCGCCGCGAGGTTATTTACAATGAAAATGAAAGTGCTTATCGTCTTCGGAGGCGTCTCGAGCGAACATGATGTTTCGCTTGTTTCCGCAAGCTCCGTGATTAAAAATATTCCTGCCGAAAAATATGAAGTTCTCACAATGGGTATAACCAAAGAGGGCGTCTCTTATCTCTATTCCGGACCGGCCGAAAATCTCCCTGATGGAAAATGGTTGGATAACCCCGATTTTCTGGAAAGATGCGTTATTTCTCCCGACAGAGAGCATCACGGCATAATACGCCTAGAAGGTGGCAGTGTCGAGCGTGTCGATGTGGTTTTTCCTGTGCTTCACGGCAAAAACGGCGAGGACGGCACGATGCAGGGGCTTCTCGAAATATCCGGTATTCCCTTTGTCGGCTGCAAAACCGCTGCTTCGGCGGTTTGCATGGATAAATCCCTGACCAACGCTCTTCTCGATTATCATAAAGTGTCCCAGGCAAAGTGGGTAGCTGTGAATAAATTCGATTTCACCGGCGAAAAAGAGAAATTCGCCCGAGAGGCGGCAGATTATCTCGGCTTCCCGATTTTTGTAAAACCCGCCAACGCCGGCTCTTCCGTCGGTATCCGTAAAGCGGTGGACATTGATTCACTTATCGATGCCTGCGATTATGCTTTTGAATTTGATAAGAAGATAGTCCTCGAAGAGAGCGTTACGGGCGCGGAGGTTGAGTGCGCCGTGCTCGGCAATGATGTGCCCGTCGCCTCCACGGTCGGCGAAATAGTTCCCTGCAATGATTTCTATGATTATGACGCGAAATATATAGCCAATGCCACGGGCCTGTATATCCCCGCGAGAATCTCAGACGAAAAGATTGAAGAAATAAGGCGAAAGGCAGTCAGAATATATAAGCTTCTCGGCTGCAGCGGTCTTACCAGAGTCGATTTCTTTGTCAGGGAATCAGACGATGAGGTAATGCTCAACGAGCTTAACACAATACCCGGATTCACCTCTATCAGTATGTATCCGAAGCTTTTCGCGGCAAGCGGAATCGAGTATCCCGAGCTTATTGACCGCCTGATCGGCTACGCGCTGGAGAACTGAATGAAAAAAGGGTTTATTACAATCAGAGACCGTCATTTTCACGATAGTGACAGAAATGATGATTTCGGAGAAATTACCACGGCGTGTGAGGTCGGAGTTGACGGCGAATCGATAGTTGTGAATTATTATGAATCTATCGGTGAGCTCAATGACTGCCAGACCTGCATAATGATAAAAAAAGACCGTGTTACAATGATGCGCAACGGCAGATTCAGAACCGGTATGATATTTGAAAATCACAAGCGCCATATCAGCTGTTATGAGACTCCATTCGGCGAAATTATGATAGGTATTTATACGAATGCCATGTTCGTTTCATTTGACGAATACGGCGGTGTGATTGATGTCGCTTATACTATTGATACCAACGGCGACCTTGTCAGCGAGAATGAAATCAGGATTACTGTTGAAGTAAAGGAAGAATAGATATGTCAGTATTGGTAAAACAGGCAGTTACGGAAATAAGAAGAGCGATTATGGAAGCCGCGGGCAGGGCAGTTGCCGACGGCTTGTTTCCCGAATGTCCTCTCGCGGATTTTGTGATAGAAGTTCCTGCCAACAAGGCAAACGGCGATTATTCATCCAATGCCGCCATGGCCTGGGCGAGGGATCTTCATAAGGCCCCGCGGGAAATTGCGGGCATACTCTGCGAAAGGCTCGTGCTTGCCGACACCTTTGCAGACAGATGCGAAATAGCCGGCCCGGGATTTATGAATTTCTATCTCAGTGAAAGCTTCAATGCGTGCATAGTTGAAGATATTCTTGAAAAGGGCGGGGATTACGGCCGCTCCGGATACGGCGCGGGTAAAAAAATAAATGTTGAATTCGTTTCCGCAAATCCCACCGGACCTATGCATATGGGCAATGCCAGAGGCGGCGCTCTCGGAGACTGCCTGGCTGCAGTGCTCAGCTTTGCCGGCTATGAGGTTGAGAGAGAATTCTATGTAAACGATGCGGGCAACCAGATAGCTAAATTCGGCCTCTCTCTCGATATCAGATATCAGCAGCTGTTCCTCGGCGAGAACGCTCCCGAGCTTCCTGAGGACAGTTATCACGGCGAAGATATAATTGAGAGAGCGAAGGAATTTGCTGCGATTCACGGTGATAAATATATTTCGGCGGGCGAAGATGAACGCAGACAGGCGCTTATCGATTTTGCCCTGCCTAAGAATATTGAGCTTATGAAAGCCAATATGGAAAAATACCGCATTGTTTATAACACCTGGTTCCCCGAGAGTATCCTTCACAATGATGGAGAACTCAACGAAACCGTCCGGATTCTAAAGGATAAAGGCCTAACTTACGAGAAAGACGGCGCTTTATGGTACAAAAATAAAGAGATTCTCGGAGCCCGCCTCAAAACGGAAGGCAAGAGCGATGAGGAAATAGAACGCCTCGAGCTTAAGGATGAGGTTCTCATCAGGCAAAACGGCAACCCGACTTATTTTGCGGCAGACATTGCCTATCACCGCAATAAGTTTGCCAGAGGTTTTGACAGGGCAATAGATGTCTGGGGCGCGGATCACCACGGACACGTAGCCAGAATGAAGGGCGCTCTCGATGCTGTAGGACTTAACGGCGACAATCTCGATATAGTCCTTATGCAGTTGGTCAATCTTAAAAAAGACGGTCAGCCGGTGAGAATGAGCAAGAGGACCGGAAAAGCAATTACGCTTACCGATTTGCTCGATGAAATCCCCATAGATGCCGTGCGATTCTTCTTCAATATGAGAGAGCCGGGTTCACCGATAGACTTCGATCTCGATCTTGCTATTTCACAGAACAGCGAAAACCCGGTCTATTACTGCCAGTATGCCCACGCGAGAATCTGCTCCATCTTCAGAAAACTCGAGGAGGAGGGGAAGGCATACAGAAAGTGCAATCTTCCCGAGCTTATGCTTCTTAAAGAGGAAGAGGAAAAGGATCTTATAAAGCATCTCGCTTCATTTACCGATCAGGTGATTATCGCAGCAAAGAATTATGACCCCGCAAGAATAACCAAATACGCCGTGGAACTCGCGACGCTCTTCCATAAATTCTATAATGCGTGCAGGGTAAACTGCGATGACGAGGCGCTCAGAAACGCCAGACTCTCGCTCTGCCTTTGCGTAAAGACAGTTCTCGCGAATATCCTCAATATGTTCAAAATTACGGTTCCCGATAAAATGTAATTAAAAAAGACCTGCCGGAGCAGGTCTTTTTTATTCTGTAACTATAAGTGCGCTGTTATTTTCAAAATGCAGTATTCCGCTGCCGGTTTCAAGAATGATCTCCTTTCCTTCGGAGAGGATTTTAATTTTTCCCGCCGTGACCACTGCGGTTACCGGCGAGTGACCGCGCATTATCCCGTATTTCCCGTCGGAAGCGTTGAATACGAGCGAATCGCATTCGCCGTCAAATAATGTCTTATCGGGTGAAATTATCTTCAGAATGAAACCGCTCATTGCAATTCACCCTTAATAAGCATCTCAGCTTTGCTCTGAGCTTCCGCAAGCGTTCCGACATTATACAATGCCTCCTCGGGCATATCGTCGCATTTTCCGTCGATAATTGCCGCAAAACCGCTTATTGTTTCATTGATAGGAACATATTTTCCTTCAAGTCCGGTAAATTTTTCGGCAACAAACATCGGCTGAGAGAGAAATCTCTGGACCTTTCTTGCCCTTGATACGGTCAGCCTGTCCTCATCGCTGAGTTCCTCCATACCGAGAATTGCGATAATATCTTTGAGCTCCAGATATTTCTGGATAACCTCCTGCACGCCTCTGGCGACTCTGTAATGCTCCTCGCCGACAGTTTCTGCCGAGAGTATATTAGAAGTTGAGGCAAGCGGGTCTATTGCCGGATATATGCCCTCTTCGGCTATTTTTCTGCTCAGTACGGTTGTGGCGTCAAGGTGGGCAAATGTCGTTGCCGGTGCGGGGTCCGTAAGGTCATCCGCGGGCACATAGATTGCCTGAACCGAGGTGATGGAACCGTTTTCCGTGGAAGTGATTCTTTCCTGCAGGTCTCCCATCTCCTCTGCGAGCGTGGGCTGATAGCCGACTGCAGACGGCATTCTTCCGAGTAATGTGGATACTTCGCTGCCCGCCTGAACGAATCTGAAGATATTGTCTATGAAAAGGAGAACGTCACTGTTTTCTTTATCCCTGAAATATTCCGCCATCGTGAGTCCCGTGAGAGCAACTCTCATTCTGACTCCAGGAGCCTCATTCATCTGACCGAAAACAAGCGCGGTTTTTTCGAGAACTCCGCTCTCCTTCATTTCACGCCATAGGTCGTTGCCCTCTCTCGAGCGCTCGCCGACTCCTGCGAAAACGGAGTAACCGCCGTGATTCGTGGCAATGTTGTGGATAAGTTCCTGGATCAGTACGGTTTTTCCGACTCCCGCACCTCCGAAGAGACCGATTTTTCCGCCCTTCTGATAGGGCTCAAGCAAATCGACCGCCTTGATGCCTGTTTCAAGGATTTCAATAGTCGGATTAAGCTGAACAAATTCGGGCGGCTTTCTGTGAATGGGCATCCTCTCGGTGCCTTCAATCTGTCCGGAGCCGTCGATGGTCTTGCCGAAAACGTCAAAAAGCCTGCCGAGTGTCTTCTGACCTACGGGCACGGTTATGCATCCGCCTGTGGCTGTGACCTCGAGATTTCTCGCGAGGCCTTGACTCTCGGACAGCATTACGCATCTGACTCTGCCTTTGCCTATGTGGGCGGCGACTTCCATAATTTTAGTTTCTCCGCCGGCGTTAACCGTGAGTGCCTCGTTGATTCTCGGCAGCTCTCCGTCGGAGAACAGAACATCAACGACCGAGCCGTTGACCTGAATGGTTTTACCTGTCATGATTGCTTCCTTTCACCTGAAATTTCGGTAATTTCGCGGGTGATGGCATTTTGCCTTGTGTGGTTGTATTCGAGTGTGAGCGAATTCAGAAGATCCTTCGCGTTGTCATTTGCGTTTTTCATCGCGAGCATACGTGCATTCTGCTCGCTGCAGAATGAATGCAGGATAATCCCTCTAAATACTGCCTTGAGATAAATCGGAATCAGCGTGCCTGCGATACTCTGCCTGTCCGGCAGAAATTCACATCCGGTGTTTGATGCTTCGCTTTCTCTTATCAGTTTAATCGGCAGTATTTGTTTTCGGGATACTTTATAAGCCTGTCCTCCGCCGAAACCCGAATAAATCACTGCCAGTGATGAGATTTTTCCTTCGATGAATAATGTATCAAAATAGTTTTTCAGGAACTCTGCGCTCCCGTCATCAGGCTTTTTAAGTGAAAAATCAAAATCTGCTCTGATATCAACTCCGGCTTTTTTCAGCCCGGACTTTATTCTTTCGCCGATAACGAATAATTCAGCCTGAGGATTCTCTTTATATATTTTTTCAGTTTCTCTTATTATCTGTTTGTTATAATCGCCGGCGAGTCCTTTATCCGAGCCGATAATCAGATATGCGTCCGGTGCATCCTCCGGCTTTTGCAGATAAATACAATCTTCGGAATCTATATCCGAAAGCGCCTCTCTTATAAGGCGGTGAACCTCATCCGAATATGGCGAAAAAGTGGCGAAATCAGCCTTGGCCGATGTGAGCTTGGCGCTTGCGACAAGATACATTGCGTTTGTTATTTTCTGCGTATCGGCAATGCTTTTTATTCTGTTTTTGATTTCTTTTACGCCGGGCATTCTCAGATCTCCGTTTTATCCGCTATTCTAAGTATTTCTTCCTTGATTTCCGGTGAATACGCACCAACTTCGTCAATGCTGCTGCAAATATTCTCCGCTTCTTCTTCAACCGCGCAGCATACAGCTTCAAGATAAGTGTCAATATCCTTATCGGCTGTATTTTTTAATCTACCTCCGAGCGCGGTTGTGAGTATGATTACCTGCCTGTGTCTCGGTATGGGACTGAACTGTTTCTGCCTGAGTATATGCATAAGTCTTTTGCCGTATTCAAGCTTTTCCTTGGAGGCGTCGTCAAGGTCACCGGAAAACTGCGTGAATGCAGCCATTTCTCTGTATTGTGCAAGGTCGAGCTTGAGCGTGCCCGATGCCTTTTTCATCGCTTTTGTCTGCGCGTCTCCGCCGATACGCGAAACAGATATACCTACATTTACCGCAGGCCTCTGACCGCTGAAAAACAGGCTGCTCTCAAGGAATATCTGCCCGTCCGTAATCGAAATGACGTTGGTCGGAATATATGCTGATACGTCGCCTGCCTGGGTTTCGACTATCGGAAGAGCGGTCATACTGCCGCCGCCGAGTTCATCGCTGAGATGAGCCGAGCGC
The DNA here is from genome assembly GCA_902792905.1 of Oscillospiraceae bacterium. GTDB lineage: Bacteria > Bacillota > Clostridia > Oscillospirales > Acutalibacteraceae > CAG-177. The sequence continues at coordinate 74,043 of CADBBH010000006.1, forward strand.
TCGAGCAGACGCGAATGAATATAGAATATATCTCCGGGGAACGCTTCTCTGCCCGGCGTTCTGCCGAGAAGAAGAGAAATCGTTCTGTACGCGACAGCATGCTTTGACAAATCATCATAGACTATCAGCACGTCCTTGCCCTGCGACATAAAGTATTCGCCGAGCGTGCAGCCCGCATATGGCGCTATGAATTCGAGCGGAGCCGCGTCGCTGGCCGGGCAGTTGATGACTATTGTATAGTCCATAGCTCCAAATGCTTTAAGTTTATTTACAAGGGAAGCGACGGTGCTCGCCTTCTGGCAGATTGAGACATAGATGCATATCACATCTTTGCCTTTCTGATTGATAATCGTGTCGAGTGCGATTGCCGTCTTACCTGTCTGCCTGTCGCCGATAATGAGTTCTCTCTGACCTCTGCCTATCGGGAACATTGAGTCAATTGCAAGTATTCCTGTCTCGAGCGGCGTGTTGACAGGCTGCCTGTCAATTATTCCCGGCGCACGCTTTTCTATCGGAAGATACTGCTCAGGTTCAATTTCTCCGAGACCGTCAACGGGGTTTCCGAGCGAATCTATGACCCTGCCGATAAAGTTTTCACCAACGGGCATGCCGGCTATAAAGCCGGTTCTTACTGCTTTGTCTCCGGCTGAAACGAATTCGTCGCGGTCAAAGAGAATACATCCGATTTTATCTTCCCTGAGATCCTGAACAAGTCCCTTGACGCCCGAATCGAATACCAGTATTTCATCGTATTCCGCGCTTTTGAGACCTGTGATGAAAGCAATTCCGTCTCTGATGGAATCTACTGTGCCGATTTCCTCACTGACAGCGTGAAGCTTGAAATCATCAACCACTTTGCGCATAAGCGGCATAACTGATTTCTTTGAAGAATCAAGCAAATCGAGCTTTGAAGTCAGCTGATGAAGACGCCCTTCAACAGTCCAGTCAAAGAGTTTGTTGTCAACCTCAAGCTTGAATCCGTTTTTGATGTTTTCGTCAAAAACAAATTTCAGTTCCTTGATTTTATATCTTTTTGCTATCGTTTCTTTTATTCTTTCAAACTGTTCTTTTGTCGGCTCTTTTGAGGAATAGAGAAACGCGGTCTTATTACGAGCCATATCAGTTCTCCCCGTTTCCGAAAGCGTTCAGGAAGGTCTCATAGGCATCCTCACCGTCGATAACCAGCTTCTGCGCTGCTTCTTCGGCGATGTGTCTTATTTCTTTATTTGCGGATTTTATCATGGAATCCTTTTCTTTGGCTGCTCTCTGCTTTGATTTTGCAATTATATCCGCCGCTTTTGTCTGTGCGTCGGATACGATTTTTTCTGCTTTGATCTGCGCCTCATTGACAGCTTCGGCTTTTATTCTCTTTTCCTCAGCCTTAAGCGCAGTCAGCTTTTCCTCATATTCATGTTTTGTCTTTTCCGCTTCGCTCAGCGTGGTATTTGTCTTTTCCTCAAGCTCGTCATAGTATTTGTTTCTGTTGTCCATGAATCTGCGTACGGGCTTGTATAGAAGAAAATACAATGCGGCAAACAGAATCGCAAAATTCAGCATGTGCAGCAGTATCTGCTGAATATCAATGTTTAACGGCATTTTATTATCTCCCTGTAATTAAAGGACGAATATAATCAGAATTGCTACGATAAGACCGTAAATAATTGCGGTTTCTATGAAGACGAGACCGAGCATTACGTTGGTTCTGATATTTCCGGCCGCTTCGGGCTGGCGTGAAATGTTGTCGGAACCGCTCTTGATTGCGATTGCCATTGCTATTGCGCCGGTTGCCGCGGCTACCGCTATAAGAACGGCCGCGGCTACCGCTTTGGTATTAGTGGTTTCAGCGGCTGCGTCTTCGACAGTTTCTTCCTGCTGAACGGCTGTCTGTGCGGCTTCTCCGGCTGCGAAAGCGGGGAGTGAAACCGCGGTGATTATAAGCATTACCGTAAGAACGGCAAATATTGCTTTAAGATACTTTTTCATGTTTAGCTGACCTCTTTTCGGATTTTGTTTTCTTTTCTTTGATGTGCGGCGGTTCTGTGGATTCGCCGTAGAATATGGATACGAGCATCGTCAGAACATATGCCTGAATCAGCGCGTGAAGCAGGGTGAACATCACTCCGACCACTACGGGAATGACTATGCTTGTCAGAGTGAAATAATAAACAAGCTCTGTCACCAGCGCGCCCGAGAGCAGCGCTCCGAATAAACGGAAGCTCATTGAAATCGGGAGCGAAAAATCTTTCAGCGCCTTGAATGCGCCCTTCGGACCGTTTATAAACAGGCCGCCGAGCAGAATCACTCCGTAGGAGAAAACGCCCATTGCAATCGCTCCGTTAATATCTGACAGAGGTGCGGGAAGCGCAATCGGCCTGCCGGATACGGTTATCGCCTGGATACCGAACAGTTCAAATATCGTGCTCGTGAATATGTACAGCCCTGCGGCAAATATATAGCCGCCGATAAAGACCGGTCTGTGGCCGCTGTTTTCCTTCGCGAGAGAAGAGAATAGGCTGACTGCTTTTTCGAGCAGATATTGGAATCTTCCCGGCTTTATCGTGAATCTGGGAATAACAAATATCCTGACAATAACGGCAAAAAGAATGAGCGTACAGGATACCGCCAGCGCGGAAACAAGTCCGGGATTTACCTCAATCAAGCCAAAAAGATTAATCTTTCCGCTCTCATGAAGCACGGCATCCCGCATCACTTCCTTGATTGGCTCCTCGTCATTCCGCCCGCCGCCGGTCAGTATGATTCCGGTTATCAGCCCGGCGATTATCAGGGCAAATATACAGGCGCTGACTATACGCCGTTTTTTACTCAAAACGAAGACTCCTTTCTTCGTGAATTTATTATGAAATTATACCACTTTATATTATAATATACAAGTTATTTTTAATATGCCGTAAAGCAATAATAAATTTGAAATTTTCATAAAACCGTGTTATTATATCGGCAGGAGTGATTATATGCCTTTCAGAATAGAACGAAATGATATTACAAGAATCATAGTGGATGCCATAGTGAACGCCGCAAATAATTCCCTGCTCGGAGGCGGCGGAGTTGACGGCGCGATTCACGCCGCTGCAGGTCCGGAACTTCTCGAAGAATGCAGGACTCTCGGCGGCTGTGAGACGGGCGACGCAAAACTGACAAATGGCTATAAACTGCCTGCCAAATTCGTTATTCATACAGTCGGCCCGGTGTGGCACGGAGGTGGCAACGGCGAGGAAGCAAAACTTCGTTCATGCTACCGCCGCTGTCTTGAGATTGCCGATAAAAACGGGCTTGAGAGCATTGCTTTTCCGCTGATTTCAGCCGGAGTTTACGGTTATCCGAAAAAAGAGGCATTCAAAATCGCGGTTGATGAGATAAGGTCTTTTCTCAGGAATCACGATATGGAGATAATTTTGGTTGTATTCGACAGAAATTCTCTTTTTATCGGCGATGAAAGATTCCGTGAAGTTCAGGGATTCATAGACGCTTTTTATGTTGAAATACCGAGAAGAGTTTATTCCTGCGCTGCAAACGAACCCATTGGTACGGCAGGCAGAGAAGCACCGGCCAAAAAAACGGCAAAACCGCATAAGAAACAAAAGCGGGGACTTTTCAGCAGAAAAGAAAGCAGAGATTACGGCAAAGAGGAAGATTCTATTGATGACTTTCTTCCCGGCGATGATTTATCCGAAGAATCCGTACCGCTTCCCTGTGCCGCGATGCCGACTTTTACCGTCGATGAATCTTTCAGCGAAATGCTCCTGCGTCTAATTGATGAAAAAGGGTTGAAGGATTCGGAATGCTACTTCCGCGCCAATGTCGACCGTAAGCTTTTCTCAAAGATAAGATGCAATAAGGATTACAGGCCAAGCAAGGAAACCGCCATAGCTTTCGCTATAGCTCTGGAACTTGATCTCAATACGGCAGGGGAGCTTCTTTCAAAAGCGGGCTATACGCTCTCCAATTCAATTCTTTTTGACGTAATCCTCCGCTATTTCTTCGATACCAGGAACTATAATATATTTGAAATCAACGAGGTTCTTTTCTCATTTGATCAGAAGTGTCTTTAATTGTCGCTTTCAAAGCGACCACTTTTCTTCCGCAATAAGTATAATGTGATTGTAAGCCGATGAAAACTTACAATCACATTTATGTTTTGGAGGACAAAGTTATGAAAAACAACATCACGGAAGTAGTATTCATTCTTGACAGAAGCGGCTCGATGGGCGGCCTCGAATCCGATACCATCGGCGGATTCAATTCAACGCTGAAAAAGCAGAAGGAGCTCGACGGCAAGTGCCTTATCACCACTGTTCTTTTTGATGATCAGTACGAGATAATTCACGACAGAGTCGATGCACGCGAAGCGAAAGAAATTACGGAAAAGGAATATTTCGTTCGCGGTTGTACCGCCCTTGTTGACGCTATCGGCAAATCAATTACCCATATTGAGAAGATTCATAAGTATTCGCGCCCCGAGGATATTCCCGAGCATACGATGTTCATCATCACAACCGACGGTATGGAGAATGCCAGCAGGGAGTATTCCGCCGATAAGGTCAGAAAAATGATTGAGCAGAAGAAGAAAACGGGCTGGGAGTTCCTCTTCATCGGAGCGAATATTGATGCTGTGGAAACCGCGAGGAATTACGGCATTGACGCCGATAAGAGTGTCGATTATGTGAACGATTCTCCCGGCGTCTCGAATGTTCACAGCTCTATCTCAAAAGCCGTCTGCTGCATGAGGACTATGGGCAGCGTCGGCAGAGAGTGGTCTGAAGAAATCAGCGAAGATTTCAACAAAAGAAGTGGCAAAAAGACAAGAAAAAGTAAAAAGTAATTAAAAAAGGCACGGAGTATTCCGTGCCTTAGCTTTATCTTTCTTCTCTGAAATAAGTGAGACCGAGGCTCTGAGGGGGCTGGTGCTCTTTTTTCTTTCTCGCGCTGATAACCACAAGCACTATAATAGTTACAAGATAGGGGAGCATCTTTATAATCTCTTTGGAGCTTGATGAAAGTCCGGGGATATAAACGCAGATAATATAGAGCCCGCCGAAAATGAATGAGGAAAGAATTGCCGATTTCGGTTTCCAGAGAGCGAAAATGACTATCGCAATCGCGAGCCAGCCTCTGTCACCGAAGCCGTTGTTGGTCCATGCACCTGCAGTATAGTCCATAACGAAATACAGTCCGCCAAGTCCCGCAATCATTCCGCCGATAAGAGTCGAAAGGTACTTGTATCTGTTAACGTTAATGCCGGCAGCGTCCGCCGTTGCGGGATTTTCGCCTATTGCTCTGAGATTCAGGCCGACTCTCGTCTTATTGAGTATTATTGACGATACTATCGCGATGATTATCGCCGTATATGCGAGAAATCCGAATGAGAGAAAAGTGTTGCCGAAAAGCCCGAGCTTTGAAGCGAAAGGCAGAGCTTTCTTATATGCAAGACCTGTGTCGAGCAATGAAATCGAGCCGCTCTCATTGAAAAATTTGAGGAGTGAGCCGCCGAAGAAATTGCCTACGCCCACGCCGAATGTGGTAAGAGCAAGGCCGGTTACATTCTGATTTGCTTTAAGTGTCTGTGTAAGAAACGCGTAAATCAGCGACATCAGCGCGGAGCCGATGAGTGAAGCGCAGAGTGAAACAAGTATGCAGATAATCGGGACGGTTTTTTCGACGCTGTGCTCGTAGATGTATCCGCCTATAATTCCCGAAATTCCGCCGACATACATTATTCCCGGTATGCCGAGGTTGAGATTACCGGATTTTTCGGTGATGATTTCACCGGTCGAGCCGAAGAGAAGGGGAATGCCCTGAATGATTGCGGCATTGATAAAAGAAGCAATGGTCGAAAGCATTATTTCCCCTCCTTTGATTTTGTGGATTTTATCTGGTAATTGATAAAGAACTCACAGCCGATTATGAAGAATATGATTATGCCGGTGAGTATATCGGCTATGCTTGTGTTGAGCTTGAAATTGGTAGCTATTTCACCTGCTCCCTTCTGAAGGAAGGCAATCAGGAAGGAGGTCAGGACCATAATCAGTGGGTTGAATTTTGCGAGCCAGGATACCATAATTGCCGTGAATCCGTTGCCTCCCGCAAGCTCTTTGGAAATGGTGTGGTTGGTGCCGGAAACGAGCAGGAATCCCGCAAGACCGCAGAGCGCGCCCGAAAGTATCATCGTGCGTACAATGACTTTTTTAACATTGATTCCGATATATCTCGCCGTGTTTTCGCTTTCGCCGACTACACTTATTTCATAGCCGTGCTTGCTGTATTTGAGGTAGATGAACATAACAACGGTAAGGACTGCGACAATCAGGATGTTTATGAGATATTTCTGACCGAAAAGATCAGGCAGCCAGCCGGCCTTTGTGGTAGAATTAACAAGGCCCATAACGCTTGATCCGCTCGGAACCCATACCATAATTGCGAAGGCGACAAGCTGAATCGCTATATAGTTCATCATCAGAGTGAAAAGACTCTCGTTTGTGCCCCATTTCGCTTTGAGCACAGCGGGGAAAAGCCCCCAGAGTATTCCGCCGAGAACAGAGGCGGCAAGCATCGATGCAATCAACATCCAGTTCGGTATTTTGTCACCGACCGTAAACATCAGAACCATGCTGCAAAGTCCGCCGAAAAGTACCTGGCCCTCCGCACCGAGATTCCAGAATTTCATTTTGAACGCGGGCGTAACAGCAAGGGATATGCAGAGCAGTATAGCGAGATTCTGAAGCATAGCCCAGAATTTGCGCGGCGTACCGAAGCTACCCTTCACCATTGCGGCATATACTTCAAGCGGATTCTGTTTGGTAAGAATAACTATAATGAATGCGCAGACGATGAGCGAAGCGATAATCGCGCCGCCTCTGATGAGCCACGCCTTCCACCATTCAATTGCGGGGCGTTTGGCTATGTGAAAGAGCGGCTCTCTCGTCTTCTTTTCTTTTTCATTCATCTGAGGAGCCTCCCTTCGTTCCGGTCATAAGCAGACCTATTTCCTCTTTGGTGGTGTTTCTCGCATCGACTATTCCGGTGACTCTGCCGGAGCTGAGAACAACTATTCTGTCACAGAGTTCAACAAGCACGTCAAGGTCCTCGCCGACGAAAATAACCGAAACGCCGTTTGCCTTCTGTTCGTTGAGAAGTTTATAGATAAGATAGGATGAATTGATGTCGAGACCTCTGACCGGGTAGGCGACCATCAGAACGGTCGGCGCCGCGGCGATTTCCCTGCCGACAAGCACCTTCTGTATATTCCCGCCCGAGAGCCGTCTTACAGGAGTGTTGGCGCTCGGAGTGACAACCTCGAGGTCGCTTATGATTTTCTCCGCGAGATCTCTCGGCTGTTTACGTTCAACAAAAGCGGTTTTGCCTTTCTTATATGAGCGGAGCATCATGTTGTCTATAATGTCCATATTTCCGACCAGACCCATGCCGAGTCTGTCTTCGGGCACGAAAGAGAGACGAACGCCGAGTTCCTTAATCTGTGTCGGAGTTCTGTCCCTGAGATTGTCGCTCGTTCCGGTCTTGGGATTGTGATAGATTATTTCGCCGCCGTCGAGTTTCCGAAGGCCTGCTATTGATTCGAGCAGTTCCTTCTGACCGCTGCCGGAAATACCGGCTATGCCGAGAATCTCGCCGCTTCTCGCGGTGAATGAAACATCATCAAGAATTTTAACACCGTCAATACTCTCATAATCAATTCCCTTGACCTCGAGCCTGTCCTGCGCGCCTTCGGGCTCCTCTCTGTTGATATTCAGAGAGATTTTTTTGCCGACCATCATTTCGGTAAGTTGCGATTCATCGGTCTCAGAGGTCATGACGGTACCGATATATTCGCCTTTTCTCAGAACGGAAACCTTATCGGAAATTGCCAGTACCTCATGAAGCTTATGAGTGATTATAACAATCGCTTTGCCGTCTTCCTTCATCTTTTTGAGAACGGCGAAAAGTTTCTCTGTTTCCTGCGGGGTAAGAACGGCCGTCGGCTCATCAAGTATAAGAATATTTGCGCCCCTGTAGAGAACCTTTATTATTTCAACAGTCTGTTTTTCGGAAACAGACATCTCATATATTTTTTTGGAAGGATCGATATCAAAGCCGTATTTTGCGCTTATATCAGCAACTTTTTTCTCGATATCCTTTATATCGAATTTGCCCTTTTCTTTAAGACCGAGCACGATATTCTCGGCGGCGGAGAATATATCCACCAGCTTGAAATGCTGATGAATCATACCGATTTTATGGTCGAAAGCGTCTTTCGGAGAGCGGATGACAACCTCTTTTCCGTCAATGAAAATATGACCTGCGTCGGGGAAATATATTCCCGAAATCATATTCATCAGCGTCGTTTTACCGCTGCCGTTTTCTCCGAGGAGCGAAAGAATCTCGCCGTTGTTTACGGTCAGGGATACATTCTTATTCGCGGTGATGCTTCCGAAAGTTTTACAGATATTTTTCAGTTCAATTGCGGGAGCGCCCATGATATACCTCCGTCATTTTTGCTTAAAACAGAGCACATTATGCCCTCTTTTCAACAGAAATGAAATTCTTGAATAAAAGGAATATGGGCGAAGCGTGGTGATGCCGTCTATTTCGATGTCGAAGTAGGGAGCGGAACGGTATTCGCTCTCATGGAAGTAGCCGTCGGAAATAGCTTCGGTCTCGCCGGTGAAGGTGCCGTCATCATCGACGTCCGCAAGATATGTATCAAGAGTCTTGCCGTCAAGGGTGAAGGTCTTTGTATCATAAACCTTGAGAGTGCCGGCTTCAAGAGCGGCTTTGACTTCTGCAAGTTTAGCGTCGGTGCCTTCTGCGGCAACCTTCTCATTTACTTCGAGAAGTTCAACGGAGCCGGTAGCGATAGTGCCGGTCCAGTCAGCGTCAAAGCTCTTGCCCTGAGCAGTTGCTTCGATAGCGAGCTTATAATAGGGAGCCCAGTTGATTCTTGATGAAACAAGTGCGGTGTTCGGGCCGATGGAAGCGGTGTTGATGTTGTATGCAACGTTGGGGATAGCCTTCTCTTCGCAGGCTTTGGGAGCGCCTTCGGAATCGGCGTGCTGGCTGATAAGAACGCATCCGTCGTTTATAAGCTTGAGTGCCGCTTCTCTTTCGAGAGCGATATCAAACCAGGAATTGGTGAAGGTAACTTCCATTGTTGCTTCGGGAACGATGTAGCGAACACCGAGGAAGAAGGAAGTGTAGCCGGATTTAACTTCGGCATAGGGGAACGCACCGACATAACCGATCTTGGCCTGGTCAGTTGTAATCTTGCCGCTGTCAATCATTTCCTTGACCTTCATACCTGCGGCAACGCCTGCAAGGAAGCGGCCTTCATAGATGGAAGCAAAAGCATTGTGGAAATTGGGGATATTTGCGGTGTGGGCGTGAGTGCCGGTTGCATGGCAGAACTGAACGTCGGGGTTATCCTGAGCAGCCTGCATAATATATGTCTCATGGCCGAACGAGTCTGCAAAGATAATGTTGCAACCTTCGTCAACGAGTTCTTCTGCGGTGGTAAGGCAGCTGTCGTCTTCACCGATATTGGTCTTGATGAGAACCTGATCGTCGGAGAGGCCGAGTTCCTCTTTGACTTCATTCATCGCAATGATGAAGTTGTTGTCATAGGTGGAGTTTTCATCGTGAAGGCAGATGAGACCGATTTTCATTTCTGAATAATCAATTCCGGTTGCGTCTGCGGGTTTGCTCTCGCTGTTGTCGGGAGCGGCAGTGGTGTCGCCGTTATCGGTTTTTGCGCCGCAGGCTGCAAGGCCGATTACGAGCATAAGTGAAAGGATGATTGCGAGAATCTTTTTCATAAAATTACCTCCGTAAAATTATTGCTTACATATATTATCAGCCAAAGGTGATTATACCATCATCAATGGATTTGATAATCGCTAGTGATTCGAGGTGATAGCCCATTTCCCTGAGTTCTTTGCCTCCGGGCTGAAAGCCCTTCTCAATGCATATCCCGATTCCTTCGACCGTGGCGCCGGCCTGCTCGCAGATACCGATAAGCCCCTTGACGGCGGCTCCGTTAGCGAGGAAATCATCGATAATAAGCACTCTGTCTTCGGCAGTTATGTATTTCTTCGAAACGCCTATCTGAGTGGTCTGATTCTTTGTAAATGAAAAGACCTCACCGGTATAAATATCGTTGCCGACATTACGGTGAATTCCTTTTTTCGCAAAAACAACAGGCACGCCGAAATACTGCGCGGCTATACACGCAATTCCAATGCCCGAAGCTTCTATAGTAAGTATTTTATTTATCTTTTCGCTCGGAAAAAGTCTTCTGAACTCCTTGCCGATTTCGCAGAGGAGACCGACATCTATTTGGTGATTGAGGAACATATCCACTTTGACTATATCGCTGCCGATTACCTCGCCTTGTTCGCGGATTCTGTCCTCAAGAAGCTGCAATTCAATCACCCCGGAAAAATAGAAAATTTATATCTAAATTATAATATTCATATATAAAAAATTCAAGTAAAAAATCTTATTTTCATTATAATTGTGAATTGCAACAAATATATGTTAAATTTTAATAAATTTTTAACAAAAAATAACCAAGCTGAGCATAAAAACACAATATATTGTGGTCGGTTACAAATAATCCACTAAATCCGAGATGATGGAATTTGAAATTAAAAACCCCTTTTCAGTCAGTGAGAAGCAGCCCGAAGTCAGGATTCCGAAGCCGTAAGAGGCATAGAATCCGCACCTGTTTTTGAAGTCGCCCGAAAGCTCTTTACCGTATTTTTCGGAGTATTTTTCAAAAGCAATTCCTTCCGATAATCTCAGAGCGAGCATAATGTATTCCCGCTCGCCTCCGCCTTCGCCGTCATCTACCGGACCGGCGCCTGTAATATATTTTTCAATATCTCTTTCAAAGTAAAACCTTCTGCCGCCGATGAAAGAGTGGGCTGCGGGGCCGAGCCCGAGGTATTCCTCTGAGCGCCAGTATTTCAGATTGTGTCTGCTCTCATATCCGGGCAGGGCGAAATTTGAAATCTCATAGTGAGCGAATCCGGCACTTTTAAGAGCTTCCGATGCGGCGAGATATAAATCTGCTGTTTCATCATCGTCGGGAAGAATAATCTTCTCTCTGTTTTTACCGAAAAATGTCCCGTCTTCGATTTTGAGAATATAGGCGCTGATGTGCTTTGCACCGGATGAAATGCAGAAATCCAGCGACTCTCTCAGACTTTTCTCCGTCTGACCCGGTATTCCGAGCATAAGGTCAAGTGAAATGTTATCAATTCCCGATTTCACGCTTCGCTCGAGCGCCCTCGATACCTCGTCTTTTCCGGCTCTTCTCCCGAGCGCTTTTCTTTCGGAATCTACGGCGCTCTGAAGGCCCATCGAAATACGGTTCACTCCGGCGCTTTTAAGAACGGAAAAATCGAATTCCTTATCGGGATTTCCGGTGTCCGACGGATTGCATTCAACCGTAATTTCGTCATTTTCCGCAATGTCGGCACTGCTTACAATTCGTGCAATCCTCTCCTCACCGATAAATGACGGCGTGCCGCCGCCGATATAAACCGTATCAAATCTGTATGGAGAATCCTTTATATCGGAGCAGATTTTTTCAATATATCTGTCGACTGTTTCCGGACGCGGAAAAAAGGAGTAAAAATCACAATAAGGACATTTACTCCTGCAAAAAGGTATATGAACATATAATCCGACAGTTTTTTTATCAGCCGTCATCATCAAGCTTGAGCACCGCCATGAACGCTTCCTGCGGCACCTCGACAGTGCCGAAATGACGCATTCTCTTTTTGCCTTCCTTCTGCTTTTCGAGAAGCTTTTTCTTTCTGGTGATATCGCCGCCGTAGCATTTAGCGAGAACATCCTTGCGCATTGCCTTGACTGTTTCTCTCGCTATTATCTTGCCGCCGATTGCAATCTGAATCGGTATTTCAAACATTTGCCTCGGGATATTGTCCTTGAGCTTTTCGGCAATCTTTCTGGCTTTTGAATAGGCCTTATCCGAATGGATGATGAAAGAGAGAGCGTCGATGATTTCGCCGTTGAGAAGGACATCGAGTTTCACAAGCTTACTGGCTCGGTAATCACTGATTTCGTAGTCAAATGAAGCGTAGCCCCTGGTTCTTGATTTCAGAGAATCAAAGAAATCGTAAATAATTTCGTTAAGCGGCAGTTCATAGTGAATATCCACTCTGTCAGGAGTGATATAATCCATATTTTTGAATACTCCGCGCCTCTCCTGGCAAAGGTCCATTATTGTTCCGACGTATTCGGCGGGGGAATAGATGTGAGCGTCGGTAAAGGGCTCCTCGCAGGAGGCAATATTAGCGGGGTCGGGATAATGGGTCGGATTGTCGATTTCAATCTGAGTCCCGTCAGTAAGATTGATTTTATAAACTACGCTCGGAACGGTCGTAACAAGGTCAAGATCATATTCTCTCTCAAGACGTTCCTGAATTATTTCAAGATGAAGAAGCCCCAGAAATCCGCATCTGAATCCGAAACCGAGAGCTCCGGATGTTTCCGGCTCAAAGCTCAGCGACGCGTCATTGAGCTGCAGCTTTTCGAGCGCTTCCCTGAGATTCTCATAGTCGGCGCCGTCCGCGGGATAGATTCCGCAGAATACCATCGGGTTTACTTTTCTGTAACCGGGCAGGGGCTCGGAGGCCGGTCTTCCCGCAGTAGTGACCGTGTCGCCGACTCTCGCGTCGCCGACGGTCTTTATGCTAGCGGTGATATAGCCGACTTCGCCCGCTGTCAGCTCGCTCCTCGGTTCGGGCATTCTCGCTCTCATATAACCTGTTTCGACAACCGTAAATTCGGCGCCCGTTGCCATCAGACGCATTGTATCGCCGGGTTTGATTTTACCTTCTTTAACTCTGACATAGACTATGACTCCCTTGTAGCTGTCATAGACAGAGTCAAAAATCAGAGCGCGGCAGGGGAGAGAGTCGTCCGCCTTCGGAGCAGGTATGAATTTTACTATCTGCTCGAGTACTTCCTCCACGTTTTCGCCCGTTTTTGCCGAGATTCTCGCGGCCTCGGAGCAATCGAGACCTATAACATCCTCCACCTCTTTTGATACTCTTTCGGGATCTGCGGAGGGAAGGTCGATTTTATTGATGACGGGCACGATTTCAAGATCGTGATCGAGTGCGAGATAGGTGTTGGCGAGCGTCTGTGCCTCTACGCCCTGAGTGGCATCAACTATCAGCACTGCGCCCTCGCACGCGGCGAGAGAACGCGAAACTTCGTAATTGAAGTCCACGTGGCCCGGAGTGTCTATTAAATTCAGCAGATACTCTTCGCCGTCATTCGCCTTGTAATTCAGGGTGACCGCGTGTGCCTTGATGGTAATTCCTCTCTCTTTTTCAAGATCCATATCGTCAAGCAGCTGATCGGTCATATCCCTGAGCGCGACTGAATTCGTTTTCTCGAGAAGACGGTCGGCAAGAGTCGATTTGCCGTGATCTATATGCGCTATTATGCAGAAATTTCTTATTCTGTTCTTATCGATTGCCAAAATTTTTACCTCTTGATTATTATTCTGCGCCCTAAAGCTCCCTGTAAACATCGTCTTTGCCTATCCACATATTCTGCCATTTCCAGCCGGCGATTTCCTCGATGCGCTTTTTCTCTTCGTCGGTGATTTCGCATTTGCCGGTCTCGTGCTTTTCTCTGATAATTCTCTTTATTTCCTCGTGATCGTGCTTTGTCATTTTATATCTGTAAATAGAGATTATGCAGAAGAGCGCCAGAATTGCGGGGATAATCGAATAATTCAGGCGGAGGCCGAATGTTGTTCTCTTTGACTGAAGCTTGGGTTCTTTTATGTTCGGGTCGTAGCCGAACCACTCGAGCGACTGACCGACCGCAAAGCCCATAAGACTGCTGACCGTCTTGCTGAAGAGGGTCTTGAAGGTCGCGATTACGCCCTCGCGGCGTCTGCCGGTTATCAGCTCGTCTACATCGGTAATGTCGGGCTGTATATTCTCGGCGACGAATCCGGGGCCGGAGAAGCCGATATTATAGCAGATTGCCGAAAGAACGATCACAACATATTTTATAATCCTCGGAGTATCATAGGTAAGGAAAGCGTTGACCGCAATGCCGACAACCATAAGCGGACCGAGAACCTTGCCGCAGGCGGTCTTACCTTTGTATCTCGTAATTAGATAGTTTATCGGCGAGCCCGAGAATTCCGCGATTCCCGCGATTATATTCATCGAAATAAATATATTGTAAGTATCTGTAACGCTGACCATGAAATACTGATCCGCGTAGCTGCAGAAGTATCTGCTCATTGAGAAGAAGAGCGCGATGATGAAATACTGCCTGAACGCTCTGTTTGAAAATACAAGTCTGTATTCATTGAGCAGATGTTTTATATCGAGCGGAGGATTGACCTGATTTACGGACGAGGGTTCTTTAGTCTTGAAGAAACAGTAAATCGGTGACCAGACAAACCAGAACATCAGCACCAGGCCGACCATCATATAGTTGTGACGGTCATTCGGTGAAGGCGTCGGCAGGCCTATCAATGCTGTTTTTACGCTGAATCCGCTCAGAGCGAGCGCGGTGAAAACATATGAGGTTACCTGACCCACCGAGTTCATCGCGTATTCGACTATTTTATACTGAGTCCTCTCAAAGTAGCCGGGAGCGACGGTCGGAAGCATCGCTTCGTGCGGGATTGAAAGCATCGTCATGCAGGTGCAGTAGAATATTGCCGAGAAGAGATACCAGAGCCAGGTTACAGTCGGATTGCCCTTGGAGGAGATTCCAAAGGAAGTCCATTTCGTAAGGTATGCAATTGCGAACGGAACAGCAGAAATAATCAGATACGGTCTGTGCCTTCCGAGTTTTGATTTGGTTCTGTCGGTCAGCACACCCATCACCGGGTCGCTGACAGCGTCCCATAAACCGGCTATAAGTGTGATTTTACCGGCCATACCGGTCTTCATTCCCTCAACATAGGCGAGGAACTGCTGATGAAATTGGCCGAGCGGATAACCTGCGCCGCCGATTGTGATATTCGCACTGGTGTAGTGAGCTTTCGGAGCAAGCCATTCGCCGAATTTGCCCTCGATTCCCACGATATCTTTTACTCTTTCACCCAATCTTCCCACAAATTCACCCCGCATATCAATATAATTTATAATAACAAATAAACGGTCTTATTTCAAGAATTATTTCTCGCTTCTGCCGTTGTTTACGGAATTTACAATTGTGCCGATATCGATTCCGCCGCTGAAGAATTTTCTGATTTCGTGAAGCCTGAGAAGGGGACTGACGGACCATTTTTCAACGGGAATTACGGTGACACCCGATTTTTCAACAGTTGAGCGAAGTTTTTCGTGCCGCGTTACGAAGCTTTTATATCCGGGCACGTCGCTTCCGCACCATCCTCTTTCCGCTACGGCGGCCATTCTCGGAAAATACATTTCGCATAGATGTCCGAAATTGTTTATGAATTCCGTCCACATCTCCGCCTCCACACCGTAAACCGCTTTTTTATCACCGCAGGCGGAGTAAGGATTGAAATTATATGTTTTTCTCACAGGAGTCATCGCGTAAGGATAATCGCAATAATAGTGATAGAAATCGCTTTGAATTATTCTGCCGCCTTTTCTTCCGAATTCATCAGTGAGTTCTTTATTCCCCATCCAGAACTGAACCATAACTTCATCGCTCGACAGCATGTTGCCCTTGAGACTTTCATTCCAGGTGATTGCGGTTTTTCCCTTGGCTTTGATATAACCGGCAACCTTTTTTATGAACTGTCCCTGGAACTTATCGTAATTAACCAGCCCGAGACGCTGCATTTCCGCCTTGCATTTCGGACATTTTTTCCACTGCGTACGAGGAGTTTCATCGCCGCCGATATGTATGAATCTGCCCGGAAACAGCTCGCAGATTTCATCAATTACGGCAAAAATCAGATTGTATATTTCAGGATTTCCGAGGCAGAGAACCGTATCGAAGATTCCTTCTTTGGTCTGCAAATCAACTTTTTCGCCGGTGCACCCGAGACCGGGGTATGAGGCAAGAATAGCAGTAGTGTGGCCGGGCATCTCGATTTCCGGTATAACCTCGATATGTCTTTCGGCGCAGTATGAGACTATTTCCCTGATTTCATCTTTTGTGTAGAAACCGCCGTATTCGCCGTGCTCATCGAGGCTCCTGAATGTTGAATCCTTCCTGATGCTTCCCGTTTCGGTCAGCTGCGGAAACGAATCAATCTGAATCCTCCAGCCCTGATCGTCGGTCAGATGCCAGTGAAATTCATTGAGCTTGAACAAAGCGGCTGTGTCAATTATCTTCTTGATATCTTCAATCGCAAAAATGTGGCGCACACAGTCGAGCGAAAACCCTCTGTACGCGAATTCGGGATAATCTTCAATATCGAGATTGTCACAGACACATCCGCAGGTATCGGATATCTGCAGCAGCGTTTTCTCTGCATAATATCTGCCCGATTCATCGGAAAAGATAATATGTATTTTCCCGTCGGAGATCGTAATCCTGTATCCTTCGGCCGGGATACTCTTATCCATTGAAACAGAGACGTCTGCACACGCTATGTTTGTGTGCCCGCCGGTATATATGATTTTACGCGGAGCGGGAATAATCGCAGGTTTCATAGAATCACCTTTAATTTATAATACAATATTATAGCATTGAATTTATATCATTTCAATACTGCTTTATCAGGAGGTTTGCATAGCGGTATGAGGTGTGTGACCGATGTGTATTCTTGTGCGTGTGATTGACAAAAAGCATTTTCTGTGCTAATATTAACTCAGTAGGCGCGTCCGACCTCCCGATATTTCTATATCAAATTTTGCCGACGGACCTACTGAGGAGCATCCTGCCGCTGCCCAAGGCCGGATGCTCCGGGTTTTTATATGAGAAAATCCGCCGGTCAGGCGGATTAATTTATTGCTCTTTTTCAATTGAGGTTACCGTGACCGTATTGCCGGAAACGATGAATCTGACATTGAATCCTGCATAGGAGAGACCGTATTCGCGCCCGGGGTCGTCGATGTATCGCGGTGTTGGATTTTCGGCGAGAATTGCCGTGAGCGTAGGAAGCTTTTCTGCCGGAACTATTTTTTGAAAGTCATCGGGAATAATTACGCCGAGTTTATCACTGTCTTCGCCGAAAATAGTGTTTAACGCATCGGGTCGGATATCGGCATAAGGGATATACGGCTTAATATCATAAATCGGAGTGCCGTTCATCAGATCTGCGCCGCTGACATTCAGTGCCGTTCCGCATTTTTCGGTCTGAACCGTACCGATGAGTCTCACAGCGCTCAGGCCTATCGGATTAGGCCTGTGCGGAGAACGGGTGGCGAACACGCCGAGACGTCTGTTTCCGCCGAGTCTCGGAGGGCGGACGGTCGGCGACCACTCCTTATCCCTGAATTCGCTGAATTCCCAGATAAGCCATAGATAATTCGAATTCTCAATTCCGCGCAGGGCTTCGGGAACCCGGTATTCGGGTTCAAAAACTATCAGGCTGTTTTCACCATCTACCAGACCTGCCTGGCGCGGTATACCGAATTTTGATTCATAATCATTATATATTTTAGCGATAATCTTCATGGTAAGTCACCGTTTTAGAAGTTTCTGATATTGAAAAAAGCACTTGCTGAGCAAGTGCTTTTTTCTGGAGCTGCTAGGCAGACTCGAACTGCCGACCTCATCCTTACCAAGGATGCGCTCTACCACCTGAGCCATAGCAGCGTGTCGCGTTCACACGGAACGCGTATTATATTATCATATAATTTTAAGTTTTGCAAGTGTTTTTTTCAAAAATTAAATAATTCCTTCTTCGACGGCTTTTTCGCAGAGCTCCGCAAACAGCGAACAGCTCCAGCTGAACCAGGGACGTGTATATTTTTTCGGATTATCCGCCTTGAATCCCTCATGCATAAGATATGTGCCTGCGTCTGTTGTTTCAAGCATTTTCAGCAGTTCTCTGATTTCTTCCGGGTCATTGCTCGTCAGTCCCTGCATGGAGAGTGCAATATGCCAGATATATCCTTCGGGCGTGTGTGGGCTGCCGACGCCCCTTGCATATTTCCCCTCATAATAATACGGATTGTTTTTGCTTAAAATGAATTCGCGGGTATTCTTATAGATTTCATCGTCTGCCCTGCAGTATCCGAGATAAGGTGCCGAGAGCAGAGATGGAACATTCGCGTCATCATAGCAGAAATAATTGCCGTTGCCGTCAACTTCATTTGCGAATATCCGCTTGCCGTTATCTGCCATAACAACTGCATATCTGTTTATGCCGTCATGGATTTCACTTCTCAGCTTTCTTATTTTTTCGCTCAGCTCCGGCTCGCTTTCGATAATGCCGAGCATCTCATCAAGATGACCCAGTTCAACATACGCGAACATATTTGAGGCAACGAGATAACCGTATCTGCAGGAGTCGTCGCTCGGCCTGAATCCGGACCATGTCATGCCGGTATATGAAACTTCCCGCCCCAGACCGTTATTGGTAAGCGTGTCTTTTTCTTTTTTTGTGTTTCTGGTAAATCTGTATGGAGATCTCTCGATATGATTCTGCTCGGTTATCCATAAATCAACAGTGATTCTCGCCGTTTCAATGAAATCCTCATCGAGTATGCTTTTGTCCTTTGTGGCTTTATAATATAAGTATGCGAGGCGTATGGGATAGCAGAGTGAGTCTATCTCATATTTTCTCTCCCAGACTATCGGAAGATTGAGAGGATAATCCTCAAATTCCCTGTGAGAATCCGGAGCTTTTTTGAATGCGTTTGCATAAGGGTCTATTTTAATATATTCCCGCTGCTTTCTGATTACCCCTCTGATAATAGCCGCTGTCTCCTCATCCTCTGCCGCTGCCGGAATATAATTTGATACCTCGGCAGTCGAATCACGAAGCCACATCGCGGGAATATCGCCGGTCAGCACGAATACGGAGCCGTCGTCGAGAAACTCGGCCGCCGTTTCAAGAGTATTCAGGCAGCATTTCTTATACATAATTGACAGTTTCTCGCTGTACCGGGCAATTTCAGAAGCATATTTTTCGGTTCTTTTAAGCAGTTTTGACGGAACATTGATTGGCATATAATCACATCCTTCGCCGGCGATTATACCATATATTGTGTTTTTTATCAATATTTTTGATTTTTCTCTTGAAATGAAAATCTTAATGTTATATAATTTCAAAGTAGTTTTTCACAGGGAGAGGGTACTGAATGAATAAAATCGGTTTTGACAACGCTGCTTATATCACGAAGCAGTCTGAGATGATTTCCAAGAGAATCGGCGAATTCGGCGGCAAGCTTTATCTCGAGCTCGGCGGCAAGCTGTTTGACGATATGCACGCCTCACGCGTACTTCCTGGCTTCGCTCCCGACAGTAAGCTCCAGATGCTCAAAAAGCTCGGCGATGCGGTTGAAATTGTAATCGTTATCAATGCCGGTGATATTGAGAGCAATAAAATCCGCCGTGATCTCGGCATCACATACGATACCGATGTACTCCGCCTGATTGACGCTTACAGGGCTACCGGCCTCTATGTCGGCAGTGTTGTTCTGACTCAGTATAACGGTCAGCAGTCGGCTATTGCTTTCAGAAAAAAGCTCGAATCCCTGGGTGTAAAAGTATTCATTCACTATCCCATTGACGGTTATCCCTATAATCTTCCCCTCATAGTCAGCGATGACGGTTTCGGCAAAAACGAATATATCGAAACAGAGAGACCGCTTATCGCAGTTACGGCTCCGGGTCCCGGGAGCGGCAAACTTGCCACCTGTCTTTCCCAGCTTTACCATGAGAACAAAAGGGGAGTCAAGGCCGGCTACGCGAAATTTGAGACCTTCCCGATATGGAATCTGCCTCTCAAGCATCCCGTGAATCTAGCTTATGAAGCTGCTACCGCCGACCTCAACGATGTCAATATGATTGACCCTTATCATCTTGAGGCATACGGCATCACCACGGTCAATTATAACCGCGATGTTGAGGCGTTCCCCGTTCTCAACGCGATTTTTGAAAAAATCAACGGCGTTTCCCCTTATAAATCCCCAACCGATATGGGCGTCAATATGGCGGGCTACTGCATCAGCGATGATGAGGTCTGCAAAGAGGCGTCGAAGGCGGAAATCATCCGCAGATATTTTGCTGCTCTCTGCGATAAGAAGCAGGGCAGAGGTGAGCAGAGCGCGGTTGATAAAATCGATTCTCTCATGCATCAGGCAGGACTGAGCGTTGACGACAGAACCGTCGTAGCCGCCGCGCTGAGGAGAAGCGAAGAGACAGACAATCAGCCGGCAGTTGCGATTGAGCTTCACGACGGCAGAATCGTTACCGGCAAAACCTCCAACCTTCTCGGAGCTTCTTCAGCCGCCGTTCTCAACGCGGTTAAGGCACTTGCCGAACTGCCCGACGATCTGCTGATGATTGCTCCCTCGATTATTGAGCCGATTCAGCGTCTCAAAGTCAATATTCTTAAAAACCACAATCCGCGTCTGCACCTTGATGAAACACTGATTGCTCTTTCTATGAGCGCAAATACAAACCCTGTCGCAAATAAAGCGCTCAGTCAGATAGACAGAGTCAAGGGCTGCGAAGCGCATTCGACCGTAATTCTCTCTCAGGTTGACCTCGATGTATTCCGTAAACTCGGAATCAATATCACCTGTGAGCCCGTTTATCAGACCAAGAAACTCTATCATAAATGAGTGATTATATGGCTGAATTCAAAAAAATCAGAATCAGAAATACTGCTCCGTCCTCTGCTTTTGCGGCGGAGCATTTTTGCATTGAACTCAATAAACGCATTGACGGTATCGCGAAAATAACAGAATCTGATGATGCGGATATTGTTTTCGTATCCGACGGCAGTCTTTCAAAAGATGATTACAATATTGTAATTAGCGGCACCGGATATTTGTTCCGGGCTGCTTCGGTACGCGCGTTTTATTATGCTGTCGGCAGATTTCTGAGAAAAGCCGTAGAAGCAAACGGCTCACTCGCTCTTATCTGCGATATTTCGGGCGAATATCATCCCGATAAATCAATCAGAGGCCACCAGCTCGGTTACCGTACGACTCCGAATACCTATGATGCCTGGTCGCTTGATGAATACGAGCGCTATTATCTTGATTTGATGTATTTCGGCGTGAATACAATTGAGCATATTCCTCTCGACGATGAGCATTCATCCGGAAACGCCCTTATGAGATATAAGGGTAATGAACTTCTGATTGAGTCATCTGAAGTCCTTGACAGATATGACCTTGATCTTTCTCTCTGGCATCCGAATTATACGGATGAAACAGATGAATCCGCCTGTAAAAAGAGAAAGAAACTCTATTCCCGCCTGAAACGCCTTGATTATCTGTTTATACCGGGCGGAGATCCGGGAAGCCTTCCCGCCGATGTATTTGTGAAACGGTGCAGAGAGATATCAAAAGCCCTCAAAGCCGTTCATCCCGAAGCAAAGCTTTATCCGTCCGCTCAGGCGCCGCATGAATACGACAACTGGGGAGAGGAATTTATAAAAGCCATTGACTTGGATTCGGATGGAATTGACGGAATTATTTACGGCCCGAATCACGCCTTTCTGATTGACGAACTTTCTGAAAAACTCGGCGGCAGATTTCCGTTGAGATTCTACCCGGATATTACTCATAATGTCCGTTGCGAGTATCCGGTTCATTATGATAAAAATGACTGGCATTATGCGCTCGCGACCTGTCTCGGCCGCGAATGCACAAACCCGCGGCCGCACGAATACTTTAAGCTTTATAAAGAAATCGAAAAGTATTTTATTGGGTCGGTAAGTTATTCCGAAGGTATAACCGACGATGTCAATAAGTTTCTCTGGTCAGCCCTCGATTATGATTCAGGCATCTCCGCCGAAGAAGCGGTGTCCGATTATGCCCGAACATTCTTTTTCGGCGCGGATACGGAAAAAATAACAGAGCTGATTTTCGGCCTTGAGGAAAACTGGCAGGGCAATCCCGCTGTAAACAACAGCATAGAAAAATGCCTTTCGCTCAGCGAGAGCCTTCTTCGCGATTATCCTTTCCTCGCATATAACTGGCGCTTTAATCAGCTCTATCTCAGAGCAGCTTGCGACAAGCTTATAAAGCTGAGATTCGTTTTTGAAAACGATCTCATCGATAGGGCGAAAACCGAACTGGTAAACGGCAGATTTTCGGAAGCGGCGGATATTCTGAAGACCGATTTCACAGAAGAATACCGTAATTTGCGCCGGCTGATTGATATCCTCGCCGATATGCTGTTTATCCAGATCGGTTACCAGAGCGATACCGAGCGTTATCTTGCCGACAATCCCGAAAGGGGAGCAATCCTCGATACAATTGATCTGCCGGTTACAGACAGGGCGTTTCTGATTACAAAGGCAAGTAAAACCGCGACTGTCGAAGAGCTGCTCGAATACTTCAATATCAACAGCGTTGATGCCGGCGAGTATTATTTTTCCGTTGCTCTGAATAACGTCACCGACGTACAGACGGGCGAACCGTATTTCAATTTTCAGGGCGATCGGCCGAAAATTAATGACGGCACTCTGAGAACCGCGCTTTTCAACGTGTTCGATAATTTTGTGTATTCCCACATAATTACGGGGCTTAACTCCGGGTGTGACTATACCCTGCGTGTAACTTATCTTGACAAAAGAGATCTAGAGGTCGATTCACATCGAATTACCGTCAACGGGAATACTGTTTACTGCGGTGTGCAGTTCGGTGAGATTGATGAGGAATATACCCGCAAATTCTGCCGCGAGGGGTTCGTTACGGCAAAATATACAATTCCTGCCGGATATATAAACAGCGGCGAAAATATTCTTGAATTCTCCGAACCGCGTATGGGAATAATGTTTGCGGAGTATTCAATGAAAAAGCAATAATTTACTACATATAATAATGAAAAATAGGGGTAGTCATCACGACTATCCCCACTTTATTTGTTTATAAAATCTCGTTAATATAGAAGAAAAAACCGAACACTTTGCCTGATTGCAATACTGTGTTCGGATTATTCTTTATTGGCTGGGGAATAGGGATTCGAACCCCAACAGGCAGAGTCAGAGTCTGCAGTGCTACCATTACACAATTCCCCAATATTTGCGGGCTACGAAAATATATTATACACATATTTTGAGATTTGTCAACATAAAATTTAAAAATAGGGATAATATAATAACTATTGGAGATTTCTTGCTTTCAATACTTTCTCAGACTCAGAGGATTCACGATTATTCCTTGCTCCGTGATGTCGGCAAGGGCGTATTCATAATTGTTTATACTGCCGGGATTTAGAATATATGTTCCTTCAAAGTAGCTCTCATACTGCTCGTGTGTGTGTCCGAACAGTATCAGCGATGCCCCCGCCTTCTGCCCCTGCATAATCAGCTCGTCAGTGCCGTATTTCACAAACTGCCTGTGCCCGTGTGTGCAGAAAACGATTCTGTCGTTGATTCTCAGAAGTTCTACGGGATTCAGCAGCGAGCCGAAGTCGCAGTTGCCGCAGACCATTGTCAGCGGTCTGCCGGCGAGTTCTTCGCCAACGTTGTCAAAATCTCTCTCGCCGTCTCCGAGAAAGACGATTCTGTCGGCGTCCCTGTGCTTGATCAGCGCGGTTCTTATATTATAAACATTTCCGTGCGAGTCTGATAAAATAAGCAGTTTCATGGCTTACCTTTTCCCGGGAGACTTTCTCAGTATATCGTTGAGATAATCTGCGATAAGATCCGGGTCGGCCTCTCTGATTAAATAATATCTGTTTGAATACTTGTTCTTTTTGGCTTTGATCCCGCCGTTCATATCGGTTTTGATATCAACGGGCTTCGAGAGTGAATAAAACGAGGTGTTGCCCTCAAATGCGTATTGAACCGCGGTCAAATCAAAGGAATTATTGAGATAAGGCGCTTTTCCGCCGCAGTGTTCTTTATATGCAAGATAAACGGGGTTTTCTTTCTGCTCTTCGTCAAAACCTGTTTTTATTCTGTTCCCGACCTCATATCCGCTGAATATCATCGTATTTCTGAAATTTTCAATCACAGATGCGAAGGCGAGCGGGTCGGAAACGATATTGAACTCTTCGCCGTCGGGGAATTTACCTGCCATTGAAATGATTGCCTCCACCTTTTTGTTGAATAAAAGAGTGTTTTTTCCGAGTGTCTCGGCGACATTTGACAGCGTGCCCGCCGTGATAATTACAACCGATTTGTCAGGCGCATCTTTAAGAATATCAAGATAGACATCGAGTGCGCTGTCGGCATGACAGGCACTGTTTTCGTATTTGCAGAATTTCTTTACTACCGGCTTGTTGTATTTATCGTGGCCGGGCAGAATCTCTTTGCCTTCGTGCTGACCCACTCTTACGTCTTCATATCCGTAGTATTCACAAATTGCCCTTATGCAGCCGTTCGCGTATGGATTTGAGATGCAGTTGCACACTGCCGCGAGGTTTATACCGTATTTCCCTATGAACTGCAAAAGAATTGCCAGCGCGCCGGCGTCATCGCAGTCGGGGCCCATATCGGTATCGAATATGACCGTTCTTTTTTCTTCGCAGAGGGGAGTGTAAGGCCCTCTCGCGCTGTTTTCCTCGCTCCGCGCGGCTTTCACTGCATAGCTGACAGTCCACGCAATCAGGAGCATAATCAGGAGTATCGCCGCACCGGGAAGAAGATATTTATAAGGGATAATTTTATATATCTCATATCCGAGCAGAGTGTAGAGGATAATTCTCGGCGAGAGACCGAGCAGAGACAGTCCCATATATTTGAGAAACGGAGTTCTCACAGAGCCGAGAAAAACCGAGTTGAGGTCGATCGGGAAAACCGCGAGACGGGTTATGATAATGCCCGCATTTTCATATTTATCATACAGATTGAGAATCTTATCGCCGTGCTTGCTTTCGCGGATTTTTTTCTTAACGTAGTTACCGCCCAGAATTACGCCGAGCAGATAAGATATGCATAGCTCCAGAATAATGCCGGCAAAATTAATCATCAGCGCTTTCGGCGCGCTCATAGCCATTCCGACGGTGATATAGAGCAGAGAGGCGGGTATGACGAAGGTAACGCCTTTTATCATATATACTCCGAGTATGGAAACTGCGGCAATTAAAAATGACGAAGCGTTATCTATAATACTTTTGACATCAATGTTTCTTAAATCATTATATTTCCATATTATTACTGCAGTGATTCCGACAGTAATCAGTATCCTGACTGCAAGGAAAAAGCTGCTGCGCAGTTTTATTGCTGACTTTTTCATACCGTACCTCCCGTAAAATCCACGTCAATAATAATACATTATATATTGTAAATAATCAAGAAAATACTTGCAAAATTTAAAATTTATGTTATATTATAGAATGAATATTCTGAAGAAAGGGGGTAACGGACCTGATTACTCTGAAAGAGAAGTTTCAGCGCTTTGTTGCTGGTGTGACCTTCAACCGCGCTTATAAATATATTAAAAAAGATCCTGCGGGCAACATAGTCAAGCTCATCGACCTCGGTCAGAAGTTAATGGGTTCGAATTTCCCCGTAAAGAATTATGACGCGTTCAGGAACGCCGTGCGTGATCCGTCAAATGTCTGGAACAGATTCGCGATGTCCATCATCAATGAATGCGACGGTGAGTATATTAAAAAGATGCTGCTCGCACTCGGCATCGGCGCCGGTATAAACGGCACGAAGGCTGTTCGCAAAAACCGCGAGAAGTATCATTGCAACATTCCGTTCCTTATTCTGTTTGACCCGACCAGTGCCTGCAATATGAAGTGCAAGGGCTGCTGGTCCGCGGAATACGGTCATAAATCAAATCTCACTCTTGACGAAATGAGAAGTATCGTCAGCCAGGGTACAGCTCTCGGCACACACGTCTATATGCTTACCGGCGGCGAGCCTCTCGTTCGCAAGGATGATATTATCACTCTCTGCAGAGAGAATCCCAACTGTATGTTCCTCTGCTATACAAACGCAACTCTTATTGACGAGGCGTTTTGCCTTGAAATGAAGAAACTCGGCAATCTGACCGTAGCAGTTAGTATTGAAGGCAACGAGCAGAGCAATGACCTGCGAAGAGGCGAGGGCGCTTATAAAAAGAGCATTCAGGCAATGGAGCTCCTGCATAAAAACGGCCTTATTTTCGGTATATCCGTCTGTTATACAAGTCAGAATTTACCCTTTGTAACAAGTGATGAATTCACTGATTTGATGGTTGAAAAGGGTGCAAGGTTTGCCTTCTATTTCAATTATATGCCTGTCGGTAAAGGCGCGGATGTCAGCCTGCTCCCGAAACCCGACCAGCGCGCATTTATGTATAACTGGCTGAAAGAGGTCAGGAATACCAAGACCGGAAAGCCGCTCTTCTTTATGGACTTCCAGGATGATGCCGAGTATGTCGGCGGATGCATTGCCGGCGGCAGGAATTATTTCCACATCAATTCCGAAGGCGATATGGAGCCCTGCGTATTCATCCATTTTTCCGATTCGAATATCAGGAAGAATACTCTGCTTGAAGGTCTTCAGAATCCGCTGTTTATGGCTTATTATCATAATCAGCCGTTCAATGACAATCAGCTCAGGCCCTGTCCGATGCTTGAGAATCCCGAGTATCTCAGGAAGATTATTGCTGAAACCAAGGCGGAGTCAACTGATCTCATCGAGAAGGAGTCCGCTGAGGAGCTGACCGCAAAGACAGAGAAATTCGCCGAGGAATGGGCGCCGGTTGCAGATAAACTCTGGAAGGAGAACAAGCACCCGAATCCCAAAACTCAGTATTATCGCGATACCGATGATGCAAAGAGCTCTAAATAGATTATATTTATTGATTACTAATTACTAATTGAATATACGGGGTGCTGGCTTACTGCCGGCTGAGATTATACCCATAAACCTGATCCCGATAATGCGGGCGTAGGAATAATTCGGTCTATAATACCCCATACAGATTTGTATGGGGTTATATTTATTAAGGAGAATGTATTATGAAAGCAAGCGTTGCAATTCAGGTGCTTCCGCAGGTTGAATCGGAGGATGAACTCATCAGAATAGTTGATGAAGTTATCGCTTATATTAAAAGCACCGGGCTTAACTGTTATGTCGGTCCTTTTGAAACTACAATAGAAGGCGAAAGCTACGATGAGCTTATGGAGATCGCCGCAAACTGTCAGAAGGTAGCGATAAAAGCCGGGTGCCCGAGCGTAAGCTCATATATTAAGGTGGTTTACTGCCCGGAAGGAGAAGTGCTGACCATTGATAAAAAAGTTTCAAAGCATCACGGGTAATGTCTTTCCGACCCTTTTGACGATAGCGGTGATAATCGCCGTTTGGATGTCGGTTACGGGTATGGAGCTGGTTCCCGCTTTTATGCTGCCGTCTCCCGGTGCCGTATTATCCGCTTTTGTTAAAAACTTCGGCTATATGGCAAAAGAGTCTGTCTATACTTTACAGGAAGCAGTTTACGGATTACTTTCGGGAATTGTTCTCGCCTTCATTCTTGCAACTTTGATGGATAAATTCTCTTTTGCATACAAGGCGTTTTATCCTCTGCTTGTAATCAGCCAGACCATTCCCACTATTGCCATAGCGCCGCTGCTTGTACTGTGGATGGGATACGGAATGGCGCCGAGAATAACTCTTGTAATTATCACTACTTTTTTCCCGATTGCGATCGGCTTGCTTGACGGATACAGAAGTGTTGACAATGACAGTGTAAATCTCCTTCGTTCCATGGGCGCAACTAAAGTCCAGATTTACCGCCACGTGAAATTTCCGGGAGCAGTGCCGGGATTCTTTTCAGGGCTACGCATAGCATCATCATATGCGGTTATCGGAGCTCTTATTGCCGAATGGCTCGGAGGAAATAACGGACTCGGTGTTTACATGACCAGGGTAAAAAAAGCTTACTCTTTTGATAAGATGTTTGCCGTAATTATATTTATCTGCATAGTCTCGCTTGCTCTTATGGCATTGGTGAGATTGATAGAAAAACTGTCTATGCCTTATAAAACAATTGAAGATTAAAGGAGAATAATCATGAAAAAAATCATTGCTGTTATTTTGACAGTCGCATTTGTTCTTGCACTTGCCTCGTGTTCCAAAGGAAACAACACAGCTGCCGATGAAAATAAGAAAATAGTTCTTTGTCTTGACTACACGCCGAACACAAATCATTCCGGTATTTTTGCCGCGAAAGAAAAAGGCTATTTTGAAGATGAAGGTCTTGATGTTGAAATCATCCAGCCCGAAGAGGGGACCGCAACCGAACTCTGCGCTGCGGGGAAGGTTCAGCTTGCAATAGATTTTCAGGATTACCTTGCTCCGAGCTTTATTCAGGGGCTCGGAATCACAGCTGTTGCGGCGATTGTCAATCACAATACGGCCGGTATAATTGCACGCGAAGGCGAGCTTAAGACCGCTAAGGATCTTGAAGGTGATAAATACGCAACCTATATGGCTCCCATTGAACTTGCGATGACCGATTATCTGTGTAAAAATGCCGGCGGAGACCCGAAAAAAATCAATTATATTCAGGATTACCCAACTAACGCGGCTGAATCTCTTAAAAATAAGGTGTTTGACTCTCTCTGCATCTACTATGCGTGGGATGGCATCAATGCTGAAATGACCGGTAAGTTCGATTTTGAGTTTTATAAAGACTATGATCCCGTATTTGATTATTATTCACCGGTAATTATTGCAAATAACGATTTTCTTAAAAATGACTCCGAAACGGCGAAAGCCGCCCTCAGAGCTATAAGGAAGGGCTATGAGTTCGCAATCGAAAATCCCGATGAAGCCGCTGATATCCTGATTAAGAGCGATGAAACAGGTGCACTGACCGGCAGAGAGGATTTTATCAAAGCGAGCCAGAAATGGATTTCGGAGCAGTATATCGGTGACGGTGAAAGCTGGGGATATATTGATGCTTCGCGCTGGGATGCATTTTATAAATGGTGCTATGACAATAACGCGATTGATTCGGAAATTCCTGCGGGAACCGGTTTCTCAAACGATTACCTCTCTTGATATATGAGTATTCTTACTGCGGAAAAACTCAATAAATCCTTCGGCGATAATCATGTTTTAAGAGACGTGTCTCTTTTTCTTGAAGACGGCGAATTTGTTTCTCTTCTCGGAGTCAGCGGAGGCGGCAAAACCACGCTTTTTAACGTTTTATCCGGTCTTTATACTCCGGACAGCGGAAAAGTAACGCTCGGCGGCAAGGATATTACCGGCAAGCCCGGAAGTATCAGCTATATGCTTCAGAAAGATTTGCTTCTGCCGTTTAAGAGAGTAATAGACAATGTTGCTCTGCCTCTTGTCATCAAGGGAATGACCAAAAAGGAGGCGCGTGCCGAAGCAGAAAAACATTTCGGCGTATTCGGGATAGACGGCACCCAGATGCTTTATCCTTATGCTCTCTCGGGCGGTATGAAGCAGAGAGCAGCCCTACTGAGAACATATCTTGCTTCCGACGGCGTGGTGCTTCTTGACGAGCCTTTTTCCGCTCTCGATGCCATTACGCGTTCCAAGATGCAGGAGTGGTATCTCGGGATTATGGATGAAATCCGACTCTCCACCGTTTTCATTACTCACGATATTGATGAAGCAGTTCTGCTTTCCGACAGAATATGCATATTGAGCGAAGGAACAATCACGGATGAAATCGTTATTGACTGTCCGCGGCCGCGTCCGAAAGATTTCGGCCTTACCGAAGAATTTCTTGAATATAAGAGGAAAGTTAAATCTTTAATTAAATAATTATAATTATTATTGAATTTGTCCCTCTGCCGTGATATTATTAAAGAAAAACGGCAGGGGGTATTTTATGCCTAAAAGAAGCGATTATATCAGCTGGGATGAATATTTTATGGGTATCGCGATGCTCTCATCCTACAGGAGCAAAGATCCGAATACCAGAGTCGGCGCCTGCATCGTAAATGACAATAACCGCATTATGTCAATGGGTTATAACGGCTTCCCGATGGGATGCAGCGACGATGAGTTTCCCTGGGAGAGAACCGGCGAAGACTACGATACCAAGTATCCTTATGTCTGCCACGCTGAGCTCAACGCAATTCTCAACGCCAAAGGCACAAATCTTGACGGCTGCAAGATCTATGTCGCTCTGTTTCCTTGCAATGAATGCGCCAAAGCGATTATTCAGTGCGGTATCAAAGAGGTCGTTTATCTGTCCGATAAATATGACGGAACGCCGATGAACAGGGCTTCAAAGAGAATGTTTGACGCCGCCGGAGTGAAATACACCTGTCTTAAAATCAAAACCGAGAAGCTTGTCATTGATTTTGACGCTTCTAACGTATAAGGAGGAAACACAATGCTTGCCAAAAAACCGCCTATGGGTTTCAATACCTGGAACACCTTCGCAGAGAATATCAATGAGGACGTAATCAAAGAAATTGCCGATGCGATGGTTGAAAAAGGCCTTCTCGACGCCGGTTATGAGTATCTTGTTATCGATGACTGCTGGAGCGAGAAGCAGAGAGATCCCGAAACGGGCAAAATCATTCCGGATCATATTAAATTCCCCAACGGCATGAAGGCTGTCAGCGATTATGTCCATTCAAAAGGGCTGAAATTCGGTATGTATTCCTGCGCGGGCACAAGAACCTGCGCCGATTACCCCGGCTCTTTTGATCATGAATTTCTCGATGCTGAGACCTTCGCGGAATACGGCGCGGATTTTCTCAAATACGATTACTGTTACAGACCCGCCCATCATCACGGCGACCTGCTTTACAGAAAGATGGGTATGGCCCTCAAAGCCTGCGGCAGAGAGATTCTTTTTTCCGCATGTAACTGGGGATGTGACGATGTCCATAAATGGATTCGCTCCACCGGCGCTCATATGTATCGCTCCACCGGCGATATAGTCGATAATTTCAAATCGATGAAGGACATCTGCTTCAGCCAGTTTGAGAATCTCGCATTCTCCGCTCCCGGTTGCTGGAATGATATCGATATGCTCACCGTCGGTATGTTCGGTAAGGGCAATGTCGGCTCGACCGGCAGCACCGCCGTAGATTATAAAACCGAATTCGCAATCTGGTGTATGTATTCCGCTCCGCTCATGCTCGGCGGCGATATCCGCACCTTTGATGACGAAATGATGAAGCTCGTCACAAATAAAGACCTTATCCGTATCAATCAGGATGAGGAGGGCAGACCCGCTTTCGTTACTGATAGCCATATCGTTTGCAACATCCAGGGTGAGACTGTCTATACCGCCAGCAGAGATGATAAGAA
The DNA here is from genome assembly GCA_902792905.1 of Oscillospiraceae bacterium. Classification (GTDB taxonomy): domain Bacteria; phylum Bacillota; class Clostridia; order Oscillospirales; family Acutalibacteraceae; genus CAG-177. The sequence continues at coordinate 105,358 of CADBBH010000006.1, forward strand.
AGTATTCGTCAAGCTTCTTTCGGATAATGAAATTGCCGTTCTTTTTGCCAATTTCTCCGATGATGACAGAAAAGTCGATTTCTTCTTTGAGGATGCAGGCATTCCCGTCGCTTCCGGCTATGGCCTCGATATGAGAGAGGTATTCACCGGTGAAAAGCTTGGCGTTCAGAAGGATATGCTCACCAGAAGAATACCCGCTCACGGATGCGAATGCTATATCTGTACTCTCTCAAAATAATATGAGCGAGCTGCTTTGTATATCCTGCGAAAAGCCGCTCACGCGCGATGACATCGGCTTTCATAAGAAGATGGTGAACCGCGGCGCGCAGGAATTTATGTGTATTGACTGCCTGTGCGAATACTTCGGTATTCCGCGCTCAAAGGCAGATGAAATGATAGAAAGATTCAAGAGCATCGGATGCTCCATGTTTAACTGAGGAAAGGTGACTGCCATGGGAATTTGCAATGTTATTTCACACAGAGGAGCAAATAAATACGCTCCGCAGAATACTATGCCCGCATTCAGAAAATCGGTTGAAATCGGTGTTGACGGCTTTGAGACCGACGTTCATTTTTCATCCGACGGCCATATCGTAATCTGCCATAACTATACTGTTGACGAGACTTCAAACGGTATGGGCAATGTATCGGATATGACCCTTGAACGCCTGCGCGAGCTCGATTTCGGTTCATATTTCTCCGATGAATTCAAGGAAACTCAGCTCCCGACTCTGGAGGAATTCCTTGACCTTTGCAAGGACGATATGATTAAGGTTATGAATATCGAAATCAAGGAGCCCAAAAACGGCAAGAAGGATATCGCGGATAAGACTATTGAGATGGTTAAGGAATTCGGTCTCTTTGATAAGCTTCTGATTTCAAGCTTCGATCCCGAAATCGTTGTCCGCTGCAAGGAGGTTGACCCCGAATGCAAGACCGGCTTCCTCTACAGCCCCGACAGGCCTATTACTTATACAAAAATGGTGCTCCATTATGTTGAATACGCCAAAGAAATCGGCGCAGACTTCCTTCATCCGCATTTCTCGCTCGTCAACGCGAAATATGTCAAGAATCTTCACGATAACGGTATCGGCGTAAATCCCTGGACCGTTGATGATAAGGATACCGCCCGCAAGCTTCTCTCCTACGGAGTTGACGGAATAATCACAAATGTTCCCGATGATATGAATAAAATTGTTGCGGAATACGAGGCGGAAAACTGATTGGTCATATAATATAACAATTCCACTTTAACCCTCTCCGGGAATGGAGAGGGCGTTTTTTTGCATAATGAAAAAACGGGTGGACTGCAAGGATATGCTGCGCACAAATCCTGTAATATCAATACTTGTCATCGTGAGCGCAGCGAAGGATCAAAATAACAGGCGTATTGTAATTACCGCACCAACGTATGGGCAGATATCATCCGCCCGCCCCAATGATATGCAAGACTGTTTTATATAATTATCATATTGAATTTCTTTCGCTTCTTTGTTAAAATATTATTGAAGATTATCAAAGGAAGCGATTTATATGCTAACACTCGAGAGAGCACGAGAACTCAATGACAGCAAGGTGAAGGAATATCATCTCATCATTCATGCGAAAAATGTAATGTATGCTATGGGTGCAATGGCCGATTATTTCGGCGAGGACCGTGAACACTGGATGGCAGTCGGCTATCTTCACGATTATGATTATGAAGAATTCCCGGACGAGCATCTGCAGCATACCGAAAAGGAACTTCTTGCCCAAGGTGTTGAAGAAGAAGACGTGCGCGCGATTATGAGCCACGGCTGGGGAATCTGCACAGACGTTGAGCCCCTGACAAATATGGAAAAATCACTCTTTGCTGTCGATGAGCTGACAGGTATAGTTCAGGCGTGCGCCCGTATGAGGCCTCAGGGAATTACGGACCTTGAAGTCAAAAGCTTTATGAAGAAATTCAAGGATAAAAAATTCGCCGCGAAATGCGACAGAGACCTGATTATCAAGGGCTGCGAAATGCTGGGTATGGATGTTCCGCAACTCGCGGAGATAGTCATTAATGGTATGAAGCCCTATGCCGCCGATATAGATTTGCTCGGCACCGGGCACTGAAAATATAATAAGGGGAAAAGAAATGAAAATTATTGATGCTGTGCGCAGCAGAAGAAGTGTGCGCACCTTCAGCGGAGAACCGCTGAAAAAAGAGGATATTGACCAGATATCGGATTTTGCCCGAGAGGCCGCAAATCCTTATAATCTGCCGATAGACTGGATGTTTTTCAATACGAAGGAGTCCGGGCTGTCAACTCCGGTTATAGTGGGGGAGGATACTTATATTGCCGGCAAAATGCTCCGCGCAGAACACGCTGAGGAGGCATTCGGTTATTCATTTGAGAGAATCGTCCTCTTTGCCGAAACAATCGGAATCGGCACCACCTGGATTGCCGGAACTATGGACCGCTCATCTTTCGAAAAGGCCGTTTCTCTCGCGGAGAATGAAGTCATGCCCTGTGTGAGTCCTCTCGGCTACCCGGCAAAGAAGATGTCCGTTCGCGAAACCGTTATGCGCAAAGGCGTTAAGGCGGAGTTCCGCTTTGATTTTTCTGATATTTTCTTTGACGGCTCCTTTGATGCTCCGCTTAAGAGCGAATCGGCCGGCAAATGGCAGACTGCGCTTGAAGCTGTCCGCCTTGCTCCGTCAGCTGTCAATAAACAGCCCTGGCGTGTTGCAGTCTGCGATAACTGCGTTCATTTTTATGAGAAACGCAGTAAAGCGCGCGCCGAAGGGGAATGGGATATTCAGAAGATTGATATGGGAATCGCACTCTGTCATTTTGAACTCGTCGCCGCCGAATGCGGATTGAATGTTTCTTTCTGCATAGAGGATCCCGGTCTGCCCGTCGGCGAAAATACCGTTTATATTGCTTCGTATAAGCTTAACGATTGATAATAATCATAGGGTGAAAATAATGCTCTTCAAAAAGACAATCTCTCTGATGCTGTGTGTAATTATGCTGACCTGCGCCGTTTCATTCGGGCAGTCGGCATTGTACTGCGTTGCCTTCTCGGATTCCGCTGATAACGATATTGATTATATCACTCCCGAAGATTTCGGAGCTGCGGGCGACGGTGTCACCGATGATACCGACGCGATTGAAAGAAGTATGAAGAGCGGAACAAAGGAAGTTTATCTTACCGGCGAATATCTTATCTCAAGATATATTTTTTCACCTTATGAAAAGCATTTTTTTGCGCCTTCCGCAAAGAAGGCAAAAATCATCTGCGATATTCCTGATGACACGAAGGCGCTCGCTTTTTACGGCGCATCGGAATTCGATAACATCATCTTTGAAAGCACTCTCGAGAGAACGGGAACCAGCGCCCACGGCGAGAAATATGAAAAAACGAGCAATGTCGTGCTGACTGAAATCTGGGAAAACGGCGCCGTATTCAGTAATTGCGATTTTATTAACGGTCTTACTGCAATAAGAGGCAGAAAATCAACTGATTCCGATGTCATTCCCGGGTTTATCACTGTCAATAACTGCTCTTTTACCGACTGCAAGATTCCTGTTCAGGGCTACAGCAGAGTAACGCAGATAAACTCCTGCAGCTTTTATAATGACGGCGATCTTTACGGCGGCGACCACTGCGTATATATCGAGCGATTCGGCTGCGAATCGCTGACGGTCACCGATACATTTGTCAGCACTCTCAACAGCGAATCGGGCAACGCTTTTCAGATTTACGGTTCTCCGTCTGCCGGTGATATTGTTCCGTCCCTTAATGTCAGCAACTGTAAAATCAATGCGAACGGTGTCGCCTCGGTCAGCGAAGCCGATGTCATTATCAGAGGCACTGAATTTCACGCGTCTCACCCTTCGCGTTATATAGCCACTGCAGTCGAGGGCAGCATTTCGCTTTATGATTCCGATTTTACTCACAGTTACGCTTTTACCTATGCCGGAACACAGGTTAAACCCGTTGCGGAAAACTGCTCGTTCACTCTCGATACATCCCTCTCACAGACCCGATGCAATTATCCCTTTGAGAGTAAAAACTGCAGCTATATCAACTGGGGCGGCAATATAAGACTTGACAGCACTTCGTTTATCTCCTGCCGTTTCTCAGGAACAGACGGAAGGGCCCTCAATGGCCTTTATGTCCGCGATGTTGACGGATTCGGCGTTTCGTTTACCGATTGCGCTTTTGAACCCGGCGCGGCGGTAATCAATGATGAAAGCGCCGTCACAAAATGGGAGAACTGCACCGTTGACGGCTCGGATGTCTCGCCCCATACCGACGTTCCCGCCATAGAAATTAAGAATTTCAAGCCTTCCGTTACCGTTGATTATAAATCCGAGTTGGTCTTTCATACCGAATCTCCCGCGCCGCCCGGTTATAAGATAGTATGGTCAAACGCAGATGAGGGAACGCAGTGCAGGATTGACCGCGCCGAGCATGATGAGTATCGTATTTCTGCGAAGCTCGTGCGTATTTCTGACGGTGCGTCAGTCAATTCCACTCAGACCGAAACGGTTCGCGTAAAAACCGATTTTTTCTCAAAAATCATCGCTTTTTTCAGACAGATTTTCGGCCGCCTTCCTGTGTATGAGGATAATATCAGACTGTAGATAATATTTTTTGAATATTAAACATTGAAGAATAAACGGCTCCCCGACGGGAGCTGTATTTTTTATGGAATTAAATTTTCAGGAAGAGGGAACTGAAAACAATCCTGTTACTTCAAACAGATTTTTGAAAAAAGCTATTATTATCCGGAAAATGTTGAGCTCGGCATATTCCGTGTCATCGGGAACTGAATCAAAAGGCTCGCCGGTTGACGGCTTAAATGAGGAGACGCTTCTGAAAAAAATTAATTTCCTGTATAAATAGCTTGTAATCTAATATGTTATTGTGTTAAAATAAAGGCGTAGGTATTTCATAAAAACTCTATTGGAGGAAGAATTATGAAGATGACTAAGAAAGTTCTGTCAATTCTGCTCTCGCTCATGCTCGTGCTCGGCGCGGTGAGTATTGGGGGAATGAGCGCGTCGGCGGATGGCTCGGTCTATGAGATTTCAAGCTACGCGGATCTTAAAGAATTTGCTTCACGCGTCAACAGCGGCGAAACGGGTCTCAACGCAAAACTGATGAATGATATTGTCGCGACAGGTTATAATGACTGGACTCCCATCGGATATTATGAATCCGATATAGATAATTGTCCTTTCACCGGCACCTTTGACGGTGACGGTTATGTTGTTACCGGTCTTTCAACCCCCGCAGATTATAATAGTAATTATGCCGGTCTTTTCGGTTATGTCGGGAGCAAAACAGAAGGCGGCGTAACTACCAAAGGCACTGTAAAAAATGTCGGGCTTGAAGGCGGAAGCATAACAGGACAAAATTATGTCGGCGGTGTGGTTGGGTATAATAATGGAGGTTCCATCACAAACTGTTACAACACGGGCGATGTTTCCGGCAATGATTATGTCGGCGGCGTGGTTGGGTATAATAATGGAGGTTCCATCACAAACTGTTACAACACGGGCGCTGTTTCCGGCGTTGATTACGTCGGCGGCGTGGTTGGATATAATAATGGAGGTTCCATCACAAACTGTTATAACACAGGCGCTGTAACGGCAACAGCAACCGTTGATTATGCCGGCGTCGATGCCGGCGGTGTGGCCGGATACAATGCCGGCACAGTCACAAACTGCTATAACAAAGGTGCTGTTTCCGGCGCTGATTGTGTCGGCGGCGTGGTCGGACTCAGTAACGGCACAGTCACAAACTGCTATAACACGGGCAATGTTTCCAGCAGTGATGATGCCGGCGGCGTGGTCGGATTTATCAGAATTGAAAGAACGGTCACAAACTGCTACAACACGGGCAATATAACGGCAACAGACGATTACGCTGATGTCGGCGGCATAGCCGGATTTATCAGTAATGACAGCACGGTAACAAACTGCTACAGCACGGGCAATATAACGGCAACAGGCGATTCCGCTGATGTCGGCGGTGTAGCCGGATTTGTTACTACTGAAGGAAAAACGATCAACTGCTATTATGACAAAACCATATGCGGAGAAATCGGCGCGTATGACGGTGCGGACATAGATTCTGCAAAAGGCCTCACTACCGATCAGATGACGGGCACAAACGCGCTTGACAATATGGTCTTTGAATTCGGAGACGGTGAAGTAAGCCCCTGGCAGATCAAAGCCAACGGAGCTGATGTGAGCGGCAAATACTTCTTGTTCTATCCGCATCTCAAAGGATTTGATTATGACCTCACAGCGGCATCAGAAGACTGGCCCGCGAAAACACAGGTCTCCGTAACATGGGAAGAACCGGAGTTATATGATTACAGCGGTTCTGAAATAAAACCGGTTGTTACAAGCGTCATTATCGGCGACAGTTCTGCTCCTGAAGGTACAACTGTTACATATTCCAAATATGGTAGTACATGGGGTACAGAATCAGAACTTGCGCCGGCCGATCCGGGAAATTACAAGATGACAATCCGTAATTCCAGCGATGAAGTTGTTGAAACAAAGTATTTCACAATCCTCGAAGCCGACAGTGATTATACTGTAAAATATTACAAAAATCTCGAAGATGTGTGGAGTTCGGAATCCGTCGACCCCGTTGATGCGGGCGAATACAAGGCGGTAGTGACTTTTACAGATACAGGTCACAATAACATAGAAAAAGAGTTTAAAATAACTCCGAAATCGCTGAGCGATGCTTCCATATCAATTGACAATATACCCGATGTTACATACGATGGCAGCCCGCAAATACCGCCGGTAACAATTAAAGACGGTGATACAGAACTTGTTGAAAACGCCGATTATTCTCTTTCTTATTCGGATAATGTCAATGTGTCCCGTGACGAGAGCGGCAATGTAATTGCCGGCGCAAAGGTCACTGTAACCGGCGAAAGAAACTACACGGGCGATAGGGAAATATCGTTTACTGTCAATCCCGCCTCCGTAATTCTTGAAGGAGGCAGCAGAAGCACGGATATTTACGACGGAACGGAAAAAACATTGACCGGCTTCACAAGCAGTGTTCCCGGCCTTACATTTGAAGGCGTTACCGCGTCGGGAAGCGGCATAGAATCCGGACCCCATGATGTAACCTTCTCCGGCGTAACGGTAAATGAAACAACAGACACAACCGGCAACTATATCGTTACCGGAGTGTTTAACGGCTGGCTGAACATCAACCCCGTAGATACAAATGTAACGGTCACAATCAAGGGCAACAGCGAAACGGCGGATTATGACGGCAGCGAGCACAGCGCTGCGGGCTACACTTTTGAGACATCCAATCCTCTTTATAAAGAGTCCGATTTCATCTTCAGCGGCACAGACGTGGCTGAACGCGCAGAGCCCGGCACAACAAATATGGGCCTTGCCGAGAATCAGTTCGCCAATATCAGCCGGAATTTCACCAATGTAACATTTGTTATTGCCGAAGACGGCAAGCTGACGGTCAATCCCGTAATCAGATTCGTAAACGAAGACGGCACTGAGCTTCAGAGCGGCGCGGTTGCCTACGGCGAAACGCCCGAATACACAGGCGAAACACCCGTGAAAGAAGAAAAAGACGGTTACGCCTTTGATTTCAAGGGATGGACTCCCGAGATAACCGCGGCAACCGACAACGCGACCTACACCGCGACATTTACAAAAACAGCAATCACTTATACTGCAACCTTCGTTGACGAAAACGGTGAGACAGTTGCGGAGATTCCCTACACGGTTGAAACCGAGAGCATAGAAGCACCCGCCGTTCCCGAAAAGCAGGGCTACGCAGGCGAGTGGGAGGAATACACTCTCGAAATCGGCGGAATAACCGTCAGACCCGTTTATACCGGAAACACCTCAATCGAACTCGAAGGTTATACCGACAGCATCGAAATCGGTTACAAGGAAGATAAAACCTTCACCGTTAAGGCCGAAAATCTGCCCGAAGGCGCGGAGATTCACTGGTTCGTGAACGGCGAGGATGTCGGCACGGGCGAAAGTTACACGGTCGAAGACCCGACCGAAGATTACAATATCTATGCCGCGGTCGTTGACTCCGATGGCAACACTCTCGACGAAACGCAGGTTCAGGCCGTCAAGGTCAGGAACGGTTTTATGGATAAACTCAAATGGTTCTTCAGCGACTTCTGGAACAATATCTTCAAAGCAGTCATCGACGCCATAATCAAAGCCTGCTGATTTTATACACAGAATTACATAACGCCGCCCGTTCATCGGGCGGCGTTATTCTTCTGCAAACCGGTACGGTTCAATGTTTATTAACGGCAATTCAGTTTAGGATTTGTTATCAGTATTTTGCGCCGAATACTGCGATGAACAGACGGTGGAAGAAGGCAACTATGCTTTGCCAGAAGTTACCGCTGTGATCCTGACCGCACCATCTGCATCTGTTGCATTCGTCACATCGGCCGTCATTATTATTATCAATATGATTCCCTGTTGCGGGGAGAGTTACTGTCTTTGTTTCTTTATGACCGTCATAGCTTGCGGTATATGTTTTCTTCCCGCTTTCCGAACACGTTGCCTGCTTGTCGGTTACGCCGGTGACAACGGCATCATAATAAGCTGTATGACTGCTGCCCTTCGAACAAATGTACATCGCCTTTGCCGTGAAGTCATCTGCCCATATAAAACTGTCGAACCGATAGTCATGGCCGTCTTCTTCCCAGAGTGCAAAGAGAGTAAGGTCCGATTCCAGATCGATGCTGTCGCCCGGCTGATACTCCGGCGACGTTGCATCCGCACGGCTTGCCCAGCCGAGGAAACGGAATCCGCTCCGCTCAGGTATAATATCGGGTATTATATCGTCAAACGCCCACTGGTTCGCAGGCCCGTCGGTACCGCCGTTCAGATTATAGACCAGGTAATAAAAACGGTCGGCATACTCCCATTCTTCAACGGGTATCAGCTCATATTCGGAAAAATCATCTTCAATCCAGGTCCACTCATCAATCATTCTGACTCCGTGTGAAATCAGATCGTTGAACAATGCTTCCCTTGCGTCTCTGTTTTCTTCAAGTGTTCCGCCGAATTCTCTCAATCCCAATACCGCCTTGACATAGCGCCAGGAAAGCTTGCTGCGTGTGATAGCTTCAAGAGCGTCGTCTGAATCCGCCTCGCTCTCGGCAAGAGACCAGAGCCGGTCAATTCTCTCCGCTTGAGCTTCATCAATTGAAAATGTGTCGCCCATACGGCAGATAAGGTTCACGTGGCCTTTTGTGCAGGCGGTCAGCTCATCGATGACTTCCTTGACATATCTTCCGCCCTTACCATAATAGTTGCTGCAGAATTCCAGCATTTTTTCTTCATAATTGCAGTAGGGGTTCTCAAGAAGCTCCGCAATCAGGTAAGTCCTGAGCTCGCCGAATTCCGTATCGCATCGGTCAACATAATAGTTTCCTTCTTCATAAACGCCCTTGACGCCGTGTCTGTGAAAACACTGTATGTTTTTCTGCAATGTGTTGAAATCGGGGAATATTCCGAGCGTATAGGCATAATTTGTCGTGTAGTCCCAGACATATAATCTGTTGCAGATTGCGGACCAATCCTCAAGGTCCTCAATCCATTCGCTGTTGCTCTGACAGCTGCTGTCATCCAGAGCGTGCGAAAAACAGCACTCGAAAGTGCAGAGGGTTACGATGACATTGCTTTTCGGGCGGATCTGAGAGGGCGCCTTGCGCGAATATGTATAGGCGAGCGTATCGAAAGCTATATTGTTATAGCCTTTTGCCTTGACGGCATCCGCGACCCGGTTGACAAACGAAATCACAGAGCCGGCGTGGGAACCGTTCGCTTCGTCGAGAGCTCTGCAGTTTTCGCATTCGCAATAATCAAGATTATCGGCCTGAGAGAGCGAAACAATCTGCAGGTCCGCTTCGCTGTTGTGTTCTTCCTCAAGAACATTCAGAACCTCAGCGAGGACGATTTCATAAACTTCTTCGTTGGTCAGACAAAGCTGAGAGGGAACCCTCGCGCCTTCACGCAGAGCAAAATACTCGGGATGGCTTTCATAATATTTTTCGGCAGAGCAGAAAACGGTTGAGAGCGTATGACAGCTTGCCCCGCCGATGTACGGGATGTTTCCTCCCTGCTCGGGAGCATATGACTGATAAGTGCCGTTCAGCTTGTGCGAGACCGAATATAAAGACATCCAGCCGCTGCGCCAGTCGGTATTTCTGTATTCAAAATAGGGTTCATATACAATTTTTTCCTGCGGAAGAGTCATCTTATCCGAAGTCATCACCATTGCGGGATACCAGCCGTAGCATTTGAAACCGCAGAATTTTTCAAGGAATGTATGCACGCCGTAGAGAGTTCCGCGCGAGCCCGCGCCGAAAATTGCGAGGCCGCCATTGAACGGAGCAATGACATACGAATCGGCTGCTTTGCCTTCAATATCGGCGGCAGTATCATAGAGAGAGGTCGCTCCGACGCAGAATTTGTAACCGTCAAACGGTTTATCATCGGTGATAATTTCATAAACGCTTTTTTTCAGCTCATACAGATATTCCTGCAGTGTCTCTGCAGCATACATTTCGGTTGAAGTCGCATCCGCAGAAACGACGATTGCGTATTCATCTTCGCCTGCCAGAGCTTTGCCGGCTGTATAAGCAAAAGAAAATGTCAGAGCGAATATCAGAAAAAATGCTGTTAATACTGTCTTTGCATTCTTCTGCATCACGGTACACCTCGATTCATTATGTCGGCTGATTAATATATGGTAATCTGCGCTTGAATTAAAGATTTATTTTTCTCAATTAAAATTATAGCATAAATTCATTATTTTTCAATATATAATTCATCCCGGAGACCCCAGGTTCTCTGTCATCCTGAGCAAAGCGAAGGAGCGCATTGACGCGCATACTATCGGAATGAAATTATTATGTTTCTCTTAAACCTGCGATTCTTCGGCGTCCCGCATCAGAATGACATAATATAGGCGATTTGCTTCCGTAGGGGTGCGGGTCTCCGGCGGAGACCTCTGCCGAAGGCAGAAGCGCCGACCGAGCCGACAGGCGAGACCGATATTATCCGCCCGTCCAAAGATTTTCGGAGCAAGAAACGATTCCAAACCGAAAGCCCTCTCCAACCGGAGAGGGCATCTTGATTTTATAATTCTTTCACGACTTCTTTTCCGTTATATACAACCGTGAATTTTCCTTTGCCGCGGAGTTTATACGAAGTGACTTTATTGTTCTTCCATTTGATATCAACAGTCACATTGCCCTTTGCTCTGAGGCCTTTGACTTCGCCTGTGTGCCAGCTGTCGGGCAGGGCGGGAAGCAGATAGATTCTGCCGTCTCTGCTCTGCAGAAGCATCTCCGTAAGTCCGCTGACATAGCCGAAATTGCCGTCAATCTGGAAGGGCGGATGAGCGTCAAAAAGATTTTCGTATGTGCCGCCGCCTCTGCTGTAGCGCACCCCCGTGCTTCTTACCGGCCTGAGCTGCATCTCGATAAGTTTCAGCGCGTGGTTTCCGTCAAAAAGACGCGCCCAGAAATTGATTTTCCAGCCGAGCGACCAGCCGGTGCCGTTGTCGCCTCTGCGCGCGAGCGTTTTACGGGCCGCGTCTGCAAGCTCAGGAGTGCCGTCGGGAGTGATTATATTCGCCGGGTGAAGAGCGTATAGATGAGAAATGTGTCTGTGATGGATTTCGTCCTCGGGATAATCGTCGTCGAATTCAAGCAGCTGACCTTCGCTTCCCGTCTTGAAATCGGGGAATCTTGCAACCGCTTTTGCGAGTCTTTCGGCAAACCTTTTATCTTTGCCGAGTATTTCGCTCGCCTTGATGCAGTTGTTGAAGAGCTCTCTCGCGATTGTCATCGACATTGTTGAGTATTTGCCGACAGAACACCAGTCGCCTTTATAGATGAATCCGTTTTCGGGTGAGGTTCCGGGGCAGAGGAAAAGCTTTCCGTCCTCCTCGGTCATAATGTCGAGATAGAATTCGGCCGCGCCCTTCATTATCGGATAAGCGGTTTTTTCAAGGAATTCCCTGTCGAGCGTGTATTCATAATGATCGAATAAATGTCTGCACAGCCATCCGGATGAACCGTGCCAGAATGCCCAGCTCGCATTGCCTGAGACCGGTGTGGCAAGGCGCCATAAATCCGCATTGTGGTGCGAAACCCAGCCCTTGGCGCCGTATTGCTTCTCGGCGGCTGTTCTGCCGGTGACGGAGAGTTCTTTGATCATCTGAGTCAGCGGTTCGTCAAGCTCCGCCATATTCGCCGCGAGAACCGGCCAGTAGTTCATTTCGGTATTGATGTTTATTGTATAATTCGCGTTCCAGGGGGCGTCGTATCTGTCGCTCCATATGCCCTGAAGATTCATCGGCTGGGTACCCGGGCGCGAGGATGAAATTATAAGATACCTGCCGTAGTTATACATCAGTTCGATAAGCCCGATGTCGTTTTTATTCTTCCTGAATGCCGCAAGACGTTTGTCGGTCGGCAGATTGCTGCCTTCGCCCTCAATGTTGAGAGACATTCTCGAATAGATGCTGCGGTAATCTTTAACTGCAATTTCTTTTGTCTTTTTGCTGAAAACAAAATCAGCGAGACGCTTTTCAACGACTGTCTTATACTCTTTCCCGTCAAGAAACGGGTGCCTGTCAAATCCGTTGAAGCTTGTTTCGCAGGTGAATATTATCTTTGTTTCTTTTGAACCTTTTACGGATATCGTATTGCCTCTCGCGTCGTAATCGCCGTCGGTGATGACCCTGAAGCCCGCAAGAAATCTGATTCCGCGCATTTTCGGATTGTCATAGTACTTTTTGTTGGGGCATTTGTTGTCAACAGCATTTTCGCCGTGGCATTCGCCGTTCAGCCAGAGTGTGTCATTATCCGCGATGCAGTATGAAAGCAGGGGAGAGTCTGCGGAAACGGTGAAGGATAACGGCTTATCAGACTTTATAACCGAGCAGATTACCTTATCGGGATAAGACGCGAAATATTCGCGCTCGATTTTAACATTGCCGGCTTTGTATTCAACCTTCGCGACTGCCTGAGAAATATCAAGCGAACGGCTGTAACCTGTAATTCTGCCTGCCGTATCAAATCTGATTCTGAGATTGCCGAGAGGCAGGTATGCCTGACTCCAGACGCTCTCGAATTTTTCCTCGATTACCTTGCGCGCCTCGTGGAGCTTGCCTTCGAGAGCCAGTTTGCGCGCCTTTTCGAATGCCTCGGGGGCGCCTTTTCTGTAGGTATCCTTCGGCCTGCCGGTCCACAGCTCATCGTGGTTGAGAGCCAGCAGCTCCTCTTTTGTTCCGCCGTAAATCATCGCGCCGAGGGAGCCGTTTCCTATCGGAAGCGCCTGCGTCCACGCCTTCGAGGGGGAATTATAAAACAGCAGTTCGTTATTCTTCATACAGTCATCTCCGTTTCATCGGTATAAGAGAATTATACAATCGCGTTTATCCTTTGTCAATTAATTATATTATGAAAGAAAACTTGCAAAAAGCAAAAATATTCTTGCATTTACTTTCATTTTGATATATAATTTAGCGGTAAAAAAGGGGTGTTCCAATTGTCTGATAATATCAGCAGCAGAATTGATTTATACTATGACTCGCTTTCGAAGGGTCATAAAAAAATAGCCGATTACATCAGGACAAATTACGAAAAGTCATCGTTTATGACTGCCGCCGAGCTGGGCAGAGCGGTCGGTATAAGCGAATCGACAGTCGTGCGTTTTGCCGTCAATATCGGGTTTTCGGGTTATCCCGAGCTTCAGAAGAATCTGCAGGAGATGGTCAAGAGCCGTCTTACAAGCGTGCAGAGAATGGAAGCCGCAAAGAGAAACGACGGCAGGGATTTTCTCGATTCCGCTTTCTCGGCCGATATCGATACCATCAAAAAGACGCTTGACGGTCTGTCCAGAGAGGATTTTTACAGCGCAGTCAACGCGATAAATTCCGCCCGCAGAATCTATATTCTCGGCGTTCGTTCATCCGCTTCGATAGCGAGCTTCGCTGCCTTTTATATGGGATTTCTCTATGACGTGGTGCTGGTTGATACTTCCGCCACCAGTGAGATGTTTGAGCAGATGTTCAGAATAGACAAAGACGATGTCTGTGTTGCGATCAGCTTCCCGAGATATTCGTCAAGGACTGTCAAAGCCCTGAAATTCGCTCGCTCAAGGGGAGCGAAAATCATCTCGGTTACCGACAGCGAGATTTCTCCCATAGCTCCGCTTGCTACTTATCTTCTGCTTGCGGGCAGCAGCATGGTTTCGTTTGTCGATTCCCTGACCGCGCCTCTGAGTCTCGTGACAGCTCTTGTTGCCGCGAGCGCCGACAAGCGTGAGAAGGATGTTCACGACAGTCTCGAGCAGCTCGAGCAGATCTGGGATGAATATCACGTTTACAGAACAGGCGAGGACGATAAGTGATGCGCCCGAGAGTAATTGTCATCGGCGCGGGAGCCGCCGGAATGATGGCGGCGGGAACCGCAGGCGAAAACGGCTGCGACGTGATTCTGATTGAAAGAAATCAGAAATGCGGCAGGAAGCTCATGATTACCGGCAAGGGCAGATGCAATGTATCCAACAAATGCAAAACGGTGCAGGAGCTTATTGACAATGTGCCGGGAAACGGCAGATTTCTTTACGGCGCGTTTTCAAAATTCATGCCCTGCGATCTGGTTGATTTCATAGAAAGCAGGGGAGTACCTCTCAAGGTTGAGCGCGGAAACAGGATTTTTCCGGTCTCGGATAAAGCAGCCGATATCGTTGACTGCTTTGCGGCATACGCAGGAAAGTATTCGCGCGTTGTAACCGGCAGAGTTAAGGAACTGATAATTAATGACGCCTGTGTATCGGGCGTGAAACTCAAAAGCGGCGAAACTCTTGCCGCGGATAAAGTAATAATAGCAACCGGCGGATTATCCTATCCCGCCACCGGCTCGACCGGCGACGGTTATGGGCTTGCAGAGCAGGCTGGACATACGGTTATCGATACAGCTCCCTCGCTCGTTCCTCTTGAAATACATGAGGGCTTCTGTTCGGAATTGATGGGCCTCTCTCTGAGAAACAGCGCGATAAAGGTGATTGACGCCAAGCGCTCGGATAAAGTGATTTATCAGGATTTCGGCGAGATGCTCTTTACGCATTTCGGCGTATCGGGCCCGATGATTCTCTCGGCTTCAGCCCATATGCGCGATATGGAGAGAGGGAGATACAGAATATCAATCGATCTCAAGCCGGCGCTGACTCCCGAGCAGCTTGACGCGAGAATTCTACGCGATTTTTCGGAGAATACCAATAAGAATTTCATCAACGCACTCGATGCCCTTCTTCCCAAAAAGCTGGTGCCCGTAATCGTGAAGCTCAGCGGAATACCGCTTAACCTTAAAGTCAATCAGATTACCAGAGAGCAGAGGGCAAAGCTTGTTTCGCTTCTCAAGAATCTCACGGTAACCGTCACGGGCTTCAGACCCGTTGACGAGGCGGTGGTCACGAGAGGCGGAGTCAGCACAAAGGAAATTAACCCCTCCACAATGGAATCAAAGCTCGTAAAGGGCCTGTATTTTGCGGGCGAAGTAATAGATGTTGACGCCTATACCGGCGGTTTCAATCTTCAGACAGCATTCTCTACCGGCCGTCTGGCGGGAATAAGCGTAAGTGAGGTATGACAAATGAAAGAAATTATCAACGTTGCGATTGACGGACCTGCAGGCGCAGGCAAAAGCACAGTTGCGAGAGCTGCCGCGAAAACGCTCGGATATATCTACGTCGATACGGGCGCGCTCTACAGAGCGGTCGGTCTCAACGCGCTGAGAAACGGAATTGCCACCGATGACGCCGAAGCGGTCGGCGCGACTCTCGGCTCAATAACCGTCGAGCTTAAATTTGAAAACGGTGAGCAGCAGGTGCTCCTCAACGGAGAAAATGTTTCATCCGAAATCAGGACTCCCGACGCTTCGATGGCCGCTTCAAATGTTTCCGCGATTCCCGCGGTCAGAGCTTTTCTCTTCGACCTGCAGAGGGATATAGCCGCGAAGAATGACTGCATTATGGACGGCAGGGATATCGGAACCGTCGTTCTTCCGGATGCTCAGGTCAAGATTTTTCTCACCGCTTCTCCCGAAATAAGAGCGAGGAGAAGATACGACGAGCTTATCGAAAAAGGTCAGCAGGTCGAATTCAAAGATGTGCTTGATGACCTTATCAAAAGAGACTATAATGATTCTCACAGAGAGGTGGCCCCGCTCAGGCCCGCCGAGGACGGCGTGATTGTTGATACAAGCGGACTGAATCTCGAAGAATCGATAAATAAAGTAATTGAAGTAATCGAGGAGAAGACAAAATGAGCGTTAAAGATTTTGATTTCAAAAAAGAAGTAACCGAGAAAAAGACTTATGAGAGAATCAGACCTATCGGCGCTTTTGTAAATAAGTGCAATTTCAAAATCGAATATGTCGGCACCGAGAATATTCCCGATGAGGGCGGATTCGTTCTCGCGGCAAATCATATCCATCTGCTCGATCCTCTTGTAATCGGCATCGGCATCAAAAACAGACAGCTCCATTTTATGGCGAAAAAAGAGCTCTGGAAGCACTTCATTACCGCCTGGGCATTTACAACCGTAAACGGTTTCCCGATTGCCAGGGGCGCCGCAGATACCGACTCGTTCAAATACGCCCTGCAGATACCGAAGAAGGGCTATATTCTCGCCATCTTCCCCGAGGGAACCCGCTCCAGAGACGGAAAGCTCGGCAAGCCCAAGAGAGGCGCCGCAAGAATCGCGGCAGGCGCAAAGTGCGGAGTCCTGCCCGTTTCGCTCTACAATGATGAGGGCTGTAAAAAGCATTCGAAAATAACAGTCAGATACGGCAAGATGATCCCTTATGAGGAACTCGGCTTCTCCGGCGATAAACCGACCCGCGAGGAAGAGATTGAAGCAACCGATAAAATTTTTGCGGCAATAACCGAACTCTGGGAGGAAGGACATTGCGAGTAATTCCCGCCGAAACCGCCGGGTTCTGCTTCGGCGTCGACCGCGCGGTGAATATGGCATATGACCTGATCTCGAAAGGCGGTAAATGCTGCTGCCTCGGTCAGCTGATTCATAATACCGATGTGACTGAGGACCTGAGAAAACGCGGACTCAGAATTATCGGCTCGCCAGATGAAATTGAAAGGGGCGAAACCGTCCTAATCAGGGCTCACGGAGTCTCTCCCGATGTGATTGAGAGAATTGAGGCTCTCGGCGGGGAAGTGCTTGACGCTACCTGCCCGTTTGTCGCGAAGATTCACGGGATTGTATCGGAGAATTCGGCTCCCGACGTGCCGGTACTTATTGCGGGCGACCCGGATCATCCCGAGGTTATCGGTATAAAAGGATGCTGCAAGGGTCCGTCATTCGTGTTTTCATCCGCCGATGAGCTGGATGAAATCGCAAAAAACAACTCGGATTTATTCCAAAACAGCACCATTTTTGTCTCTCAGACTACTTTTTCTGCCCTGGAATGGAAAAAAAGTAAAGAAAAAATAAAATTTCTCTTTACGAACGCCGAAATATTTGATACAATATGCAGTGCTACTCGCAAAAGGCAGGAGGAAGCCGAGAAGCTCTCCCGCGAATGCGACGCAATGGTGGTTATCGGAGGCAGACACAGTTCAAATACGGTCAAGCTCAAAAACGTCTGTTCTTCTAACTGCGACACTTTTTTGGTGGAAAGAGCCGAAGAGCTCAAAAACATAGATTTTTCCACTTACGCCTCGGTAGGCGTGACGGCAGGTGCGTCAACTCCCGCCGTAATAATTAAGGAGGTACTTTCAGCAATGTCCGACATCATCAATGAAACCGAAAAAACAGTGGTAGAGGAGGTGCCTTCTGCAGCAGCGTCAGTCGATGGTGAAAACCTGAACGATCTTCTCAACGACCTTGTCGATGATTCCGTCATCGAGTGCACGGTAGAGAATATCACACCGACAGAAGTTCAGGTTGACATTCCGAAGAATCATATTCTCGGAGGTCTCACCGGCCTTGTTCCCAATGAGGAATTCAGCAATGATCCCAACGTCGATCCTTCCAAGGAAGTTAAAATCGGCGATGTTCTTACGCTGGTAATTATGAAGAAGAACGATGCTGACGGCACGGTCCTTCTCTCCAAAAAGAGAGCCGACGCCATCAAATCGTGGGGCAGCATCCTCGAAGGCAAAGAAGACGGCAGAATCCTTGAAGGCGTTGTTACAGAGGTCATCAAGGGCGGCGTACTCGTTGCCTCAGGCGGCTCAATAGTATTTATTCCCGCATCCCAGGCCACAGAACACAGAGGAGATTCTCTCGAGAGCCTTCTCAAGCAGACCGTTCAGTTCCGCATTATTGACGCCGATCCTCATAAGAAGAGAGCAGTCGGTTCAATCCGCTCCGTCATCGCCGAGCAGAAGCAGGCAGCTTCGGACGCTTTCTGGGCAGCGGCGGAGGAAGGCAAATCCTACAGAGGTATTGTCAAGTCACTCACCAGCTACGGCGCCTTTGTCGACATCGGCGGCGTTGACGGAATGGTTCATATCTCCGAAATGAGCTGGAAGAGAATCAAGCATCCTTCAGAGATATTCACCGTAGGTCAGGAAGTTGAAGTGTTCATCAAGTCCCTCGACCGTGAAAACAAGAAGATTTCCCTCGGCTACAGAAAAGACGAGGATAATCCCTGGGCAATTCTTGCAAAGAACTATCCCGTTGATACCGTTATCGACGCTGAGATAGTCGGCCTCACCGATTTCGGCGCATTCGCAAGAGTTATCCCCGGCATTGACGGTCTCATCCATATCAGCCAGATAGCGAATCACAGGGTCAACAAGCCCGCCGATGAGCTTGAAGTAGGCCAGACCGTTACCTGCAAGATTACCGCAATCGATTACGATAAAAAGCGCGTAAGCCTTTCAATCAGAGCGCTTCTTGAGCCCGAAGAGGAAGAAGCCGCCGAAGAAGAAGTTCCCGCTGATGAAGAAGCTCCCGCAGAAGAAGAAGTTCCCGCAGAGGAAGAAGCTCCTGCAGAGGAAGAAGCAGCTCCCGCAGAAGAAGCAGCTCCCGCAGAAGAAGCAGCTCCCGCAGAGGAAGAAGCTCCGGCAGAGGAAGCGGCTCCCGCAGAGGAAGCTCCGGCAGAGGGCGCAGCAGAATAAGATTAAAGTTTATAGCCCGCAGGTTTTGCTTGCGGGCTGTTTTTTGGAATTATGAACGAAAACAAAACGGGAAACAAAAGATTTATCGGCCCGATTTTCTGTATAACCGCCGCCGCTATCTGGGGCCTTTCGTTTGTCGCCCAGAAGACCGGCGCTCATATCGGGACATTTACCTTCAACGGAATAAGGACGCTTATCGGCGGAATCTTTCTTCTGCCGTTTGTGCCCCTCTTTCATAAATCGGCTGTTAAAAAATACCCTGCGGAAAAGAGCAGGAAGTTCGATTTCAAAGGCACTGCTTCGGCGGGAATAATCTGCGGCATTGTGCTGTGCGTTGCGAGCAACCTTCAGCAGCACGCGTTTACTTTCGATATCTTTGCCGCCAAGGTGGGCTTCATAACCGCGCTCTATATGATTCTCGTTCCTCTCGCCGGGCTTTTTCTCGGCAGGAAGGCCGGCCTGAATGTATGGCTTGCGGTTGTCCTCGGAGTTATCGGACTGTATTTTCTCTGCATGAAAAAAGGCGATTTCAAGGTCGGTACAGGAGAGATTTTTTCAATTCTCTGCGCAATAGGTTTTGCCGCGCATATCCTTGTTATCGATCATTTCTGCGTAAGGGCGGAGCCGGTCGCGCTCGCGTGTACACAGTTTCTGACTGCAGGCGCTCTTTCGGTAATATGCATGTTTATATTCGAAAAACCGCAGATATCGGAGATTCTTGACTGCGCCGTGCCGATTCTCTATACGGGAATCGCAAGTACGGGTATCGCCTTCACTCTTCAGATTTTCGGCCAGAAATATACCGAGCCGGCGGTCGCCTCGCTTCTTATGTGCCTTGAATCCGTATTCAGCGTTATATTCGGCAGAATTATTCTGCATGATATTATGGGACCCCGCGCCCTTCTCGGCTGCGCGATTATGTTTGCCGGGGTCGTTATGAGCCAGATTCCTTTCGGAAATAAAAAATCAACAGGGGAAACAGTATGACAAGATTTGCCGCTCTTATAATGTCGATTATTATGTCGCTCAGTGGATTTTTCTCCGCGGCGCGCGTAAACATAAAGGATGCCGTCCTGAGCTTTTTCACGGGAATCCCGTTTGCCGAAACATCGGTCAGCGATTCCTTTATCGATTCGCTCGACAGAGACGACATTATTCTCAACAGATTCGGCTCGGGCATCTATAAAAAACTGCTCTTTGTGTTTTTTGACGGAGATACCGGAGTTGCCGATAAATACAGAGTCCTCAAAAACTACAATCTCGAGCTTCTGGGATGGGCGTGTCCGTGTAATCTCTTCGCGGTATCCGCACCTGCTTCGGGAGCCGATGCTTTATTCGCTCTGAGCGAAAAAATCGAAAATGAATGTGAAGCCGTTCTTATGGCGACGCCGATGGTTTTCACTCCCTCTTCGCCCGATACCACTCCCGACGACCCGTTTGACGGCGGAGCAGAATGGGATGAGAGCGCTCCTTCGGGCGCGGAATGGCACCTTGAGGCGATTGACGCGCGCGAGGCGTGGAATTACGGCGAATATTTCGGCGATATCACTGTCGGTCTCGTTGACGCCGGCTTCAATCTTGAGCACGAAGACCTCGGCGGCAAAATTTCCTTCCCGAGCGACAGACTCAAGAAGAGAAATGTTCCCGATTCTCACGGCACCTATGTTGCGGGCACGGTCTGCGCCGAGGCGGGAAACGGCAAGGGTATTTCGGGCGTGAATCCCCGCGCGAAGCTTAAATGCGTTGACTGGCAGGCGGATGAGGGTCAGGACTGGAATCAGACCCTCGCGATTTTCTTCGGAATTACGAAGCTCATCAAATCGGGCGCGAAGGTTGTCAATCTCTCGCTCGGCACCTCGGGCAATATTGAGGGCGATGACGATTCCGTCACATTTGAGATGGATTTATACGCGAAGATTTATTCTGCGATGATGTCGATTATGCTCGCGAGGGGATATGATTTTGTCTGCGTGCAATCCGCCGGCAACGGCGACGGCGATTCAAATCCGGTTGACGCCTTCAGAAACGGTCATTTCAGCACAATGACAAAGAAGAATTCCATCTCGCTCGTTCCCTGGATTAAGGTTGACGATATTCTCGGCAGGGTTATCGTCGCGGCCGCTTCAAGATACCGCGCATCCGATGACACCTACGCTCTGACTTCGTTTTCAAATTACGGCGAGACGGTCGATATAGCGGCTCCGGGCAGCAGAATTTACGGCCTAGATGTTGAGTCGGACGGATATTGCTATAAATCGGGCACTTCCGTTTCCGCTCCGATTGTAACCGCCGTCGCCTCTCTCGTTTGGGGAATCAACCCCTCTCTCAAGGGTACGGATGTCAAGAAAATCATTATGGACACTGCCGATAAAACCGTCGCTCCCTATGTTGAAGGCACTCAGTCATATAAGCAGATAAACGCCAAGCTCGCCGTTGAGGAGGCTCTCAGGACAAAATATAAGATGTTTACGCTCACGGGAGATATCAATACCGGCGATTACGACACTCCGGATGATATCGCCGCGCTGACGATAAACGGAAAAAGCAAAAATATTACTGCTCCGGGAGGCAAAATCAACTTGATTTGTGAGAACGGAGATGGTAAAATAAATATACTGGGGGATTACGGAGAAAATGAATTCGCTCCCGTTGATTTTTCGGTGAATAACGCCGATGTCAGTCTGGGTGAAATTTCTTTTCTTCCCGTTCCCGATGAACCCGATGAATCCGGCGAACCCACACCCGGAGAGCCGGTAACGGGACCTGATAACGGAGGTTGATAAAATGGCGGAAATCACTAAAAAATGGTTCAAGGAAATGTCTGTCTATCAGATCTGGTGCCGCTCGTTCTGCGACAGCAACGGCGACGGTATCGGCGATCTGCCGGGCGTTTACAGCAAGCTTGATTATATCCAGAGCCTCGGCGTTGACGGCATCTGGTTCTCTCCGATTTATCCCACCCCCAACTGCGACTACGGCTACGATATTTCCGATTATAAGAATATCAATCCCGAATTCGGCACTCTCGACGATTTCAAAATGATTCTCGAAGAGGCTCATAAACGCGGCATGAAGGTTTTTATGGATCTTGTTGTCAATCATACCTCCAGCGAGCACGAATGGTTCAAGGAGAGCCGCAAGAGCGCCGACAATCCTTATCACGATTATTATTTCTGGCGCAAGGGCAACGGCAAGAAGCCGCCCAACAACTGGCTGTCCGTATTCGAAGGCGGTGCCTGGAAATACGATAAAAACCTCGATGAATACTATCTTCACGTATTTGCCGAGGGTCAGCCCGATCTCAATATGGATAATCCCAAGGTCCGCGAGGAAGTCAAGGATATAATGCGCTTCTGGCTCGATATGGGCGTTGACGGCTTCCGCGAGGATGTCATCACCTTCATTTCAAAGGCGGAGGGACTTCCCAACGGTATTCCGCTTCCGATTGCGACCGGTATAGAGCATTATAAACACGGCCCGCATCTCGAGGAGTATCTCGATGAATTCCGCGCCGTTCAGAATGAGTACGGCTGCTTTGCCGTCGGCGAAGGTCCGCAGATGGGTCTCAAGGATGCAGTCGCCTTCTGTTCCGAGGGCCCGAATCAGAAGCTCGATATGCTGATTTCTTTCGATCATATGAACTGCGACTGCTTTATGGTTGACTGGATTAAGCGCCCGTTCAGCCTCAGAAAGCTCAAGAAGGTCTATAACGACTGGCAGACTCAGATGTACGGCAGGGGATGGAACTGCCTCTATATCGAGAATCACGACCATGCGAGAATCATCGACAGATACGGCGACGTAAAATTCAGAGTTGAGAGCGGCAAAATGCTCGCGACAATGTACACTCTTCAGTGCGGCACCCCGTTCATCTATCAGGGTCAGGAAATCGGTATGACAAATATCGAAATCAATCATCTTTATGAATATAAGGATGTAATGACCTTCAATAACTACCGCCTCTTCCATAAGCTGCTCGGCTATAATGAGAAGAGATTCTGCAAGCTTGCCTCTCAGGTCAGCCGCGAAAACGCGAGAACTCCCGTTCAGTGGGATTCAAGCAAAAATGCCGGCTTCACGACCGCCGACAAGGCCTGGTTCAATATCAATCCCAATTATAAGGATATAAACGTTGAGCAGGCGGAGAAGGATCCCAAGTCCATTCTCAATCACTACCGCAAGCTTCTCAAATTCCGCAAGGAGCACGAGGTTGCCATTTACGGTGATTTCAGGCAGTATTACAGAAACAGCGACAAGCTCTTCGTATATGAGAGAAACTATGAGGGCGAAAAGCTCCTCGTTATCTGCTCCTTCTCGGCTGACCCTGTGAAATTCACGGCTCCCGAGGGAATCAATCTCGCGGACGGCGAGCTCGTCATCAATACCTATGATGTTCTTGAGCCCGGCAAAAATGAATTCAGCACCAAGCCCTATGAGGCGCGTGTCTATTATTTCAAGAAATAAAGGAGTAATAATTATGGCATCAGTCAAAAAATATATTGCCGAATTTATCGGCACCTGTGTTCTCGTATTTGTTGCCTGCGGCACTGCCGCCGCAATCGGATGCGACGAACCCGCCAATTATCTTGCGGTCGCAATCGTATTCGGCCTCGTTATTGTAGCTATGGCATATTCAATCGGCAACGTTTCAGGCTGCCACATCAACCCCGCCGTTTCAATCGCGATGCTTGTCAGCGGCAAAATGGGTATTGCGGATTTCATCGGTTATGTTGTCGCTCAGTTCCTCGGCGGTATCGCCGGCGCAGCTCTTATGATTCCGTTCCTCGGCAAAGACTGCGGCTTCGGAGCAAACGCCCTCTTTGAGGAGAGCATCGGCAAATCCATCGGCATTGAGATTATCCTCACCTGCATCTTCGTTTTCGCCATTCTCGGCGTTACATCAAAGGTTGAGAATTCAAATGTCGCCGGTCTTGTAATCGGTCTCTCACTCACTCTCGTTCATATCCTCGGCATCCATTTCACCGGCACTTCCGTCAACCCCGCGCGTTCTTTCGGACCCGCTCTCTTCAGCGGCTCTCTCTCAACCGTCTGGGTCTTCATTGTCGCACCCCTTGTCGGCGGTGTCCTTGCCGCTCTTGTTTACAAATTCCTTGACGGCAAAAAAGCTGAATAATTTTTTCAATAATCCGTCGAATTTTTCGGCGGATTATTTCGATATTTTAGGTAATATTATTATTTGACTTATCACTGATATATTGTTATTATATTTATAAGTGAATTTATAACGGAAAGGAGCGGAAAATATGGAAATCAGAGTGATTCTCAGATACGTATTTCTCGCTCTGCTTTTTGTTTTCAGCGCCGTGCATCTATATCACTCCTGGCTCGATGACAAAAAGAGAAGGAAATACACCAAGCCCTTCCTGCTGCTATTCATTATCGCATACTATATCGTCTCGGCGGATAAGCTCTCGGTATTGCTTATTCTGGCGCTCGCCACAAGCTGGCTCGGAGATGTCCTTCTGATTCCGGAGGGACACGGCTGGTTTACTGCCGGCGGCATCAGCTTTATGTTCACCCATATCCTCTTCATAATCGTCTATGCTTCGAAGATTGATTTCTCTTCGGTTTTGTGGGCTCTTGTCATTCCCGCGGCGGTTATTTATTACGGCATATCGGCGGTAATAATTTATAAACTCAGGCCGACCACTCCGAAGATTATGCTTATCCCAATGTATTTCTATCTTCTGAGCAATTCCACGATGAATGTCTTCTCGCTTATGCAGCTGACCTCGCTGAGGAGCGCGGGCGCGGCAGTCGCTTATGTCGGTGCTGTTCTGTTCTTCATTTCGGACTGCACGCTCTTCCTCGTCAGGTATCATAAGAACAAGGACCTGATTTTCAAGCGCCATTTCACTGTTATGCTCACCTATATCGTCGGCGAACTGCTCATAACGCAGGGCGTGCTGATGCTCGGGTAAGGAGAAAATATGTTTGACTTAAAGAATATTCCTCTTGCGAAATATTCAAGGAGCGAGGATATCGCAAACTGCGTAACCCACGCTCTCGGCATTCCGTTCTGCCTCATCGCGGCGTTTCTTCTGCTGCGTATGCAGATAGGCAGAGCGCCGGGCAGATTCATCTTTTCATCCGTCCTCTATGTTATCTCGATGCTACTCGTTTTCGCCGGCTCCGCCGTTTATCACGGCCTTAAGCCCTCAAGGTCAAAGCAGATAGCAAGAGTAATCGACCACAGCAATATTTATTTCATGATTGCGGGTATGGTTACTGCTTTTACCCTGCCGACTATTACCGATGAGAACAGGGCGAAATCAATAACGGTCGTCTGCGTAGTATGGGGACTCTCCCTTCTCGGCGTACTCTTTACTTTTATGGATTTCAAAAAATTCGCAAAGCCGCAGATATTCATGTATATAATTATGGGCTGGCTCTGCGTGATAGGCCTCATCTCCGTTTTCAGAAGCGGGGAGGAGGGCAGGCGGTTCGTGACCTTCGTTATTCTCGGAGGCGTTTCAATCACTGTCGGCTCGGTTCTGTATTTTATAGGCAAGAAGCATAAGTATTTTCACGCGGTATTTCATACATTCGTTCTTTTGGGAACTATACTGATTTTCATCGGCCTGTATTCCTATGACAGTTTTCTTCTCGCCTGATTTGTAATATCTTACAGAAAAACACTTAATAATGAATAATATACTGATAATTATGATAAAATTACAAATATTTATGCATAATTATTGACAAATATACAAGAAATTATGTATAATATTCAAAATAAATTGAATAACTATACATCCGGAGGGAATATGGTATCACTTAAAAACAGGGATTTTCTCAAGCTCCTTGATTTCACTCCCGAAGAAATCACCTACCTGCTTGATCTTGCGGCGGAGCTTAAAGAGAAAAAGAAAAACGGCATTCCCCACAGAATGCACGAGGGAAAGAATGTTGCGCTGATTTTTGAAAAGACGAGCACCAGAACCAGATGCTCCTTTGAAGTGGCGGCGGCCGACCTCGGCATGCATCCGGTCTATCTCGATCCCAAGAGCTCGCAGATAGGCAAGAAGGAGAGCATACCCGACACGGCAAGGGTGCTCGGCAGAATGTTTGACGGAATAGAATACCGCGGCTTCGGTCAGGCGATAGTCGAGGAGATAGCAAAGTATGCCGATGTTCCGGTCTGGAACGGTCTTACCAACGAATTCCATCCCACACAGATTCTCGCCGATTTTCTGACTATAAGAGAGCATTTCGGTTATCTCAAGGGAATCAAGCTCGTTTATATGGGCGACGCAAGATACAATATGGGCAATTCGCTTATGGTCGGCTGCGCAAAGATGGGCATGAATTTCACCGCCTGCGCTCCCGTTGAGTATTTCCCCGAAACCCGGCTTGTTGACGAATGCAAGAAGATTGCGGCCGGAAGCGGCGCTTCGGTCAATTTCATAACCGATCCCTATGAGGCGGTCAGAGACGCCGATATAATCTATACGGATGTCTGGGTTTCTATGGGTGAGCCCGAGGAAGTCTGGAAGGACAGAATCGAAGCCCTCAAGCCCTATCAGGTCAACGCCGCGCTTATGCAGGCGGCGGGTGAGAAGGCAAAGTTCATGCACTGCCTTCCCGCTTATCACGATCTCAAGACAGAGGTCGGCAGGGAAATTTATGAAAAATTCTGCCTCGACGGTCTCGAGGTTACCGACGAAGTATTTGAGAGCGAACGCTCGATAGTATTCGACGAAGCCGAAAACCGTATGCACACAATCAAGGCGGTTATGGCGGCTACTTTATAAGTAAATTCAGGGGCTTTCCCCTTAAATAAGGAGATAATATGAGCAAAGCGTATTTGGTACTCAGCAACGGTGATGTCTTTGAGGGCGAGGCAATAGGCGCTTTCCACGACACCATCGGAGAACTCGTTTTCACAACGGGTATGGTAGGCTATCTTGAGACACTTACGGATCCGAGCTACGCGGGGCAGATAGTTGTGCAGACTTTCCCGATGATAGGCAACTACGGAGTCATTGAGGAGGATTTTGAAGGAAAGACGGCGGTCAAAGGCTACGTCGTCAGCGAAATCTGCGAGCATCCTTCAAATTTCAGAAGCCAGTATGAGCTCAATAAATTCCTCGTTGACAACAACATCTGCGGTATCAGCGGAGTTGACACGCGTCAGATTACCAGGACCATCCGCGAGCAGGGTGTTATGAATGCCGCGATCTGCAGCAAGGTTCCCGAAGATTTATCCGAAATCAAAGCGTTTGCCGTGAAGGATGTTGTAAAAGAGGTCAGCCAGAAGGAGACCACTTTCCACACCGACAGCAATGAAAAGAAGTTCACGGTCGTGCTTGTCGACTACGGCGAGAAGAAAGGCATCGTCAGAAGCCTCAACGCGAGGGGCTGCGATGTCGTTACCGTTCCCTGGGACACATCCGCTGAGGATATCCTCGCTCATAATCCCGACGGAATCATGCTTTCAAACGGCCCCGGCGACCCTGCGGATAATGAATACTGCATTGCCCAGATAGGCAAGCTCATCGGTAAGAAGCCGATATTCGGAATCTGCCTCGGCCATCAGCTGACCGCTCTTGCAATGGGCGGCAAAACCGTAAAACTCAAATACGGACACAGAGGCGCAAATCAGCCCGTTACAGACCTCAGGGGCAACAGAACTTATATCACAACTCAGAATCACGGCTACGCGGTTGTCGCCGACAGTCTCATCGGCACCGCGAATCAGACATATATCAATGCCAATGACGGCAGCTGCGAGGGTCTCGATTATCCCGGCCTCATGTGCTTCACGGTTCAGTTCCATCCCGAAGCCTGCGCAGGCCCGAGAGATACAGAAGGATTGTTTGACAGATTTTTAAGAATGATGGGTGGTGAGAGGAATGCCTAAGGATAAGAACATACATAAGGTGCTCGTTATCGGCTCAGGTCCGATAGTAATCGGCCAGGCTGCCGAATTCGACTATGCAGGCGCTCAGGCCTGCCGCGTTCTTCGCGAAGAGGGCATAAACGTTGTGCTCGTAAACTCCAACCCCGCAACCATTATGACCGATAAGCATCTCGCGGATGAGATTTATCTTGAGCCGCTGAATGCCAAGACGGTCCGCAGAATTATCGCGAAGGAGCGCCCCGACGGCCTCATCGCGGGTCTCGGCGGTCAGACCGGTCTTACCATAGCGATGCAGCTCACCAGAGACGGCACTCTGCAGAAATACGGCGTGCGTCTGCTCGGCACGGGTATTGACGCCATAGACAAAGCCGAGGACAGAGAGCTCTTCCGTGAGACGATGCAGGAAATCGGCCAGCCCGTCGTTCCTTCGGAAACCTGTAACGATGTTGAGAACGCTCTGCGTATAGCGAAAGAAATCGGCTATCCCGTTATAGTCCGTCCCGCGTTCACTCTCGGCGGCACAGGCGGCGGTATTGCAGATACGGAAGAAGAGCTTAAAATCATAGCGCGCACCGGTCTCGATATGTCCCCGATTACCCAGATTCTCGTTGAGAAATGCATCTCCGGCTGGAAGGAAATCGAGTTTGAGACCATGCGAGATGCCGCTGGCAATGCAATCGCTGTCTGCTCAATGGAGAACTTCGACCCCGTAGGTATTCATACGGGCGACTCAATCGTTGCCGCTCCCGCGCTCACTCTCGCGGATAAAGAATACCAGATGCTCCGCACGGCGTCTCTCGATATAGTATCGTCAATCGGAATCATCGGCGGCTGCAACTGTCAGTTCGCTCTCAATCCCGACAGCTTCGAATACGCCGTAATCGAGGTCAACCCCAGAGTTTCGCGTTCTTCGGCTCTCGCTTCAAAGGCGACCGGTTACCCGATTGCTAAGATGACCACACGCCTTGCTCTCGGCTATAATCTTGATGAAATCAAGAATGATATCACGGGAAAGACCTGCGCCTGCTTCGAGCCGACTATCGACTATATCGTAGTCAAATTCCCGAAGTGGCCGTTTGATAAATTCGCGGGCTCTTCAAGAAAACTCGGAACCCAGATGAAGGCGACCGGCGAAGTCATGGCTATCGGCAGATGCTTCGAAGCCGCTATTATGAAGGCGGTCAGAGGCGCAGAAATCTCCCTTGATACGCTCAATGCAGAGCCGCTTACCGACGAGCCGCTTGAGGTCCGCCTTGCGAAGCAGGATGACCGCAGGGTCTTCACTGTATTCGAAGCGCTAAAGAAGGGTATGACCCCCGAGCAGATTAACGAAATTACTAAGATAGATAAATTGTTCATCTACAAGCTCAAGAATCTCGTTGACTTTGAGGCGAAGATTGCGAACGGTCTCGGAGAAGGCGACTATGAGCAGGCGAAGCGTTACGGTTATACCGACGCCGCCATCAAACGTATCAGCGGAGCGAAAGAGCTGCCCGCGAGCGAATTCAGCTATAAGATGGTTGATACCTGCGCCGCTGAATTCGATGCCGAAACACCGTATTTCTATTCCGTTGCCGACGGCTTCTGCGAGGCGCGCTCCTTCCCGAGAAGCGGCAAGCCCGTAGTTATGGTTCTCGGTTCCGGACCCATCAGAATCGGTCAGGGTATCGAATTCGACTACAGCTCGGTTCACTGCGTATGGACTCTTCGCGAAATGGGCTATGAGGTTGTCATCGTCAATAACAACCCCGAAACGGTTTCCACCGACTATGATACGGCCGACCGTCTTTATTTCGAACCCCTTTCACCCGAAGACGTTATGAATATAATCAAGGTTGAGAAGCCCATCGGCGTCGTTGTCGCCTTCGGCGGACAGACAGCTATCAAGCTCACTCAGTTCCTTGATGAAAACGGAATAAGAATTCTCGGCACTTCCGCCGAAAGTATCGATATAGCCGAAGACAGAGCCAAATTCGACGCTCTGCTTGAGCAGTTCGGAATCCGCAGGCCCAAGGGAATGGGCGTCAACACCCTTCAGGAGGCGTTTGACGCGGCGGAGAGTCTCGGCTATCCCGTTCTCCTCAGACCTTCCTACGTTATCGGCGGGCAGAATATGACCATTTCCTATGATAACGAGCAGACTGAAGCGTATATGAACAGAATCCTTGCGGGCGGAATCGATAACCCCGTATTGATTGATAAATATATGCCCGGCATCGAGCTTGAGGTTGACGTTATCTCCGACGGCGAGGATGTCCTCATCCCCGGTATTATGGAGCATATCGAGCGCGCCGGCATTCACAGCGGCGACTCCATTGCCGTCTATCCTCCTTATAATCTCAATGATTACTTCCTCGAGAAAATCTGCGACTGCTCCGAGAAGCTCGCGCTCGCGCTCGGCACTCAGGGCCTCGTAAATATCCAGTATCTTATCTATGACAACGAGCTCTATGTTATCGAAGTCAATCCCAGAGCGTCGAGAACCGTTCCCTATATCAGCAAGGTAACGAACGTTCCGATGGTTGACCTCGCGTCAAAGGTTATGCTCGGCGCTAAGCTTTCAAAGCTCGGCTACGGCACCGGCCTTTACAGAACTCCGCCCTACTACGCTGTCAAGGTTCCCGTTTTCTCATTTGATAAGCTGCTTGACGCTAACTCGATTCTCGGCCCCGAGATGAAATCGACCGGCGAAGTTCTCGGTATAGGCAAGACCACCGCGGAAGCTCTCTTCAAAGGCCTTACAGCGGCAGGCTTCTCGGTTCCCTCACGCACCGAATTCAATCCCGCAGTCCTTATCAGTGTTGAGGATAACGATTATCAGGAGGCAGTTTCGCTCGCGAAGCGCTTCTATGATATGCATATAAGAATGGTTGCCACCACGGGCACCGCCAAGGCGATTGCCGACTCGGGTATTCCCGTTACTTCCGTTGAGGCGAGCGAGCTCTTCAATGTCATTGAGAGCGGCGAAATCAACTATATCATCTATACCGGCGCCGTTCAGGATGAGACAATAGGGGATTACACGATTCTCCACCGCCGCGCAATGCAGCTTGAGATTCCGTGCCTCACTTCGCTCGATACGGCGAACGCGCTTGCCGATATCATCGAGAGCGGCTATACTCCCGTGAACACCGAGCTTGTCGATATCAATAATATGCGTCCCTGGAAGCGTATGATTCCGTTTACCAAGATGCATTCCTGCGGAAATGATTATATATTCATTGAGAATTTCGACGGCAATATTACCTGCCCCGAATCCCTCTGCGTCAATCTCTGCAAGCAGCATTATTCTGTCGGCAGCGACGGTCTCGTTCTGCTTGAAAAATCAAGCAAAGCCGATGTTAAGATGCGCACCTTCAATAAGGACGGCTCCGAGGGCAAGCTCGCGGGCAACAACCTCAGATGCGTTGCGAAATATCTCTATGACAGCGGCTACATCCGCAGCGAGAATATGAGCGTTGAGATGCCGAGCGGCGTCTATCGCGTAAAGGTCTATCTCAGAGACGGCAAGGTCAGCGCGGCTATGGTTGAAATGGGCAAGGCCGTAATAACCGAGAGAGACAAGAAGGTTATTGTTGACGGTAAAGAATACACCGGCACCTGCATCGATGTCGGCAACCCGCATTATGTGACAATCTGCGATGAGACCGAAGGCCTCGACCTCGCCGCAATCGGCCCGAAATTCGAGTATAACGAAGCATTCGAGCACAGAGTCAATACCGAATTCGTAAGGATAGTCAACAAGAACTGCATCCGCGCCAGAGTATGGGAGCGCGGAAACGGCGCGACTCTCGCCTGCGGCACAGGCGCCTGCGCGGCCGTGGTTGCGGCCTGCGAGCTCGGTTACTGCGACAAGGGCAAGGATATTACCGTCAAGCTTACCGGCGGCGAAGTTATTGTCAACTATACAGATGAACGCATCACGCTGACCGGCAACGCAGTGATAGCATATAAAGGCGAATTTGAATATTGATATATCAAGGGAGGATTTTATAATGGAAAAACTCAATCAGGTTTATGAAGGCAAGGCGAAGAAAGTCTTTGCCACAGACGATCCCGAGCTCTTTATAGTTTCTTATAAAGATGATGCCACCGCCTTCAACGGCCTAAAAAAAGGCACCATCTCCGGCAAGGGCGTAGTCAACAACAAGATGTCCAACTATCTTATGCAGATTCTTGAGAAGAACGGCGTTCCGACTCATTTCGTTGAGGAGCTCAGCGACCGCGAAACGCTCGTAAAGAAGGTTTCGATTGTTCCTCTTGAGGTTATAATCAGAAATGTTTCCGCCGGCTCATTTGCGAAGAATTACGGCGTTGAGGAGGGCATCACCTTCCCCGAGCCGACCATCGAATTCTCATATAAGAACGACGATCTCGGCGATCCTCTCATCAACAGCTATCACGCTTTCGCTCTCGGACTTGCGACCAAAGAGGAAATCAATACCATCAAGACAATGGCGTTCAAGGTCAACGAAGTCCTCAAGGAGTATTTCAAGAATCTCGGCGTAAAGCTCATCGACTTCAAGCTTGAATTCGGCAGACTTTCAGACGGCAGCATCGTTCTCGCCGATGAGATTTCTCCCGATACCTGCCGTTTCTGGGATATCAACACCAACGAGAAACTCGATAAGGACCGCTTCCGCAGAGATCTCGGCGGCGTCGAAGATGCCTACAACGAAATGATGAAGAGAGTTTTCGGCGAATAATCCGAAACAGGATATAATTGAAGCCCGGAGGGAATTCCTCCGGGCTCTTTATTTATATTTTCAGATGTATCTGAAGCACAGCATCGTCATATCGTCAAACTGGTCGCTTCCGCCGACAAATTCATCAACCGATTTTCTGACAGCGTCAATAATTTCATCCGCCGGTGTTTCTGCCGGAAGGGAAGATATAAGTTCAAGCAGTCTCTCTTCGCCGTAGAGCTCTTTCGCGGCGGTCTGCGCTTCGGTAATGCCGTCGGTATAAAGGAAGACCGAATCGCCTTTATTGAGCTTCGCTGTATGCTCCTTGTATTTTACTCCGCTCATTCCCGCAAGTACCAGACCGTTTCTTATTTTCATATATTCCGTACCTTCGGGACTCTTGTGAACCGCCGGATTGTGTCCCGCGCTGACAAAGGTGAGCTCACCGCTGTTGAGGTCGAGAATGCCGACCCAGATAGTGACGAACATCTCCGCTTCGTTTCTCGCGCAGATTGCGTTGTTTGCCGCCTCCACTGCGCCCGCGAGGCTCGGGATATCCCTTATGCAGTTCTGAAGTATGATTTTCGCGCTCGCCATGAAGATTGCGGCGGGGACGCCTTTGCCCGAAACATCGCCGATAACGAACGCCAGCCTGTTTGAGTCAACGAAAAATACATCGTAAAAATCTCCGCCGACCTCTTTGGCCGCGTCCATCGACGCGCTCACATCAAGCTCTTCTCTGCCCGGGTAATCCTTATTTATTGTCGGCAGGAGAGAATGCTGAATGACGCTTGAAATTTCAAGCTCCGACTGCAGCCTGCTTCTCTCGATTGAGAGATTGCGCTGCTTTTCCATATAGCTTATCATACTCGCGAGCGCCGCGAAGCCTGCGGCGTTGACAAGGATGAAGGGAATCGCAATCTGCCTGACTATGCTCCAGGCGGTTTCAAAAGGCTTTACCATAATGAGGACTATTCCGAGATGGGATGCCTCCATAATCATTCCCGTAACAAATGCCCATTGCGGCCTTTTTATAGCTTCGTGTTTCATCGATGAAACAATGCCGCAGGCAAGGCCTATGAAGCAGGTGGCGACGACGCAGGCCTGCGCTGTCAGTCCGCCCATCGTCAGGCGGTGAAGTCCGGCCGTGAGTCCGGCGATGATACCGCCTATCGGTCCGCCTATGAATCCGGCAAGCATGGGTCCCATATCGCGCACGGAGATAACCGCCCCGCGCAGTTCAACTCCCGAGATGTTGCCGTAAATGCCGAATAATCCGCCGAGAACACCGGCGATAACCGAGTATTTCCAGCTTCGCTTTTCGTCGAGGAATTTCGAGAGCAGGTCTGTGCTGCCGACAAACGCGGCTATTACAAGTATAACGGCGAGTGTGCCGAAAAGTTTTGAAAAGAATAAGGAAGTTCCGCCAAACATCAGTTTACCTCTTTCTCCTTCCGGTTAACGGCTTTTCAGCCGTTCTGCTTTTCGGCATCCGCGCTGCTGCCGTTTTTCTTTTTGCCGAATTTCTGCATCAGCTTGTATCCGGTGTTTACGAGCGCTTTGTAGCCGAAATCTATTACTTTATCCGGAATCGGATCGATTGCCGCGAGATACCAGGTGTTCTTGCTCTTGTAATTGGTCTTCGGATTATTTGCATATATCGCCTTCATTACGGTCTCAACCAGATATTTCTTATCGTGAGGGTGGGCGAGTGCGGTGCTCATAAGGGGCTTGAGTACTGTCAGCACCGGGATATAATACTGTGTGGTCTCGAGTATTCTCTGATAACCGTCCGCCGCCTGATTATGCATGCCCGTCCTGAATGAACCCGGCTGAATCTTGACTACGTCGATATCGAGGAAGTTCAGCTCTCTGCGAAGGCCCATCGTATATGCCTCAACGGCGTATTTGGTAATAGCGTAGGGAGCGTTGAAGGGCTGAGGCTTCTCCCAGCCGCATTCCGAGGAGAAGTTTATTATTCTGCCGCCGGCCGCCTTGATAAGCGGGAAAACGGCTTTGTTTACGCGCACCATACCGAGCACGTTGATTTTAAGCATTCTTTCTATTGTCGAGGTGATGTTTCCCTCAACGAGCGAGGACATCGTGTGAATGCCCGCGGCGTTTACGACTACGTCGAGCTTTCCTGCTTTTTCCTCAATGAATTTCACCGCTGCTTCGCAGCTCTCGTCGCTGGTGATATCGAGCACCAGCGGAATCACGCGTTCGTTGGTCCTCTCGCGCAGGTCGTTGAGTCCCTGCTCCATAATATCGGCCGCAAACACGGTCCAGCTTTCATCCTTGCAGAGTTCTTCGACGCAGGCGCCCGCAAGTCCGCCCGCAGCGCCGGTAATCAGTGCGTATTTCATAATTATCCTCCTCAATTATGATAGTTTTATTATAGCATAAGTTATTTTAAATTCAATAATAAATTAAGGGAACACATTTTGCGTGTTCCCTCAGCTTTCAACAAACCATCTGCCGATGATATTCCCCTTTGAATTGGCGCTTCTCTCAAAGAAGAGATATCTCGTCTCGCCGCAGAGGATAATCGTGTATCTGTCACCCTGACCGCCGGATTTCATCGATGCCGCCTGCCTTATATCGCTCACGCGGTCAATCGGGAATCTGCGCCCGTCCTCCCATATAATCACGCGGGGGAGCATAATCCCGTTTTCATCGAAATCGGCGCGGATTTTAACATATATTCTGTTCATTTTTCAATTTGATGTTTTTGAGAAAATCGTTGTGGGCGCTGATAGGGGATTCGGCGAGCTGGTATCCCTTGCGCTTCATTATGCGGAATTTGAAATCGAGCAGCTCCACAGGCACATAGAGCGAGGCGGCGGCGGTGAAAAAGGTATTGTCGCCGTTGAGCGCGTCGAGCACCTCATCGTCGCTCAGCAGAAATTCCGCGGCGAACATATTCGCCTCTTTTTCCATTTCGGATATTTCGTCAAACATCGATATTTCGTGATAGCTGCACATGCCTATACCGCAATGCTCAATCGCGTGAAAAATCTCATGCGCTATTATGATTTTCTGAACATTTTCGGGCAGGTCTGAATTGATTGTCACGGCGAAAACACCGCCGACACCTATCACGAATCCCTTTATAGCGCCCTTGTGGGAGCCCATTGCCTGATACAGCAGATGAATTCCGAGCCCGTCGCAGAGCTCGGCGGGATTATCGGTGCCGTATTCGGCTTTGAGTTTAGCCGCGAGCGCGCATATTTCCTTAAGCGTCATAATACTCAGCCCTCTTCGCCGTCTTCTCCTATTCTTCTCTCAAAGCGCGCCTTGGATTCATCCTTGCAGGTGATATAAGCGCGCATAACCGCCTCAAAAAAAGTATCCTTTTCGCTCTGTGAGAGCTCTCCGCCCGCGAACAGGGCGATATTATCCTCAAGCAGAGCCTTGATATCCCTCGCTCCCTGCTCGCCGTAGCGCCTGCCCGCCTCGGCTATATATTTGCCGGTGGGGGATTCCTCGACCTCCTCGATGCTGTCATCGCTGAGATATCTGTCGCTGACTCCGAGCGCGCGTGCCAGGCGGATGACGGTTGACCTTCTCGGAATTTTTTCGCCCGCCTCATAGCCGTAAACAGAGCGGCCGCTTAGCCCGCACATCTCGGCAAGCGCGGTCTGCGATAGACCGAGCTCGTTTCTTCTCTCTCTGATTTTTTCACCGAATGTTTTCATTAATATCACTCCCGTAACTGAAAATTCTATTGACAAAATTCTATGCAGATGCTAATATCAATACGAACTTGTATCGAACTTCAATCGTATTTTAACGCAAAATTATGAACTTGTCAATAGAATTTGAGTGATTTTTATGGAATTCGGCAGAAAAATTCTTCACAGCGATATGAACTGCTTCTATGCCTCGGTTGAGATGATGCTCAACCCGTCGCTCAGGGGCAGGGCGGTCGCCGTCTGCGGCTCCACGGAGGACAGGCACGGCATAGTGCTCGCGAAGAGCGAAAAGGCAAAGCGGGCCGGGGTCAGGACCGGTATGGTGAATCACGAGGCCCGCGCCCTGTGCCCCGATCTTATAATGGTCGAGCCGCACTATGAGCAGTATCTCAAATACTCGCGCCTTGCCCGCGAAATATACTGCGATTATACGGATCTGGTCGAGCCATTCGGAATGGATGAATGCTGGCTCGATGTGACTGAGAGCGTGAATCTTTTCGGCGGAGCGGAGGATATTGCAAAAGAAATAAATTCAAGAATAAAATCCGAGCTCGGAATCACCGTGAGCGTCGGCGTCTCCTTCAATAAAATATTCGCGAAGCTCGGCAGCGATATGAAAAAGCCGGACGCCGTGACCGTCATCACCCCTGAAAATTTCAGGCAGAAGGTCTGGCATCTGCCCGCAGGGGATCTGCTCTATGCCGGCAGGGCGACCGTGCGCCGTCTGACGGAGCTCGGCATATATACGATAGGCGACCTCGCGAATACGGAAATCCGCGTTCTCAAAAGCGTATTCGGAGTGAACGGACTCAAGCTTTACCGCTACGCGAACGGAACGGACTGCTCGCGCGTTGCGCATAAGGATTTTGTTTCGCCCGTCAAATCAATAGGGCACGGCATCACCTGCGTTGCCGACCTTGAAAACGATGACGAGGTCAGGCGGGTTATTCTCTCGCTGAGCCAGGATATAGGTCATAAGCTGCGCGTTCATTCCCTCAAAGCTGAGGGCGTGCAGGTCAGCGTAAGAAGCAGGGACCTCATAATCCGTCAGTTTCAGACCCGTATGCCGCTCGCGAGCATGCTGCCCGCCGATATCGCGCTGAATGCCTATAAGCTGTTTCTTATGAAATACAACTGGTATGTGCCGGTCCGTTCGATTACGGTCAGGGCGATAAATCTCGTGCCCGCGAGGGAAGAGGTCCAGCTCGATTTGTTCAATGATTATGCACGCCTTGACCGGCTCGAAAAAATGCAGCTTGCAGTCGAGGATATAAGGCGCAGATTCGGCAAGGGCGCGATAAATCCCTGCTCGCTGTTTTCCGAACTCAAGATTGCCGACAAGGGCGCTTCGGAGATAATTATGCCGAGCATAATGT
This sequence comes from Oscillospiraceae bacterium, assembly GCA_902792905.1. Classification (GTDB taxonomy): domain Bacteria; phylum Bacillota; class Clostridia; order Oscillospirales; family Acutalibacteraceae; genus CAG-177. The sequence continues at coordinate 143,182 of CADBBH010000006.1, forward strand.
ACGGATAAAAAACTTTGGTTTTTTTCAAATTAGGTATTTTATTTTTGAAAAATTGGTATATAATAAAACCATAAAGCGCTATGAAAGAAGGGCAGATTTATGGTAAACGGAAAAATCGGCTGCGCAGTTATCGGCTACGGCGGAATGGGCAGCTGGCACACACGCAAAATCAAAGATGAAATGGGCGAATATGCCGAGCTTGTCGGCATTTACGATATTGATCCCGAAAGGGGAAAGGCGGCGGAGGAAAACGGAATCCACGCCTTCGCAACCCGCGAGGAGCTCCTCTGCGATGAGAGAATAGATCTTGTCACCGTCGCGACTCCGAATGATTATCATAAAGAGATAGTCATCGACGCTCTCGAGCACGGCAAGAACGCAATCAGCGAAAAACCCGTCGCAATGAACAGCGGCGAGCTCGAGGAAATGATAGCGGCTTCGAAACGCTGCGGAAAGCTTTTCACGGTCCATCAGAACAGACGCTGGGATGAGGATTATCTCACGATGAAGAAGCTTCTCGACGATAATACCCTCGGCCCCGTTTTCCGTATTGAATCAAGAGTTCAGGGCTCAAGAGGAGTGCCCGGAGACTGGCGCAATCAGCCCGAGCACGGCGGCGGAATGGTGCTTGACTGGGGAATCCATCTTCTTGACCAGGCGCTTATGATGACTCTGCCGAGAAAGCTTAAGACCGTCTATGCGGAGCTCACCAATGTCACCAACGAAAACTGCGATGACGGCTTCCGCACCACCCTTATTTTCGACGACGGCCTGTCCTTCTATGTTGAGGTTACCACAAGCAATTTCATCGAGCTTCCGCTCTGGTATATGCTCGGCGAAAACGGCTCCGCGGTCATAACCGGCTGGGACTGCAGCGGTGAAGTCGTCATGGTTTCCGACTGGGAAAACAGAGACGCCGTCCCAATCGTCGCGGGCGCGGGTATCACCAAGACCATGGCTCCGAGAACCGACGACACAATCAAGAAATACCCTCTGCCCGTGCAGAAAGCGGACTGGGGCGAATACTATAAGAATGTATTTGCCCATCTCAGAGGAGAAGCCGATATAATCGTTACCCACAATCAGCAGCGCCGCCTTATGAAGCTTGTTGAAGCCGTGTTTGAATCCGGCAAAACAAATAAAGTTGTTGAATTTGAGGATATAGATGTCTGAGGTAAAATAAAATGTTAATGAGAAGAATTATGGGCTTTTTATGTATTCCCGTTGCACTGTTTACTCTGATTTCCGGATTATCATTCATTTCAAAGGATAAACAGGTTGAACTGGAGAAAAAAACGGAAGAGGCGACGCAGGAGGATTTCACTCCCGTTTTCCGCTTTGTCATTACATCCGATGTTCACATTCAGGCAAATGACAGTACCAATGCCGAGCGCCTCGCGGATTTTATTCAGACGGCATACCGTTACAGCGAGAGCCATCCTTCATATAATACTCTTGACGCCATCCTTCTCGCGGGCGACAACTGCGACAGCGGCTCGGATGAGGAATATGAAATTCTCAATAGCGTATTGAAAGAGAATGTCCGCGAGGGAACAGAGATCGTTACGATAATGGGCAACCACGAATTCGCGAAGACGGGCCTCGAAGGCTACGAAAAGCACATGGGCGAGCCGCGCGACAAACACGTTGTTGTCAAGGGATTCCACATTATCGGAATGTCCCCGAATCCGACCGATACCTGGCACACGCCCGATCAGCTCTTCTGGCTCGCGGGCGAGCTGAGAAAGGCCGAGAAGGACGCTCCGGACAAACCGATTTTCACCATGCAGCACGGCCATATCTGGAACACCGTCTATGTTTCGAGAAGCTGGTATACACAGATGTCAATTCCGCTTCACCTCGTCTATTCGCAGTATCCGCAGGTTATCAATTTCTCGGGCCACTCACACGGTCCGATAAATAATCCGCTTGAAATCTGGCAGAATAACTATACCCAGCTCGGAACGGGCACTCTCAACTATTTTGAGATGGAGCGCGATATCGGCGACAATACCGTCCCCGAGGGCAGCAGAAACGCCGCGCAGTTCCTTATCGTTGAGGTTGATGCTCAGAACAGAGTCCGTATTCAGCCCTATAACCTGCTGACTCACGATTTCTTCAAGACACCGTCGAATACCGACGATCCCGGTAAACAGCTCATCTGGCAGATTGACGATGTTTTCGATACCGCGAATTACGCATACACCTCCGCGCGCAAAAAGACGGCTTCAACTCCTTATTTTGATAAGGATGCCGAAGTGAGCGCCGAAAAGACCGGAGACGGCAAAGTCAAGGTCACTTTCGATCAGGCGAAGGACGATGTATGCGTTTACGGATACCGCATTTCGTTCTTTGACAAGGCAAATCCGAAGAAGGCCGCGCTCGTCAAAGAGATTTATTCCGAATACTATTTCGAGCCGATGCCCGAAACCCTCTCCTGCACCGTCGAAATCCCCGACGGCGAATACACCGTCAAAGTAGCGCCCCTCAATGTCTGGCTTACCGAGGGCGAAGCAATAACAGCCGAAGTTCAATAACAACAGCGGGGTAATTCTATGAAAAAATACGATGTAGCGGCATTTATCTGGCCCTCATATACGGGCAAGGAACTCAGAACCCGCATTTTCTGGGAGCAGGGAATCGGCGAATGGCAGAGCGTCAAGAACGCCGAATCAAGAGTCGAAGGGCAGATTCTGCCCCGCAGACCCCTCTGGGGATACTGCGACGAGGCGGATCCCGAAGTTATGAAAATGCAGATAGACGAGGCCGTCAGCCACGGCGTGAACGTCTTTATCTATGACTGGTATTGGTATGACCGCAGGCCGTTCCTCGAGCAGTGCCTCAATGACGGTTTCCTCGGCGCGCCGAACAATACCGATATGCAGTTTTATCTCATGTGGGCAAATCACGATGCCGGCTATCTCTGGGACAAGAGGCAGACGGATCTCAACGAAATAATCTGGTACGGCTCCCAGCACCGCGATGAATTTGAGATTATCTGTGCGAGAGTTATCGAGAAGTATTTCAAACGCCCGAATTACTATAAAATCAACGGCTGCCCCGTATTCATGATTTATGAGCTCGGCAATCTCGTGCGCGGTCTCGGCGGAATCGACGAAACCGTTGACGCGCTTAAGTTTTTCCGCTCAAAGGTAAAAGAGGCGGGCTTCCCCGATCTTCATCTTCAGGGCGTCATCTATTCCGAGCGCGCGGTCAGTCTCGAAAACCTCGACCCGAAGTATTCGGGAACCACCAAAGACCTCGTGAAGCTGCTCGGCCTCGATTCGGTTACCCATTATCAGTACTGCCATATCATCGACTGCAGCAAGTCATATACAGAGCATCTCGACGATATCGCGAAGGAATATGAGCGCATACATACGGAATATGATATTCCCTACTATCCCCATACTTCAATCGGCTGGGATAACAACCCGCGCTATACCGTCTTCAACGGCCCGGTGCTTATGGGTAACGAGCCCGAAAACGTTAAGAAGGGTTTTGAACTCGCGAAGGAATACTCAGATAAATACAACGAAATCCCGCTTGTAACGATTAACTCGTGGAACGAGTGGACCGAAATGAGCTATCTCGAGCCCGATGATGTTTACGGCTACGGCTATCTCGACGCCGTGCGCGACACCTTCGGAGCAGGGGAATAAACAAATACAAAGCAAAAGCAAAGCCGCAGAACATTTCTGCGGCTTGATTCTTTATTGACAGTGAACTTTTTACTCTTCCATTGAAACCTTGAGCAGCTCCCTGATTGTGGTCGTACCTTCGATAACATACTGCGCGGCCGACATTCTCAGAGTATGCATGCCCTCCTCGAGAGCAGCGGCTTTGAGCGTTTCGGTATTTGATTTGATGGTGATGAGGTGCTTTAGGTTCGGACTCATTTCCATAATCTCGTAAACACCGGTTCGGCCGAAGAAGCCCGTTTCGTTGCACATCGAGCATCCGCCCGGCTCATAGATTGTCAGCGGCTCGTCAACGGGAACCCTGAGCAGCTCCTTCTCATCCTTTGTCGCCTCTCTGGGTTTCTTGCAGTGCGGGCAGAGCTTACGGATAAGTCTCTGCGCGAGAACGCCGACGACGGAGTCCGCGATAAGGAAGGATTCAACGCCCATATCGAGAAGACGCGTGATGGTCGCCGCGGACGAGTTCGTATGCAGGGTGCTTACAACCAAGTGGCCCGTGATGGATGCCTGAACCGCGATTGAGGCCGTCTCATAGTCACGGATCTCACCGATCATGATGATATCGGGGTCCTGACGGAGGATGGAACGAAGTGCGGAGGCGAATGTGAGGCCTGCCTTGACGTTAACCTGAACCTGGTTGATACCGCTGATATTCGCTTCGACGGGGTCCTCAACGGTGATAATGTTAACGCTCTCATCGTTAAGGGCGGAAAGCGCGGTATAGAGGGTGGTCGATTTACCTGAACCGGTGGGTCCGGTAACGAGGATGATGCCGTTCGGGTTCGAAAGAATATGGTCGAATCTCGTAAGCTCATGCTCTCTCATACCGAGCTGCGCCTTCGTTCTGGTAAGAGCGACCGTGGACGCAATTCTCATAACGACCTTCTCGCCGTATGAGGTCGGAAGTATGGATACACGGACGTCGTATTCCGAGTGGTCAACCTCGACGGTGATACGGCCGTCCTGAGGTTTACGCTTTTCGGAAATATCCATGCCGCCCATAATCTTCAGACGGGTAACCATAACGGGGAGCATATTTATATCATATCCCATAACCTTGACGAGCGAGCCGTCGATACGGAAACGGACTACAACTTCGGTTTCGTGCGCGTCAATATGAATATCCGACGCTCTCTTACGGACCGCCTGCTCAAAAATCGAGCGGACAAGCTGAACAACGGGTGAATTTTCAAGCTCGCTGTCGCCCTTTTCCTTGGCGGCTTCCATTGCGGCGATTTTGCTCTCGCGCTCCTTGGTGAATTTATCAACCGCGGCCTGCGCTTCCTGAGAGCCGTAATATTTATCGAGAACGAGGTTTATGTCGCTGGCTGTCGCGATTCTCGGCTCTATCATACATCCCGTGATGAGCGCGATATCATCCTGCGCGTCCATATCGAGCGGATTCGCCATCGCAAGAACAAGCACTGAATTTGACTCGTCGGTAAATTCAAGGGGAACGACGACGTGCTGTCTGAGCACCTTGCCGGGAACGAGCTTGACTATCTCGGGCGGAAGTGAGTGACCGCGAAGCTCGATATAGGGGACTCCCATTATCTTGCTCTGCGCCTGCGCTACGTCAACCGCGTTGCACGCCTTCGTTTCAACGAGCGCGATAATCAGCGGGGTGCCGTTCTTTTCCTGCTCGGCGATTGCCGCATCAAGTTTTTCCTGGGTGAGCTTGCCTTCTCTTATAAGGTATTCGCCCAATGAAGTATTTTCTCTGTTAAGCATAACTTACCTCACTTTATACAGATTAAATAATAAATCATATTTAATTTATTATCCTTCATTTTAAGTATTATGTCAATGATTATTTGATATTTTGACCAAAAAGAAAAAAATATCGGCGGTATTTTATGTAAATTGCTCAAAATCATTGATTTTTAAGTTTTATTGTTATATTATAAATAAGATATATTTTTTGGAGGAAATTGATTTGGTTTCTGTTCAGAATATTAAAGATAAAGTTTCTGATGTGGTGGTTTACTGGAATAAGCCGCTCAAGGGCAGATATATGCCCTTCAGGGAGATTACTGCCTATTCGGTAGGCGGTATCGGCGTATATTTCATAAAGATGATTGCGACCACCATTATTATAAGCGCCACCAATGTCGTGCTCTCCAATGTGACCGGTATTCCGCCCAAGCACCTGCTGATAATTCAGTATCTGATAACGATTATCGGCATTCCCCAGACGGCGCTCAAGGCGCATATGATTGACGGGCTTCGCATGAAATCGGGCAAATACAAGCCCTGGGTGCTCGGCATGGGCATCCCGACCGTCATCCTCTGTATGCTCGTGGTATTCACTCCTTATAAGAGCATGCCGAAGGTCTGGGTATATATCATCACTATTGTTTACAGCATCCTGCTCAATTTCACCTACTGGTTCTTTGAGGAGGCCTATGAAAACCTCATCTTCCTGCTCTCCCCGAATACGCAGGAGAGGGCGGATGTCTCCGCGATTAAGTCGGTCACTTATTCCCTCGCTCCGACCATCTATATGCCCCTGATTCCTCTTATGGTCAAGCTGATGAAGACCGATGATATGTATGATATACGCATCTATCAGGTCCTCTTCCCGATTATTTCCGTCATAGGCGTCGCAATGAGCATTCTCGTTTTCGCGAATACAAAGGAGAAACTCGTTCAGGCGAAGACGCACGTTGTCCAGATCGGCTTCTTTGACGCCATCAAGGCGGTCGCGAAGAATAAATATTTCTGGATTATTTCGCTCGCGACCTGGGTCGGCTTCCTCGAGGGAGCGATGGGCTACATCCTCGCCTGGCTCTATAACTACGGAAAACTCTGCACCGACGGACAATATGCGTTCATAACTCTCGTTTACGGCAACGCCTCTCTCTGGGGAATGATTGCCGCGCCCTTCTGCATCAAGCGCTGGGGAAAGAAGTGGACTATGATAGTCACGAATCTTTTCAATATCTTATTCATCGCCTGCCTCTATCCCGCCGTCAGTCTCCACGTGAATTTCCCGCAGCTGTGCATCTGGGTAGTGCTCGTATTCCTGTGGCTCAACGCGCTTATGAATTCGTTCGCAGTCATCCTGACTCCCGCCGTAAACGCCGATATACGAGACTATCAGCATTTCATAACCGGCGAGCGGATTGACGGTATGTTCGCGGCGGTCAGCCTGATAACGAGCTTTATAACTATGGCTACAAACTCCGTGATTCCGCTGATTTTCGACAAATACGGCATCAATGAGCACAACGGCTACGAAAACGCTTTTGATATACTCGGCAAGGAGCCGAGGACACTCTATGCGCTGATAAACCTGCTGATTGTTCTCTCGGTCATCGGCGCGGCATTCAATGTTATTCCTTATTTCTTCTATGACCTCTCCGAAAAGAAGCAGCGCGGAATGATTGCCATTCTCAAAATCCGCGCGATGTTCGAAGATTTCGGCAACGGACAGCTCAGCGATTCCGAAATCATCGAGGGCGTTGAGGTAATGCGCGCCGCCGATGAGAATTTCTCAAAAGAGATACAGATTCCCGATAAATCCCTCTCCCGCAGGGAGCGCCGCGCAATTGCCCTTCAGAATGAAGAGATTGAAATCGGCCGGATGGTTAAGGACGAGTATAATAAATTCACGACTGAAGAATTCGAAATCAAATGCGAAATGGCGCAGCAGACAGTTGACGCAGGTCTTGAGGGCATACTCGCTTTTGACGACAGAAGAATAGCCGAGGCAAGAGTCCTGCCGACCGGCACCGAAACCGAGAAGGCAATCCGCAAATATTCGCTCGAAACCGCGAAGCAGATGCGCACGAGCAGGCGTACTATCAACAGACGCTATAACGGCGTAATTCCCGAATTTGACGAGAGCATATTCGATACGCTCTTTGCCGCTGAGGAAGAAAACGACGAGGCGCAGAGAAAGCTCTATGAGCAGCTCGATTCCGCTCCTTCAGATGAAAAAGAGGCGCTGAAGGTCGAGATAGCGAAGCTAAAAAAAGAGGGCAGGAAGATTAATGCCGATATCCGCAAGGCGTCGAAGGAAAGCTCTGTCTATTACAGAGTAATCAAGCCCTACGCCTCCGCCGAGAAGCTCCTCAGACAGCGCGAGGACTATAAGCATTACTCCGAAATCGAAGCGATGTATGACGGCGCGAAACAGCGCGCCGCCGAGGAGGAGGAACGCTCCGCCCGCGAGGCAAAAGCCGAAGCCGAGCAGAAACGCCTCGACAGAGAAAACAGAAAGAAGAAGTAATTTAATCACCCTTCGTCCCCCGGAACCGTGAGCTTACCTATACGGTAGGCAGGAGCCGGGGGCTTTTTGTTGTTTCTTTTCACATATCCGGGAATTTTCGGCGCGTTTTGCTTCACTCTTTCAAGGTCGTACGACGCGCCCGAGTGCGAGGCGGTCAGCGGCGAGGCGAGGGAAGCGCAGGAAGGATTGCCGGAAGAGAACCGCGAAGAACAGCCCGTACCATTTCTCGAATTGACAGCACTTTCACGCTTTCTGCGGTCCCGCATATACCAGCTCCTTAAAGCCGCAAGACAGTCGACATAGCTCTCACCCTTGCTTTTCAGATAACTTGACATCAGATTTATGTAGCTTTCCCACTGCGGGCATTCGCTCTTCCAAACGGTCAGCTCATCATCGGTCAGCATCACGTTTTCATACGGGCCGTATCCCGCCTTCCCCGTATCAACACAATCACAAATCTCTTTTTCGGTTTCTTCATTCACGGGGGCGGATTCTTCGCGGGGGGATTCTTCTTTT
>CADBBH010000007.1 GCA_902792905.1 Oscillospiraceae bacterium
TACCGCCCGATGCGGGTACTTCGAGTGTTTCTTCATTATTTGAAGCGAACACACCGCCGCATGCATTGAAGGTTACGCTGTTGCTTGTAGTAACTTCATTTGAATCAGATGTGATGGTGAAGTCTGAGGAACTTGCCCATTCAAGAGGAATGGTCTCGCCGATGCAGTCGCCATACACAGCATATTCAATATTGTTATATCCGCCCGGAGTTTCGTCAAATCCGAAATCCGAAGCCTTGGCATAGAATCCTGCTGTTCCTGTAGCATCAGCCTTGACAGTAAGGGTGATTTCGAACATCCAGGTGCTACCGTCAAGCTGGAATGCATCCGCATCCCAGTCGTCTATATAAGTCGCGATATCGATAATCGTCTCGTCACCGGAGGTGCCGTTTTTCATAATACCAATATCTGTGATTTTACCAGTTCCAACCGAAGCGTTCGCTGAATTGAGCGCTCCGGGATAACGTGCCATACTCGAATAATTGTCGCTGAAGAAAGATGTGGGATAATAGAATCTTAAAGTTGCGCCGCCCGTATAGTAGTTTGTTCCTACGGATACTCTTGCTTTTACGGTGCTGCCGGGAGTTACTGAGCCGAGATCGGCAATCGGAGCTTCAGAAGCATCGACAAACGCAACATTGATATCAATTGTCGCAGGTTCGGTAACATCAACCAAACCGGTAACAGGATCAAGTTCAACCGCTGAACCGAGTACGGAAAATACGCTGAAGGCCATAAGCACGGCCAGAAAAACAGCTAATACTTTTTTTGTCATTTATCTGTATCTTCCCTTCCTTATTTTTCTATGTTCTGCGGGCGGGGCTACCGCCCGCAGAATAATTGATTGACGGAATCGGTTCAGACAGAAGCTGCTGAATAATGCTTGGTTTCGCTGTTGTAGCTGTATGCGCCTCCACTGAGGACATAATACTCAATCTGAGCGGTATCATAGTCGTCAAATACGCCGTACTGATCTGAAACGTCGGCTGCGAGTCTGCAGCATTCGCGTCTTGCAGCCTGCTGCTCTGCAGTCTCATTCGCGACTGCGGGGAGATACCACTGAGAATCTCCGTTGAGCCTTGCCTGATTTGCTATGCTTACATCGTTTGCGGTGCAGAGTGAGTCGCCGTTTACGTCGCCGGCGATGATGAGGAAGTAAACCTCTTTGACGCTGTTGTCATAATCATCGACAAGCTCAACTCTTGTGCCGGTACCGCATATCTTGCCGTTCTTGCTTGCATATACTTCAAGGTGGCCGTTACCGGTTACTTCAAGCTGTGCTCTGAGTTTTGCCTCGGTGAGCTTGGTGCCTGCATTGTAAATATATCCGGTGACGGGAGGAACGGGATTCTCGGGTACTACGATGTCAGCATCGGAATTGGTCTCGATTATCAGAGTAACTTCAACTCTGGTATAGACCGGGTAGAAGTTTATTGTGCCCTGGTTTGCATCGGAATTGCCTGCCGCAACCCACTCGGAGGGAGTCCATGTGGTAACGTTTATGATCGCGCCGTCAATAGCGACGTTGGGATCGGTTGACCAGCCCTTGAACTCGAAATACTGAGCGTACGGTCCTTCTGCGGGAACGCTGCCGAGAGTCGCCGTATAGTTTACGGGAACGGGAGTAGCGAAGTCTGCATAAGGTGTAGCATCGGTGTAGGTGGGAGCGCCTGTGTAATTATCGTCGGGCTGGATGAACTGAACGTTGTAGTTGTTTTCAGTCCACTTAGCATAGACGGTTATCGTGTTATCGGTATAATTGGGCGCATCATAAGCGGGCATTGTTGCGGGAATGTTATAGGGATTCGCGAATGTGCCGTCATCAGTATACCAACCTGCGAAGGTGTAGCCGGTCTTGGTGGGAGCTGCGGGAGCAGAGATTGCTGCGCCGTAATCCGCCGTGATGGGAGTTACTGCCGAGCCGCCGTTTGAATTGAAAGCGATTGAATACTGACCGATGGTCCACTGCGCTGTGAGTTCCTTATTCTCTGCGGGCATTCTGGCGGGAAGTTCGGGTGACCAGCCTGCGAAGGTGTAGCCTTCTCTGGTGGGATCGCCTGCATAGTTGCTGCCGATTTCGGTGTTGTAATCAAGAGTGATTGCAGGAACCGAAGTGCCGCCTGCGGAGTTGAAGGAAATCGTATACTGGTTAATCTGCCACTGAGCAACAACAGTTGTATCCTGAGCGGGCATTGTCTCCGGAATTGCAGGTGACCAGCCCTGGAATGAGTAACCTTCCTTGGTGGGAGCTGCAGGAGCGGTGATGGCAGTGCCGTAATCCTGAGTAATGGGAGCTATTGCGGAGCCGCCGTCGGTATCAAATGTAATTGTATACTGATTGATTGTCCACTGAGCAACTACGGTGATGTTCTCCGCAGGCATCTTTGAGGGAACTGCGGGACTCCAGCCGTTGAAGGTGTAACCTTCCTTGGTGGGATCTGCAGGTGCGGTAACATCGGTATTGTAATCCTGAGTGATAGGATCTATTGCAGTGCCGCCATTTGTATTGAATGTAATCTTATACTGATTGATGGTCCACTGAGCAGTGATTGTGATGTTCTCAGCGGGCATGGTGACGGGGATGGTTCTGTTCCAACCTGCGAAAGTGTAGCCTTCCTTGGTGGGATCTGCAGGTGCGGTAACAGCCGTGCCGTAATTCTGGGTAATAGCATTGATTGCGGTGCCGCCGTCGGTATCAAACGTAATTGTATACTGATTTACGGTCCACTGTGCGTTTACGGTAAGGTTCTCTGCAGGCATGGTCGCGGGAATTGCGGGCTGCCAGCCGGCGAATGTGTAGCCTTCCTTGGTGGGATCTGCGGGAGCAGTGACAGCAGTGCCGTAATCCTGAGTGATGGAATTGATTGCCGAGCCGCCATTTGTATTGAATGTAATCGTATACTGATTGATTGTCCACTGAGCAACTGCCTTGACCTCATAAGCAGGCATAGTTGCGGGAGCGGAAATCTCGGTTTCAACATTGTCAATTACACTGTAATACTTCCATGCAGTTGCCGCCGGGCTGTAGCCGGTCTTCTGAACTGCGGGAACCTGCGGGAATGCCGCACCGTAATTATAGTTGCCGGAAGGATCGGTTGCACCCTGTGCAAGTGAGCCGCCGTTAAAGTCGACTGTAAAGGCATACTGGTTTACAGTGAATACTGCAAGAAGCTCAAGATCGGTTGCGGGCATAGTCATTGTATTGCCCTCTGATGACCAGCCGTTCCATCCTCCGAATGTGTAGCCTTCCATAGCGGGATCTTCGGGTTTGGTAATCTCTGCGTCGTATTTAATTTCAGCAGGATTGGTCTGATCTGCACAGACAGTACCGTCTGCATTCAGATATGTGGAAACGCCATCAATTGTCTTCTTGTATGTACTCTTTACTCTGCTGTAATAAACTGCAAGATGAAGTGTATTGTCAGTTACGGGAACCACGCCTGTAAAGGTCGATGCACTTACATCAGCATTATACTCGAAGCCGGTCTTTACGTTGTCGGATACATCTGTTTGCTGAACGCTGACAGTAGTTCCTACAGTGCCCGTGTAGGTATCTGTCAAGCTACTATCATTTACATATGTTCCGTCAAGCTCTTCATAATAATAATCGACATAATAGTGGATATCATCCCGAGGCTGCCAGATAGCGTAATAAACTACCTGACCGTCACCGACGGTGGTGAGGTTGCCGAAGTTGGTAACCTTGTCGCTTGCGGTAAGCGGAGCGCCGTTTGCGGGATGATTCGACCAGCCGATGAAGGTGTAACCGGGCTCAGTGGGATCTGCGGGAGCGGTTATGGGCTGATTGAATGTGATGTCGCTTACAAGATAATCATTGTCGTCAACATCGGTGAAGTAGTAACCGTCATCGAGTTCGAAGTGGACAAGATAATCATGCGGGACATAGAAGCCGTAGAGGTTGTGCTGCTCTGCGCCCATTACGAAGGGCTGAGCTGTATGACTGGTGGGAGGCAGCGGAATATCATTCCAGTTGCTCTCGTTATACCAGCCGTAGAATCTGTAACCTGTTACATCGGGAGCGGGTGTGGTCGTAGGCGTATAAGTGTCACCATAGGGAACCTGAACCGCGCTGCCGTACTGAGTGGTTGCCTGGAATCCATCTGTATATACAGTCCAGTAAACTACATCATAGGGAACAGCCGTGAATACGGGGATGAAGTAGATGTCATAAGTGGTAGCGTCTGCGCCGACGGTCTGAACTACGGTGTTGACAGGATCGTTATCGCTGCACTTGTAGTTCGCGTTGGGAGCATAGACGGTATCGCTGATTGCTTCGTAAGTGTTTGTGGTTGAGTTAAGCTTTGCAATCTTCCAGCCGTTGTGAATATAACCGGCCTTGGTGATTGTATTATTGAGTCTCTGGTTGGTGGCGAACGCCTGAGTTGCAGTTGCGAAATCAGTCAGGTGATCGTCATTCATGAAATGGAAGGTTACATTTTCTGCGGCGAATGTTGCAATATGAGTCTTACCGGGCGCTGTGCTGAAGACGCCGGGCTGAGCACCGCTCCAGCTGGAGATCTTGTAACCGAATCTGCTTACGCCTGCGGTTGCCGCAGCGAAGTCGAAGGTGCTCATATAAGGACCGCTGATAACCTTTTCATAGCAATACGAGCTGTCTTCCGAAGCAACCCAGCCGTTGGCAGGATCAACTGTCAGACCGGAAGCCGCATTTGCTCTGATATAGAATGTAACAGTTACGGTCGCATTGGTATAAGGAATAATGAGATTGTTATCATCATTATCCGCAGATACTGTCAGTTCTACCGGAATTGAATCAGTGTCAAGAATGTAACGCTGTCTGTACTGAGTAGCAGTACTGCCGGTTCCGTAAGGTGCAGTCGGAACAGTGTAGGTGTTGCCGTTTGCAAGGGTAACAGTCTCGCCGGTAGTTGCCGCGAATATGGCGGCAAGATCGCTCGCGAGAACATACTGTGTTCCGGCTACGGGTTCCGCGGGCATGGTTTCGACAACTCTGAGTCTGTCATAAACTCTGAGCTCGATGCCGAGAGCGGTCTGAAGAGCCATATCAAGAGTAAAGTGACCGAGCTCAGTATCAACCTGGTTATCAGAGCCTGCGGGTGCATAGAACTGAGCGGTAAGGACTACTTCCTTGGGAGCAAGCTTAATCCATGCGTAGAAGCTGTCTTCACCTGTTACTGTATAGTTTGCGAAGTCAACAATGTTTTCGGTTGTTGCTTCGTCACCGTCGTGAATCCAACCAACGAGGACTGAACCATCGGGAAGGAATCCGTCCGGATCGGGAGTATAGAAATCCGCGCCGGTCTGATCATAAGTAACCTGAACGGGTGAGCCGTCAACTTCGGTCATCATCGTATTATCGAGATAGAAGTGAAGCTCATACTCATCGGGAGCCCACTGCGCAATATAGGTCTTGCCGTCCTGCGCATCGCTCGCGTAGTTATAGATGTTACCGTCTACGATGTCATCATAATCCGCGGGATTTCCGATGATGGTGCCCCATGTATCGGTCGGGTCGGAAGCGGTAGCCCAGCCGGTAAGGTGGTAACCTGTTCTGGTCGGCTCGGGGAATCCGCTGCCCTGAGTGGGATTGGTAAGACCGGATGCATCGTCATAATAGGTTGTGCCGTTTGTGGTATATGTTGTCGCTATCTCTGTATCAGCCGCACCGATGAAGGTCTTGCTCGCTGTGGTGCCGTCTGAGAATGCGCCGAGCGTAACACCGTTTTCGGTGGGAAGAGCAGCGGTAATGGTTGTGGTCGGTCTTGTCTGTTCGAGAATGTTGACCGTGGTAACAGGATATCTGTCAAAGCCGACAGCGTCGGTCTGAACTTCCTGAAGCGATCTTGATGTTGCAGAGTAAGCAACGAAGGTATCGCCCATAAGGTTGTCGGCAGTTCTGACGAGCTGCTCGGGAAGCCAGAAGGAACCCTGAGTCTTGGTCGTATTCGACTTGACCTTGAGATAAACTTCAATCAGAGTCTTGTCGGGATAATCGAAGCTCTGAGTAGTGAAGCTGCCCATGTTGTCAAGATCGGGATCGATGATTACCTGAATATAGCCGGGGTTGGTAATCGTCGCACCGCTGTAAGGATCTGTTACAGTGCCCATAGCACCTGCGTAAGCATTTTCAACAAGAGCCGCATCGGGAACGCTGACCTGAGCGCCGCCGATTGCCTGAACGAATCCGTTTGCGGTATTGAGTCTGACAACATCGACACCGGTTACTTCCTCGAAGAAGTCGTTATCATAAACAAAGATCCATGAGGAGGAACCCGCGAAGAACTTACCGCCGACATTGAACTTGATCTTGACGGTATCGCCCTTCATCGCGACGGGAGTTGTTGCGGTATCGGGAGCGTGCTGGATATCGGTTATAACATCGTTGCTGCCGAGGCTGACATAGGATGTCAGGTCGCCGTAAACGACCGAGTTCGCATTGCTCCAGTCTGCAATCAGAGTCGCATCATGTGAAGGATAATTTCCGTTTGCGTTGAACTCCATACCGTCGAGTTTCCAGAAGTTGAATACGTAACCGTATCTTCTGGGCGCGGGAGGAAGGGTTGAACCTACTGCGCTCTCTGCCGGAACGGTCAGACGATAGTAGTAGTTCGTGCCTGCCAGGTTCTTGGAGTTCATCTTATTTGTCTCTGTGCCGGGGATGTTGTGCTGGAATGTAATCACGACGGGCATCGCTTCCCACTGAGCATAAGCGATGAAGCCGGTGCTGTTAACCTGCGGATGAACTCCGCCGTAGAGATTATCAGCGTCAATATAAACGGGATTATAACCGTTGGCCGCATTGCCGGTTGTCCAGCCGCTGATCGCCGTTCCGTCCTGAAGAGTCCAGCCCTTGAAGTAGTAGCCTTCTCTTACGGGAGTCGGGAAGTCGATATTGATGGATGACTGGCCCTGAATCTGGCTTGAGAAATCAAGCACATTATCGGTGACGGTGTAGCCGCCGTGAGTCGTTGTGTTTTCAACAGTGGCATTTACGCCGGGAACGAAGATGATTCTGTTGTTGACATTTTCATACTTGGCGTAAATCGTTACGAAGCCGAGGCCGGAGTTGGCGCCGGTGCCGTCCGCGATTGCGTAATCGCAGTTGCCGTCATAGTCCGCTTCGATGGGCCATGAGCTGACGGGCTGAGTATATGCCGCGTCTTTATAGTAACCCTCGAAGATATAGCCGGAAACTGTCGGCGGATTTGAGGGCTGACTGAAGGTGACCGATGAGAATTGATATCCTTCATCGATATCGAAAGTCATGGTCGGAGTCGCAGCCGCGCCGACAAGTTCCTCTGTGCCCGCCGAGGTAACTACCTTGAGGCGAACGGGCTTCGGAACCCACTTGACATAGAGGTCGGTCTCGGTGAAGGGCATTGCCCACTGTGCCTGACCGCCGGAAACGTTGATACCGTCAACCGGTGAGCCGGTGTAGGCCTGATTGGTGAACATACCTGCATAGTTGGTATGATCGGGCTGACCGAACTGACTGATGATATCCGCCTTCAATGACGAGAAGTTCGGAGTGCTGTTAAGATCATTGAGTTCGGTTCCCGCTGTAATGGTATCCGAATAAATGAACTGTCTAGTCTGCTGAACGCTCGTATCAAAGCCGTACATGCCGGTGTAGATATTGAGCATCTTATCGGCGGGCTTATAGTAGAAGGTTATTGTATCGCCGTAGGTTACGTTGTTGGTATCAGCGAGGACCGCGCCGTCTGTAGTGAAGGAAACGGAGCCGGTGAAGGATGTGATACCTACGCTGACATAACCCTGGATATCGGTAAGAGCATGAAGCTCGACGGCAGCGCCGTTTCTTATCGGAGTTGAGCCGTGGTTTGCCCAGGTGCCTTCATACTGGAAGGTCTGCATGGGAACAAGCTCGTTGGTAGTTCCATACTGAACATGCTTTACATAGAACTGACCTGTCGGCTGATAACCGGTAAGACCGTTATACGCGGAGACAAGATTGGAAATTGCGCTGCTGACTGCGCCAGAATCCACCTGGAAATCTGCGATAACGCCCTTCGCGGTATTATAAGCCGACTCGAAAGCTGACCAACCGCCGGTATACATCCAGCTCTGCGGGAAAGCGCCCTTGC
Source organism: Oscillospiraceae bacterium (assembly GCA_902792905.1). GTDB lineage: Bacteria > Bacillota > Clostridia > Oscillospirales > Acutalibacteraceae > CAG-177. The sequence goes on from CADBBH010000007.1 coordinate 8,109, forward strand.
CGGGATATGTGGTGCTGTTATAGGTGAATCCAGTACCTTTATCGATGGCATTGAGGATATTGCGAAGTGTCGCAGTGTCGTAGGTGATGAACTTAACGAATAATCCGTTAGTTGATTTCAAGTAGTCACTGTCAGAACATGAATTGTTGAGGGTCGACTTAATCAGATAGTCGATTCTCCAAATAGTGTCACTTGTAAGAGCGCCCGTGCCGCTGAAGGTATGCATAACGAAGTTAGCGCCCAGTGTATCGCCGTCGGCATTAACCCAGCCGCCGGTACCGTCGGATTTCCTGCCCTGAGTACTCATGTTTGACAGGTTGTTGAATCCGGAACCGTTATGGTAAACATGGGAAAGGTCAACGGTCATCGTTCCAGAAGTAGCATTTCCGCAGGTAGCCACCGAAGCACCGAGATTTGAACCAAGGCTGCTGCTGGCACTAAGCGCAATGCACTCCATAAAGGTGCCTCTCTGAGGATCATTGCCGCCCTTATCGGTGGTCTTCCAAACCATTCTCATATTGAGGCCGTTTGTCTTACCGCTTGCGGTGCCGGTGCCGAGATGGTCATAAGACTTATCAATATAAATCGTTGTCATCGGTGCGTCACCGTTAATGGTATGCGGTCTGTATTTTGCTTCGGCATCTGCCGGGTTAATTGTCTTCCAAGTGTCCCAATTATCTTTTGCATAGCTTGACTTAAACCAAGCGAGGCCGCCGACATCATTATTATTATTGGCATCGGCCTGAACTATAACGCTGCCCTTACCGATATCGTCAAAGCCGCCGCCCGAAAGAGCGTTGCCGGATTGGACCGTTACATTATAGTCGAAATATGAGTGGTCGCCGCCGGTGCCCCTGAAACCGGGAACGGACTGTGCGCACAAAAGCTGAGTTACGTGAGCAAAGCTCTTGTTGTTATGCCATGTCGGCTCCCATTGTCCTACACGAAGAAGACCGTTCGGGCGAACGACATATTTTGCTGTGGTGTAGGCATGACCGACATATTCCTTACCGCCGAAGGTGAAGGTGATTGTGAAAACTATCCTGCCGGGGCCGCTGTTGACCGACCAGGATTTGTCGTCCTTGAGCGGCATCGTGTACTTGATGTAAGGTGTACCGCCTTCTGTGCCTGTTGTGGAAGTAACAGTCTGCTGAGAGTAACCGGAAATCTGACTGCATGTGATTGAAACGCCGGTTACTAAAGCTGTATTACTCGTACCCCAAATTCTGAATACCACTGCGGGTGTCGTCGGACTTTCTACGCCGTAGGCGAAGTTCGCGAAATTACCCGTTACGGGCGTCTGGCCCGATTTGTTCGCGGCAACGATGTAGTTGCCGTTGAGGAGGTTATTCGACTGACTGCAGATTCGAATAGTCTCCGTCGTTTCGTAGCTGTCGAACGTAATCTGGGTGGGGTTGGTTACCGAGCTGGTTCCGTCGTAATGGAAGGTGTCAGCACCTTCCGAAGTATACGCATAATCCGCATACGAACTCGGAACAAAGCCGATAAGCATAACCGCAGCAAGTATTACGCTGACGATTTTCTTTACTTTGTTCAAAAGTAATCCCTCCTAAAGAAAATTTGAACATGTAGTAGATGGGCACTATTACACGCCTTTATTATATATAAACAAAGCCTTTAAGTCAATTAAATATTAATTTTTATTTAGAAAATATTATACAAAATTTAAAAATAAAATTTTACTTGTATAAAATAAACAAAAAGCGATTTTTTCATTTGGTGAATTTTACTGCGGCTTTTCGGCGCCCGACCGGGCAGATTTTGCTGATTTTTTCACAATTTTTTTCACTTTTTCGCAACTTTTTGCCTTTGAGGGAAATAAAATGCAGTTTGGGGAAAAACACGGAGAAAAGCGGTGAAAACAGGGAAATACAGGGGGTTTTTGGGGAAAACGGGCGATTTTTGACTTGACAAAGTGGATTTCAGGACCGTTTCGGGGAGAATAAGGGGATTTAAGAAGAAAAGACCCCTGTAAAGTCGTTTAGCTTTACATAGGTTAAACATACCCGGATTATGTCATTTTAAGGCGCATTTGCCGAAAAATCGCAGGCATAAGCACACAATAGGTAAAAGCTGTCATTCTGAGGCGGTACGCCGAAGAATCGCAAGATTTAAGAGACGATTTGTTTATGAAAGTCACTTCCGTTAATGCGCCTTTTATTGCGATCATTCGCTGCGCTCAGGATGACAGGTCGCGGGGCGCCGGGGTCGTCGCCCCCTACGATGCTCCGCATATCCTTGAAATCGCCACACCCGTCACGGCTTATATCCTTTCCGCCGTGCCACCCTCTCCGTTCTCGGAGAGGGCTGCAAGCGGTATATTTCCGATGCTGCCGCATATCCCTGGGCGGATGATATCCGCCCCTCCGGAATCCGCGTTATTTACAATTTGTTTTTTAAAGCGGGCTATCGAGCGCTGATTAAACTGCCGATTGCGGCAGGAGGAATCACTCATTTCCGATTATCAACTAAAAATCAATGCCCCCGGAGGGTTACTCCGGGGGCTGTTTGGTTTATCCGGTTTTTCGGTCATCCAACCGGGCGGATTGCTTGATATTCAAGCGTTTGCGCCGTCAGGATGAATGCCGTGGTTCGGTTTCAGTTACGCTGTAATTCCGACAGTCGCAGTCTTGGTTTCACCCCAGTTGAGGCCGCGGCACTGAACATTGAACGCACCGTTCTCAGCAACAGCACTTACCTTGAAGGTGATTGTCCAGGTAATGACGCCGTTAACAGCATCGCTGACGCTCGCATTGGTGGAGGTTGTCTGATAGGTAGCGGTCTTGGTCTTGCCGGTGTCGTGATTTACGAAGCCGATACGAACCTTGGAAACATCGGATGTGGTTTCGATTGTGAAGATAACAGTGTCGCCGATCTTTGCATTGTCCTTGTTTGCCGAAACGCTGATAAGAGTATACTTATCATAGTCCTGAGACGGTGCGGGATCAAGGGCCTCTGCCTTCTTGGCTACAGTTACCTGAGGAGCATAAGTTACATATCCATTGTTACCGTCTGATACCACTCCGGTCTCCCATACGGAGGAACCGGTGCATCTGTACTGGATATTCCAGGTCTGAACAACGAGATCCTCGTCGCCGGGATAGTTGAACATCATCGGGATTACCCATGTTCTGACACCGTCAGCGTCGGTAACCTTAGCGGTTTCAACGCCGTCGCCGTCTCTGTAGTTGCTGGCCTTGTAGTAGGTGATAAGCTCCTGAGTAGTGCCGGCAGCATCAGCATAAGTGCCGACGAACTTGAGCCATGCAACCTTGGTGGAAGTGGTAACAGTCCAGGTGAGAATATCGCCGCGAACTGCGGTGTTACGGCTGATGTTTGCGCTCTTGAAGTCAATTGCGATTGCTTCTGCATCCTTGACATCATAGGTTACGCCGAACATAAACGGGCTGTCTTCAACGCCGTCAACTTCGCAATATGCGCCGTAAACGTCGCTCTGGGACTCTTCGAGAGTCAGATAGACTGTCCAGATTTCCTTACCGTTTTCTTCTCTGATGTTATTGATCATCTGAGTACGGCCTACTTCATACTCAATTCTTGAGAGATAGAAGGTACCGTCGGACGGAGTGGAGATGATGAGGGTGTCGGGGCTGACGCCTGCAACGAGAGTTACATCGTACTGAGCGCCGCCGAGCTGATAGTAACCCTGGGTTACTCTTACAACGGACTCAACACGGCAAGCGGATGTATCCTGCTGCCATACGCCGGTTAAGGTCTTGCCTTCAGCATCCATGGGGATGGGATCGCCGGGTTCATAGGTGTTGGTGCCGTCGGTCCAACCGACAAAGTTATAGTACTCTCTCGTAGCTGTGCACTCGGGAGCGGTGAAGGTGGTGCCGAATTCGATATTGTCAATCTCGGTATAAACACCGGTATCGCCTGCGATTGCATAGAATACTGCAGCATATTTGTTTACTGTGAACTGAGCGTTAGCAGAAAGGTTGAATGCGGGAACGGTGGTGCCTTCATAAGCAACGCCTTCGCCGTCAGCATAGGCCCAACCTGTGAAGCTGTAACCAAGCTGAGAAACGGTGGGAGCTGCAAGAGAATCAAGGGCTGTGCCGTAATTAGCGGTAACAGTCTTGACAGTATCGTCACCGTTCTTATAGGTTACAGTGTAGCTGTTAATCTGATAAAGGGCGGTGAATTCCTGATTGCCTGCGCCCATAGTTGCGGGAAGAGCAGGACTCCAAGCCTTGAAGGTGTAGCCTTCCTTTTCGGGATTGGCTACGCTGATGGGAGTGCCGTATTCAGCGGTGATGGGATCAATCTCAGTGCCGCCGTCGGTATTGAATGTGTAGGTGTAGGTGTTGATATCGAATGTTGCATAAACCGCAACATCTTCTGCGGGCATATTGAACGGGAAGGTTACGGGAGTCTGGCAGGCAGGATCTGAATACCAGCCGTTGAATGTGTAGCCTTCTTTGCTCTGAGCTGCGGGTGCATTGACAACTGCGTCATATGTTACCTGAACAGGTTCACTCGCAACGCCGTCAATATAGGTTACGAAGTTATACTTATTGACAGTATATTTCGCTTCCGCATTAAGGTTATATGCGGGCATAGTTTCGGGCTGAGTTGCCTGAGCGCCGGTAGTTCTTGTCCAGGTCCAGCCGCCGAAGGTGTGACCGGTCTTTCCTGCAGGAACAAGGTCCGCAACCTGTGCGCCGTAATAGTAATTTACGGTTCTTGTGCTGTCGCCGTCGGTAACATTGATTGTATATACGTTACGATCGAAGTAAACGTTAAGAACGGTGCTGCCGTCGCCTGCGGTTTCTGCAGCCTCAAGAGTTGAAAGCGTAGTGTTAAGGGTGAAGCCGGTTCTGCTTCTCATGTTCGCGGGAACAGAAACAGGTCTGCCGGTAACGCCGGAAATAGTATCAGTGGAAGCAAGATTATATGTTACTCCGTCAAGATCCATGACATAGGTCTTAACGCTAACATCAACTGTTCCGCCGGTACCGATAAGGTTGAAGGTCATATCCTGAGCAAGCTGGTTTCCGGGAGTGGGGAACCACTGGAGACCGGTTATGCCGGGATAGTTTGCAGGATCAAATGTGGGAGCATTAATCGGTGTATTGAATGCTACCTGAGTGGTAGTCATAACTGATCCGTCATAATCATACCATGTATCGGTATAGACATGAGCAGTCTTAATAACGTTGACTGTGATATTCTGAGCGGGCATAGTCGCAGGAGTAACATCAGTCCACGCAGTAACAGCGTTGCCGTTGCCATCGGTGATGTCATAACCCAGTTCTTCAGGGAAGCTGACCGTTGTCGGAGTGATTGCTGCACCGTACGGATAGGACTCGGCACCAACTCTGGAACCATTGACCTGATACTCGATAGTATAGGTCTGAGCCGAGTAAACAGCGGTGATGGTAATGGTGCTGCCTTCAGCGAGAGCGGGAACAACAAAGTTGCTGCCGACATTGGTACCTTCATACTGCCATACATAGCTCTTGCCTTCAACGGAAGCATCCGGGAAGGAAGCTGAGCTGATTGTTGTACCGTAAACTGCAGTTCCGCCGTTGTGGTCAGTTGCGGGATCGCCGTAATTGAAGACTAAATTATAGCTGAGTGCATTCCACATACCGGTAATGTTCTGGTCGCCGGTAACGGTCTCATTATCATAGAACCAGCCTGCGAACGAATAACCGGGAGCCGTGGGATTGGTTGCGGGCTCGAGATCTTCAATCAGGTCGCCATAGTGAGCGGTTACGGTATTGAACGCGCTGCCGTCCTTGTTAAGGAAGGTGAGTGTGTACTCGATAGGAGTGAGAGTCGAAGTAACCACAATGTTATTTGCGGGCATGGTCAGCGGAAGATTCTGCCAACCGGACCAGCTCTGACCTGCGGGAGCTGTATAGTTGGGAGGAATGATGTTTGCGCCGTAAGTATAGCTCTGAGGTTCGCCATACTGAACGCCGTCAACATAGTAGGTTACGGTATATGTTACCTGACCGTAAGATGCGGTGTAGGTAACATTACCTGCGGGAACCATTACGCCTGTTGCATCCGCCGCGATGAAGGAGCCGTCGCTGCCGTTCCAGCCGGAGAAGGTCTCACCGGTAATAACCGGAGCATTGGGGATGTAAAGCGCATTGCCGTAAGTCTGACTTCTGCTATCGATTACATTACCGGCTCTGTCTTTGAAAGTAATTGTGTAGACATTCGCGGTCTTGGTGGTAGTGTAAGTTCTGCCCGTGTCGTTCATCACGAAATCGGACGGATTCCACGGTGAGAAGCTGTAGCCTTCCTCGCTGGGAAGCTCGGGAGCTGTGAAGCTTGAACCATATGCAGCCGGTACAGTAGCATAGGGCTCTGATTCACCATCAATAAAGAAGTTTGCGTTATAGGTATTCGCAGTCCACTTTGCGTAAACGGTGATAGCCGTCGCGGGCATAGTGGTGAAGACATAAGGTGTGGTAAGATTGGAATCCGCATACCAGCCTGCGAAGGTGTAGCCGTTCTTGGTGGGCTCATCTGCGGGAGCCGAGACGGGATCACCGTAAGAACCGGTTATAGATGCAACAGGTGTGCCGCCGTTGGTCTCAAAGTTGATTGAGCTGCCTGCCGCGGTCCATCTGAGGGTGAAGGTGGTGTCAGCTGCGGGCATCGTTGCAGGATTGGGATCCCACGCATAGGTGAAGCCCTCTCTCGCGGTTACGCTCGGGTAAACGATTGCATCGCCTGCCGCATACTGAGCGGAGCCGTAGGATGTGGTATCTTCATCAACGAAGGTCGCAGTGTAAAGCTGAGTCCATACAGCTGAGAAGTTTGTGTCAGCCGATACGGTATAGCTTGCGCCGGGCTGATAGGTGCTTGTGCCGTCGCTCCAACCGTCGAATCTGAAGCCGGTCTTCGTCTGAGCGGCGGGAAGAGTGATGGAGTTATTGGTATAGGTTGCGGTCGTGGCAAGTGAAGTATATTCGCTTGCGCCGTCATAGAATTTAATCGAATAAGTATCTTCGGTCCATACCGCAGTGAATTCTGTGTCTGCGGTAAGGGTGTAGCTTGAACCTGCCTGATAGGTGGTTGTGCCGTCGCTCCAGCCTGCGAAGGTGTAGCCGGTCTTGGTCAGAGCTGCGGGAAGAGTGATGGAGGTAGCATCGGTCTCTTCGAGATCCGTGAGTTCGGTCTGACCGTCAAAGAATGTTGCAGTGTAACCGGTCTGCGGTGTATCGCCGGGAGTACCGATAACGAATGTATGGTTACAGTCTTCTGTGAAGTATCTGCTTTCATCGATAGCAGCAACCGAACCGCCGAGGTTCATGTTGGTAGCTGCGCCGAGGGTTTCGCCCTCTTCTGCACAAAGATTTGTGTAAGAGTATTTACCTGCGCCTGCTATTTTGCTGAAGTTATTATCAAAACCGATATGGCCTACTGCGCCGTTTTCAACATAATTCACAGTACCCTGGTTCTTCTTATAAGGCTCAGCGGTGCTTCTGACCTTGAGCTTGAATGAATACAGATACTGATCTGTGAAAAGTTCGGGCGTAGCTGTGTTGGATGTTCCGGCTACAAGATAAGCATAGATTACATCCCAATTTTTTGTGATATCGGGATCAAGACCACATTGAGTGGTACCGTTGCTCTGTCTTTTGGTCTGAGCCCAGGCACCGCCTGAGTTGGAGTTCATATTAAGCTTGTTTTTATTAGCCCAATACGGATTCTGCTTATTCGTTTTTCCGCTGAAGTATTCACACTTATCTGCGTTGTTTGTATAATTTCCTGTCCAAAGACCGCTACCGTCCCTATCGTTCGTAGCACTATACTTATACGTAACAGGATCGGTTGCGCCATCTTCAAGATCGGAATATGACATGGAAAGAATATCAAAGAACTTTCTGTCGAACTGCTGGGTATACTGCCATGTGCCGCCGTAGCAGTTTGCTTTGACATAAAACTTGAAATACAAAACCTGATCGGGCTGGACATAGTGATCGGTAAGAGTCCATTCTGTGCCGTCTTCGGTGAAGTTTGAATCCGCGTCAACGACCACGGTCTCTGAAACTTTTTCATAAGCCTCAATTGCGAGGTAAACCCACGGGTTGTCCACATTATCGTCAACATCGCCGTAAAGATCGGCAAGGTCTTCATAACTCATTGCCGCGCCGGGTCCGCCGGGAGTTGTTTCGGTTGCCCATTTTGAGCCGGCAGATGCAATGTCATGGACATAAGCGCTCGCAACAACGCCGAGACAGGAGAGCATAGTCATAACCATAACAACCGCCATGACTGCGCTCAGAAAACGTTTTGCTTTTGTCATTTGGTAAATTCCTCCTTAACAGTTTTGTTTATTGGAGTGCCGGGCAGGCAGAAACCTGCCCGGTTAATTTAGAAACTATTTAGTATTGGAACGGTTCACCTGTTGCCTGGTTGAAGTCGATATCCAATGACATATAGTAAATCATATACATAATATCATCGGCATCTATATTACCATCGCCTGAAAGATCCATGGCCGCACGGAAATATCTGTTTTCTTCATCAAAATAATAACCATCAATATCAGATGAGAAGAATATAAGGGCAGCGAGGTCATCAGCGTTTATTTCTCCGTTACCATCGATATCGCCGCGGTAGATTGCCATGTAGCACTTATAAATCCGCTCCGGATTATCTTGAGTAGGAATAGTCTTGATAATAACAAGCGAACCTGAACCATAGAACCCCTCGGTAGCTTCAGTGGCTGTAATTGTAGCATTCTCTACGTTGAAAATACCTGTAAGAGTTTGGTCATCAAATCCTTCGGGAAGACCGTAGATGACACCGTCAACGGGGGTGTCGGCGTAATCGCCTTCTTCAATCGCGGAATAATCAGCAATATTGCTGAGAATATCGCTGTCAATTACCGGGAAGTACTCGCAGTCACCGATACCTGTTGTAAAGGCCTGGCCGAATATATCATAGATGCCTTCTTCGTCAAGAAGAACTGCTGAAGGCTCTTCCGGTTCATCGTCCCCGCCGCCCTGCTTGAGTTCAAGAGCGGCCTGCGCTGCCTCAATGGCTGTAACGGCGTTATCAAGGATATACTGATCGTTTACGCCGAGGTCGTTGCCTGCCTGCTGATCGGCGATGAGTCTTTCACCGGCCTTGATTGCTCTGAGGAATGCAGCGTAGCTTGCCTGTGTATAGACATCCTGCTGACCTGCGAGAGTATCAATTCTGTCTTCAGCGGCAATGTTACCGTTGACAATACCTTTGTTGTTGAGTCTCGCATCAGCGGTGATGAATGCCTTGGCAGCGGATACAGCCGAGATAAGATCGCTGTAATCCGCGCCTTCGACAAGACCCTTCCAGGCTATGATGAGCTCATTCATGGCTCTGTTGATTCTTTCGGGTGTCGAGGTGGATTCACCATAGGTGCCATTCGCAAAAGTAACAGCTTTCTGATAAGCCGCGGTACTCGAAACGGAGTATGAAGCGAAGTTGGTAATGCCACCGAATTCGCTGATAGCCCACTCAAGTTTGCTGTTTGCGCCTGCGGGGATAGGCAGCTCTCTGAGTCTCTCATACATAAGGTTCGCTCTGTGAATCGCGTAAGCCGCTTCAACGGAGCTGATAGCGTTGGATCTTGCATCCTCAACTGCCTTATTATATGCTTCTACTCTTTCGGCTCTTTCGGCAACGGGAACATCTGCCCAGGTGTCGGGATCGCCGTTGATGTATTTGAGCTGTCTGTCAATAAGATCGTTTGCATAGTTTGCGGCATCTTTGAATGCCTGATAGGTGTGGCCGAGGAAGTTTCTCTGGCCCATGCCGTAGGGCTTACCTTTGGCGTAGCCGTAATTAGTCGCATCATATTCAAGATACTCTTTGTAGTAAGCGTCGGTACCGTCAAACGATGCGGTCTCGCGTGTGTAATTATAAGGATAGAGTCCGTTGATTGTGGACCACATATCTTCGGCATTGGAGCCCGCGCTGTGAGGTCTGATACGCTCTACCTGATAATAAAGTTCTGCATAGAATTCTGCATATTTATTATTATAATTACCATTTCTATTGTTGCCGGTTGTAAGGTTAACCCATGTATCAAATCCTGCGCCGTTTGATCTCGGCGGGAGCAGGAATGCTGCTGTGGCTTCAATCGCCTGATTGTAATCGGTGAGATAACCGTTACCTGTCGAGTCAAGCGAAGCGGAGGAACGGTTGGCAGCGATAGCGCTGTTAAGAAGTCCGGAAAGACCCCAGTCATTATAGAGATGTACTCTTGTGGTGATTTGGACGTCGGTAGCACCGGGTGCCGAGAATACTGTAGTAATGGTGTAAGAACCATTGGGAACATAGTATTCATTCTTTGCTGCATCGAGAGCTTCGGTATCAACACCGATGATCTCGGGAAGGCCGGTGGTTTCATCATAGATAACCTTGCCCTCTGCATCCTTCTGATACTTATATGCCTCATGATAAGCGGGATCGGCTACCTTGAACGGAGTGAAGACATAAGTACCGCCCTTACCTGCTACGGTCTGGGTGTAGATGTCTTGTCTGTCGGTTCTTGCAACCCAGTCATTATGACCGTTTGCAGCGGTAACAGAAACGCTCGAGACAGTTACGTCTTTTGAAGTGTTGTTTTTATTGTCTTCATAACGGAAAGCAAAGTTGTTGATGGTTGAAAGTCCGCCGGAAACATAGATGTCGGAGGGAGCCTGGATCGTGCCGCCGTTGAAGTTATACTCAAGAAGAGCTTCGTCGTCGCCCTGATCGGTTGTTCCGACATAGACATATTTCTTGGAAGTAAGGGTTGCGGTAGTGTCGGTGCCGGGCTTCTTGAGTGCTGTGCCGGTTTCATCGAGAATTTCATACTCGAATGTGATGGCAAGCATCTGACCTGGCGTTAAGCCGGTAACCGTTACTTCTTTGCTGGCGCCGGCCGCAAGCTGATAGTCCGTCGGCACGCCGGAAAGAGTTACAGTACCGTTGCCTGCAACTACGGATGCGCCTGCATTCTTAATCTTATAGGTATATAATTTATCTATTACTCTCTGGCCGGAAGCAGTCTTGTAAGCTGTATTAACACCGGTGGAACCGTTGTAAATCAGGAACTTGGCTGTTGTGTTACCGTCTGCTGCAGAGAATACGTTGGGAGCATAGTTTTCGAGCTCTTTGAATTCCTGAGTATCGGAAAGGCCGAGAATCATACAGACTATCGGAAGACCGAACTCAATAATGGTCTTGCCTCTGCCGCTGATTGTACCGGAATTGGCAAGTCCGGAATACGAGCAGGTTGCCGAAAGGGTACATGCAAGGTCGCTGACCATCTGGGCCAGGTTCTGGTTATTCAGGAAGCTGTCGATATTAACGATGCCGCTCTTGAATACGCCGGGGAAGAGAAGTTCAAATACTCTGCGTACGGTATCAACAAGAACGCGCTCAATAGAGTCGGTCTGGAATGCACCGCTCGAGTTCTTATCGAAAATCTTGAAGATATTCTCGAAGTTGAGGTCAACTATCGGATATACAAGATAATCGAAGATAAGTGATTTGACTACCTGAGTCTGACCTGCAATTTCACCGCTTATCCAGGGTCTGCTGTTTGCTTTGATCGGAATAATTGAGTTGATAACCGTGTCGAGATCATTCCAGAGGCTGTTCTCGGTCGCGGAAGTAAGAAGCTGAGGATTGATACCGGCAAGGATATTACCATACTGAGTATCTGTGTAGGTCTTGACTGCCCATTTAGCGATAGTAGCGGCTGTGGTGCCGTAATTACCGCCGTTTCCAAGATAACCTACAAGACCGGTATTGTTGGTGGATCCGTTATTGATAAGGCCGGTACCCGTAGCATCGATATTGGTATCGAGCTCGGCATTAAGCTTATAAGCAGCAACATCCATAAGGATTGCGAGCGCCTTTTCAACCTTCTGCTGGTTGGTTGCGTTTGCGGGAACACTGTAAGTGAACTGCGGGATATCCTGGTATGCAAGCTGCTTGCAGGCCTCAAGGCCGACATCGGCTAAGGTCTCATATGATTCGTCAATCCACATTGTGTCAACATTGGCATTGATAACACTTCTGACAATATAAGCCATGAGCTGCTGATCGGACATACCGGCGACCTGAGCGGGAGTCTTATAAACATTCTTTTCGATAAGGAGATCAGAGAAGAACTCAGTCTCTGTTACCTGAAGAAGGAATCTGACAACGCTGATGGCGTTTCCGGTAATCAGACTGTTGGGACCGTATTCCCAATCAAATGAATAGTGAAGGTTAGGGTCTTCCGAGCTTGTCCAGGTGAAAGTCAGGATGTCACCATCGCTGAGCTGCTGGTCAAGCACATAAGCTCCGCCGTTCAATTTGATGTCGGCTTTAAGAACATGAGGAAGAATCTGGGTGGCGTTTCTGTTGAGGTTCGGAATGAAGAGCTGCTCCTGATAACCCGCAAGAGAAACTCTCGGAACTTCGAAAGTATCAACATCGAATAGCTCGAAAATTCTGCTGTCGGTATTAAGCTCCTCTGGTTCGTCGCCCATATACATATAGTCGTAGTGCGGATTTCTGACTCTCTCGCCCGTTTCTTCATCATAGACGGGCTGGCCGTTTTCATCCTTTGCCCATTCTTCGGTCTTATCGGGATCGAAGGTGTAGCCGAGCTTCTCGCGAAGCCATCTCTTGGTGATTCTGTTAAGAACCGGAACAGCTACGTTGTTGTATGCGTAGAGAAGAAGAGGCTCTACGAAATCGTAGGTAGCAATACCTGCTCCGTTGTTGGCAACACACATGTTGTAAACGTCAACTCTGGTGTAGGAAGCCTGAGGAGCAGCAGCGCCTTCCGAAACACGGATCGCATCGCCGAGAGTCTGGGTTACCCAGCGGTCGGGATGAACATATCCGTAATAGTCATAAGCAGCCGTATTCGGCTCAGCATCGGTGACAAGAGCGCCGTTAGCGTTGCCTACATGGAATTCATACTCCGAGTAAACGACGTTCGATGTTGTGTTAGTCGGGGAATAGAAAAGCTCATCAAGCTTTTTCCACTCGCCGAGAACATAATGGTTGAGAACTTCCTGGAGAAGCTTCAGAGGACCGTTGGTGCCTGTGTACTCTGCAGGAACTTCGCCTTTATGATCGAAATAGCTCCAGTCGTCTCCGCCGAAACCGGTAAGGCCGTAAAGAAGACCAACGACAAGTTCTCTGACATTGAACTTATAGTCGGCGATGAAACCGTCAAGAGCACCGAGGCTGACAGTACCCATTACATACTTATAGAGTATGCCGGTTTCCTCTCTGCCGCCGGTATAATTGTACTCAGTACCTTTGAGCTGGCCGACGAGATCGAGAACGTCCCAGAGAACGTTGATGTCGCCGTTGGCTCTCTTTGTGTTTTTAATGGAGTGATCAACCGCGTCAACGATACCGGCAGCATCGCCGAGAAGGCCTGCGCCGAGAAGATTCTGCACAGCCGCGCTGGCAAGAAGATCGTTGATACTCTTGACCGTACCGTCGATGCTGGAAAGATTAAGTTTACCGATATAGATATCGAGATTAATCTGAGCTTCGGCGAGCATACGGTCAACTTCGTCCAGAGCCATTGATGCGTACTGATCTACGGAGAAATTGGGGATGTCAACATCGTCGAAGCTGACATCGTTTGTGGTAAGGTCGTTGCCTTTGTACTTGTCATAGGCAGAACCTAATACCGACATGGAACCGAAGATCATTACAACAGCGAGGACCATTGAAAGAATGCGTAATGATTTTTTCATAAACTACCTCCTTAGTTTTTAACCGGCAGATCCCGTTCTAACTCCTCCAGCCCTGACGGCTCTGGAACCGCCCGGGCGCTCGCCGCGACTGACCTCCCAAAATTTGCCAACGTCGTCGCCGCACTGTCGAGCACAGCTTTTGCAGTAAACCGGATTCTGCCTTTGCAGCTTTCGGTAAGAACCCCGTAAGGGGGCACTACGCCCTACAGCTGCCTTTCGGTCATACTTAATATAATACAGATTTGCTTTTTAAGTCAATAAAATTCAATTTCAAAAAATATTTTTGTAATTATTTACGATTTTTCCATATTCGATTTGGTGATAATTACCGCCCGAAACCGCCCGATTTCCCCGAAAAAACGCGAAAATTTTATGTAAAGAATGTAAACTTTACCGATTTTTCAGACATTTCAGACCCGGTGTACGGAAGTTTTCAATACCTCCTGAACAGATGAAACCGGAATTTTCCGCGTGATTATCCTCTGAAGCTGCTGTATCCCTTGTAAAATAAGGATTTTCGGGTTTTCGGACGGCACTTATTCGTTTTCTCCGGCGGCTTGCGGGAAAGAAAAAGCCCTCCGAAGCTGTGTAAAGTAATTTACTTTACAATTTGCATCGAAGGGCGAGTTGACTTTTGAGGAGATTTTATTTTATAAAATAATATATCGCGAAAACCGACTTACCAAGTGGAAGGCTGTAAAGGTGTTTGCCATTACAGCGTATGGAAGTAAATCTTGAAGGAATCGCCGTCATTATTGGAGTAATTTGTAAGAGAAATGCCGGCGTTCATCAGAAGAGCTCCCGAATAAACTTCGCCTGAGGTATCATCGACATAATACTTTTCCGGATCGAGGCCTCTGAGTCTGAGGAAAAACGCGTTGTCGTGCGGCTTTCTCATCACGACGCTTGTCAACAGCGCCTCTTCCTTATCTTCGGAAACAAACATCCATGCAACTCTGCGGTCATTCTCCCAGGGGGAAATCAGGCGGTAGAGATCGCCGCTGCGGATAAGGTCATAGTATTTATGGTATTCGCTGACCTGCTCCTTGATAAGCTCAATGTCATCGGGGGTGAATGTGTTCGGGTCAAGCTCATATCCGAAAGTGCCCCAGAGGGCTACGTTTCCTTTGGTTTCAAAGCCCGCGCGCGTACTGGCGGAAACATGGGCGCCCATTACCGAGGCGGGATAGCAGAGCGAAGTGCCGAACTGGATATCTATGCGGTCAATCGGGTCGGTATTGTCGCTGCACCATATCTGCGGTGAGAAATAGAGTGTGCCGGGATCGAATCTGCCGCCGCCGCTTGAGCAGTTTTCAAGCAGTAAGTCGGGAAAATCAACGGTCAGCCGGTCCATAATCTCATATGTTCCGAGAATAAAGCGGTGGAATACCTCCTTCTGTCTCTCCGGAGGCAGCGCAGGAGAACCTGCTTCGGTGATACATCTGTTATAGTCCCATTTTACATAATCAATTTTGTTTTCACCGATGACTTTCTTCATCATTTCATAGATATAATCGCGGACTTCCTTGCGCGACCAGTCAAGAACATACTGCTGACGGGCAATGGACTTTTCTCTGCCGGGAACGTGAATGCACCAGTCGGGATGCTCTCTGTAAAGATTGCTGTCGTGCGACACCATTTCGGGCTCATACCAGATACCGAATTTAATGCCGAGAGCGTTGATTCTAGCGATGAAATCCTTCAGCGGACCGCCGAGCTTTTCTTCGTTTACCTGCCAGTCGCCGAGCGACGATGTGTCATCATCCCTCTTCCCGAACCAGCCGTCATCCATAACGAGCATATCGATACCTATTTCCTTCGCTCTCTCAGCGAAGGTAACGAGCTTGTCGCCCGTGAAATCCATACCCGTCGCTTCCCAGTTGTTTATTAGAAGCGGGCGCTTGATATGTGCCCATTTGCCCCGGATAAGATGATTCGTATAGAGTCTGTGGAAGATGCGGCTCATGCCCCCGAGACCGTCTGAACTGTAAACCATAACCGTTTCCGGCGAGGAAAACTCCTCTCCCGGTTCAAGATGCCAGCCGAATGCGTCGGGATTGATGCCCATAAGAACTCTGCTCGCTCCGTGAGCATCAACTTCCGCGCTGAACTCGAAGTTTCCGCTGTAAACCAGGTTGAAGCCGTATGCGTCGCCGTTTTCTTCGGTCGTGTTCCTGCCGACTATCGCGCCGAACGGGTTCTGCGCGTGGCTCGAACTGCCTCTTTTGCTTGAAACGCCCTGCTTTTTGCGCCCGAGCGGCGCTCTTTCAAATGTGCGTTCCTTCAGCCAGTCGCCGTAAAGGGTAATCATATCGAATTCGTTGGTGTTGAAATCCACGCAGGAGCTGAATACTCTCTCTATATCGGCGGGTCTGTCGGAAGCATTGATAACCTTGACAAAGCGTGTCATTGCGCCGTAATTGTTGAAAACGGTATAATACAGAATTGCCCTGATTCCCGTCACGGCATCCTCGGTGAGAATTTCAAGCGTGTCGGCATCGGAATCCGTATTCACATGGAGCGAGGGAAGACCGTCAATGCGCGGCTTTCCGGGATAAATCTTATGGGAGACATAGCGCAGATCAGTCGCATTGTTGCCGTCGGCATTCCTGATTGAAAAAGCCGATGAACGGAAGTCGCCCGTTCCCTCACAGGGGTATTCAAAAGTGCACACATCCGGGGAAAAGCGTCTGTCTTCAATATTGATATTCTGCGGAGAAACCGAGCCGAACCAGTTCATCAGAAACTTGTGATTCTTCAGATTTGTGTCGGGAATCTTCGCGCCGTAATAGAGATGAATCAGGTAATTCTGCTCATAAATCTCGATTATGTAGCTTGAGGTTGCTGTGTCGAGCTTGAAAATCTTTCTTTCGGAATCAAATGAAATTGGCATTATTCTGCCTCCTCACGGATTTTTTTGAGTATTGATTCATCTGCAGGACAAAAGTCATAGAACGGAATTTCGGCGGGCGTGATGAAGCGTATATCGTCGTGCTCAAGCTTCTGCGGCTCCGCTCCGTTTTTTATTGAGGCGTTGAAAACCGTCAGATGAATTGAAATATCGGGATAGATATGATCAACCTCTGCAAAAACATCGCCGACCTCTATTTCAACTCCGATTTCCTCTCTGCACTCACGGATCAGGGCTTCCTGCAGAGTTTCTCCGTTCTCCGCCTTCCCGCCGACGAATTCCCATTTCAGTCCTCTGGCTTTATCGGCCGGGCGACGGCATATCATGAATTTATCTCCGCGGCGGATAAGCGCCGCCGATACCTGAACCATAACTTTCACCTGCCTTCTCTCCTCTGTTATTTTAGGAAATTACGGACAGATTGTCAAGAATTATTGCGAAGCGGCAGCATTTATTGTGAAAATTGTGTTGTTTACAAATTAAAAATTAAATGATATAATATCGGCAGATTTCGGGCGGATTATCCTCCGCCCTGCCGAAAGGACTTTATCTATGAAATATCGCAGCACCAGAGACAGCAGCGTCTCGATCACCTCATCCGAGGCAATCACAAAGGGAATCTCCGCAGACGGCGGGCTTTTCGTTCCGGAGAAAATACCCTCCCTCACTCTTGACGACATAAACGCTCTCGTCAGCGAAAGCTACATAAACAGAGCAAAGAATATCCTCGGCCGTTTTCTGACGGATTTCACAGCCAAAGAGCTTGATTCCTGTGTCACGGGTGCCTACGGCGAACGGTTTTCCGATAAAAAAATTGCTCCCGTAGTCGAAATAAAAGACGGAATGAATATTCTCGAGCTCTTCAAGGGCCCGACCTGCGCATTTAAGGATATGGCGCTTCAGATACTCCCCCGCCTTCTGACAGTCGCGAGCAACAAAGTTGCGCACGGCACGAAGATTGTAATCCTCGTCGCCACCTCGGGCGACACGGGCAAAGCCGCTCTCGAGGGCTTCAGGGATGTTGAGAATACGCAGATTCTCGTGTTTTATCCGAGCGACGGCGTCAGCCCGATGCAGAAGCTTCAGATGTGCACCCAGGAGGGCGAGAATGTTGCGGTATCGGCAATCAGAGGCAATTTTGACGATGCGCAGACAGGCGTAAAGCAGATATTCACCGATGATTCGATTATCGCGAAACTCGCCGAAAACAATATGGCTTTCTCCTCGGCGAATTCAATCAACTGGGGCCGCCTCGCTCCGCAGATTGTTTATTATATTTCCGCCTACTGCGACCTTATTGAACAGGGAAAGATTAATTGCGGGGATAAAATCAATATCACCGTTCCGACAGGCAATTTCGGCAATATTCTCGCGGCATACTATGCAAAAGAGATGGGTCTGCCCGTCAATAAATTGATCTGCGCGTCAAATTCAAATTCGGTGCTGACCGATTTCCTCACCACCGGCACTTATGACAGAAACCGTAAATTCTATACGACCATCTCCCCCTCCATGGATATTCTGATTTCATCAAACCTTGAGCGCCTTCTCTATTCGGTTGCAGGAACCAAAAAGGTTAAAGAATGGATGCAAAATCTCAAAAATACGGGTAAATATACTGTCGATGCCGATACGTTCGCAAAAATCAGCGAAGTATTTGAGGCAGGCTTCTGCGATGACGACGCCACCAAGGCAACCATCGCGAAAACTTTCAGAGAAAACAACTATCTCTGCGATACGCATACAGCCGTTGCCGTAACGGTTTATGAATCTTACAGGGAAAGAACCGGCGACAGCACGCCGACCGTCATCGCCTCCACTGCGAGCCCCTTCAAATTCTGCAGAGCTGTGCTCGAAGCGGTTGAAGGCAAAGCAAGCAATCTCGACGAATTCGATATGGTAGGCCGTCTCGCGGAGATAACGGGCGCCGAGTGCCCCGCTCCGCTCGCAAATCTGCGCGATAAGCAGGTCAGGTTCACCGGCTGCTGCGAAAAAGAGAATATGGCCGGTGTCGTATTCGATATGCTCGGAATCTGAGGTGAACTATGGCGCTCTATGTAATAGGCGACCCACATCTGTCGATTTCGACAGGCAAAAAAATGGATATTTTCGGCGGCTGGGAGGATTACGAACATCGCCTTGAAAAAAACTGGAATGCGCTTGTTGACCCGCAGGATACGGTAGTCCTCGCCGGCGACATCTCATGGTGTATGGATATGGAGCAGGGGCTTGAAGATTTCAGATTTCTCGATAATCTGCCGGGCAGGAAGATTATTCTCAAGGGAAATCACGACTACTGGTGGGCCACCAAAAAGAAGGCGGATGAATTTTTCGCAAAGCATTCGCTGGATTCCCTTCATATTCTTCACAACAACGCTTATGAATGCGGCGGAATCGCCGTGTGCGGCACACGGGGCTGGTTCTTTGACGCGGAAGCGGACGCAGATAAAAAGATTGTTCTGCGCGAGGCGGGACGTCTCAGGATGTCAATCGCCGAAGCTAAAAAAACGGGCAAAGAACCGGTGGTATTTCTCCACTATCCGCCGGTAACGCAGGATAACAAGTGCGATGAAATCTATGATGTTCTTGTTGAAGAAGGTATCCGCCGCTGCTATTACGGCCACCTTCACTCCTATTCTCACCAGACCGCTTTCTGCGGCGTTAGCGACGGGATTGAGTTTCATCTGATTTCCGCAGATTACCTTAAGTTCATTCCCCTTCACATACCCGAAAAATTTTAGGTTGAAATCAGCCGACCTATTTGATATAATTTAACAGTTAAAAATAATATCCGGAAGGAAGTTCAAAATGAGTTTAGTATCAGCAAACAAAACAGAAACCAACACCTACACAGTCGAAATCAGCGTTTCGGCGGAAGATTTCAAGAAGGCCGTTCAGGATTCTTATTTCGCAAACAGAAAGAAAATCCAGATTCCCGGCTTCCGCAAGGGCAAAGCTCCCAAGCATCTTATCGAGTCGATGTACGGCGAGGATTTCTTTTATGAGGATGCTCTTGAAGCGATTTTCCCCGCGGAGGTTGAAGCGGCTTATAAAGAGGCCGGTATCGAACCCGTTGACCAGCCCAGAGACCTCGACGTCAAGACCATGAACGTTACCGAGGGCCTCAATTTCACTTTCAAGGTAACAGTCAAACCCGAAATCACCCTCAAGCAGTATAAGGGACTTGAAGCCGAAAAAGAAACCGTCGAGGTTACCGATGAGGAAATCGACGGTGAAATCAAATATATGCTCGACAGAGGATCACGCCTTGTGGACGTTGACGACAGAGCCGTTCAGAAGGGCGACATTACCATTATTGACTTCGAGGGCTTCGTTGACGGCGTCGCATTTGACGGCGGCAAAGCGGAGAAATATTCGCTCACCATCGGCGACGGCCAGTTTATCCCCGGTTTCGAGGACCAGATTATCGGCCACAGTATCGGCGAGGAATTCGATATCAACGTAACCTTCCCCGAAGATTACGCTCCCGAACTCGCTTCCAAGGAAGCCGTTTTCAAAATCAAGCTTCACGAAATCAAGTTCAAGGAGATTCCCGAGCTTGACGATGAATTTGCAAAGGATCAGGATTATGAGACGGTTGCCGAACTCAGAGAGGGCGTTAAGAGCGACCTTGCAGCTCATAAAGAAGAGAGCTATCAGCACGCTTTTGAAGACAGAGTCATCGAAAAACTCTGCGACAACGTAGAGGGTGAGATTCCCGAGGTTATGTATGACAACAAAGCCAAGGAGAATATCGACGGCTTCGCAAACAGAATCAGGCAGCAGGGCCTCGATGTCGATATGTATCTCAGCTATATGGGCCTCGACAGGGAATCCTATGAGAAGATGATGAGAGAGCGCGCCGTGAACGACGTCAAATATGAGCTTGCAATCGAAAAGATAGTTGAGCTTGAGAACTTTGAGATTCCCGCAGAGGAAATCGACAAGGAATATGCCGACATGGCCGAGCAGTATAAGCTCGATGTCGAAAAAATTAAGGAAATCGTTCCCGTTGACGCAGTTGAAGGCCAGCTCAAGAGACAGAAGGCCGCGAAACTCGTTATCGACACCGCAGTAGCGGTTGCTCCCAAGCCGAAGGAAGAAAAAGCAGAAGACAAGGCGGAATAATCCGCCAATAATCACGAAAGAGGTTTGAACTATGCCACTCGTTCCGTATGTAATTGAGCAGACCGGCCACGGCGAACGCTCATACGACATCTTTTCAAGACTTCTCAACGACAGAATCGTTATGCTCTCGGACGAAGTCAACGACGCTACAGCAAGCGTGGTAGTCGCCCAGCTTCTTTTCCTCGAGAGCCAGGATCCGGATAAGGATATCTATCTCTATATCAACAGCCCCGGCGGATCGGTCACCGCGGGTATGGCGATTTATGACACAATGCAGTATATCAAATGCGATGTTTCCACCATCTGCATGGGTATGGCAGCTTCGATGGGCGCGTTCCTGCTCTCATCCGGCGCAAAGGGCAAGCGCCTTGCCCTTCCCAACAGCGAGGTTATGATTCATCAGCCGCTCGGCGGCATGCAGGGCCAGGCATCCGATATGAAGATTGCCGCCGATCATATCCTCAGAACAAAAGAAAAACTCAACAAAATCCTTGCCGAGAATACCGGCAAATCCATTGACGAAATCGCGGTCGATACCGACAGAGACAACTGGCTCACAGCCGAGCAGGCAATGGAATACGGACTTGTTGATAAAGTAATTGCTCACAGATAATTTCCGGGAGAGATACTATGCCTAAAGACGACGAAAAACGCACAGGCGCTCCGACCTGCTCATTCTGCCACAAGGCGCAGAATCAGGTGCGCACCCTCATCAACGGGGGCAACGGAGTATTCATCTGCAACGAATGCGTTGATTTATGCAACTCGGTCCTTGAGAGCGAAAGAAGCTCGCGCGCCCGCGATAAAGCGGCGTTTGAAGAGCTTCCCAAGCCCCATGAAATCAAGAAGCAGCTCGATGAATATGTCATCGGCCAGGAGAGGGCAAAAATAGCGCTCAGCGTTGCTGTTTACAATCACTATAAGCGCATCAGCGCCGTCAGGGATTCCGATGTTGAGATTCAGAAATCGAATATTCTTATGCTCGGTCCCACCGGCGTGGGCAAAACGATGCTCTGCCAGACACTCGCGAAGATTCTCGATGTTCCCTTTGCCATTGCGGATGCCACAACCCTCACCGAGGCCGGCTACGTAGGCGAGGATGTTGAGAATATCCTGCTCCGCCTTATCCAGGCGGCGGACTTCGATATAGAGAGAGCCGAGAGAGGCATAATCTATATCGATGAGATTGACAAGATAGCGAGAAAGAGTGAGAATCCCTCTATCACAAGGGATGTCAGCGGCGAAGGCGTTCAGCAGGCGCTTCTTAAGATTATTGAAGGCACAAGCGCGAATGTTCCCCCGCAGGGCGGCAGAAAGCATCCGCAGCAGGAATTCATTCAGCTTGACACATCGAATATTCTCTTTATCTGCGGCGGCGCATTTGACGGCATCGAAAAGATAATTGAAAAGAGAGTCGCCGGCTCGGCGCTCGGCTTCGGAGCCGATGTTAAGAGCAAATCGGAGTTTGAGAAAGAGAACCTTATCGCCAAAGCAGTTCAGCAGGATCTCGTGAAATTCGGACTTATCCCCGAGCTTGTCGGCAGACTGCCGGTTATCACCACCCTGACTTCGCTCGATAAAGATGCTCTTGTCAAGATTCTCAAGGAGCCGAAGAATTCGCTTACCAAGCAGTATCAGGAGCTTTTCCTGCTCGACGGAGTTGAGCTTGTGCTCGACGACACCGCCCTTGAAGCGATTGCCGAAAAGACAATCAAAAAGGAGACCGGCGCACGCGGCCTTCGCTCAATAGTTGAGGATACGCTTATGAAGCTTATGTACGATGTGCCCTCCGATAATACGATTGAAAAAATCATCATTACCGCCGACTGCGTTACGGACGGCGCGGAGCCGATAATCGTGCGTAAAGAGAAGAAAAAGAAAGCATAAATAAAAGTCCCTCACTCGAGGGACTTTTTTATTTGACTTGCAGATCATTCAACAAAATTCATCGCAAACTGCAGTATATATTTCGCGTTTTCGCGAATTTCGCCGAGGGTTATTCCGCCGTTTTTGCCGAGAGTTTCAAGCAGCGTGCCGTCGCTCTCGCGTTTGCCCGTGCGCTCGCCGCCCGGCATCAGTATATTCACGCCCGCCCGCACTCTGTAAGCCTGATCGCGGATAATCGGGAATTCGGGCGAATAGGACGGGCGCATCCACCAGTCGGTTATTACGCAGCCCTCATAGCCCCATTCTCCGCGCAGAATATCGCGTACAAGTTCATAATGATAATGCCCCCAAACTCCGTTTATCTTGTTATAAGAGGTCATTATATTGAGCGGTGCGGATTCTCTGACGCAGATTTCAAAACCTCTGAGATATATCTCTCTGAGCGCCCTCTCGGAAAGGCGGGAATCATTGTGGGTACGGTTGGTTTCCTGATTGTTGCAGCAGTAGTGCTTCGGGCAGGCGCCGACACCGTTAGACTGAATTCCCCTGACGGCCGCCGCCCCGGCCTTACCGGTCAGATAAGGATCTTCCGAGAAATACTCGAAATTCCTGCCGCAGAGCGGATTGCGGTGAATATTCATGCCCGGACCTGCTATGACCTGCGAGCCGATTTGCTTCATTTCCCTGCCGACGAGCGTGTATAATTCCTCAATCAGCGCCGTATCAAAGGAGCAGGCAAGGCAGGTGCCGATCGGAATGAGCGAAGCGATGTTATTGAGTCGGATACCCGAAGGACCGTCGGTAAAGGTAATTGCGGGCACGCCCTTGTCTCTGAGGGACTGCGTGACTCCGCAGTAAACTCCGGCGTTTCCGGATGTGCCGAGCGGACTGTTCATCGTGTAGTCGCCGCGGCTGATTGCCTCGAGATCATCGGGAGAGAGAGTCATTACAAATTCATCGAGCGTGGCTTTGCCGTCTTTTACGTCCTTCAGCGAGCATTTCTTGACATAGGAAACGCCGGGAGCGGGCGGAAGATTCGCCGATATCTTGTCTTTCAACGAATTCTGCCTGCGAGGCGCAGGTTCATATTTTATTTTTCCGTCGTCATTGGCAAGACGCAGGAACTGCGTATCGGGAGCCGCACACTGCGTGAGTTCCCGGGTAATGACATCATCTTCAAGAGTGAATTCTCCGCAAATGGAAGCCGAGCGGACATCCGCGCCGAGATAGAATTTGTAAACGCCTTTTTCGAGAATATATGAAAATGATTCCTTATCATCATAAGAGGCAAGCTCTCTGACGGGAATTTTAATCTGAAAGTCTTCGCTTTCGCCGGCTTCAAGCATCTTTGTTTTGCAGAAATACGCGAGGGCCCGCGCGGGCTTGCCGAGTCTTCCCTGAGGAGCTTCAAAATAAATCTGCGGGGTTTCCGCTCCCTTGAAATCTCCGGTATTTTTAACGGTAAAAGATATCTTTACGCTGTCCTTCAGCTTTGAAAACTTAATCTTTGAAAACTCAAAATCCGTATATCCGAGCCCGAATCCGAAGGGGTAGAGAACCTTGTCTTTTGCAAATGTTTCAAACCAGCGGTAGCCGACATAGATATCCTCGGTATAGTTATTGTAATTCTTTGAGCCGAAATCATTTGAAGAGGGATACGCCTTATAATTCACCGCGATTGTATCGCTGAGCTTCCCGCACGGCGGATAAGCTCCGGTCAACACATCCGTGACTGCGTTTCCGCTCTCCATACCGCCCTGCCAGACATATAAGATTGCCGATATTTTATCGCCGTATGCCGCGATTTCGGACATGTCGATAATATTGGAGCAGTTGAAAACAAGAATCACTTTGTCAAAAGATGCGGTAATGTCACCCAGAAGTTTTTTCTCCCGGTTTGTAAGATACCAGCTGCCTTTTTCAAGGCGGTTTTCCATATCCTCGCCGGATGACCTTCCGATTATCATAACCGCCTTGTCATTCCTTGAAGCGGCGGCTTTTATCTCATCTGCATTAAGAGGCATCTCAATCTGATTTGTCGGCCAGTGCGCCCAGAAGCCCTCGTCGGGCGGATTCTTTGCGGAAAAGGCGGCATATTTGCCGGCAAGCTCCTCATCGATTTTTACCCCCGCATTGCGAAGCCCGTCAATGAGACTCACATAATAAGGCGCGTTGACGTCGCCGCCCGAGCCGTAGCCGGTATAAAACCAGTCATTCTGAAGCCGCGAGAATACTGCTATTCTGTCTTCCGCCGAGAGAGGCAGAACACCTCCTTCATTTTTAAGCAGAACCGAACCTTCCGCCCCCGCCCTGCGGCAGAGTGCGGACATCTCGGGAAAATCGTAATTGACTGGCTTTTCACCCTCGGTCGAAGTCTGACTTGTATCATTGGGAAGCCTTGTGATTATTTTGCCGATCGCGTTGAAAATCCGGCGTTTGAGTATATCCATAATGCGCCTCCGGTCGCTGATTTTACGCTTTCATTATATAACATTTCCACCCTTCAATTCAACCATATTTTTATCGGGCGTTTCACTTGACAATGCAGGTGCGTTGTAATAAAATTAGTTGCGTAAAAGGAGGCGGAAAATATGGCATATTTACCGATGACAGAATATGAAACTTCTTCGCCCGAAGTTAAGGCGGAGTATGACGACCAGATTAAAAAACACGGCAGAATCACGAATATGAAGCGCACTCTCCTTCAGGATGTACCGTCCTTCAAGGCGTATATGGAATGGTATACCCTCTATGACGAGCTTGTTCCCGTATTCGGCGAGAGGGCGATAACGATATTCTCCTATGCGATTTCAACCGGCAACACCTGCCTCATCTGCGGCACCTTCTTCAGAAAAATTCTGATTGACGCAGGCGAGGATCCCGAAAATCTCGAGCTCAATGAAACCGAAAAGCTGCTGCTTGATTTCGGCGCGCAGATTACTCAGAATCCTCATGCGATTGACGACGAAATCTATGATAAGCTCAAGGAAAACTATACAGATAAGCAGATTGTTACGCTGATTGCCTTCGCGGGAATCATGTATGCCACAAACCTTTTCAATACCGTGGCAAAGGTGCCGCTCGACGAGGTTCTTTACAATTATATCAACGATAAGAAGACGGAGGAATAAAGATGGCTGAATTTGAAGGAAAAGTCGCGTTCATTACCGGCGCGGCGCACGGTCAGGGCAGAGCGACCGCTATCGCATTCGCGAAAGAGGGCGCCGATATAGCGGCATTTGACGTAGCGAAAAAAATCGAGTATCCCGCCTATGAATTCGGCACGAGTGATGAATTGAAATCGCTGAAAGAAGAAATCGAGGCGCTTGGCAGAAAATGCGTCATCTGCGCGGGCGATGTGCGCGATGACGAAGCCGTTACCGCAGCGGTGAAAAAGACGATAGAGGAACTCGGCAAAATCGATATTCTCTTCAATAACGCGGGCATCTGCGCCTACGCCGAAGTTGATAAGATGACCGATGACGAGTGGAACGCGATGATTGATATCAATCTCAAGGGACCCTTCAATGTGACAAGAAGAGTTGTTCCCTATATGAAAGAAAAAATGAGCGGAGTCATTATCAACAACTCCTCGGTAATGGGGCTTCGCGGCGGCAGAAGACTCTCCCACTACACCGCTTCAAAATGGGGCCTGACCGGCCTTACAAAGGCCTGGGCAATCGAGCTCGCGCCCTTCAACATCAGAGTAGTCAGCATTCATCCGACAGGCGTTAACACACCGATGAATGACGGACTGGCCGCGATGGAGGGCAAAACTCCGATGGAAATCGCGGAGGCATCCGCGGGCAATCTTCAGCCCGTTCCCTGGATTGAGCCCGAGGATGCGGCAAATCTCGTTCTCTTCCTCGCTAGCGACAAGGCAAGATACTGCACCGGCGGTCAGTATCTCGTGGATGCGGGACTGCTGAGCGTATAAAAGCATAAAAACAAGCCCCCGACCGGGGGCTTTTCTTATTGCATTAAATTCTGTTTTAAGATTCTTTCTTCCGCTTCCTTAAAGTCCTTTTCAATCAGTATCAATCCGCTTTCGCTCCCCGTAAATCTTTCAATATACGCCTTGTTTTCTTTTATTGCGGTTTCCATATCAAAATCCGAATCATCAATGCGGTTTTCTATGACAGACGCGTATTTTCCGATATCGTCAAAATGCGAGCGGATATATTCCTCTGTCATAGCAAGGCAGATAAACCTTATGTTTTCAAGGTAATCGCCGGTGAAATCATCGCACCAGTCTGCGGGCACATAACCGCCTTCGATTATTAGATTCTGTCCGTTCTCGATTGCGGTCTTGATTATTTCGCGGATGACGGGCCAGAGAAAAGCGGTCATTTCTTCATCGTCATAAGGGGTCAGTGACGTCAGCCCGCTTCTGATAAGCCCCATTTTGATATGGTCCATCGACATACACGGAAAATGGTATTTTTCGAGCATTTTCTGCGCGAGCAGAGTCTTGCCCGTATGCGATGCGCCGGTAATCAGGATAATCATAAAGTTTTTTCCATTCTGTAAAACTTTCCGTCTTTGTCTTCTGCTTCTTCATAAACGGTAAAGCCGAACTTTTTATACAAATTAACAGCGGAGGTGTTATCACAATCAACGCCCAAAGCAATAGATTTATATCCTTTTTCTTTTGCGAGTTCGAGCAGATTACGGGAAATGGCTTCGCCGTATCCCTTGCCGCGCTCATTTCGTTTTACAATAAGGCGTGAAAAATACAGTCTTTTGCCGGGAATTGTTCCATATTCGGGATTGTCATAAACAAGGTCGCATTCAGCTATAAACTTGTCATTAACGGTTAGAATAAACACATCGCGGTTACCTGCCTTTATCTGCTCAATGAACATATCAGTATAAGGACAGGTCTGCATATTCCATATATCGTTGCATTTTGGGTAATCGTTAAGCCCGATTTGTATTATTCTATAAGGTTTCATGGCTTTTCCTTTACATCACATACCATATTGACAATCCCAGAAGCATCTGGGAGAGAAAGTATGTGCCGAGATTGATTGCCCTTACGGGCAGGGTGTTGAAGCGCTCTTTGTCAAAGAACTTGAGAACGAGCGAAAAATCGGAAATTATGAAAAGGACCGGAGCTGCAATCAGCGCGGCTTTTGCGAGCGGTTTGCCCTCAATTCCGTATACGGCAAGGCATACGGCGCAGGAGAGCATAAAGATTATAATTGCCGCATAAGCGAAAACAGGGGCTGTCAGCTTGCCGAATTTTACCCTGAGCGCCGCCTTTATCACCACGAAAAGAATGAACGCCCCCGCCCACACAGAGAAGATGAGAGCAGGTCTGAAAAGCCCTTTGTTTATAAGTGTTCTCACAAATGCAAGAATATAGGCGATATGGCCGAAAAGGAAGCATATTCCGCCGATTATTATTACGACCATATTGACCTTGCTCTTTTTATCCTTTATGAACGGATCGAGGGTGAGAAAAATATCGCCGATAAATCCGGCAATAAGACCGGCGATTATTGCAAGCGAATAATAGCGGATTTCAGTTGAACGAAAGGCATAAGAGCCGTTCAGCAGAAAGATAACACAGGCGCACATTTTGAACCAGAATCCTTTTTTTGTGGATTCCGGCCAGCCCGCTTTGATAAACATCCATGTAAATGCCGTTTCAAGAATAAAAAGAATAATTATCAGGTATGGTTTCATATTTTTTCACCTGCCGGAAGTATTGATTTTATTATACGCACGGGAGGAAATTTGTCAATTGAGGGCCTTAAATATAGGGATTGTGCTGTAAAAATCTGCTGCTGTTTCGGTAATTTTAACAAAAATTCTACTCACAATACAAAATATTATTGACAACTTGACTTATTTATATTATATTGTTACAGAATAGTCTGTGAGGAATAGAAAATGTCAGGTAAAAAAGACGGAAACATTGAAACTCTGGTTAAAAAAGCCGCCGCGGGCGACGATAAGGCGATGGCCGCGCTTATCGCCGAGATAATGCCCGCCGCCGCAGCCAAAGCTTCCCGTCATAATTCCGGCAACACAAGACTCGCAGATGAGGACCTTATCCAGGAAGGTATGCTCGGTTTCCTCGATTCCGTCAAAGAATACAATCCTTCTCTGGGCGTTCCGTTCAAGGCTTTTGCCATTCGCTGCATAGAGAACAGAATTGTATCCGCCCTGCGCGTGAATTACAATAAAAGAAACGCTCCCCTCACCGGCGCCGTTTCTTTTGACGGCAGCGAAAAGGCGGGAACGGGCAGCGATCCGGTAGCAATGGCGGAAAACGGCGAAGAGGAAGACTATATCAGGAAGTTTGCGCAGAGCGAGCTCTCGGCTTTTGAGAGGGAAGTGCTCGCGCTGAAGCTTCAGGATATGGGCTATTCCGAGATTGCCGCCGCTCTCGGCTGCACCGAGAAAGCGGTTGACAATGCCCTTCAGCGCATTCGCCGCAAGCTGAGAAAATACCGCAGTGATAAGGACTGATTCATCATTGAATATGCCCCCGTAGCTTAAAGAAGAGCGTTGTTCCAGCAAAGGTGACGGTGCGAATCCGTCCAGGGCAAAAATCTATTTTTTTCAAGCGAGGTTAAAATCATGTACGAAGACAAAACTCTCATTTGCAAGGAATGCGGCAACGAATTCGTTTTCACCGCCGGTGAGCAGGAATTCTACGCTGAAAAAGGCTTTGTTAATGAACCCCAGCGTTGCAAGGCATGCCGCGATGCGCGCAAAAACGCTGCCAGAGGCGAGCGTGAAATGTTTGAGGCTACCTGCGCTTCCTGCGGTGGAGTTGCAAAAGTTCCCTTTAAGCCGCGTGAGGACAGACCTGTATATTGCAGCGAGTGCTTTGCAAAGATGCAGGAAGAGAAAGCTGACGATGCAGCCGATGACGCTGCTGCAGAATAATTTCATTATGTCCTGAAAAATCGCTCCGTGAAAACGGAGCGATTTTTTTATTTATTCATAATTTTTAAGGAAATACTGGAGAACGGTATTTGACGCCTTCATTGCCGTTCCCGAGCCCCAGCCCGCCTCTTCGGCTATGCAGACCACCGCGAGCGGGAGGCTGTCTTTGGAGGAGAAGCCCGCAAATACGGAGGTGCTCTTTTTGCCGTCTATCTCGGCGGTGCCCGTCTTTCCGCACATTTCAAGGCCGGGGAAATTCCAGTCGCCGTATTTATCAACAACGTTTGAGCGGAGCATTGCTTTGAGCTTCGCGGCAGTGGCGGGATTCATTTTCACCAACGTTTCGGGCATCCTGCCGACTACGTCGCCGAGAATTCCCATAGTAGCTATTCTGTCGGGCGAGTAGCCCGTACCGCCGTTTGCTATCGCGTTCATAATCGCGAGAAAATGAGTCGGATTTATATAGGTGGTGGACTGGCCTATGCCCGCCCATCCGAGTTCTGTTTTCGTCTCTTTTGAAGGATGGAATCGGCTCATTGTCAGCGGCACCTCCTTGGCTTTGAGATGCCTGTTGAAACCGAGCGATTTCGCAGTTTCAAGGAGCTTGTCCGCTCCGAGTTCTATTGAAATCTGAGCGAAGGCGCAGTTGCAGGACTGATTGAGCGCCTGCCTGAAATTTATTTTGCCGTGAACGCCGTTGCAGATTACCTTGCCGTCTCCGGTCTGATATTCGCCCGTGCATTCAAAGGTTCGCGAGTCTATATCGGGTATATTCTCTATCGCACTCGCGGCGGTGATGATTTTCATAATGGAACCGGGCGTATATTGACCCGAGACCGATTTATCAAGGAATACGCCGTCATAAGCGGGATTTGTGCGCAGATCCCGGGGCACGTAATTCACATCATAAGCAGGTTTCGAAACACTGCAGAGAAGTTCACCGGTCTTATAATTGCAGACTATCAGCGTGCCGTTATAATTACCGAGCGCGTCGTAAGCGATGCGGTTCGCCTCGCAGTCGATGTTCAGCTGAATTGCCGAGCCGGTGCCGTTTCTCTTGAGATTGAGAATGCCGTCCATTATATTGTAGCCCGAGAGATTGCTTCTGTAGAGGTTGTGCGTTCCGGTCGAGATAACTCCCGAGGTGTCGCCGACGATATGGAGAATCGCCTTGCGCATGGTCGCCGAAGTATTGATGAAAACGCGCTTGTTATTCTTGCTCTCGGCCAGAATTCTGCCGTTTCTGTCGCTTATTGTGCCGGCGTTGACGACTGTTCCGTTTGAATAGATATGGCCGTTGACCTTATTTGTCGCCCAGTCGGAGCCGTGCATTATGAACTGCGCGGTGAGTATGCCTACGCCGACGAGGAAGAACGCAATCAGGACATAGACAACCGCGGCTCTTTTGACTGTCTTTTTCATGCTGCTCCGCCTCCTCTCCTGCGTCTCGCAATCTCAACATCCGGCGCGGGGAGTCTGAAGGGCGCACCGGCGGCCCTGATATATGCGAGCAGTCCCCACGAGCATATCATACTCGAGCCGCCCCTGCTTATGAAAGGCAAGGTGACGCCGGTCAGCGGCAACAGATCGGTGATTCCGAATACATTGAGCGAGAGTTGGAAAATAAGCATGCCCGCCGCGGCTACCGCCGCAATCGCGTAAAACGACGATGCCGAGCCCTTAGCCGCTCTGACGGCGAAAATACCGATAAATGCGAATGCGATAAGCACCGCAATACCCGTCGCAATTCCCATTTCCTCGCAGATTACTCCGAATACAAGGTCGGTTGATGCAGCGAATACGTTTCTCAGCTTGCCCTCACCTATACCGAGCCCGAAAAGTCCGCCCGAGGAGGAGTAAATGAGTGTCCTTGTCTGCTGGTAACCTATTGTATCCATATTCTCCCAGATGTGCCTGTAGGCGGCGAATCTGTTCGCGACATAGGGCTTGAAAGCGATTATCAGCGCGGCGCCTATGAACGCACCCACGCAGATTATGGCTATGGTTTTTATATCGCCCGAGCGCATATAAGCAATTAAGATAAAGGTAAAGAAGAATATCAGCGCGGTGCCGAAGTCTCTCATCAGGAAAAGGAAGCCCACACACCCGAGAGAGAAAAGAATATATTTTGTAAGCGAAGTGTTTGAGAGGAGTTTATCGAGCGAAGCCGCGCCGACAAGCACGAACGCGACCTTGACGAGCTCCGAGGGCTGAATTGAAAACACGCCGAAATCGAGCCAGTTGAGCGCGCCGTTCGTTACCTTGGCGAGCGCGATGTTCACGGCAAGCAGGATGAGCGAGCCGATTGCCGCGGGATATCTGAGCATTCCCGCCACGCGGACATCCCTTATCAGCAGAGTGATCGCGAGATAGGCAATGAGCCCGAGTCCTATCGCGACGAGCTGCTTTATTGCGTACGCTTCGCTGAAAGTTGCGCAGACGGTCAGCCCGATCCCCGAGAGAAAAAACGCTATTGCTTCAAGCTCAAAATAATCCTTGCCCGTAATTATGACGTTGAACATCATATAGAGCCATTCAAAGGCGATATATCCGAAAAAGATGAATATCAGATTCTCACTCGCCTCTTTTTCGCGGGATATGACAAAGGCGGCGCAGATGAGCTGAAAAATGCTTATGAGCACCATGACCGTAATCTGCCGGAACTCCGGCTGTTTTTTATTCTCTTTTGATTTTGTCAAGCCCTTCACCCCTTTGCCGAAAAATTTGTATCAATAAATAAACTTGCAGCCGCAATTTTAGATATAATACCATACAAATATGAATTTTCCTATAGTTATTTATAAAATTATTGCTTTTTTAATAAAAAAATTATAAAAAACACTTGCAACCTGTGTTTTTTTGTTCTATAATGAGGTATATATTGCGGGTATATGCGATTTTTTTGTGTTAATTATTGAAAGAGGTACTTTTAATGGTTGGAGATTTACATTGCCATACCAAGCTTTCCGACAGCTCAATGGGTATCGATGATCTCATAGTTCTCGCTCAGAAGCGCGGGCTCACGACCATCGCCATTACCGACAGAGACTGCCAGGCAGGCACGGTCAGGGCAAAGATTATCGGAGAAAGGAAAGGAATAAACGTTATCCCCGGTGTGGAGCTCTCTGCTTATGATTCAAAGAGAGACGCCTACGCCGAGATTATCTGCTACCTTCCCGACTTCCCCGACCGTCTTGAAGGCCTCTGCCACAGAAATATCGCCGTGCGTAAGCGCGCAAGCCAGATGATGACGCTTAAGGTTGCCCGCAAGTATCCGATTACCCCCGAGCTCGTCACAAAATGCGCGACCGGCTCGACCGCGGTATTCGAGGCGCATATCATGCATGCGCTCACCGAATGCGGATTCACGGACAGAATCTACGGCGATCTTTATGATGAACTTTTCAGCGGCGAGAGCAAGGAGAATGTGCTTGTAACGGCAAAATATCCCGAGCCAGCCGAGATTATCGAAGCGATTCACGAGGCCGGCGGCATAGCGGTCCTCGCCCACCCCGGCGCGAGAAACAGCTTTGAGCTCATAGAAGAGCTTATTCCTCTCGGACTTGACGGCATAGAGGTCTGGCATCCGGATAACACAGAGGAGCAGCAGGCCGAGCTTCTTAAACTTACCAAAAAGAACGGCATGCTCGCTACCGGCGGAACCGAATTCAAGGGCATGTATTCCAAAAGCGCGATGTGCGTGGGCGATATTGGCACTCCCGAGGCAAATGTCAAGGCGCTTCTCGGTTATAAGACCAAGATGAAAAAGAAAAAGGCGGCTGCCTCAAAATAATATATTGAAAAAATCTGATTTACAAGGTGGTGAGATTCCTTGAGCGGCGACAGTAGTCACTATCGATTATGCCTTATTCAAAATTCAATAGTCAGAAGTGCATCGGCTGTTCGGGAATCTTTTTAATTTTCCTTACGGTTATATAATTGTTTTTACCGGCACCCTTGCGCTTTTGCGGAAAGGGTGTTTTATTATTGGAAAATGAAGTTTTGCTCTCCATATTGCTGAAAATGCTTTCGGAAAACAAGTTTTCCACTATCAAGGATATCCTGCGCGAAATGAACACTGTCGATATTGCGCAGACCATATCCGAGGCCGATCCCGAAAATCAGGTCAAGATTTTCCGCCTGCTTCCGAAGGATTCGTCGGCGGAGGTTTTCTCCTATCTCGATTCCGATACTCAGGAGACGGTCATCAATTCAATCACAAACGTTGAAGTTCACAACCTCGTTGAGGATATGTTCATCGACGACGCGGTTGACTTCCTTGAGGAAGTTCCCGCAAATGTAGTTACCCGCGTGCTTGCTCAGACGAGCAGGGAAACGAGGGACACGATAAATAAATTCCTGCGCTATCCCGAAGATTCCGCAGGCAGCATAATGACGGTTGAAATGGCGGCGTTCCAGGAGACTTCGACGGTTGACGAGGCCATTGATGAGCTTCGCCGCACCGCGCAGGACAAGGAGTCAATCGAAACCTGCTACTGCCTTGACAAAAGCCGCAAGCTTGTCGGCTCCCTGCCGCTTCGCAAGCTAATCGTTGCGCGCCCTGATAAGGTGCTCAGCGACATCATGTATGACGATGATCAGCTTATCAGTGTAAATACGCTTGACGACCAGGAAACGGTCGCTGAAATCGTGCGTAAATACGACCTTCTCTCGGTTCCCGTTGTCGATAACGAGCACCGTCTGGTCGGCATTATCACCATCGATGATATCGTCGACGTCATTCAGGAAGAGAACACCGAAGACTTTGAAAAGATGGCTTTGCTGCTTCCCTCCGAAGATGACTATCTCAAAACCGGCGTATTCAAGCTCACAAAAAACAGAATCGTCTGGCTTCTTATACTTATGGTTTCCGCCACATTCACCGGCAGAATAATCACGAGCTTCGAGGATAAGCTCGCCGTCTATACTGCGCTTACGGCGTGTATACCGATGCTGATGGATACCGGCGGTAACGCGGGCAACCAGGTATCAACCCTTGTCATCCGCGGTCTGGCGCTCGGAAGTATCAAACCGAAGGATTATTTCAAGATTCTCTGGAAGGAAATACGCGTTGCGGTTATGTGCGGCATAATCCTCGCATCGGCAAACTTCGTGAGAATGTTTGCTCTGAGTAAAATCCCGTTTTTCCAGACAGAGACGAATTTTTCGGTATTTCTCGTAGTCTGCCTCGCAATGGTCGGCGCTGTCATAGTCGCAAAGACAATCGGCTGCTCTCTGCCTATTCTTGCGAAGCTTCTGCATCTTGACCCTGCGCTGATGGCAGGTCCGATGATTACGACGATAGTCGATGCCCTTACTCTTCTTATCTATTTCGGCATCGCCACCGTATTCATCACAAAGGGCATACTCGTCCCTTAAATAAAAAATACTTGACTTTTATAATATATAGTGATATTATCATCAAGGTAAGTATATAGAGTAGTGTAAAGGAGTGGGTCGGCCCGCTCTTTTACTTTTAGAACGGAGGTTTTACCATGCCCAAAGGAAAAGGCGGAAATGTCGCCGCCGCAGTGTGGCAGATTGCGGAGCCGATTGCAAAAGAACTCGGCGTTGAAATCTGGGATATACGCTTTCTCAAGGAAGGAGCCGACTGGTTTCTGAGAATCTTCCTCGACAAAGAGGGCGGTATCGGAATAGACGATTGCGAGGCTTTCAGCAGAGCTATAGACAAGCCGCTTGATGAACTTGACCCGATAGAGCAGAGCTACTGCCTTGAAGTCAGCTCGCCCGGCCTTGAAAGAGAACTGACACGCCCCGAGCATTTTGAAAGATATAAGGGCGAAAGAATTAAGGTCCGCCTGATAAGGCCGGTCAATTCTCAGAGAGATTTCTCCGGAATTCTCGAGGATTGCGATAAGAGCAGATTTACTCTGCGCCTTGAAGACGGCTCGGCAATGGATTTAGATAAAAAAGAAACTTCATATATTAAACTTGACGATTTCGAATGAGAAAGGATGATCTGAAAAAATGAAAAACGCAGAATTTTTTGAGGCAGTTGCCGCGATGGCAAACGAAAAGGGAGTTCCCGTTGAAGCTCTCTATGAAGCGATTTCAAAATCAATAATCACCTCAATCAAAAAAGATTACGGCGACAGAGAAGATGTCATAGTAGTTGATATAAATCCCGAGAAGCAGACCCTGCGCACACTTATCCGCCGCGTCGTAGTTGAAGAAGTCACAGACCCAATCGCCGAGATTTCGCTTGAAGAGGCAAGAAATTATAAGAAAAGAATAAAAATCGGCGATTTCTTCGATAAAGAAATCAATACCAAAGAGATAAGCCGCATAAACGCAGTCAAGGGCAAGCACCTCATCCGCCAGAATGTCGGCGACGCCGAGCAGGAGCGCAAGAGAGTCGAGCTCAAGGATAAGGAGCAGGAACTCGCTACCGCCAAGGTCATCAGAGTCGACCCCGATACGAAGGACTGCATCATCGAAATCGGCAAGGTCATCGAGCGCCTGCCCAGAAGCGAGCAGATTCCGACCGATGATTTTATGGAAGGCGACTATATCAAGGTCTACATTTCCGAAATCAAAGAGGGAACAAAGGGTCCCAAGGCGATGGTTTCCAGAACTCACAAGGGCCTCGTCCGCAGACTTCTTGAAATCGAGGTTCCCGAGATTATGGACGGAACCGTTGAAATTTTCGCAGTTGAGCGTGAAGCCGGCTCAAGAAGCAAGATTGCCGTCTTCTCCAACGATGAGAACGTTGACCCCGTCGGTGCCTGCATAGGCCAGAAGGGCGCGAGAATCAACAGAATAGTTGACGCGCTCGGCGGCGAGAAGCTCGATGTGGTCAATTACAGCACCGATCCCGCCGAATTCGTTGCGGCATCGCTCGCACCCGCAGAGGTCATCAGCGTAGAAATTCTCAGTGAAGAAGAGAAATCATGCAGAGTGACCGTTCCGAATAATCAGCTTTCACTCGCTATCGGCAACAAGGGCCAGAATGCCCGCCTTGCCGCGAGACTGACCGGCTGGAAAATAGATATAAAACCCGAATTTGAAGAACCCGTAATTAACTTTGACGTTGAATAACAGGAAGTGAAAATATGCCGACACACCGCAGTATTCCCATGAGAAAATGCACGGGCTGCAACGAAATGAAGCCCAAGAAAGAACTTGTCAGGGTCGTCAGAAGCCCCGAAGGAGAGGTCTCGCTTGATCTTACCGGTAAAAAGCCGGGCAGAGGAGCCTACGTCTGCCGCGACGCGGCATGTCTCTCCAAGGCGCGGAAGGCGGGCCGGCTTGAGCGCGCGTTCTCATGCGAAATACCGCCGGATGTTTATGAGAGAATGGAGGAAGAACTCAAAGGTGGATAATCCAAAGCTTCTCTCTCTTCTCGGAATGTGCCGCAGAGCGAATAAACTCTGCTGCGGACATGACAGCGCAGTCGGCGCGATAAGGAGCAAAAACGCAAAGCTCTGTCTGCTCAGCAGCGATTCTTCCGAAAGGCTGAGAAACGAAATAAAAAGAGAAACGGAATTCGGCGGCAGTGAAATACCGTCAGCCGTGCTTGAATCCGATATGTACGAAATAGGCAAAGCGACCGGCCTGAAATCAGCAGTGCTTACGGTCAACGACGAGGGCTTTGCAAACGCAATGCTTTCACTTCTCAAAACCACACAGGAGGTTAATTGATGGTAACTACTAAATATAAGATTTCCGATATAGCGGCCGACCTTGAGGTCAAGGCACCCGAGATAGTGGCGCTGCTCGGTCAGTATTTCGAGGGCAAGAGGACCAGAAATACCGCCCCGGAGCAGGACGAGCTCGATATGATTTTCGAGGTCTATACCAAGCAGTTTGAAACCGACAGTCTTGACGCATACTTTGCAATGACCGCTCCGGCATCGGGCGCGGCTGAAAAGCCTGCAAAGAAGACCTCTTCCAAGGCAAAGAAAGAGGAGAAGGCCGAAGAGCCCGCTCCCGAAGAAAAAAACGAAAAGCCCGCAAAGAAAGCCGCCAAAACCGAAAAGGCGGAAAAGGAAGAGGAAAAAGCGGAGAAACCCGCTAAGAAGACTTCCAAAACCGAAAAGACGGAAAAAGCAGATAAGGCGGAGACTGCCGAAAAACCCGCAAAGGAAAAGAAAACGGCAGCGGAAAAATCCGACGCTAAAGAAAAAAAGGCGGAGGAGAAGCCGGCTGAAAAGCCCGCCGAGAAGAAACCCGCGCGCGATAAGGGCCCGAAGATGCCCATTATGCCCACCAGACCTGCTAAGCCCGAAAAGAAAAAAGAAGACAAGCCCATGCAGCGCAGGACCAAGGGCGAGCAGACTACGGTTGACCTCAGATCAAGCAACGTCGATCTTGAAAAATATAATGAGAAATACGAGAATCTCGGCCCCGCAAACAGCAAGAGGGCCTATGAGAGCGCTCCCGCAAAGCAGAAAATCAATCAGAAGAGCAAGCAATACAGAAAGCAGGGCGGCAGACCGGCAAGACGCGAGACCGAAAAAGAGCGTCTGGCAAGAATCGCTGCGGAGAGAGCGAAGAATATGCCGAAGATGCATATCAAGATTCCCGATGAAATCACAGTCGGCGAGCTCGCTTCCATGCTCAAGATGACAGCGGCAGAGGTTATCAAGAAACTCTTTACGCTCGGTCAGATGGCTTCGATAAACGATGTTCTCGATTATGAGACCGCGGCGATTGTTACCGAGGAACTCGGCGCAAAGGCGGAGAAGCTTGTCGTAGTCACCATCGAAGACAGAATCATCGACGACAGTGAAGACGAAGAGAAGGATCTTGTCAAGAGAGATCCCGTCGTGGTTGTTATGGGCCACGTTGACCACGGTAAGACCTCAATCCTCGACGCTATCAGAAACACTTCCGTTACCTCTGGCGAGGCGGGCGGTATCACCCAGCATATCGGTGCTTCGCGCGTTACCGTAAACGGTCAGAATATCACATTCCTTGACACTCCCGGCCATGAGGCGTTTACTTCCATGCGTCTGAGAGGCGCGATGGCGACAGATATAGCTATTCTTGTCGTTGCCGCTGACGACGGTATCATGCCGCAGACCATAGAGGCAATCAACCACGCTAAAGCCGCCGGAGTCCAGATTATTGTTGCAATCAACAAGATGGATAAGCCGACCGCAAATCCCGACAGAGTCCTTCAGCAGCTCACCGAATATGAGCTCGTTCCCGAGGACTGGGGCGGCGACACAATCTGCGTCCCCTGCTCGGCCCTTACCAAAGAGGGTATAGACAAGCTTCTCGAGAGCGTTCTGCTCGTTGCTGAAATGCTTGAGCTCAAGGCAAATCCGAACCGCAAGGCCAAGGGTATCGTCATCGAGGCGCGCCTCGACAAAGGCAGAGGTCCCATCTCGACTCTCCTCGTTCAGAACGGCACTCTCAATTCCGGCGATATCATAGTCGCGGGCTCGGCAGTCGGCAGAGTCAGGGTTATGACCGATGACAAGGGCCGCAAGACCAATTCCGCGGGC
Organism: Oscillospiraceae bacterium; assembly: GCA_902792905.1. Classification (GTDB taxonomy): domain Bacteria; phylum Bacillota; class Clostridia; order Oscillospirales; family Acutalibacteraceae; genus CAG-177. The sequence goes on from CADBBH010000007.1 coordinate 47,165, forward strand.
CCGTCCGTTCCTGTTGAAATTATGGGCCTCGACGAGGTCCCGCAGGCGGGTGACGGCTTCGACGCGGTCAAGGATGAAAAGCTCGCGAGAGAGCTCGTCGAGCAGAGAAAGAACAAGGCAAAAGAAGAACAGTTCAAAGAATTCCAGAAGGTCACTCTTGAGAATCTCTTCGATTCCATCAAAGAGGGCGAACTCAAGGAACTCAATATCATTATAAAAGCGGACGTCCAGGGCTCGGCGGAAGCAGTCAAGCAGTCGCTTATGAAGCTTTCCAATGACGAAGTCAGAGTCAAGGTCATCCATTCGGGCGTCGGCGCAATCCGTGAAAGCGATGTCATGCTCGCGGGCGCATCAAACGCCATAATCATCGGCTTCAACGTCAGACCCGACGGCGTAGCTCAGGAGAGCGCGGAGCGCGACGGCGTTGAAATCAAATGCTACAGAGTCATTTATGACTGCATCAACGAAATAGAAGCCGCAATCAAAGGTATGCTCGCCCCGAAATTCAGAGATGTCGATATCGGCAAGGCGGAGGTCCGTCAGGTCGTCAAGATTTCCTCGGTCGGCAATGTCGCGGGCTGCCACGTCATAAGCGGCAAGGTTACCAGAAACGCAAAGGTCAGAGTTGTCAGAGACGGCATAGTCGTCGCTGAGGACGCCATGGCTTCGCTGCGCAGATTCAAGGATGATGTCAAGGAAGTCGCTCAGGGCTTCGACTGCGGTATCGGTCTCGAAAAATACAACGATATCAAAGAGGGCGACATTTTTGAATGCTATGTAACCGAGGAATACAAAGACTAAGAGGTAAAATATGGCAGGTTACAAAACCGACAGGGTTTCGGAGGATATAAAGCGCGAAATTGCTGCGATGATCCGCGAGCTCAAGGACCCGAGAATTCAGGGAATGCTGACCGTTGTCAATGTTGAGGTCAGCTCCGACGCCTCGTTTGCCAAAGTCTATGTCAGCGCAATGGAGGGCATAGAAACGGCGAAGACTGCGGTTAAAGGTCTCACGAGCGCAACCGGCTATATCCGCCGCGAGATAGGCAAACGCCTTCATCTTCGCAAAACCCCCGAGCTCAAATTCATAGCGGATGATTCCATCGAAAAAGGAATGAACATCACCCGCCTTATAAACAGCGTAGTAAAAGAGGAAAATCCGGATGAAGATAACCCTTCGTGAAACGGCGGACTATCTGCTGAATAACGATAATTTCCTGCTCCTGTGCCACGTCTCTCCCGACGGCGACACGGTGGGCAGTGCCTGCGCTCTCGCGAGAGCTCTCATTTCAAATGGCAAAAGCGTGAGAATTCTCTGCGGCGACAAATTCACACAGGAATACTTGTTTATGCTTGAAGGAATTGAGATGAGCGAGGGCGAGCCGGAGCATATCGTTGCGGTGGATATCGCGGTTCCGTCGCTTCTCGGCGACGAATACGAGGGCCTTTACGGCGATAAGGTCGAGCTCTGTATCGACCATCATTCCACAAACAGCCTCTACGCGCAGAGAGTCTGCCTCGAGCCGGATTCCGCCTCGGCGGCAGAGATAGTCTATCTGCTTCTCAGAATGATGCAGGTGGAGATAACCCCGATAATAGCGAGCTGCCTGTATTGCGGAGTTTCAACCGATACGGGCTGCTTCAGGTTTTCAAATACAACAGTGCGCACCTTTGAAATAGCGGCGGAGCTCGCGAAGGCGGGAGCGGATTATTACAACATAAATCAGGCCTTCTTTGAGACCAAAACCCGCACCTATGCCGCGCTCGAGCGCCTCACGCTCGAGGGAATGAAATTTTATTTCGACGGGCAGTGCGCGATAATAACGATAACTCAGGAAATGTATGCCCGCACCGGCTCGGATGAAAGCGAAGTTACGAAACTCGCGAATCTTCCGCGTCAGATTGAGGGAGTGAAGGTGGGAGTTATGATGCGCGAGCTCAAAGACGGCGGCTTCAAATGCTCAATCCGCACCCACGGCGAAATCGATGCCTCGCAGATAGCGGGTCGTCTCGGAGGAGGCGGGCACGCCGGCGCCGCCGCCTGCACAATTAATCTGACAAAGGGCAAGGCGACAAACCTGCTCCTGAAAGAGGTTCAGGCGGAGCTTGAGGCATAAAAGCGCAGTATCACAAAGTGTTCGGAAGCGCCGTTTCTCGGCACTTTCACATATTTTTCCGCCGGTAGCATAGCTGGATAATGCATCGGATTCCGATTCCGAAGACCGGGGGTTCAAATCCCTTCCGGCGGGCCAGAGCGGCATAACCCGGCATTACCTTTTCAGGTGATATTTCGGGTTATGCCGGCAACTTGAGTTTTATTCACATAAACATACATATTTACGATGAGGAGATGTAAGATGAGATTTTTGAAGCAGATAACCGCCCTTCTTATGTGCGCAGTAATGGTTATGACTTCAGTCGTTTGCGCTGCGGGAGATGTCGTAACGGATGAGCCGGGCGACACCGTATCCACGCCTCTTGACAATGAGGGAGGAGAAACCGGAGAACCGGAAAACCCCGATATTCCTGAAAATCCGGATGAACCCGATGATCCCGAAAAGGGAACGCCGGAGCTGGTTCTGTCCGATTCGCTGCTGCCCGTAACAGTCGGCGCGTCAAGGAAGATCACTGCCGAGGCGAAAAATTTTGAGACTCAGCCCGAGAGCATTTTGTGGTCTTCGGCCGATACCTCAATAGCGACTGTTGACAAGAACGGCATCGTTACCGGCAGATCCGCGGGACGCACCGAGATTACCGCCACCGCAACAGACGGGAAAACAACCGTTTCCTCCTCCTGCGTGATAAATGTCAATTCCAAACGCGCTTTCGCTCATCTCTTCCTGTCAATAAACTATCAATACACAAAAATGGGCGACTATTTCTATTCAAATAACGATATCACCTGGCAGATGCCGTTTGGTTTCGCGCGCGTCTATGATAATGCCGCGCAGCTTATAGGTTATCAGTATGACTTTACGCGTGTGGTCTTCACATACGGCAAAAAGGACTGGCTTATAGAGTTCTGGAAGGGTCAGTACGGCTTATTCCAGATGGGTGCCGAAATCGGCGTCTATACGAAATACGCGGTCGGATTCGGCGATACGGTAGCTTCCGCTTATCAGTGCGCCTCACGTGATGAATGGCTGGATATGGAGATGTCGCTCTGGCACAACCTGCCGGACGGTTCAACCCAGCGTGAATTCACCCGCGAGTATGGCAAATACTGGTGGTGCGACGGCTATAAAGTAGGCAAGCTCAATAAGAGCAAGCCCGCAACAGAACTGCAGATGGTCAGCCGCATCACTCTCAAGGATGAGGAAATGGCGGCAGCTTTCGCCAAAGGTATGATAAACAGCGGCTTCAAGCAGGTGGATGACCGCAGTCAGCTGACGGACGACTCATTCTGCCGCGAGGGCAGCGATGTATATTTCACCTGGCGCAATCTGACCGAGGACCAGGCCCTTGTTCCTATTACGATTGACGGAGACAGAACCGGTATCCTGCCGGCCATCTGGCTCGGATTCGAAAAATTCGGCGCATCCATTGCAAACTTCTTCCGCGCGATTTTCAGCGGCAGCCTGTTTTCACGCGGCTGAGCACGTTTTACGGCGATTCCGTATCAGTATATATAATGTAATGACACAGCGGAGTTGATTATATGACCGATGAAAGAAAGCAGCAGCTTATAAGCGAATTCGGAAAGCACGAGCTGACCGACGCCGAGAGAGCGAAAACCGAAGGCTCGTATATATCTCTCCCGAGCGGTAACACGCATTATGAAATACGCGGCGAGGACGAGCTCTGCGTGTTGATTCACGGCTACGCGGTCGGATATTTCATTTATGACAGACTTGCCGACGAGCTTGTGAAAAACGGATACAGAGTTCTCAGGTATGACCTTCTCGGCAGAGGACTTTCCGAGCGCGTAAAAGGGAAATACAATGTTGAGCTTTTTGTCAGACAGCTTGAGGATATAATCAGCGCACTTGCGGGCGGCGAAAGCTTTAATCTTATCGCCACCTCAATGGGAGCTCCTGTCGCAAGCGCGTACTGTGCAAAGCATCCGTCGGTTGTGAAAAGACTCATATACTATGCACCCGCGGGAATGGATACTTTCAAGCCGCCCTTCTATATGTATCTCTCTGCCTGCCCGCTTATCGGCGATTTTATTTTCGCCAACTGGGGAGACAAGGTTCTCTTCAAGAATGTGACAAGAGAAATGAAGCATGTGGATGTCGATCCCTATCGCGAAAAGCTCGCGGAATCCTTCAGATACAAGGGCTTCAGCAGATGCACTCTCTCGAGCCTGAGGCATACTATTCTCAAGACGAAGAAATCAACCGGCTTTTTCATCGAAGCTGCAAAGCTGAATATCCCGACCCTCTGCCTTTGGGGCAGGGACGATATCACGATGCCGTTTTATATGTCCGGAAGATTCCGGGAAATAATGCCCGGTGCCGAGTTTCATAAGCTTGACGGCTCGGGACACATTTTCGTTTATGATGAAGTTGAAAAAGCGGCGCAGTGGACACTGCCGTTTCTTAAAAATAATACGGAGGCGTAAATATGCTTAAAATCGGCGTTTTCGGTGCCTGGAGAGGCAATTCGTATATCGACCTTTTCAAAGAGGACGAGGAAATTGAGATTATCGCAATCTGCGACAAGAATATTGATAAACTTATTGAGAACAAGGATGAATTCGCGAACGCGTATCTCTGCGCCGACTTCGATGATTTTATCCGTGAAGGCAAAAGCCGCGGAATGAGCGCGGTCTTCCTTGCAAATTATTTCAATGAGCACACGCCCTACGCGATAAAGGCGATGGAAGCAGGGCTTGACGTAATCAGTGAATGCACCGCCGCCGGCACTCTCGCGGAATGCGTGGAACTTGTTGAATGCGTTGAAAAAACGGGGCGCAGATATATGCTCGCCGAGAATTATCCGTTTTCCACCCGCAATCTTAAAATGGGGAAAATCATCGCTTCGGGCGAGCTCGGAACGCTTCTGTATGCCGAGGGCGAATACAATCACTCGGGCGACAACGCCGAGCTTCGCAAATACACCCCGAGCGAATTTCACTGGCGCGCCTGGATGCCAAGAACATATTATGTCACGCACGCGCTCGGTCCTATTATGTATATGACCAAATCCATGCCGAAATACGTTTCGGGAAGAGCCGCTCACTCCGACCTTCTCTGGGAGCTCAGGGACTGGCGCCATAACTATGACGGAGTCGGTATGATGTTCTGCGAAATGGATAACGGCATGATTGCCAGATGCACGGGCTGCACCGCAATGGCGAGCGATTACTCGAGATACCGCGTCACGGGCGACAGAGCCGGCGTTGAATGGGGCGGATATATTCCCGACGATAAGGTCCGCAGATTCTATTTCGGCCACACGAAACCCGAAGGCGAGGAGCAGATTTCGCTGATTGACGCCGATTTATCCGAATTCGGAGAACAGGGTGAAAAGGCCGCGAAAGCCGGACACGGCGGCGGCGACTACTGGATAGTTCAGGAGATGAAGGATTATTTCCTTCGCGATAAGAAGCCGTTCTTTGATGTTTACGCGGGCGTTGCGATGTCCGCAGTCGGCATTCTCGGCTGGAGAAGCTGCCTCAATCACGGCGAGAATATGAAGGTCCCCGATTTCCGTATAAAAGAGGAGAGAGACGCTGTGCGCGATGACCGCCTGACGCCGTTCCCCGATCAGAGCGGAAACGGAATCACTCTCCCATGTGCTCTGCCTTACGAGGAAAATTGAATGTAAATTATAATCCCGTCCGTAATGCCGGTTGTTCATAAACCAGTAAAATCAGAATAACTTGAATAAAACAAATGCGGCTTTGTCGTACAGAGTTGGCTAATTAAAAAGATTTAACCGAAAAGTCCCTGCATACTGTTGAGAGTATGCGGGGACATGATTTTTTATGTGCGGGCTGCTTTTATCCAAACAGGCCGTGCTTTTTATAAGGCTCCGATGAACAGGAAATAAATTTATATCCCGTATTCTCAATCGCCGTTTCAAGAGCCTGCGAGTCAATGTCGCTCTCCGTCAGGAAGACGGCTTCGCCGTTTTTCCTCGAAGCGGACACCTTCTTTGCGTCCGGGAACGCTTTTCTGATTGTGTCGCTGATATGCGCTTCGCACATACCGCACATCATTCCGTCAATTTTTACTGTAGTTTTAATCATTTTTTCTCCTTTTATCCGAGGGCGACATCAAGCGCCATCATTACGGTAAAGCCGAGCGCAAACATAACAACGCCCGTGTTTGAATGCTCGCCCTGCGACATTTCGGGTATAAGCTCTTCCACAACAACATAAATCATCGCGCCTGCGGCAAACGATAGAAAATAAGGCATCGCGGGCACAATCAGTCCCGACGCGAGAACCGTGAGAAGCGCGCCGATAGGTTCAACCGCTCCCGAAAGAGTTCCGCCGATAAACGATTTCATTTTTGATTTGCCTTCCGCGTAAAGAGGCATTGAAATAATCGCGCCTTCGGGAAAATTCTGAATTGCTATGCCGAGCGAGAGAGCGAGCGCACTGCCTGCGGTTATTTTTCCGCCGCCCGAAAGCAGACCGGCGTATATTACGCCCACAGCCATTCCTTCAGGAATATTATGAAGGGTAACCGCAAGCAGCATCATTGTGGTTTTTGTTGCTTTGCTTCTGACGCCTTCCGCCTTTTCCGCGTAAAGATGCAGATGCGGAATAACGCTGTCAAGCAGGAGCAGAAAAAGAATTCCAAGCCAGAAGCCGATGACCGACGGCAGAAAGGAGAGTTTTCCCTTATCCGCGGAAAGCTCCATTGCGGGAATTATCAGGCTCCAGATTGACGCCGCGACCATAACTCCCGAAGCAAAGCCCGTGAGCACTCTCTGCATATTCCTGCCGAGCTCTTTTTTCATAAAGAAGACGCAGGCGGAGCCCAGCGCCGTGCCGGCAAACGGAATCATCAGGCCTTCAAAGATATTCAGCCACATAATCTCACTGCCTTTATTTAATACCGGTGAGCAGAGCCGAATTTGAAAGCCCCATCCATCCCGATTCGCTTTTTTTCATAAACATTCCGTCTGTCGTGCTTATAAGCCTGACCTCTGTATATCCCATATCTTTCAGCTTTTTCACAAACACCTGCATCTCACCGTATTTGGATTTTGAGAATGTGTCGTGAATCGCGAAGCTGCCGCCTTTTTTGAGAGTGCGGAGCGTTTCAAGCAGATATTTCTGCCTGTCGCCGGGTATATTGTGATAAACATAGTTGCTCACAACTGCGTCAAACGATTCATCGGCAAAGTCGAGCTTAACGGCGTTGCCTTGCGTGAATTTCACATTCGTTACGCCTTCCGCTTTTGCGTTATTCTCGCACAGCGGTTTATTATATGAAGCGTATTCTTTGCCCCAGCGGTCAATGCCGATGAATTCGGATTTTGGATTTCTTTTTGCGCAGGCGATGGTCAGCGCTCCGCTGCCGCAGCCGACATCAAGCCCCCTGCCGCCTTCGGGCAGAGAGACATAACCCGCTATTCCTTCAATCACATGCTTTGACAGTTTTCGTTTTCCGTTATATGAGAATGCCCGATACATAAGAGCCATCCAGACGGATGAGATTATTCCTGTTATCGTTCCGAGCAGGAATATAATAAACAATACTGTCTTGAGCGTGCCCGGTTTTATCAGGCCGCTCACGCCGAATACAATAAAAAGAATAAAGAACACTGCCGTTGCCGCAAATGCGGTCCAAACCATTCCTTTGGGCATCCAGTTTTTATAGTCGGGTTTCATAATGAACATCTCCGTCAATTTATAATGAATCTGAATAGTTGAATCTTAAAAGAATTCCGGCAATACCGCACCTTGAACGCGCGGTATTGCCGCCCGGTTTAACCTGCTATTGAGCCGAGAAGGTCGATAATTCCCTGGAGATTTTCGGAAACCCAGGAAAAGGCGGAAGCTATCCAGCCTGCTCCGTCGAGATTAACCTGCACAAGGTCAACCAGAAGCTGTAAACCGGACCCGATATATCCGAAGCCTTCAAGAAGTGCGCCGAGATCCATATTCTTTCTCCTTTCTGGATTGTTGTTTATTATAATTCCGTCAGGGTAAATTCCCATCGGGTATTATAACTTCTTTGCCGTGACATTGAGCCAGGGCTTGTCGGGGTGAGAATGTATTTCAACATCTGTAAATCCCGCGTTTTCAAGCAGGGCCTTCAGTTTTTCTCCTGTGTAAAGATTCATGCCGTCAATTATTTGAGAGAATTTTACGGATGTTTTATCCGTGCCTGTTGATTCATTTGTGATTGCGAAAACGCCTTCACTTTTCAGAACGCGGTAAATCTCCGAAAACGCCTTATCAATATTCTGCCAGAAATATACTGTCTCAAATGCGGTTACAATATCAAAGCTGTCGTTTTCAAACGGCAGAGAGCAGACATCCGCATGCCTTATTTCACATCTGCCGCCGCGAATTGCTCCGGCGTTTGTCTGCCGCGATTTCTGAACACTTACCTCGGAATAATCTATACCGCAGGCCTTTTCACTTCTCTCAAGCAGGCGCTTGACATTTGCTCCGCCGCCGCACCCGCAGTCAAGGGAACGGGCGGCTTTTTCTTTTTTTATGAATCCAAAGCCCCAGTCCGCGAGGGCGGAGTGGCTGGCGCCGTTCATACCGTTTACCATCATTTTACCGAGGAAGCCTTCCGGCTTTTTGGTCTGACTGAAAAACTTTTTCATTATGCCCATATAATTCACCTCATTTCAGGAGAGCAGTCTGTTTTTTCAGCACCTTTTCCGCAATTCTCATACCGAGTATCGCGACGGGAACGGTGAGAACCAGCGCAATAATAAGAACGGGAATATTGTTGATTACGGGCTCCATTTTGTCCGCGTAGCCTGCGGGCATCTCTTCAACCGCAGCAGCGAGAGAACCCTCTTTGTCAAACCACCAGTGAGCCGAATAGGCATAGAATGAGAACGCAAACGGGATAAAGCTCAGGCGGACTCCCTTGAGAGTATCATATCCGCAGGCCGCTCTGATTATCTCAGCCAATACGGCAAGACCGATCATACCTATTATAAGCGGAAGATTGCCTTCGCCCGCGATAAGACCGATTATCAGCGTGAAGCCGTTGAGAATTGCCGCCGCGCCGAAACCCTGCCGGTTTGCCGCTGCGGGCAGATATACAAAGGCGAACAGCAGCGGCAAAAGAGTGCCGACATAAGCGTAGCAGGCGGGATGAATAAGACCCGTTGCCGAACCGAGCGGATAAAGAGCAAGGTAAACAATCGCGGAGATTATGATTGCAAGAACGGGGTGTTTTTTCATAATGATACCTCTTTTCAAATATAATTTGAGTTTTACATATTCTGATTTTTAAGCGCTTCGCCCATCGGCACTTTTCTGATTTTCAGGAGCATAAGCGCAGCGACAACAGCGTAGCTCGCTATACCCATCACGAAGAGTTTTATATAGCATGTGTTTGAAACGATATAGGGAATATAGCCCGACATTTTGACATACAGATAATACCTAAACGCCCATTGAAGCAGCAGGTGAATTATGGGCATTGACAGCAGAAGCGAGATGACAACCGCCGCCGATGTAGCCAGCAGATACAGCTTCGCAATTTCGCCGTTTTTGAAGCCGAGAATCTTTGTCATCGCTATGGACTGACTGTTCTTTTCAATAATCTGCTTTGTCAGCAGGAACATAAGCAGCAGGAACATTACCACGCCGAAATACATAAATATATCCATAAAGCCGATGAGCGATGAAAGCTGGTCGACTATCTTTGTGGCATCCTGAAGCCGGAGCGTTGTATAAATATCGTCTTCGTTTATGTCTTTAAGTTCGCAGTTGCTAAAATACCCCGTGAAATATTCATCGCTCTTGTCAAACATTTCAAGGTAGTCTTCACGCGGCATAAATACGGCGAGCGAGGCAAGATAGGGGTAATCTCCCGCTATGGTGAATGTATATGTTTTGGTTGAATACGGCTCTTTGAGAGTAAGCTTGTCGCCGGGCTCAAAGCGGAATTTTTTCATAATGCCTTCGGATACGAGCACTTTGCCCGCGGGAATATCCGCTTTGATGAATCCGCTGTTATCTTCTATGCCATAAATCGACACGCTGTCCTTGACATATCCTTTAACATCGGTGTCAAGCGCCGTCAGGCAGAATTTCTCGGCTTCTTCGTTTGCCGTTTTAACCGAATCGTTTTTGACAATATACTGGTAATCGCATATCATCGTGTCTTTTGCGAGTGCGGAGTAATCCTCAAACATCGGTCCGAACAGCATACCGAAAACGGCGAGCATACCGCCGAAAAGAATACCGAAGAAGAGAACGACATAGGAGCCCACGTTCTGGAAGAAGATGCGAAGGCCGAATCTCTGCAGGAACGGCAGTTTCGGGCTGAGTTTAACTGCCTTTTTCCTTTTGTGCGAAGAAACCTCGCCGCGCAGGAAATCGAGCGGACGGACCTTCATCTTGCGCACAAGAACAAATATGTTTACAACGAGCATAAGCGCTACCGAGCTTACCGTTGTGAGCAGAAACGCTTCGCCGTTCATCAGCGTTTTGTAGTTTACAAGCGAATAACTTGTGTAATAGATTTTTACAAAAATGTTTTCAAACACGGTGTATCCCAGGATATTGCCCGCAATTGCGCCCAGAGCGGTGACAGCAACAGGCAGAACAAGATAATGCCTTATAAGTTCGCCTCTGCCGTAACCCGATGCGCGCAGAGTGCCGATTGAGCCCGCTTCCTTTGAAATTGTGTTTGATATTGTAATTGCAAACACGAAGGCGAGAATGATGAGCATAATGTAAAGCATAAGAATAACGGTTGCGTGGTCGGAGCTCATATCGTTGCCCGTGAACATAATCGCCATATTCTGATAGCGGGGAATATAATCCTTTATATCAATAAGCTCGCTGTCATCGGGATGTATGTCCATCAGTTTTTCGAGCTTGCCGAGAGCAGCGCGGATGTCAGCCGTATCATAAACATTCGCGGCGTCAACCTTATCGATTATTGAATAAATATCATCAAACGAGAAATCAAGCCCCGAATCAATGTCGCTGTCTTTTTCAAGCTTGTCAAAATCGATTTTTGGCGCCTCTTTGCTGTTCATATCAAGGTCACCTGTCAGGTTTTCGGCGTCTTCAAACGCCGACTGCATATCTTTGAGCGCCTTTTCCGTTGTGCCCAGCCTTGCCGCAACAAGTGCCTCAACGGTTGTATTGTTCTTTTTGCAGTATTCGTCAAGCAGTATTTCAGCCGCTCTTTCCTCGGTTATTCCCGTTATATCAAGCAGCATGGCGGAAATATCATCCTGTGTGAATCCCGTCATTTCCATGGCTTCTTCGAGCAGTTCCTCATTGCTGAGTTTCTTTGAATCCGCCGCCAGTTTAATCTTCTGGGCGGAGGTGAGGTTTGCTCTTTCCATCATTTCGGAATAAACCTGTTCTTCGGTCATACCCGATTCTCTGAGAAGTATTTCCGAGATTTCATCCTGCGAAAAGGTCGCGAGCGCGTCTTTTACGGCATCTTCGCCGGCTTTTTTAATCTTCTTTTCTATTTCATCGGCGGCGTTTTTGAATTTATCTTCAAGTTCGCCCGAGAGAGCGACTGCGTCGCTCCAGACGGCGTCAACCTGCGCCTGAATAAGCTTTTCATCATATTTCTTTATTATGTTTTCAAGCGATTTTATAAGCGCCTCGGAGCGGTCATTCTGCTCGGTTTCATCCGAATACGGTTTCAGATATTTCCAGGCGTAGTTATAAAACAGATGCGCGTCGCCGGGGTTTTCAAAGCCCTCGGGCGTAACAATTGCCACGCAGAAGTTCACCGCGCTGAACATCATATCCGAGTTGTTTTCATAAAGGCAGCTGTAATCGGGAAGGGCGACATAGCCCGAAACTTTGTATTCGCATTTTGAAAAGCGCAGTGTGTCGCCGATATTCACCTTGTTTGTTTCGGCAAACAGACGGTCTATCGCTATTTCATTCTCGGATGCGGGCATTTTGCCTTCCATTAAACAGACTGTGTTTACGGTATCCCTGTCGGGATAAATTCGAACGGTTTTTACGGTATCGGCACCGAAATCCACAAGAGCCTCATTTTTATAAAAAAGGTTATAGAATTTGAGTTCTCCCGCTTTTTCAATCTGCGCGAGGATTTCTTCGGGAGGCTCCGATGCAAAGGTAATATGCCCGTCTTCGATATTGTATTTTTCAAAGCCCTCGTGATAAGCCGCGGATACGCTGTTATCCGCAACAAGGAATCCGGATATTACGCCGATAAACAGAACGAGAAACAGGAAAACGGCGATATATTTGCCGGCATCGCTTTTCATCTCGCGGGCAAATCTTTTGTTCAGAGGATTTTTCATTTTGCCGCCCCCGTTACCAGTCAAGTTCCGAGGCGGAAATCTTCTCTTCGTTGACATAGGATTTCCTGATTACGCCGTCGCGCAGTTTGAACACTCTGTCAGCCATATTCTTAATGGCATCGTTGTGTGTTACCATAATAACGGTGTTGCCGTATTTTTTGTTGACATCCTCAATGAGCCTGAGAATCTCTTTTGAGGTTGTGTAGTCAAGCGCGCCCGTCGGCTCGTCGCACAGCAGAATGTCGGGATTTTTGACTATCGCTCTGCCGATTGAAGTTCTCTGCTGCTGACCGCCCGAAAGCTGATTGGGCAGTTTGTTCTTCTGATCGGCGATGCCGAGCGTTTCCATAAGTTCGTCAATATCAAGCGGGTTTTTGCTCAGATACGCGCCTACTTCGATATTCTCGCGCACGGTAAGGTTGGGTATCAGGTTATAAGTCTGGAACACATAGCCGAGATGATGCCGCCTGTATTCGGTCAGCGCTTTTTCACCGAGATCCGCTATTCTTTCTCCGTTTACCGAAACGGTGCCCTCATCGGCAGTCTCAATACCGCCGATTATATTGAGAAGTGTTGACTTACCCGAACCGGAAGGTCCGAGCAGAACACAGATTTCACCTTTTTCAATAGTAAGGTCAATACCTTTGAGCACTTCAACTTTGTTTTCTCCGCTGCCGAAACTTTTTCTTATATTTTCAAGTTTACAAAAATTCATTTTATATCCTTCTTTCAGATTATTTTACAGCCACCGCCAGCCGTTCAACGGAATATCCCTCGGCGTGTTTGCGGCAATATATATCCCTGCATTTTTTGTATTTGCCGAAGAGTTCGAGAGCGCGTTTCTCATCTCCGTAAACCTTCCAGCAGCCCGAGCATTTGCAGTTTCTTGAACCCTGCTCAATAAACCCCTTCACGTCTTCCGGCGGATAGCCGAGAAAAAGGCCGATTTCGTGCGGAAAATCATTTTGTGCGGAAAGTTTTCTGCGAAGGCAGGAAACGCATTTTTCCGCAGACTCGTGTGGGTATCCGTAACCGCCGAGAATATCTTTTGCGTGCGGGGAGCAAAGATCGGATTTAAGCTTTACGGGGCGGTAAAGATAGAGAAGCGCGCTTGTGCCGCAGAACCTCATCGGAATAAAACGAAGCCCTTTGTCTCTGAGCCGGCGGTTTATTTTTCTGACCGACTCTTTCATTTCATTCTCATTTTTAAAACTGCAGGAAAACAGGTTTCCCGTTTTCAGCCCGGCGAGAGTGGGCGCGCACTGGCGGACAAATAAATCTTCTGACATGGCATCTCCTTGAATCAGTAATCAAAATGAGTTAGCGGCGGCTAACCGCAAGAGTAAAAATTAATGCGGATTGCCCGCATTGCAGTTAGCGATGGCTAACTGTCCGATAAGAGTATATCACCGCAAATATAAAAAATCAAGTGCTTTTTACTTTAAAAAATCCAAATCGGAAAAAATGCACCTCAGCATAAAACAACTCTTGAAATTTTGTCAAGCAAGTATTATACTTTGGTTAGCGACCGCTAACTATATTGTTTTTACGGAGACTGTTTTCAATGAAATATATGGGTATGCCTGCGGGAATGTGGGCGCTTTATAAAGAATCCTTCGGTGAAAATCTCGTTTCTGTTCTCGGTTTTTCTAAAAGCGAAGCGGATGAGATAACTGCGGGAGCAAAACTTGAATACAAAAAGATAATTGATAAACTGCCTGAATTTGAAAAGGCTGACCGTTTCAAAATGAATATTGTCAACTGCGCTCTGCTCGCCGCGTTCATTCTGAATATGAAGGAAAAGCCTGATGTTGACAGACTTGCCGATTATTACGCAAAGTCACTTATGAATAAACCTACCGTGTGGTTCTGCCGTATGGAAGGCAGAAAGAAATTCTGCAGGAAAGATATTGAAGGCATGAAGGCGACAGCCGCGCTCAAAGCAGCCGACCGCAATCCGTACTCCTGGAATATGGATTTTTATCCTTATGAAGACGGCAGCGGATATGAGGCGAGATTCACAAAGTGCGGCATCTGCGTTCTAATGAAAGAACTCGGGCTTTATGACCTCGTTCCCGCTATGTGCCGGCTCGACTATACAATGACCGACGCAGGCGAAACAGCTGAGTTTGTCAGAGAATACACGCTCGCATCGGGCGGCCCATACTGCGACTGCGGATACAAGAAGAAACAATAACCGGGGTGTAAAAATGGCTGATAAGATTAAAGACGCTTATGAATCATCAAAGAATATTTATGATGATGTTCTGACTCAGGGCAATATCTTCAGTAAACTGTATATAAAAATATTTTGGAGCGGCACGGACGACAACGAAATTGCGAGGAGAATACTCGGCTGTATTCCCGATGATTTTTCGGGCTCGCTGCTTGATGTTCCCGTGGGCACGGCGGTATTCACCGAGAAAAAGTGGGCGAAACTCGAAAACGCGAAAATCACCTGTCTCGATTACAGCACCGATATGCTCGCTCAGGCAAAGGTGCGGCTCGGAGAATATAAACACATCGATTTTATTCAGGGCGATGTCGGAAACCTGCCGATGCCCGATGAAAATTATGATATCGTTCTGAGTATGAATGGCTTTCACGCCTTCCCGGATAAAAAAAAGGCGTTTTCGGAAACAAACCGTGTGCTTAAAAGCGGCGGCGAATTCATCGCCTGCTTTTATATTAAAGGCAAATCGAAAATCACCGATTGGCTGGTTAAAAATATCCTCAGCAGAAAGGGCTGGTTCACGCCGCCGTTTCAGACTGAGGAGGAGCTGAAAAATATCCTGGAAAAATACTATTCCGATATAAATATAAATACCGACGGTTCAATAGTATATTTCCGCTGTAAGAAGTGAGGAAAAATGACAGTTCACGAATTCGGAAAAGAAAACAAAAAGACGGTTGTGCTGATACATCCCTCGCTTGTGATGTGGGATTATTTTGAGTATGTCATACCTCTTCTCGAAACTGAATATCATCTTGTTGTTCCTGCTTTGCCCGGTTATGACAAAGACCGCCCGGGAGATTTTACAAGCGTTGAAAAAATCGCCGCTGAACTTGCGGATTGGCTCGAAGCGCACGGAATTGATAATCTTTCCTGCATTTACGGCTGCTCAATGGGCGGCTCCGTTGTTGCAAGGCTTCTCGCAGATAACCGCATAAAGACGCATTCGGCGGTTATGGACGGCGGCATAATGCCTTACCGTCTGCCGTATATTGCAACAAGGTTTATCGCGGTAAAAGATTTTTTACTGATTTATTCGGGCAAGCTCGGCGGAATAAAACTTATTGAAAAAGCATTTACCTCCGATGAATACTCGGAAGAAGATCTGCAATACATAGCGGATGTTCTGAAAATGATAAGCGCAAAGACGATATGGAGAACATTTGAATCCTGCAACAATTACTCAATGCCCGAAAGAATCGAAACATCATGCAGAAACATAGAATACTGGTACGCCTCTTCAGAAAAGAAAGCGCGTAAAAGTGATATTGAATATATTAAAGATTTTTTCTCGGGAACTGTATTCAAAGAGTTTGAAAACATCGGGCACGGAGGTCTTGCCGCACTGAAGCCCGAAACGCTCGCAGGTGAAATATCAAGGCTTTGTGAAAAAGGAGATTGAGATGCAAAAATATCATATTGAGAAAAATACCGTTCAGGAAACTTTGATTATTCCTCTTTTCGGTCGGCTCGTCTGTTCTGAAAGATTTCCTCAGCTTTTCTCCGACCCCGAGGCGGAAAGAATCTGCGGGATGCTCGATTATGATTTTGAGGAAAACCGGAAAAAGATGGAATCAGCCGTGGGGCTTTTCGGTGCGCTCGAAGTGGCTCAGAGGCAGTATGATGTTGCCTGCGAAGTTAAAGATTATCTGAAAAAATATCCCGAAGCATCGGTTGTCAATCTGGGCTGCGGTCTTGATGATACGGTCGGTAAATGTGACAACGGCAGACGCAAAGGATACAATATCGATATGCCCGATGTTATAAAAATCAGAAATGATTTACTCCCCTCGGGCGACAGAGAAACAAACATCGCCTGCGATCTGAACGATTACAGCTGGATGGATAATATCCAATCGGGAAACGGAGTTATATTTTTCGCGACAGGAGTATTTTACTATTTCAGAACTGAGGATGTAAAAAAACTGTTCAATAAACTTGCCGTAAGATTTCCCAGCGCGGTTCTTGTATTTGATTCCTGCAACAGACGGGGAGCAAAGATGATGATGAAAACCTGGCTAAGAGAAGCGGGAATAACGGATGTCGGCGCGTTCTTTTCTCTTGAGAATGAAAATGAATTAAAGAACTGGAGTAAAAACTTCAGCTCGGTTTCGGCAAAAAGCTATATGCGCGGTTACCGTGATATTTACAATGATGTCGGTTTGCTTCATAAACTTATGATCCGTTTTTGCGACAAACTCGTGAGTATGAAGATTGTGAAGATTGTGTTTTAGATTAATCCATTATAATCACCGGAGATTGATTGTGCGTTGGCAAACCGTAATCATTTTTACAGCAACACCTTGTAACTGTTCTCAGCAAGTAAGTGGACTGTATATACAATCAATTAATTGATTGCGCCCTTGCGAACAATCCCTGGCAAGCAAGGCGACTGTATATACAATCAATGAATTGATTGCTCCCTTGCATGCCGGAACAAAACCTGGCAAGCAAGGTCTCTGTTCCCACAGTCGCCCACTTGTTAGGGAAATGTCCCTAATACCCTTTACACATCATTGATAAATCAATGAGCCGGAAATGATGAATCATTTCATAAAGATCAGGTAGCAACTCGTTGCGAAGGACAGAGTCCTTTCTGATTGCAAAGCAATCTCAAAGTGAGCTAAGCCGAACGTTCCCGCAGGGCGCAATGGCACCGCAGGTGTATAATTGCGCATAACAAACAAGTTGTTATGGTTTAAGGTTTATTCTTAATAAAAAAGCAATCACAGTTCCCGGACCGGAGCTGTGATTCTTTGTTTCATAATGTCTCAAAAGTTGTTTCAAAAATTCTATTGACAAGGAGATAGTTGTGTGATATATTCTGTATTAGACGGTTGTCTATTGCCGGTTGTTTTTGTATTTTTCTGTAAAGGATGATGTATTATGATTTTCAAAACAGCGGAAAAGAGTAAGATAATAATTGATTATGTTAATGAATATTATGATAAGTATTACCGCTCTCCTTCTCTGAGAGATATAGAAGCTGCCGTCGGTATTCCGAGAGCAACAGTCGGTCTTTATCTGAATAATCTTAAAGCAGAAGGTGTCATAGATTATGACGGCAAAAGAGAAACAATTATCACAGACTATATAAAATCGGTTGCGCAGAAAACTACAGAGAAGCTGAATATCGTAGGTAAGATAGCATGCGGTAATCCTGTGACAGAAGAAGAAACAAGAATCGGAACAATTGATTTCCCGATTGCACTGCTAGGTTCGGGTGAATATTTTGTTCTGCAGGCATATGGTGATTCTATGATTGATGCCGGAATAGAAGAGAATGATCTGGTAATAGTCAGAAGACAATCTTCCGCCGATTACGGAAAGATTGTGGTTGCCATAGATGAGAATAACGAAAACACTCTCAAAAGATTTATGTATGACAAAAAGAAAAAGCGCCCGTATCTTCATCCCGAAAATGATAAGTATGATGACATTTATCAGAATGAAATAAAGATAATAAACTGAAAGGAAAATGATACAAAAACCCGATACCGGTATCGATAAAAAACACGAAAAAACAGCAGTCTCGAAAAGAAAGAATATTTTTGAACGAATACGAGGAGAATAATAATTGAAAGAAACTGATTTAAGCGAAGCAATCGAAAAAGCAGACGAAATATTGGAATATTACTACAAAAACCCAGATGAAGAAAACGCACCGTCACCTCCGCATGAAAACAATCTTGCGTCATTTGATGAGAACGGAAATCTTACAGTCAAGAATCATGCCGCCTTCTGGCTGCCTGAAATAGAGATTGAAGATGAAGAGAAAAGCATTAAATATGTTGTTAACGGAACTTACGACGGAAATTCATTTCTTCATAATAAACTGAAAAGGATTATCGACAATGTTGTAAATAATCTGAAAATGACCGATAATGACATTACCGGTCAAGAGGGCGAAAACAATGAATAAGTTCTCTGACCGTAATGATATAGTAACCAACCCTGTATCAATGACAGTTGCCGCAGAAAAGGAGGAAAAAGTGAATACGGCAGCAAAAGCAAAAATCACAGCACTGTATTGCAGATTATCCCAGGAAGATGAACGCCTAGGCGAATCAATGAGTATTCAGAATCAGAAAGAAATGCTTCTGAACTATGCCAAAGAAAACAGATTTTCAAATCCGGTTTTCTATGTTGATGACGGATATACCGGAACCAATTTTGACAGACCCGGTTTCCAGCAGATGCTTTCCGATATGCAAAACGGTAAAGTATCCGCACTCATAACCAAGGATCTGAGCAGACTCGGCAGAGATTCCACAATGGTCGGTTATTATCAGAAATATGTATTTCCCCAGCTGGAAGTAAGATACATAGCCGTAAATGACAATTACGACTCTGCAAATCCCAACAGCACCGATAACGATATGGCGCTGTTCAAGAATCTGTTCAATGAGTTTTATCCGCTTGATACCAGCAGGAAAATTCGTGCTGTAAACCGTATGAAAGGCGAAAACGGAAAGACGCTCACTACAATGGTTCCGTATGGATATGTCAAAGATCCTGACAGTAACCACTGGATTGTCGATGAAGATGCGGCAAAAGTTGTAAAGCATATATTCAGCCTTTGCTTAGAGGGCAGAGGTCCGAGTCAAATTGCCAAGCAGCTGGAATCAGAGAATATTCTGACACCTACAGCCTACAAAGCAGAAAAAGGCTTACCGTTAAACACTAAGGTCAAAGACAGTCCTTACAGATGGAAAAACTCCACTGTTGGTCATATTCTCGAACGAAGAGAATACACCGGATGCACAGTAGCTTTCAAGACATATACAAATTCAATCTGGGATAAAAAACAGAGGCAAAACCCGATTGAGAATCAAATTATCACTCCGGATACTCATGAAGCAATCATAGATGAGGATACATTCAACAAAGTTCAGATAATCCGCGAAAAACGTCATCGCAGAACAAAGACAGGCAAAAGCCATATGTTTTCCGGCTTGCTTTACTGCTATGATTGCGGCAGTAATATGTATTTCTGCACAACAAAGGACTTTGAATCAAGGCAGGATTTCTTTGAATGCTCGGTTCATCATAAAAATCACAGTGAATGCAAAACTCACTTCATCAGAGCAGAGGTTCTGGAGAGACTGGTTTGGGAACATCTTAAGGAAGTAATCTCGTTCGTTTACTGTCATGAGCCGTATTTCCGTGAATATATGAAACAGGTGAGCGAGAGTGTCAGCAAGCAAGAACTGAAGTCTCTGAAAAAGCAGTTTTCCCTTGCAGAGAATCGTATAGCGGAAATAGACAGACTTTATACAAAAACCTATGAGGATAATGCTAACGGCAAAATATCCGATGAACGATTCAAAATGCTTTCCGAAGGTTATGACTCAGAGCAGGCAGAACTCAAAGCAAAAGCAATACAGTTACAGAAACAGATTGATACACAGGAACAGAATACAGAGAATATTGACAGGTTTGTTTCACTTGTCAGATCTCACATAGAAGATGACGGTCTTAACGGCTACAATCTTCACGAACTGATTCAGGGCATATACATCGAAAACGCAGATGTGCCTAATGATACAGACGGGAATATCGAGATTGATGATGACGACGGCGAGTGCATTGTTTATTCAAAGAAGCCGAAATTATCTTCTTCAAAGAAACACCGAATCCGTAAAATCCACATTAAATATGATTTTGTCGGATTCATACCCGTCAACAAGCTTCTGCAATATGCCGAAGAATCAAAAAATGCCCAGAACAAAGAAATATCGGCGTGACCGTAATCACGCCGAATTCCTTGAAAATATTGGTTTTTCCGGTATTATCGTAAAAAGTCCAATAATACTGGTTTACGACCCGCCCGATAAGGGCGGGATTTTTTACATGTTTGCGGTATTATTTCTTCTTTTTGCGGGCTATGAATCTTGCTATCGCGAAGAGAATGGCGACAGCGTCAATTCCGAGATCGTCTAGGAAACCCAGGATAGGGGTTACATCCGGTACAATATCAACCGGGAGGATTGTGTAAACTGCGGCGACAACAATCGCACCGATTCCCGCGAGAATACCGAGTGCGGACTTCTTCGGCAGTTTATCTTCCGCTTCGCCCTTTGCGGGCTCTTTCACCTGCAGTTCCTCCGTTTTTATCTCCGGAGCAAGATCCGCTCCGCAGAAAATGCAGTATTTTTCTGTCTCCACTTCTTTTTTGCATTCCGGGCAATACATAAGAATACCTCCTTAAGGATTGTAATTGCGTTAAGGCAGGCGGAAGCCTGCGGCGAGGTAGAGGGAATACCAGTCCTCGCGGGAAAGAACGATATCTGCGCCCGCCGCAATTTCGCGGATTCTTGCGGGCGAGACCGAGCCGGAAATCAGCTGAATATCCGCCGGATGCCTGAGAATCCAGGCAGAGGCGACAGCAGTCGGCGTCGCATCATATTCAGCGGCAAGCTCATCGAGCTTTTCATTGAGAGCGGAATATTTTTCTCTGTTCCCGATATACGGCCCCTCAAAGAATCCGCCCTGGAACGGCGACCACGCCTGAATGGTGATACCTTTGATGCGCGAATATTCAAGAGCGCTGCCGTCGTGCATCTGGGATTCGGCGTTTTTCATATTCACATTGAGGCCGGAAGTCACGAGCCCCGATTCGGGCAGGGAAAACTGAAGCTGGTCGATGATAAGCGGCTGCTTCACCGCGGTTTTAAGCAGCTCAATCTGCATCGGATTATGGTTTGAAACGCCGAAAAAACGCACCTTCCCCGAACTTTCAAGTTCATCAAACGCCGCGGCGACCTCTTCGGGCTCCATAAGGGTATCGGGTCTATGGAGAAGCAGAATATCGACATAATCGGTCCGAAGGCGGCGCAGCGAACCCTCAACGGACTTTATAATATGCTCCTTAGAGAAATCATAGCATCCCCTGCGAATGCCGCATTTCGTCTGAATTGTGATTTTTTCGCGAAGCGAGGGATATGAGGCAAGATAATTGCCGAAAACCTCCTCGCACTTACCGCCGCCGTAAATATCGGCGTGATCAAAGAAGTCTATGCCGAGCTCAAGCGCGGTGCCGATAAGCTCATCAAGCGGAACCTTTGAATCGGTGATTCGCATGCATCCCATTGCGACCGCCGATGCGGAGATTTTTCCTCCGACAGTGATTCTTTTCATTTTTATTTCCTCCGGTTAATTGTATTATTAATTATATTCTGCCGCGGGCAGCTTGTCAATAAACCGCTTGAAAATCACTGCCCGATATGATATATTGTCACTGTAAATCTTTATGCGTAGAGGAGAAATACCATGAAAAGAATAATTGCCGTTCTCGCGGCGCTTTTAATCTGCATCGGAATTTTCGCGGCCTGCGGAAACACGCACGCAAAACCCGGAAAAACAGACGACGGCAACGACGCACCTTCGCCGTCATCCGCCGAAAACCTGAGAGAAATAATCACCTCTCTCAAAGCAACCGAAGCGGAGCTCGGGCTTGAAAATAAATACAAAACGTTTGATGATGTGACTGACGGAAAAATCGATCCCGCCCTCATCGGGACGTGGAAGACTGCCGACGGCTCGGCAGTATATACTTACGGTGAAGACGGTATTCTCAAAACCAAAACCGATTTCTACGGGACCGTTTCCGAAAACGAGCTGAGATACACCTGCCTCGGGGCGCAGGATAAGAATATCATCTGCCTTGAGACCGAATACAGTAATTATCCGGAAGACGGCGGCGAGCCCGAAACCGAGCTTGTAATTACTTATTCAACCTACAAAATCAGCGGTGATGTTTTATATGAAATGTCCGTCGAAGAGGCAGATCCGGATTCCGATAATTATAATGTCAGCGTTCAGCAATTCTATAAAGCGGATGAAAACGGCAGCGCCGAAGCGTCAATCAGGTCAAATCCCGTGAATCTCGAATCCCTCTACGGAACCTGGAAAAATGACGAGGACAAGAGCATCACTGTCGGCGAAAGCGGTCTTGTCTGCGACGGCGAAACGTATGCAGTATCGGTCAATGACAAAAATGACCTTGTAGTTGAAAAGGACGGAGTCAAAACCGCCTATACATTCAGCCTCATTTACAGTAAATACTTCGACGGCGAGGGAGACGAAAAGCACGTATCCGAAGAGGGATACAAACTCGCCCTCAATTATACCGGCAAAGATGAATCGGATAAGCCGAATCTTCTTGCGGTGATGGAAGACTGGCATACCCTGTATGAATATGAAACCTGGTATTATACTGCGAACTTTGACCTTGCGGAATAATAATGACAGCGCCCTCCCCGGCGGGGAGGGCTTTTAATATTCTATGAAATTTCATTATTGAAAATCGGTTCGTTTGATTATATAATTTATATAAGCGTTTTTCAAGGAGGAGAAGTTATGAAGAAAACTTTAATCAAAATCAGTTCATTAATCTTGATCATCGCGCTGTTGATTTCTCTTGCGGTGACCGCATTCGCGAAAAGCGACGCCTTTGCCGAAGAGGCATATGTGAATATCGTCACCTTTTCAGACTGCCAGGATACCGGCATGGGCGCTTATAAGAGATTCGGCAAGGTGCTGAAGGTCATGAAGGATGACGGCATGCCCCAACCCGATTCGCTGCTGATGGGCGGCGATTATACCAAGATTCTTGCCGATTACGCGACCCCCGGCATGATTCAGCTCCGCGAACACTATGTGAACACCTATCCGCAGGGAGACCCCGACGATATAATCTGCATTCAGGGCAACCACGATCAAAAGGTCGCGGGATTCTATCCGACGGGAATGTATGATATGGGAACCTACTGCCTCTTCATCATGAATGAGGACGACTTCCCCTGGAAGCAGAGCGCCGGCAAAAAGAATGAAGCCACGGTAAAAGCCACTGCCGAAAAACTCGATAACACTCTTAATTCTATGATTTCTTCGGATGACCTGCGCCCCGTCATAGTGCTGACTCACGTGCCGCTTCATCATACGCTGCGCAATTCCGCGGGCGACAATATGTATGCCTCATATATTTTCAACGTTCTTAACAAGGCGGCGGAGAAGCTCGATATCATATTCATCTTCGGCCATAATCATTCGGGCACTCACGATGACTATATCGGCGGCTCGGTCAATTATATGGCTCCCGGCGACAGCATCCGCATTCCCCTCTCCGATAAAGCGGGCGAAGACTGCTACACAAACGAGACTCTCAATTTCACCTACACCAACTGCGGATATATCGGCTACGCCGAAAACAGCAAGACAGACACTTCCACAAATGTTCTCACGCTCGGCGCGATAAGATTCTTTGCCGATAAAATCGTAATTCTGAAATATACCGAAGACGGCCTCTTCTGCGAGGATGAGATTGACAGAATCAACCCCGCGGATGAAAGCGCAATGCAGGCGGCGACTCAGGCGAAGAATATGCAGAGAAACAATCAGTCAATCTGGGAATTCGAGCTGAGCTTCTTCGGCCCGATTATCCGCTTTATTATGAAGATATTTGCGTAAGTCAAACACGATAATTAAGGAGACAAAGCTATGGTAATCAGATCTGCTGACTGCAAAAGAGAAGACAGAGAAAATATGCGCGGCGGCGACGGAATTGTCAAAATCACGCATTTCACCGGTAAGGAAGAACTGCTCGGCAAAGGCAGATTCTTCGCGCGAATCACCCTTGAGCCCGGCTGCTCCATAGGCGAGCACGTTCACGAGGGCGACAGCGAGATTTTCGTTGTTGAGCGCGGCTGCCCGACCTATGACGACGGCGGAACTCTTGTGGAGGCAAAGCCCGGCGATGTGCTCATCTGCCCCGCGGAGACGGCGCATTCAATAAGAAACAATACTGATGAAACTGTTGATATTATTGCTCTTATAGTTTACGCGTAAGGTGATGCTATGATTTATCTTAGATCGGCTCTGTGCCTGCTTCAGGCATTTCTTATGATTGTATCCTCGTTTTCGGTCTATGATTCGAATTTCAAATTCTGGGTTGACAGGGGGGCGCTTTACTTGACTTCGGTTTCGGATTTTTCATTTGATACCGTTGACGCGAAAGCTCTCACGATAACAGATGAAGAAAAGGCTGCCTGCCGCGAATGGTTCGATTCAAATATTCTGACCGCCGAAAATCCCGCATATGATTTTTCTCTCGGCGGAAAACGGCTCAGGAACAATCTCAAAGACTGGGAAATCTCAATCGGCGAAGAGGGCGCGGCCGGCGAAAAATACAGGCACGGCAAAACTTCATATATCACGCTGAAACACAAAAACAGCGGAATAACCGCTGCTGTTGAGGCGACAATCTATGAGAATTACGCCGCCTGCGAGTGGACGGTTTTCATAAAGAATAACGGCAATGAGCTCTCGGGCGCAATAAAAGACTTTTACGCGGCGGACTGCGTATTCGACACGGGCCTTTCGGAGCTTTATTTCAGCAAGGGCAGCGAACCCGCGGCGAATGATTTTGAGCTGATGAAATCGGCCGTCTGCCCGACCGAAATGAAGTTCAATGCCAACGGCGGCAGGAGCGAATCCTTCCTTCCCTATTTCAATATCAAGGGCACAAAATGCGGAATAATTGCGGCCGTCGGCTGGACGGGGCAATGGTTTGCTTCCCTTCGACAGACCCTTACAGGTGTGCGCTTCAGAGCAAAGCAGGAATTCTTCAACGCTCCGCTCAATTCGGGCGAAGAAATCCGCTCACCGCTTGTTTCGCTTTCGTTTTATGACGGAAAGAACGCTCTCAAGGGCTTCAACTCCTTCAGAAAATGGGAGAAGGACTGTGTTTATCCCGAAAGCATACGAACTCTCAACGGCTATGTAATCGCCAACGAGTTCAATACCAAAACCTGCGACGAGCTGATTGAGGAGGTCAACTCCATCGATGAAAAGGTGCTCGAGTCAACAGATTATTTCTGGATGGATGCGGGCTGGTATGAATACAACGAGGGCTGGTATGACGGAGTCGGCAACTGGATTCCCGACAAGCGCCGTTTCCCCGACGGATTAAAACCGCTTTCCAACGCGATGGCGGCAAAGGGCAAGAAATTTCTGCTCTGGTATGAGCCCGAGAGAGTGCGTGAGGGCACGTATCTCTGTAACGAGGGCAAAAAGCATGACGGCTGGACCTTTGAGGACGGCGAAAATATAATGTGGAATCTCGGCAATGACGATGCCTGCAAATTCCTGTCTGATTATATTGCGGATTCGCTTGTTTCCAACGGTATTTCGATGTATCGCCAGGATTTCAATTTTACGCCCCTCTCCTACTGGCAGAAGGCGGATAAGGAATTCTACGGCGGAAGGACGGGCATCTGCGAGAATCATTATGTTGCAAATCTTTATAAATATCTTGACGCTCTCTGTGAAGCGGTTGACGGGCTGATAATCGACAACTGCGCAAGCGGCGGCAAGCGTCTCGATATTGAAATGACACGCAGGAGTCTGCCTCTCTGGAGAAGCGACTATAACTGCGGTGATGAAAACGGGGCCCTTAAACCCGATGTTCTTGAAGCGACTCAGGCGATGACCTGCGGGCTCTCTTTCTGGTTTGTATATACGGGCACTAACCGCCATTTCCATTCCGAATACGCCTCAAGAAGCGCACTTCTGACAGATCAGTCTGTATATCAGCCGACCGACGAATATACCGCTTATTCCGATATATCGCAGTTTATGACCCGCAATTACTGCCCGCTGCAGTTTGGCGGAACTGACTTTTCAAAGTATCTCGCAATGCAGTTCGGCGATGAAAACGAAGGCGCAGCCGTAATCTATAAGCGCGAAAAGGTTAAAAAAGATGAATTCAATCTGATTTTCAACTGCCTTGACGCCGATAAAAAATATGAGGTTTATGACATTGACTCGCCCGGTGATATCATTACAAAAACGGGCAAAGAGCTTATGACAGGCGGCATAATGCTGAATATCACCGATACTCCGAAGGCGGTCATAGTCAGATACAGAGCGAAATAACAGATTATTATTTATATGTAACATGTGAAAGGCGGAGCCGTAAAATCGGCTCCGCCCGCTTGTATTTATGATTGCTTTGTGATATTATTCAGGTATACGAAAGGGGTAATAATTATGAAACTCAGAAAAATCACCGCTCTTATTCTCTGCGTTATTATGCTTATCGGCACTATGGGCGTCGCAGCGTCTGCCGAGGAAGAAAAACCGTTTTATCTCGTGCTCGGCGATTCAATCGGCTTCGGCTCGGGCCTTCGCAATTCGAGAGAAGCCTGCTACGGCAGAATAGTTGCCGACACCAACGGCTATGATTACGCTAATGACGCGATTCCCGGACATACGACTCAGAATCTGCTCTCTCGCCTTGAAAATGAGAGCGTACGCGCTCACGTGAAGCAGGCGGATATTATCAGCATTTCAATCGGCGGCAATAATTTCCTGCTCGGCAATCTGCCCGCGCTTCTCTATAACCTCATGGTTAAGAACGATAATTCGCAGGCGGAGAGCATTATCGACGGATTCTATAATGATTTTGACAAAATAATCGGAATCATCCGCTCGCTCAACCCCGATGCCGTTATACTTATGCAGACCCTCTATAATCCGCAGACCGGATATATCGGCGAAGCGTATCAGGTATCGATTGATATGCTCAACGACGCAATCCGCCGCTATCAGAGCGAAAAAGGTGAAATAGAGATAGTCGATGTGGCGGCAAAGCTCACCGATTCCGGCAAAGATTTTGCCTCGGACGGAATTCATCCGAGCGTTGAAGGCAATAAAAAAATAGCGGTAGCGGTCCTCGAAAAGCTTGTTGAGCTCGGCCTCGGAGAAACTGCGGAGCCCGTTATCAAGACAGAAGGCGTGGACGCGAATGTTCCCTCCGCTTTTGCCGCTCCCCTCAATTTATTCGGAGAAATACTCCATATTCTTTCGGTTATCAGAGGCTGGTTTTCATTTATAACCGATATCCTGCCCTTCTGATTGAGTATTAAAGAAAAGAGCACCTGCAACAATGCAGGTGCTTACTTTTTGTTTTACACAATTATTTGTGCTTACGTTTACGGGCTGCCTCTGACTTGAGTTTTCTCTTTACAGAGGGTTTCTCGTAATGCTCTCTTTTACGAACTTCCTGAATAACGCCGTCTCTTGAAGTCTGTCTCTTGAATCTTCTGAGTGCGCTCTCGAGGGATTCGCCTTCTTTAACTTTTACTGTGCTCACTATATTCACTCCCTTCACATATCCAAACAAGGGACTTGTCTGTAACTTTCGCTATATTATACTATAAGCGGCCGAAAAAAGTCAATCGTTATTTTTCATTAAAAGAATTGCCGCTTCATTGAGGTTTTACCACAATATTGACAAGGCGGCCTTTTACATAAAGCTCCTTGACAATCTGCATTCCTTCGATTGCTTTTGCGATTGCGGGCTCGGCTTTCGCCGCTGCAATTGCCTCTTCATTTGTCGCTTCTGCGGAGATCATAAGGCGTTCCTTGACCTTGCCGTTTATCTGAACCGCAATCTCAACCTCGTCATCAACGCACTTTGCCTCGTCCCAGGTCGGCCAGCTCTCAAAAGCGATCGTATCATCGTGGCCGAGAATCTGCCAGATTTCCTCGCAGATATGCGGGCTTATCGGAGAAAGAAGCTTGATGAGGCCTTCGGCGAATTCCTTCGGGCAGGAGCCCGCCTTATAGACGGAGTTTACAAATATCATCATCTGGCTGATAGCGGTATTGAATGCGAGGGCTTCGAAATCCTTGGTGACCTTGCGGACAGTTACATTATAAACCTTCTCGAGTTCTGCCCGTTTCTCTTCGCTGAGATTTGCCTGCTCGGTAAAGAATGTCCAGACGCGGGTAAGGAATCGCTTCGCGCCCTCAACTCCCTGGTTGCTCCAGGGCTTTGACGCTTCAATCGGGCCCATGAACATCTCATAGAGACGCAGCGTATCCGCGCCGTAATCGCGCACGATATCTGAGGGATTGACCACAAATTCGGGGAAACGCTTGCCCATCTTGATACCGTTCGCGCCGAGAATCATGCCCTGATGAACGAGCTTCGCAAAGGGCTCTTTGACCGGCGAAATGCCTTGATTATAAAGGAATCTGTTCCAGATTCGCGAATAAATAAGATGGCCTACGGCGTGCTCAGGTCCGCCGATATAGAGGTCAACGGGCAGCCAGTGCTTAAGAAGCTCGGGGTCGCCGATTGCCTTGTCGTTCTGCGGATCGATATAGCGCATATAATACCAGCTCGAGCCTGCCGAGCCAGGCATTGTCGAGGTTTCGCGCTTACCTCTGACACCGTTTTTCTCGATATATTTCCATTCCTCCGCGTTTTCGAGAGGAGCCTGGCCGTTTCTGCCCTTGTAGTCATCAAGCTCGGGCAGGACAAGCGGCAGCTCGTCGTCGTCGAGCACGTGAATCTCGCCGTCATCGGTATAATAGACGGGAACGGGCTCGCCCCAGTAGCGCTGGCGGGCGAATATCCACTCGCGGAAATGATAGTTTGTCTTGCGCCTTGCGACGCCCATATTCTCAAGCTTAACGGTGATTGCTTCCTTCGCTTCCTCGACGGTCATGCCCGTGAATTCTTCGGAATTCATAAGCTTGCAACCCTTGCCGAGATAGTCGCCTTTTTCAAAAGCGTGTTCGGAAACATCGGCGCCGTCGATAACCTGAATCATCGGGATATTATGAACAACGGCATATTCAAAGTCGCGCTGGTCATGGCTCGGAACCGCCATAACGGCGCCCGTGCCGTAACTCGCGAGAACGAAATCGCCGATAAATACGGGAACTTCTCTGCCGTTTACGGGGTTTACCGCATATATACCTTTGAGACAGCATCCGCTCTTGGTCTTGTTGAGCTCTGTGCGGTCCATATCGGTCTTCTTGATTGTCTCTTCTATATATACCTTGACCTCATCCTGATTCTCGATGCGGGGCATAAGCTGCTGAACAAGATCGCCGTCCGGCGCGAGAACCATAAAGGTAATGCCGTAGATAGTTTCAATACAGGTGGTGTAAATCGAGAATTTTCCGCCGCCGACAACGTCGAAATCAACCTCGACGCCCGTGCTCTTGCCGATCCAGTGGCGCTGCATATCCTTGGTGGATTCGGGCCAGTCAATCTCCTCGAGGCCTTCGAGAAGCTCCTCGGCGAATGCGGCCTGGTCGATGACCCACTGCTTCATATTCTTGCGCACTACCGGATAGCCGCCGCGCTCGCTCTTGCCGTCGATAACCTCATCGTTGGCAAGCACCGTGCCGAGCTCCTCGCACCAGTTTACGGGGATATCTACAAGCTTCGCGTAGCCCTTGAGATAGAGCTGCTTGAAAATCCACTGAGTCCACTTATAGTAGGAGGGATCGGAGGTTGCAATCATCTTGGACCAGTCATAGTCAAAGCCGAGCTCCCTGAGCTGCTTTGAGAAGGTCTGGATATTATCCTGAGTGAAGCCGTTGGGATTGTGACCCGTTGATACGGCATACTGCTCGGCGGGCAGACCAAATGAATCATAACCCATCGGATGAAGGACGTTGTAGCCCTGCATTCTCTTCATACGGGAAACGATGTCTGTGGCCGTATAGCCCTCGGGATGGCCCGCGTGAAGGCCTACGCCCGAAGGATAGGGGAACATATCAAGAGCGTAGAATTTGGGCTTTGAAAAATCCCGGACATCCGTCTTAAAAGTCTCATGCTCCTCCCAGTATTTCTGCCATTTCTTTTCTATTGCTTTGTAATCATACTGTGCCATATAGAGTGATACTCCTCCTCTGTGCCTTCTTAATCCTCTGTCAGGATATCGGACAGATCAAGCGTTTTCGCATCTGTCCACAATCTTTCGAGATTATAGTATTCTCTGCTCTCACGGTCAAAGACGTGAACAAGGACCGTGCCGTAATCGAGCAGAATCCAGCCGCTGGCTCTGCCCTCGATATGCTCGGGGTCAATGCCGAGGCGCTTTTTTATTTCATACTCAACCTCATCCGCGAGGGACTTGGTGTGAGTGTTTGAAGTGCCGTTTGCGATGACGAATACATCGGAAACTATCGTAACCTCTTCGGTTTCTATGGCGACGATATTCTCCGCCTTCTTTTCATCGAGGACCTTTGCTATCTCTCTTGCGAGTTCTCTTGAATCGATCATATATAATCCTTTCTTAAAGCCCGAAATGAGCGAGCATATCATTGTAACAGTCAACCGTAGCCGGGTGGACCGGTCTGTCATGGGCAACAAGATAATTCACTGTGTAGCGCGAGGTATAGAGCATCGCGTGCTCGAGTGAAATCTTTGCGAGACGCCTGACCGTATCGACGTCGGGATAATCCCTGTCCGCCGAAATGAAATCCGCGGTATAGACGATTTTCTGAAGCAGTGTCATCCCCGCTCTGCCGGTCGTGTGCCATCTGATTGCCGAGAGAATTTCCTCATCATCAATTATGCCGTTTTTCCTGAGATAGACGGGAGCCGACATCTGGTGATGAATCTTATAGTTGCCCTTTTCGAGCGCCGTCATTTCATCGCCGGCAAGCGCAAGCTGCTCCTCTTCGGGCAGACGCTTCGTGATATCGTGGAGCAGGCCCGCGAGCTTTGCCTTATTTACATCCGCTCCGTATAGAGCGGCAAGCTCGCCCGCCGCCTCGCTGACGCATTCGCTGTGATAGAGACGCTTGGCATCAAGCATATTCGAAAGCAGGGCGCGGTATTCGTCAAAATCGTCATCATAGAGCTTATGCTCTGCGATATATTCCGCAACGCCGCCCTCAAGCAGGTCCTCACAGTTGAAATTGCTCTTGAGCCTTGCCCTAAGCTCCGTCGAGCTGAGCTCGAGCGGCTCATACTCGGCATAAATTATCTTTTTGCGCTGTTCATCCGAATAGGGCGAAAAATCCGGAGTGAATCCGTGTACTCTCGCCGCGACGCAGAGAGTGCAGAGATTCAGAATCTCATCCCAGAGATACCACTTGGTAAATGTCTCAAACATATCCGAGCCAATGATGAAATACAGCTCGTCGCCGGGATATTTTTCCTTCAATTCGCGCAGGGTATCGACCGTGTAGCTCGTGTCGCCCCTGTCAATCTCAATTGACGAAACCTCAAAGAACGGAGGCGGAAACGCGATTTTACACATATTAAGCCGGTCTTCCCCGCTCACAAACGCTGCGGAGGATTTATGCGGAGCGATGTTCGACGGAATAATCAGCACCCTGTCGAGCCCCGCGAAAGCCGCGCATTTTTTCGCGATATTCAGATGGCCCTTATGAGGAGGATTGAAGCTTCCTCCGAGAATTCCGGTCTTCATCAGCTGATGTTTATTCTCTTATGCATGATGTGGGAGGTCAGGAAGAAATAAACTATATCCTGAATCACCATATATACGAAGGGAATAAGCTCAAGGGGAGTGCCTTTTGAGGTGATATTGCCGAAATTAATCTTCATTGATTTATCCGCGCCGAGAACGATATAGATTCCGAAATACTTTTCAAACAGCGAAATTCCCGCGGTGAAAATGATGAAGGTGCCGATGAAAATCAGGATTGACCAGATTATATGCGCCTTCTGGAACTGGCGGATATGAGAGAGGGCTATTGAAAAATAGACCATAATTGTAAAGGAAAGAACGGTGCCGAAGAAATAGGCGATGAAATATATTGCGTAGGTGATAATCTGCGCCTTAGAAGGGAAATTCGCGAAGAGTGAGAGCATCGCCGAGGCGCTGTCAATCGTATCACCGTATTCGCCC
Source organism: Oscillospiraceae bacterium (assembly GCA_902792905.1). Classification (GTDB taxonomy): domain Bacteria; phylum Bacillota; class Clostridia; order Oscillospirales; family Acutalibacteraceae; genus CAG-177. The sequence goes on from CADBBH010000007.1 coordinate 79,490, forward strand.
TGAACATATCTTGTGATAAGATCGGTAACGAGGATGAAATCCGCGAAGGATACTACCATCCACAGGCCGTAGATAATGAGCTTAGAGCCGAGAAGCTGATGGCTGTTTACGGGAAGGGTGAAGCTCAGATAACCCTGCTGGCCGAAAAGCGATTTCTGATAATCATAAACAACGAAGAAGAAGGTAACGAAAATCAGAAGCACGGAAACAACCCAGCCGATTCCGCCGCCGAGAAGCAGATACTTCTGCTTATGCGCGTATTTACCGAAATAGAAGACGGCGAGCGCGACTATCTCAACGAGGTAAAAGAGAGGAATAACTCTCGCGCTCGCAAGGAAATCGTTTTTGAGAAGCTTGAGCATCTTGCCCTTGACTTTATCAGAACTGCCAGTCACTTGCAAACACCTCCTTGAACACTTCGTTGACCGTCTTGCCGGTTGATGTGAGATGGGCAACGGTATCCTGCATAAGCAGCTTGCCTCTGCCTATCATTATAATCGAATCGAGAACGCCCTCTATATCGTGAATAAGATGGGTGGACATCATAAGAGTCGAACCCTCGGGGCGGTTTCTGATTATCGAATCAAGGATGAAATCTCTCGCCGCGGGGTCAACGCCGCCCATCGGCTCGTCGAGAATATAAATCTTCGCGTTTCTGCACATAACGAGGATGAGCTGAAGCTTTTCCTGCTGGCCTTTTGACATGGTCTTCGCCTTCTGCTTATGGGGGAGCTGGAAAGTGTCGAGCATCTTCATCGCCTTGGGCAGATCGAAATCATCATAAAAATCGGCAATGTATTTGATTGCGTCATCGGCGGTCATCCAGTTTGCGAGATATGTTTTTTCGGGCAGATAGGCGACGAGCGATTTGCTCTTGGCACCCGGTCTGAGACCGTCAACAAAAACATCTCCGCTGTAATCGTTGATAAGGCCGGTGAGAATCTTGATGAGCGAGGTCTTGCCGCTGCCGTTCGGCCCGAGCAGACCTATTATCTGACCGTCTTCAAGCCCGAAGGAGACTTCCTTCAATACGGTGTTGCGGCCGTAGGACTTCGTCAGATTGTTTACTCTTATTATTTCGGACAAATTGAACCCTCCGTTCAAATTAAAGTTCGCATATTTTCACAGATACATTATAGCATCTATTGTATTAAAATAAAACAGTAATTTTTACAGAATTTGAAAGTGATATTAACTTATTTTTAACATTTGAGTTAAAAAGAACCGCGCCCCACGGGACGCGGTGTCTGATTACATACAATGCAGGATTATCGGCACGGACATAACTATTGATCCGAGCAGGATGAATATATGGAAAACGCTGTGGCAGTATTTGTAACCGAGCTTCTGCAAAACGAAGAATATCATGCCCGATGTATAGACCGCGCCGCCCGCGATAATGAGAACAATGAAGCTGGTCGGGAACGCGAGGCGCATCCATTTGAGCGTGAATATTACTCCCCAGCCTGCAAGAAAATACGCGCCGTATGAAATGACTTTGAATTTTACCATATCTATCGCGGTGAAAACTATTCCTATAATTGAAGTCACGCATACTATGGAGAATGAAATCCAGGCGACCTTCGGATTTACCGAGCGTATGCCCGTGAGCGCGACAGGCGCGAAGGAGCCGGCTATCAGGCCGTAAATATCGCAGTGGTCTATTACCCTCATTATTATCTTGCCCTTGAGCGATTTCCTCGGATTCAGGCCGTGATAAACACTTGAAATGCAATAGACCACTATCATCGACATACCGTAAACTATGCCGGAGAGTATGCCGGCGATATTGTGATGCCAGCCCGCTCTGCCCACGCAGACAAGCAGAACCGCGAGGCCGTAAACTGCGCCGACAATATGGGTTATCATATTCATTTTTTCTTCGTTGTAGGAATAGCGGGGAAGCTTGTGCTTGGCCTTCAATCAATCACTCCCTTTCGCCGGAAACCGGTTGTATATGAATTATATTGACAATGCCGCCGGCGGGCGGTAGAATGGTTTATGAGAAATCAGGAAATGCGGTAATGATATGAAAATAATATCTGCAGAATATATCAAAAAAGGAAATACTATCAAGGCGGTCGTGCGCACGGACAAACCCGGATATGACGCCTGCCTGATGATCGGCTGCTGCGTTTTTCCCGATGAATTCAACATCGAGGAGCCGTATGACAGAAAAGCGCACGTTTTTCATTTTGAAGAGCATTACGCCGAAGGGAGCGGGGAATTTGCTCTGCTTGTAAAAAAGCACAGAAAATCGCGCCGCGCAAAGAGAATCGGCTTTGAATTCAGCCCTGTATTTAAGGATGAAAACGCCCTGCTTGAAGAATACAACAGCCGCTTTGAGATAAAAAAAGAGGAAAAGGAAACAGTCGCCCGGGGCGTGGTTTACACGCACTTTTCGATTGAGGATAAGAACAGGGCTCCGGTCCACGCGTTCACTCTGGAAATCGACACAAAGCTCGCTTCGCTCTATACCGGCACTCCGGATGACGGATACGCGAATGTGAACGTCAAGGCGAAAGTGCCTGAAATGATTGACTGCGCCGTAAAGAACGGAGTAAAGGTCGTCGCGGCGATAAACGCCGATTTCTTTGATATGTTCGGCGACTGCCATCCTTCGGGTTTATGCGTAAAGAACTCAAGAACCGTTGCCAACGCGGACAGTCCGAGACCTTTCATAGGCATAAAAAAGGACGGAACGCCGGTTATCACCGATATAAATGAGACGCCCGGCATCATACAGGAGCTTGATCAGGCGGCAGCGGGCCTTGAAATGATAGTAAAAGACGGAAAAATCGCCGACTACGGTCCGCTTGAGCCGTTCTCTTTTGTCAGGCATCCGCGCACGGCTGCGGGCGTAAAATCCGACGGCACGGTCATTCTGCTCGCGGTTGACGGCAGAATCCCCGAATATTCCAACGGAGCGACTCTTGTTGACCTCGCGGAATTCATGATAAAACTCGGAGCCGACCGCGCAATAAATCTTGACGGCGGCGGCTCTTCGATAGTCTATACAAAATCTTCAGACGGTTTCCTGCTGAGAAACCGTCCGGCGGACCTGATCCGCCCGCGCGCAATGCTCATACGCAAGGAGTTCAACGCCCTGCTGGTGGTTGAGAAATAAGCTGTTTCTCAATCCAGGCCATGATGAGATTGACTATTTTCTCCTGTTGGGCGGGAGTAAGCGCACGGTTTTTGGGAACTTTATACCACTTATTCAGGCATCCTCTGCAGCAGCAGGCGGTGGCGTGCATCGCCCTGAATACGGGATGCCCGTGTGTCGGGGTCTGTTTACCGTCATTTAGCGGCTCTGCCGGAGCGAGCTTCGTTCTCACGAAATCCTCCGCGTGTCTGCGAACGGTTTCGAGGCCCTTTTCTTTTATGTATTCAATATCCTCGGCGCTAAGATGAAAGCTTGCCCTGAACCTTGATTTTTCAAGCTTTTCAAGGGCTGTTTCAATGGATTGCATTATTTTTTAACCAGCGCGAGCGAATAGATATTACCGTTGACGGTCACGAGATCCTTCGGGTTTTCGTTTGAATAGACGCCGTTTATATAGAATGCCCATCTTGTGCCCTTCGGAATCTCATAATTGACAACCTCGATTCCTTTGAGCTTGCCCTTTTCGTTGACGGTGAAATTTGCAACCTTCATCTTTTCGAGCGCGCCGCCGAAGGTCTTTTCCGTTGTCCAGATTTCATAGCCGTCTATGGTGCCGTCTTCCCTGACAACATCCCAGAAGAAATGGTGGTTGAGACCCGGCTTGCCGTAGATGGTTCTTATCGCCGTGCGGGATCTGGTTTCAATTTTCTCGGGCGCCTTTCGGCCGCAGGAGCAGAGTGCGCCCGCAAGGCACAGAACAGCAAGAATAACAGAAATAACTTTACGCATTATATTTACCTCACTTTTATCTTATAGCGACGCTCATTGCGAGCAGAAGCTGGGCCGTGTAATAGGTCGAAAGCTCCGCCGTGACGAGCGTATTTTTCTTTTTTACGGGTGCGAAATACAGGAAAGCCAGGCAGGTGTCGCTTATCATAAAGAAACACGAGCCGATAAGAGCGAGTATATTCGCCGTGCACATATCCGCGAGAACAAGATAAATGCACATCGCTATTTTCCACGCGAGCATTCCGTAGTAGACGCTGCAGACTATGTGAAACGCTCTGTTGAGCTTCATACCGAACAGCTTTATCAGCACATAGGCAACAACTCCGACCACGGGAAGCGCAAAAAGGGTTAACGGCTCAAATCCGCTGACCGATGAAAAGGCAAAAATATAGAAAATATGCCCTATCAGAAAGTATGCGAGGCCGACCGGAATAAGCTTTTTCTTGAAAGTCGGTGCAATCTCCTTGACTCCGAGAAAAACATCTCCGCAGAATCCGAACATCAGCGCAAAAATTATGAAGCTGAAATACTTTATATGTTCGCCGCCCTGCAGATAATTTCCGAATACCGCCACGCTTATGAATCCGAAGCTCGCCATGAACTTGCAGATCATGCCCTCAAAGGATTTGTTCTTCCGTCTGAAGAGCACGCAAGCTGCGGCAAAAACAAAGGTTGCCGCAATAAGTATGTAAATTACCGGCATCAGTTATTCCTCCTTAACCGATATTGCCCATTTTCCGTATTCTTCAAAGCCGCATTTTTCATAGAATTTAAGCAGTCCGTCATTTCTGCAGAAGAGGAATGACGGCTTTTCTCCGTCCGCCATATAAGGCACAAGCGCCGATGCGAGCCCTCTGCCCCTGGCTTCGGGATTTGTCACGACTGCGCCGAGCAGAATGCTTTTATCACCCTCAAAAAGGCGAATGCAGGTCGCAAGCAGTTTTCCGTTTTCGACGATGCCGCCGAATTTTGCCGCGCCGTGATTAATCCTCGCGCATATATCCGCTTTGAAAGCGCCGAATTCACCGGTCGGGAAGCCCGCGAGATCAAGCAGATTATAGATTTCCCTTAAATCATACTCGTTTACAAACCCTGTGGGTTCGGGATGAAAAGCGGGAATGAATCTGACAATATATGAGCTGTCCGAAATATTCAGTTTCAGCTTTTCGATAACGGTCTTCTCCGCCTTCACGGAATTATATCCCGCGGCGCCGAGAAATGCCGAAATTTCTTCGAAATCGGCTCCTTCGCATGCGCAGACGGTAACGTTGCCGTCAATTACGCTCAACGCCGCCGAATTATCCTGAATATAGAAGCGGACAAAATCCGTGTTTTCAAAGCCGTAAGTCTCAGCCAGAGCGGTTACCGTCGCCGCAAAGGGATCGGCAGGCAGAAACTTCAGCTCACTTTTATTCTCCGCCAGTTTAATCATTGAGCAAGCTCCGTTATCATCGCTTTCGCGAGGTCCCTGACGGATTCTATATCCTCATATTTGCAAACGCAGCAGGGCGAATGCAGATATCTTGTCGGCACCGAAATTGTCAGCACTTTAACTCCGCCGCGGCTCTTATGAATCGCGCCCGCGTCATTGCCGCCCGCCACTCTGGTCTTGGTCTGCGCCTTGATATTATTGTTTCTTGCGACATCGAGCGCCTTTCTGTAAAGGTCAATATCATAGACAGTTGCCCTGTCCATAAATGAAATTGCTCCGCCGTTTCCGCAAACGCATACCCTCTCTTCGCCTTTGACGCCGCTTATATCGGCGGCGGTCGTGGTTTCAAGGACTATCGCGTAATCGGGATTGACCGTGAACGCGCTCACGGCAGCGCCCCTTGTGCCGATTTCCTCCTGAACACTGAAGCTGAACCAGCAGTCGTATTCAAGCTCCGAGCGTATGAGATCAATCATAACCGCGCAGCCGGCCCTGTCGTCTATCGCCTTGGATTTGATGAAGCCGTCGCCGAATTCGATGAATTCACTTTCAAAATGAATTTCTTCGCCCAAGGATACGAGCGAGAGCGCCTCTTCTTTTGATTTTGCGCCTATGTCAATATATAAATCGTCCTTTTTCGGGAGCGTCTGCTCCTCATCCTTTTCAATCAGATGAATCGGTTTTATTCCGAGCACGCCGGGAATGTTCTTTTCGCCTATACGGACATTTCTGCCGATTATGACGGCAGTTTCGACTCCGCCGACATTAGTGAATTTTATGAAGCCGTCGGAATCGATGCCCGTGACTATCATTCCGACCTCGTCGGTATGAGCGTCGAGCATAATCTTGTTTTTCGGAGTTTTCGCGCCTTTTTTGAAGGCAATCAGATTGCCGAGAGGATCGGTTTCATATTCGCAGTATCCGTCAATCTTTGAGATTATATAATCCCTTACCTTATCCTCCCTGCCGGAGATGCCGGGTAAATTGCATAAATCTTTAAGAATTTCAAGCATTTTCGGCACTCCTCTCAATTATATATTCCGCCATAAGGCGCGCCGTATTCTCTATATCGGCAAGGTCAACAACCTCGACCGCCGTATGCATATTGCGGATGGGAATCGAGAGCAGTGCAGTCCTGATTCCCCTGCCGGAAACCTGAATATCGTCGCCGTTGGTGCCGGTCCTGCCGCCCATAACCTCTTCGGTATGGGGTATATTCTTCTCTACGGCAATCGCGGTAAGGCGGCGGCTGATATTATAATCAAGCGAGGGAGCGTATCCGACCATCGTTCCCGACCCGAGAGCAACGTATTTTTCGGCATTCACGCCGGGCGCCTTCGCGAAGCTCACATCGCAGGCAATCGCCTCGTCTGCCTGAGAATTGAAAGCGCCGACTTTCGCGCCGCTGCCGCCCGTCTCCTCCTGAGCCGAAAACATAACGTCAATGCGGCAGGTCTTTCTGCCTTCGAGCAGTTGCAGGCATCTGAGAATCGCCGCGACTCCCGCCCTGTCGTCAACCGAAGGGGATGCGATTCTGTTCCCCGCGAGGGTATCAAACGGAGCGTTGAATGTGATTCTGTCGCCGGGGGATATAATCTTATCCGCCTGCTCCTTTGTCATACCCGTATCAATTGTTATATCATCGAATTTTCTTACCTTGTTTTCGCTGTCATCCCCTTTGAGATGGGGAGGGGTCGAGGTTACAACGCCGAAAACGTCTTCTCTGCCGTGAACAGTAACCTGCGCGGCGGTGAGCACTCTGCAGTCCGCTCCGCCGACTCTCGCAACCTTGACGAAGCCGTCGTCATCAACGGCGGTAACCGCAAGACCTATCTGGTCAATATGCGCGTCAAGCAGGATTGAATACCCGTCGCCCTTTGTGCCGGTTACATTTCCGAGGCGGTCCGTACGCGCATCCATATATTTCCCGAGCATACCGCATATGCCCTCGGCAACCGCTTTTTCATTGCCGGAGGTTCCTTTGAGGGCACAGAGCTCATATAATAATTCCCTGACTTCGCCGTATTCCATCTTATTCACCTATCATCATTATTCCGCCGACAGGCCTGATTTTAAGCACATAGCAGGCCTTCTCGCCGAATACGGAGCAGATTTTTTCCTTGAACGAATCGAGTTTGTCGTTGGGAACAAACGCCTGAACCGTGCCGGCAAATCCGCCGCCGTGAACTCTCCACGCTCCGCAGCCCTTGAGCTCATCCGCGCAGATTGAGAGCGCGAGCGAAACCGCCTGCTTTGTGGGATATTTGCTTGTATATACATTCTGATTGAACATAAACGAAGAATCGCCGCTCTCGATAATCAGGCGCTTGAATTCCTCAAAATCTCCGTCCTTGAGTGCCTGAGCCTGCCTGTCGACTCTTTCGTTCTCGTTATAGAAATGCTTCGCTCTGAGAATCGCTCTGTCATTGGTCTTTTCCCTGACCTTGGCAAGATTCGCTTCAAACTCGGTTCTGTCAACATCTCTGAGCACCTTTTTTCCGAATACGCCCGCAACAGCTTCCATCTCTTCCCTGACAGCGGCATAATCATCCGTGAGGTCGGAATGGTCCGCGCCGGTATCGATTATGACAAGCGAATGGCCGCAGGAGGCAAGATCGAATTCGACCTTGTTTATAATCGGATTATCGGTATCTTTGAAATCAATTTTGATGAAACTGCCGACTGAGCACGCCATTTGGTCCATAAGGCCGCAGGGCTTTCCGAAATACTTGTTCTCCGCATACTGTGAGATAACGGCTATCTCGACGGGGTCGATTTTGCCGCTGTTATAGAGATTATTCAGCATTGTGCATACGAGCACCTCGAAAGCCGCGGAGGAGGAAAGTCCCGAGCCGCTCTTGACATCGGATGCGGTGGCGGCGCAGAAGCCGCCGATATTGTAGCCGCGCGCCTTGAAAGCCGCGCAGATACCTCTTATGAGGGATGCGGAATGGCCCGTCTCAACCTGTCTGGGGCTGAGATCGTCGAGCGAAATCGTATCCATATTGTAGCCTTCGGATTTTACCCTGATTATATTGTCATCGGTAATAGCGGCAACTGCGATAGCATCGAGGTCAACGCCCGCGGCGAGCACCTTGCCGTGGTTATGGTCGGTATGGTTGCCGCCTATTTCGCTTCTACCCGGGGCGGAGAATACGGAAACCTTTTTGCCCGCGCCGTATATTTCATCAAATTCGTTTGAAACTCTGAGATATCTCTGCTTCTGCGATTCGATATCCTCCTTCTTATAGATAAGCGCGAATTTATCATCATATCTTCCTGCGGTAAGATTCTCTCTCATAAGTGTATTTTCAATCATTGTCGGACTTCCTTTCAGTTTTTTCTTCCTTATTCTTTTCATTATTGCCGTGACAATTTTTTCAGTTGCCGTCCATACTCCGTTTGCCGACAGGCAGGTCAGACCCGTGACAAATGTAATAAGCACAATCGGGATTAGGAATCCCGGAGTCAGCGGATCATAGAGGTTGCGGCCCGCTATGGTGAACGACAGGAGTCTCGGCATTGTGCCGATAAGCGAGAGGGTTATGAACTTCCAGTAACCGAAATCGAGAGAGCCGTAGATAGCCGATTTCAGATTGTATGAAAGCAGAGGCACAAGTCCCGTCGTCACCAGCACAACCGGGCTGCCGGTTCCCTCCTCGGTCTGAATGATATGCCGCAGAAGGTCGCTCTTGCGTATGAGCTTCCAGGAGCCGCCCGCTCCCCATTTTTTGCCCCAGAAGTATTTTATCGTCATCTGGACTCCGGTGCCGATGATATTCAGCGGAATCGCTATCTTCGCGGGGAGCACCGCGCCTGCGATGAAGCAAACAACAGAGGTGGTGTAAATCGGTATGACCGTCTTTATGATATAGAGGGCCATGATAACTCCGATAAACATCCAGGTCCTGTGTATGGAGAATATTCTGTCTTCAAGCTGTTTGAGGAATTGCTGGTAACTTCGCCACCAGCCCCACATCCACTCATATCTCAAAAGGAAAATCAGAGCTATGAGCAGAAATGAAACCGTAACCAGTATGAGACCAGCAAACAGCAGAAGTCTTTTTGTGGCTTTTCTGTTTCTCAAATTATCACCCTTTGCGCATCCGCCTTTGCAAATGCGCATAATTATCTATTTTAGTTTATCTTGTATATTTTAATACATTTTAAAGAAATAATCAATATATTTATAAAAACAGAAAATAATTTGTCCTTGAATAAGCGGAGAAAATATGATAGAATTTCTGCGTAAAGAGGCCCTCATACTGGATATGAGGGCATAGAGTCGTTTATATGAGAGGTCGGAAATGATTAAGAATATAGTTTTTGATATGGGCGGAGTTCTCATAGATTACAATCCCGAAAAGACACTGTATGCCACGCTCGATAAGGAAAGCGCCGATATAGCGCTCGCGGAGATTTTCAGGAATAAAATCTGGACCGAAAAAGACAGAGGCGTTATTTCCGCCGAAGAAATCATCGCCCGGAAGGGCGGTAAAATTCCCGCCCGCGCTTATGAAAAAGTCGCTGAAATGGTTATGGATTTTTATCCGTATATGCCGCCTTTTCCGCAGGCGGAGGAAATCGTGAAGCGCCTCAAATCAAATGGCTACCGCATTTTTCTGCTCTCGAACGCCTCACTCGATTTCTATGACGCGAAGAAGAATATTCCGGCTCTGAATTATTTCGACGGATTTCTCGTTTCGGCGGATTATAAACTGATAAAACCCGAAAAAGAGATATACCTCAAGCTCTTCTCAAAATTCAATCTTCTGCCCGGAGAATGCTTCTTCATCGATGATGTCGGGGCAAACTGCGAGGCGTCGGAAGAGCAGGGAATGAAGGCCTTCCGCCTTGTAAATCAGGATTACGACGGTCTTATCAACGCATTCAGGGAAAACGGTATCAGAATATGAATTGCTTCACCGAAAGTTCAAAAAGCATAACAGAATTCCGCTCACTGGTCAACGCGATACATAAGAAGCGCGTACCGCTGGGCGTAACCGGCCTTGCATATATTCATAAAGCCCATGTGATTTCATCTCTGTGCACGGGCTTCAGACGCCGCGCCGTCGTACTCGTTCCCGATGAGGCGCAGGCGACGAGAATGGTCTCCGACCTGACCGCGTTCGGAATCAGAGCGCTCGTTTTCCCGGCGCGTGATTTCTCATACAGAATTGACGAGACTGTTTCAAGGGAATACGAACACAGGCGGCTCATGGTCCTTGACAAGATGCTCACCGGCGAATATGACGCCGTCGTGATGTCTTCCGAGGCCGCTCTTCAGCTCACTCCGCCCCCCACCGTGCTTATGGCAAATTCGGTTACTCTCTCCTCCGGCGATGAATACACGACGGATGAGCTCAGCGAAATTCTCGTAAAAAGCGGCTATTCGTTCTGCGAGCAGATAGACGGTCCGGGGCAGTTCGCAATCCGCGGCGGAATTCTCGATTTCTTCCCGCCCTACGCCTCCTCGCCCTGCAGGGTCGAATTCTGGGGCGACACGATAGATTCCGTATTCAGCTTTGATCTCGACACACAGAGAAGGACCGAAACACTTGATTCGGTCAGAATCACCCCCGCCAAAGAGGTGCTGATAACAGACGGTCAGCTCTGCGCGCTGATTGAAAATCATATAAAAGAAAAAAGAATCCGCGGCGCGGGCGGAAAGATGCTCGCGGCGGAGGTTGAAAAGATAAGCGGCGGCATAAAGGTAAACTGCGCCGATAAATATCTGCCCCTGATTTATCCCGAATCGGGAGGAATCTTCGATTACGCCCGCGACAATATGCTCTTTGTCTGCGAGAGCTTCGCGGTCAAGGACAAATTCAACTCTTCGCTGAATCTTCAGCACGAGACGGTAAAGGGCCTTTTTTCCGATAATGTGCTCTGCAGAGGGCTCGAGAGATATACCCTCGAAATGTTTGAAATACAGAAGCTCTATACGGATATGGGTGCGGTCTATCTCGACAATCTGCCCCGCGGCAGTTTTGACACGGGAGTGAAGGAACTTATCAGCTTCACCGCGAAGCAGCTGATTCCCTGGAACGGCCAGCTCAACGCGCTCAAAGAGGATATTACGGGCAGAATGGCCCACCGCACCTATACCTGCGTGATTATGGCGGGCACGGAAAAAGCTGCTGACACGCTCTCGCAGGATCTTGAAAGCGCGGGAATTTCAAATAATTACTATCCGGCTCCGCCTGAAAAATTCCCCGAGGGCAAGGTCTCGGTCATTCCCGGAGGGCTGAGCTACGGCTTCGAATATCCCGGCTCCGCCTTCTGCGTTTTCACCTACAGAAAACAGACCGCCTCAAAACCGAAGCAGGCAAGAAAATCAAGCAAAAACGCCTTCAATAATCTGACCGAGCTTCACAGGGGCGAATATGTGGTTCACTCCGCTCACGGCATCGGTATATTTGAGGGCATCTCAAGCCTTGAAAATCAGGGGATTCTCAAGGATTATATCAAAATCAGATACGATAAGGGCGATATTCTCTATGTGCCCGTGACCCAGCTCGACCAGGTGTCGAAATACATCGGCGGCGGAGAAGAGAGCAGAGTCAAGCTCAACAAGCTCGGCGGCAGAGACTGGGAAAAGACGCGCACAAGAGTAAAGTCCTCGGTAAAGGATATGGCGAAGGAGCTCATAGAGCTCTATTCAAAGCGTCTGAAGATTCAGGGGCACGCCTTCTCGCCCGATATTGATATGCAGAGCGACTTTGAATCGCGCTTCGAATACGCGGAAACAGAGGACCAGTTGCGCTGTATAAGGCAGATAAAACGCGATATGGAAAAGCCCTATCCGATGGACCGCCTTCTGTGCGGCGATGTCGGTTTCGGAAAGACCGAGGTCGCCCTTCGCGCCGTTTTCAAATGCGTCGCGGACGGTATGCAGGCGGCTATTCTCGTGCCGACCACGATTCTCGCGCTTCAGCATTATCAGACCATTCTCAAGAGATTCGACGGCTTCCCGATTGAAACGGCAATGCTATCGCGCTTCTGCACGAAGAAGGATATTGACTCCGCCCTGCTCGGTATCAGGCGCGGCAGCATCGATATTGCCGTCGGCACCCACCGCCTGATTTCGGATGACGTGAAATTCGCGCATCTCGGGCTGATTATCGTCGATGAGGAGCAGCGCTTCGGCGTGGCTCAAAAGGAAAAACTCAAGTCTCTCTATCCGGCGGTCGATGTGCTCACGCTTACGGCGACCCCGATTCCCCGCACTCTGAATATGGCGATGACGGGCATACGCGATATGGCGGTCATTGAAGAGGCGCCGCAGGACAGGCAGCCGGTACAGACTTATGTCATCGAACACAGTCCGCAGGTGCTTTACGAGGCGATGGAGCAGGAGCTCCGCCGCGGCGGTCAGGTATATTATCTCTATAATAAAGTTGAAACCATCGAGCGCAAAGCCGCCGAAATAATCAGGGCTCTGCCCGAAGCGAGAGTGGCAGTCGCTCACGGCAAGATGAATGAGACGGAGCTCAGCGAAGTATGGAGGCGTCTTCTCGACGGTGAAATCGATATTCTTGTATGCACAACCATAATCGAGACGGGCGTTGACGTACCCAATGTCAATACGCTGATAATCGAAAACGCCGACAGGATGGGCCTTGCGCAGCTTCATCAGATAAGAGGCAGAGTCGGCAGATCATCGCGAAGAGCGAGCGCTTATTTCACCTTTACGCGCGGAAAACAGCTCAGCGAAATCGCCGAAAAACGCCTTGAAGCGATCAGGGAATTTACGGAATTCGGTTCGGGCTTTCATATCGCCATGCGCGATCTTGAATTGCGAGGCGCCGGTAATATACTGGGCGCCAGCCAGCACGGGCAGATGGAATCCGTCGGCTACGATATGTATATAAAGCTTCTTGAGCGCGCGATAGCGGAAGAAAAGGGCGAAAAGCCCAAAGAGCCCGAAAAGGACTGCCTCATCGACCTGCCGATAAACGCGCATATCCCGGAGAGCTATATTTCAAGCGTGCCGCAGCGCCTGCAGATTTACCGCAGAATCGCGGATATCAGGAGCGGCGATGACGCGCTTGACGTTACCGATGAGCTTATCGACCGCTTCGGCGAACCGCCCAAATCGGTGCTCGGGCTTATCAGAATTTCAACTGTCAGGTTCAAAGCGGCGAAAATCGGCGTATATGAAATCTCAGCCGAAAGCGGGAGAATTGTCTTTAAAGCGGATGAGCTCACGCAGGAGACCGTTCAGAAAATCATTTCCCGGTTCGGCGGCAGGGTCAGATTCAGCCCCGGCGGCGGAAAGCCTTATTTTTCAATAAGTCTGAAGGACGGAGAAGAGAAACTGAAGCTGATAGAAAAAGTGCTTGATACCGCCGGTTCGGACCGATAATCAAAAACAGTTTGTTTTCGCGCGAAAATATGCTATAATTATTTAACTGAAATTTCAGCAGATACGAGGAGAGCAGATGAGCAGAACGGATATAAACACCGATAACGCTTCGGGCCGCAGGAAAATTATCATTGCGGTCTGTATCGGCGCGCCCCTGCTTATTCTGCTTGTCCTTTTCTTTATCTTTAAAAACACCGTCATCACAAATTACGCGGTGCGCTGCATGAACGGCAACAATTACGACAGCGCCCGCCTCGTCTCACGACTGGTAGGCGGTGAAAAAGGCGAAATTCTCTCGGATTATATCGATCTTCGCAGCGATATCAATGCCGGGTATTCCGCCCAGCTGGCTTCTTTTGATATCGTAAAGGCAACCGGCTGGAGGGACAGGGCAAAATCCGTGAACGAGAGAGCTCAGAACGGGCTTGAGCCGCTCGCAGAAGAGGCCGGAACTCTCTATAAAAAACTGTATTCCCTCTGCCAGCTGGAGAGGGAATACGAAAATATGCGCGATGATATCCTTGAAATGATGAACGTTTTCTCCGAGATAAACAGGCTCTATACACCCGATGAAAGCGGCCGCAAACCCGCCTTCACGATAGCTGAGGAGAGCGAAAAAATAATGCAGTGGGAGGAAATATGCCGCGTCCTCAGTGAGTTTGAGAATTCCGTACCGGGCGGCGATTCCATCTATCTGCTCTCATATCTTATCAGCGAAACATACGCCGAATGTGAGGATATCAGAAATCAGCTCCTCGAGCTCGGCGAAAAAGGATATTCCGATGACGACTATATAAAGGTAAGCGGCGACGGAAGGAAGGTATTTCCCGATATCGCGGGCTCGTCGGGTGTCTCCGTCAGCGTCGAGAGAAAAGAACAGTATGAGGAATATATGTTCACCGCCATCTGCCGCACACTCACCCGCACCCTCGCACAATACTATACGGGCATGAGCGACGAAGAATAAAACTAAATATAAAAGCTCCCCTCACGGGGAGCTTGTTTTTATTTTCCGATTATCTTTTTTACCGCCGCGTCAATCCCGAAGCATATTGCCGTGCCGGCGGCGTAGCAGGCGATGTCGCCGAAGGAGAATGTGCCGCCGAGCGCGATTGAAACAATGCGGTTATCCTTCATCCCGATAAGCGAAACGAAATCGAAATACTGCAGGATTTCAATGATAACGGCAAACGCGAAAACAAAGATTGGCAGAAGCTTCGGCTTTCGGGTGAATATGATTCTCGCGAGTGAAAACAACAGTATAACAACGAGCACATCCCCGACACTGCCCCTCACAAAACCGTGAGCGTATTTTCCGATAAGAATCTCGGAAACGAGCAGTATCAGGGCAAGCGCGGCATAAATCGTTTTTTCTTTTCTTAAACTTTTATTCATTTGGTAATGATATGCTTCTCAAAGTATTCTTTCTGCATTTCAGGTGTACCGTAAACATAATCTGTATTATAGATACCATAAGTTGCAAGAAGCTGCGTTTCGGTGCATTTCTTGAAGTCTTCTTTTGATATACCGAATTCATCTATGAATTTCAGGATATTGAAATCTGCTGTTCCGCCGTATTTGTCCCTGAATTCATTGAATTCCTCTTCACCGACAAAATCTATAAGGGATTCGCAGATTGTAAAATATCTGTCGGTGTGAATCGTATCTCCTTTCGGCCTGATTATAACGCTGTTTTCTTCGGGAGCAGTTTTCCCTTCTTGAACAAACAACGGATTCTTGTAATAATCATCAGAAAACCAGATATCCGGATTATACAGTTCTTTATCATAACAATCTGGATTTTCGGTAATAAAATTCTTGTCATATATTTCCCAATATTTTTCTTTTGGAATGCCGTAATAATCCATAAAGAACCTTCTGTTGCAGTCCTCAGTCTTACCGAACAATTCGATGAATCTTTGAGAGGATTCCGGTTCGATTTTATCAGCATAATCAAGCAGCCACCCATCAATTGCATGATATCCGAATACATGGCTGCAAAATGCGGTGTCATTGCCGATTCCCGCTCCGTTGGCATCTTTGCTGTTCGTTTTCGAATCCGAAGCCGAATATTCTCCGGCGTGTTCAATGCTCTCTGTTGCGTCGGCTTCGTAATCGACGCCCCCGCCGTATTCGATATCATATTCTTCCCTGACCGCGTTGTCGGCGGACTTCGCCGCTCCGAGTCTGAGGTTTCCGGTAACCGCGGCTCCGGTGAATATGCACACGGCGAGCGCGGCGGCCGTTACCGAAACTGCGGTGACTCTCTTTCTGACTGCCGCCTTGTGAACTTCATAGGCGCGGACTTTTTCCATTACGCTCTTTGACATTTCTTCACTCGTTTTCATAGATAAAGCCCTCCTTTTCAAGTTCTTTTTTCAGTGCGGCCCTCGCCCTGCTGAGCGTCGCCTCGACGGCGTGGACCTTCTTTTTCAGGATTTCCGCCGTTTCTTTATTGCTCAGGCCCTCAAAATATGTGAGCCACAGCACTTCCCTGTATTCGGCCCTGAGATTGTTCATCGCTCTGTGAACCGCGATTTTCCGCTCCTCGCGCAGATAGTTTTCTTCGAGATTTTCTTCATCGGCAAGGTCGTAATGGGTTTCAAGCGGCTCCTCGTGCCTTCGTTTCATTTTGCGAAGGGCATCGAGAGCGATGTTTCTGCCTATCGTATAGAGCCAGGTCTTGAACGACGCCCCGCCCTTATTCTTCGGCTTTTTAGTAAAAAGGCGCACGAAGGTATCCTCGGCAAGCTCCTCCGCGAGGTCAAGATTTGAGACATAGCCGTTGAGATAAAGAATCAGCCCGTCTTTATATTCGGTTATGATTTCTTCAAGGCCCTTTTCGTCGCCTTCAAGAAAACGGCGATACGCGTCGGCACCGTTTTCCAAAGCAAACACTCCTTTGCTGACTTTCATTTATTACACGTCACAGACCTAAAACACCTCACAGTTTACTGCGAGGTGCCGGATTTTTATTTTGTAAGCTCTTCGAGAATTGCCGCCGCCTTTGTGCATCCTGGGCAGAGACAGTTGACAGCTCCGTTTGCCTTTGCCTCAACGCCCTGCTTATGCATCAGCTGAGCGACGACCTCATCATTCATATTAAGGCAGTATTCGCTCTGAGTGAAGGCAATATAGTCGTCTATGGTGCAGATATCGTCCCTGAGCTCCGCGATGAGATTTGCGGGGTCTGCTTCGCCTGTTTTTTCAGCGCTCTCAAGGAATTCCTTCGCCGCCTGCTGCAACTCGGGGCAGACATAGACCGTGAGCATATCCTTTATTTTTTCGATGAGTTCAGATGAAACTTTCATATTTTTGCCTCTCTTTTCTTTTTTTGACATTATATCAAAACGATGAGTGAATTTCAATATTGCAGATATGAGCAATTTATGATATATTTATTAAAAATCACGGAGAGAGAATATAATGATTATTGACTTTCATACCCATTGTTTTCCCGAAAAAATCGCGGAAAAATCAATGAATATACTTAAAAACCGCTCGGGAATCATTCACCCGTCGCATAACGGAACGCCCGCTTCGCTCGTTGAGGCGCAGAGAAAAGCGGGGGTTGATTACAGCGTCATACTGAATATTTCAACAAATCCGCATCAGCAGAGAAGCGTCAACAATTTCGCGATTTCCCTGCTTGATTATGAAGGAGTCATCCCCTTCGGCTCGGTCCATCCCGACAGCGAAGATATATTCGAGGAGCTTGAGCGGCTGAAGGAAGCGGGAATAAAGGGCATTAAATTTCATCCCGATTATCAGGATTTCTTCTGCGATGAGGAGAGAATGATTCCGGTCTACGAAAAAATCGCAGAGCTCGAATTCATCACCGTTTTTCACTGCGGCCTCGACATGGGCCTGCCCTATCCGATTCACTGCTCCGCTCAGCGTCTGAGCACAATTCTGCCCGCATTCGGCGGAGCGCCCGTTGTGGCGGCGCATTTCGGCGGACTTTCGGACTGCGAGAATACGATGAAATACCTCTGCGGCAGGGATGTTTATCTTGACACTGCCTACTGCTACGGCACTCTGCCGCCCGTTGCCGCGAGAGAAATAATAAAACTTCACGGCGCGGATAGAATATTGATGGCAAGCGACGCCCCGTGGAACGACCCTGCGGACAGCATAGCGATGGTAAAGCATTTCGGCGTACCCGAAGCGGATGAGAAAAAGATACTCGGCCTGAACGCCGCGAAGCTGCTTAAAATATAAAGAGATAAGGACTGCCTCCCGGCAGTCCTTTTATAATGCGTTTTATCTGTAAAGAGGTCCGTAGTTCTCGCAGGCGCGGTAGTCGGCTCCCTCGAGATCCTTTGTTCCGAATGCACCCCAGCAGGCGGGTCTGAATATCTTTTCATCGGGAACATTGTGAAGGGCTACGGGGATTCTGAGCATCGAGGCGAGGGTGATGATATCCGCGCCGATATGGCCGTAGCTGATGGCGCCGTGATTCGCGCCCCAGTTATTCATCAGGTCGTAAGCGGAAGCGAATGCGCCTTCGCCGGTGACCCTCGGAGTGAACCAGGTGCAGGGCCAGGTATAGTCTGTTCTCTTCCAGAGAATATGGCTGACCTCATCGGGAAGAGCGACGGTCCAGCCCTCAGCAATCTGAAGCACGGGGCCGAGTCCTCTGACCCAGTTGATTCTTATCATGGTGGCGGGCATCTCCGCTCTGGTAAGGAAGCGGGCCGAATATCCGCCGCCGCGGAAATAGCCGTTATCGGCAGCGCACCATTCAGTCGCCTTGAGCATCTTGTCAACATCGTCCTCGGTAACGTTATACCATTCCTTCATAACGCCGTTGCCGTTTTCATCCTTGACTTCGCCGCAGGCGTCAAGGCAGCAGGCGCCGGAATTTATAAGGTGGATAAGACCGTTCGCGTCCTTCGCGTGGCCTTCGATATCATAACCGGTAACTCTCTTGATGCTCTCGCCGCTCCAGTGGGTGCGGACATCGGCGAACATCTGGGCTTTATTGGTGAGCAGGCTCATGAGAAGCATGCTCGCGGCATTGAGAGTGTCGTTTTCGGTAGCGAAAACATAGGGGGCGCGTATGCCGTTCCAGTCAAAGGAAGTGTTGAGAATCGCCTCAACGAAGTCGGCATTCGGCCAGTGGTCGGTCCACTGTCTCTGGCCCTGGAATCCGCCCGCGATGGCGTTGTGGCCGACGGCCTCCTCACCGAATTCGCCGGCAAGCTTGTCATTGCCGTTCATAAGGTCTTTTACGATGCATGCCATCTTGACCGTGAATTCCCAGTCCTTTTCCTTCTGCTCGTCGCTCTTGCGTACGAAATCGGGGTTTTTATCAAAGCCCTCGGGGCAGTTTGCCTTGACCCAGGCGAGTGCCTTCTGGTATTCCTCCTCGTCATAGATGCCTTCGTCCATTCTGCGGAGAATCTCAACCTCGTCAACGCTCTCGACTCTCATTCCGAGATATGCCTCGAAGAAATCGGGAGTAATCTGCGAGCCGGCAATGCCCATACACATTGAGCCGATCTGGAGATAGGATTTGCCGCGCATTGTGGTAGCCGCAATGCCCGCTCTCGCGAAGCGGAGAAGCTTCTCTTCAACATCGGCGGGAATCTCTTTATCATCCGCCTCCTGAACCTCTCTGCCGTAGATGCCGAATGCCGGAAGCCCCTTCTGGGCGTGGCAGGCGAGCACGCAGGCGAGATAGACCGCGCCCGGACGCTCGGTGGCGTTGAAGCCCCAGATGCCCTTGATTGTGGTCGGGTCCATATCCATCGTTTCGGAGCCGTAGCACCAGCAGGGTGTGACGGAGAGGGTGACTGCGACGCCCTCTTTCTTGAACTGCGCCTCGCAGGCGGCCGCCTCTGCGACTCTGCCGATTGAAGTGTCGGAGATGACAACCCTGACGGGGGTGCCGTCCGAATAACGCAGGTTTTCCTCATAGAGTTTCTTGACTGACTGAGCCATCATCATGGTCTGATCCTCAAGGGACTCCCTGACCTTCAGAGGGCCGCGTCTGCCGTCGATGATACGGCGGATGCCTATTGCGGGATAATCGCCGATAAGTCTGCTTTTTGCCATAGTATTACGCTCCTTTTATGTAAATTCTTAATTATTGCCTGATCTGAGATACGCGGCATTCCATTCCGCCGTGTTTTCGGGATAATAAACCTTTATATTCTCGCTGTTTGCGATGATTTTTCTCGCCTCGGCAACATCCTTGATGCAACCCTGCGCGATGAGCTGAACCGCGATATTTCCGAGCACGGTCGCCTCAATCGGGCCCGCTTTTACGGGAACTCCGCAGGCGTTCGCGGTCATCTGACAGAGCAGGCCGTCCTTGACGCCGCCGCCGATAACGTGAATTTCTTTATAATCCTTACCCGTACAGCTCTTGATTTTTTCAAAGGTTGCGCGGTATTTCATTGCGAGACTCTCATATATGCAGCGGACAATTGCACCGTCTGTCCCGGGGAACCTGCCGGTCGCGTTTTTGCAGTAATCGCGGATTCTCTGCGGGATATTGCCCATTTTGCCGAATTCTTCATAATCGGGGTCGATGAAATGGGCGAACGGCTCGCTCTCAAGCGCGAGCTTTTCAAGGTCGGCATAGGAATAATCCTTGCCGTGTCTGTTCCAGTGGCGGCGGCTCTCCTGAATGAGCCAGAGACCCGTGATATTCTTGAGAAATCCGGTTTTGCCCTCGCATCCGCCCTCGTTGGTGACATTCATCTCAAGCGAAGTTTCGTTTACTATCGGCTCGTCGAGCTCGGTGCCGAAGAGCGACCAGGTGCCGCTCGAGAGGAAGATGAAATCCTTTTCTTCGGCCGGCACGGCGGTTATCGCGCTCTGCGTATCGTGGCCGCAGACGCTTATGACTCTGATATCGCCCTCCAGACCGCATTCCTCTTTTATCAGTGGCGACAGCGCGCGGCTGACTTCACCGGGAAGCTTTATTTCGCCCGCGAGGCGCTGCGGTATGCCGAGCTTATCGAATATCTCGGAGCACCAGGTGCCTGTTTTGATATCAACGAGCTGCGAGGTGGTCGCTATCGAATACTCGGTCGCCTGCTCACCGGTCAGCATATAGGCGAATAAATCGGGCATAAAGAGAAATTTATCGGCTCTCTCAAGCAGATCTTTTCTCTCCAGCGCGAGGGAATAGAGCTGAAAAACGGTGTTGAGCTCCATGAACTGAATGCCGGTGAGCTCGTAAAAACGCTCTTTCGGTATGATTTCAAAGGCTTTCTCAACGAGACCGACAGTTCTCTTATCCCTGTAATGGATTGGATTTTCGAGCAGTCTGCCGTCTTTGTCAAGCAAACCGAAATCCACGCCCCAGGTATCGATTCCTATGCTGTCAAAGGAATCGGCTGTTCTCGCCTTTATCAGACTCTGTTTGATTTCATGAAACAGGCGGAGCACATCCCAGTAAACCGTGCCGCCGACGGATACGGGGTCGTTTGTGAAGCGGTGAACCTCGTTGAGCGAAATCTTTTCGCCGTCAAAGGTGCCGATAATGGCTCTGCCGCTTGAAGCGCCGAAATCTATCGCAAGAACCTTCTTAATCATTGAACAACACCTTTTTTGAGGATGATATTTGCGTAAATCGCTGTCTCGCCGGTCGCAACAACCGCATAGGCCTTCTTCGCTCTCTCATAGAAAGCGAATCTCTCGATGAGCTCGATATTCTTATCGCCCTCGTTTGCCTTGATTGTCTTTTCGTATTCCGCCCAGATTGGAGGTCTGTTTTCGGGATCGCCGTTATCCATAAGGCCGACGGGCGCCTCAACATAGGTATCGAGCGGCATAAGCTTGAGGATCGCGTCAAGTATTTCGTTGACGCCGTGGCCGTCAAGGCGGATAAGGCGCTTCGCGACAGACGCGGCGGGGAAATTGCCGTCGCCGATAACGATTTCATCACCGTGGCCCATTTCCATAAGGATTTTGAGCAGATTCGGTGAGAGAACGGGAGAAATATTCTTTAACATAGCGTTGCCTCCTGTTTGATGATTTAGAATTCGGCTGAACCTGTTGTTCTCGGGAACGGAATCGCGTCGCGGATATTAGAAACGCCTGTGAGATACATTACCAGACGCTCGAAGCCGAGACCGAAGCCGCTGTGCTTGACGCCGCCGTATCTGCGAAGGTCAAGATACCAGCTGTAATCCTCTTCTTTGAGGCCGAGCTCGGCAATTCTGTCAAGAAGCACATCGAGGCGCTCCTCTCTCTGGCTGCCGCCGATGATTTCGCCGATGCCCATAACGAGGCAGTCGCAGGCGGCGACGGTCTTTCCGTCGTCATTCAGGCGCATATAGAATGCCTTGATTTCTTTGGGATAATCGGTGACGAAGACGGGCTTTCTGAATATCTGCTCGGTAAGATAGCGCTCGTGCTCGGTCTGAAGGTCGATACCCCAGCTGACTTTATATTCGAATTCGTCATTGTGCTTTTCGAGAAGCTCAACCGCCTCGGTGTATGAAACTCTGCCGAAATCGGAATTCGCAACGGCGGTCAGGCGCTCGAGCAGGCCCTTGTCGACGAATTTATTGAGGAAATCCATCTCCTGCGGGCAGTTTTCAATGACATAATTGATTACGAATTTAATCATCGCCTCGGCGATATCCATATTTTCGCTCAGCTCGGCAAATGCGATTTCCGGCTCAATCATCCAGAATTCGGCCGCGTGGCGCTGAGTATATGATTTCTCGGCTCTGAAGGTCGGTCCGAAGGTATAGATTTTGCCGAATGCGAGGGCCATTATTTCGCCCTGAAGCTGACCCGAAACGGTCAGAAAGGCGGGCTTTTTGAAGAAATCCTGAGCAAAATCAACCGCGCCGTCCTCGGTCTTCGGAACATCGGCAAGATCAAAATCGGTGACTCTGAATCTCTCACCCGCGCCCTCGGCGTCCGAGCAGGAAATCAGCGGGGTATGGGCATAGACAAAGCCCTGATCTATAAAGAATTTGTGAATCGCGTAAGCGGCGACGGAACGCACTCTGAATACCGCGTTGAAAAGATTGGTCCTCGGTCTCAGATGCGCGATTTCCCTGAGATATTCAACCGAATGCCTCTTCTTCTGAAGCGGATAATCGGGAGTCGAGGTTGCTTCCACCGAGATTTCGTCCGCGTTGATTTCAAAGGGCTGGCTCGCCTCGGGGGTGAGCAGGAGTTTTCCCGTAACCCTGAGGGCTGCGCCGACATTCTGCTTCGCTATATCCTTGTAGTTCGCGAGCTTGCTCTCTTCAAAAACGACCTGAAGACCCTTGAAGGAGCTGCCGTCGTTGAGCTCTATGAAGCCGATGGCCTTTGAATCCCTGAGGGTACGCACCCAGCCGTAAACGGTAATTGTTTTATCGGCAAAGGATTCGGGGCTTTCATAGAGTTTCTTTATTTCCGTTCTGTCTGCGTAAGGCATATATATCATCTCCTTGAGTATTTGTTAAACAGTAATTCTGTCACGGTTCGCCTCGACTGTCAACTCGCCGATGCCTTCAACCAGCGTAAGTTCGTCGATACTGCGGAAATATCCGTATTTTTCGCGGAATTCCACAATGGCGCGCGCCTTGACTTCGCCGACCTCGCTGAGCGTCGCAAGCTCCTGCTCGGTGGCTGTGTTTATATTAATCAGACCGCCGGTATCCGCCTCTCCGGTTTCCGGCTCGGGCATTGCGCGGTCCATAACCGTCTGCGCTTCGGGAACACTGACCGCTTTGAGCGAATCCGCGCCGGGCGCGTCAATGATTTTGAATATCATCAGAACCGCGAATATCAGCAGAGCCGCCGCGAAAGCGAGCAACGGCGATTTCTTATCATCCTTCATCAGAAGTTACGGCCACTCCAGCCCCAGTGGTCCGTCTCCTCGTATTTGATATAGACCTTGTCGGGAGCTATTCCGAGCTCTTCGTTGATAATCGAAGAGAGGGCGGCGGTCATTCTGTCATAAGCGGAATCGGATGCCGAGCCGAAGAGAGCGACCTCGAGAAAGGCACAGTCGTCCGCCTGATTTCCGCCGAAGCTCATCGGGGTATTGTCATTGAAGCTGAGCATCAGCCAGGTTTCGCTCTTTCCCGGGAAAAGGGCGATGGCTTCGCCGAATTTTTTAATAAGATTATCTCTTGCCGATTCGCTGATTTCTTTTGAAACAGTAGTTTTGATGCTTGGCATATTATGCCTCCTTTATATCAGTTGACCCGCAGGAATCCGCCCGCTTCGACCACAACGCCGCGCACGGTCGCATCCCTGTCGGTATAATTTACGTAAATCATGGCTCCGTTATCATATTCGGTGCAGAACACGCCGTCCGAAACCCTGTAGTGGTCGGTCATTCGCGCATCGCGCAGATCGTAGAGGCAGGCATTTGCCTCGGCATAGAAATCCGCCGCCGAATTGATTGTATTGTCATAATAGAATATGTCGCTCTCGCCGTCTCCGCTTATCGCCTTGTAATTCCATCTGTAATGCGGGCAGGCGCCGTATTCGATATATCTCAGAAGCGTTTCGTCCGAATTCGAGCTCTCGTTTATGGCGAAGCCCGAGTAATCGGCTATACCGTGAAGAATCAGCTGAAGGAACGGAACGGGAGTATAAGCTCCGCTCTTTGAAACGCCTGTGGAGAGAGGCAAATCGACTATCGAGCCGATATTCTTGAGCATATAGAAATTGCCGCCGACAGTCATTATTTCATTGCCGGTTGACAGCGGAGAAACCGTGCCCGCGACGGTTTTTGCCGCCTGCTGGCGGAGCATGCCGTCCTGCGAGAAATCGGAATAGAGGACAGTTCCGGCGTCATTCAGGCACACGCCCGTGTAATTGCCCTCGCTCGACCTTGAAAGAACCGCCGCGACGGCCTTCCTGAGCGCCGATACCCTTCTCAGACTGCGCACGGCGGGGCTGACTCCCATTGCCGAAACGACGGAATTTGAGGGGGTGTATCCGGTCTCTTCACCCGAGATGCTGTAAGCGTTTCTGCCTCTGAAACCCTTCGCGGATGAAAGAATATCGATATCTATGAAGAGCTTCATATTCTGATTTGAGATATATTCGCTCAGCGAGGCGAGGCCGCGTTTGCCTCCGAGTCTCGCCGAAAAGCGCGAGGTGGTGATATCCGTCTGGTCGCTGCCGCCGGTCTTTGCCGCAGTGTATCTGACGTTCACATTGTCTATGCCCTTGTTTTTCATGCGCACGAGCATATCCTGCGCCTGATCGAAGTCGGTCAGCACGCTCTGATATTCAAGCGAACCGACGGATTTTTTGCCTGTTCCCGTCAGGGTCAGGAAAAACGGCAGACTGTCCGCCTCCTCCGGCGCACGGGATGAGAGCACGCCGTCTCTTATGAGCTGCTCCCTTATTGCCGATGCCATTCCCGAATAGGTGGCGTTTTTGCCGGACAGGAATCTGTAGCAGATATCTATGCTGTCAACGCTCTGTGCTTTTGAAATGCAGAGCGTATTGTCCTTATATGATGACGGGGTGATGCCGAACGAGGAATAAACCCGGTTGAAACCGGTCTGACCCGTCGCTTTTTCGGCGTTTATTACCGCCGCCGCGTCGCCGTTTTCAATCAGCGCGGCAAAGGCGGAATCGCCGGTCTTTATGCCGAACGAGGGGATTGATGCGGTGCCCGAATAATCAGCCGGGCAGGATGGGTCCGCGCCGTAAACCGCGAAAGAGAGAGATTCGAACGATTCGTCAAATACCGATGTGCTTATAACAGCTCCGCAGCCGTCGGGAACGAAGAGAAAATTGCCCTTCTCCGTCGTGTTGTAAGCGCCGAAATAATTGAGCGGCTCAATGCTTTCGATGAAGGCATCGGGATTGCCCGTCAGATTATTCCATCTGACATTGACATTCATACTGCCGTCCTTGAGGCGGACCGACATTTCAATGCGGAAGCCGATATCCGAATGATTGAAAACCTTCTTTGAAGCCGTGTCGGGTGACGGAAATATATCGTAGGTGAATATGCAGCCGTCCTTCTCCTGCTTGACCGACGATTTGCCGTAGGCGACCGAGTTATCCTGACTGTTGAGCAGATATATATCGGTGCCTGCAATAACCCTGAGACTGACCATTCCCGAATTTATCGCGGGCAGAACGCCGCCTTCGGGCCTCGGCGGAAGGGCGGTGCAGAGAGTGCCGGCGGAAGAATCGTATATTCCGAAAGAATCTGTTCTCTCATCGAGGCGCAGGTCAATGAATCCCGATGAAATACCCGTATTCGCATATTCGCTTTCATCGGATGAAAAGTGAAGGGAGGCGTCGCTTGACGGCTTGCTGATGGTGTTACGCGAGGAAACTCCGTTTATGACCGTCACTCCGGAGCCGGCTCTGCCGCAGGATGTCAGAAGCAAACAGAGCAGAACCGCCGTCAAGGCAGCCGATACAATCCGCTTTTTAATTGTTTTCGGAGTTATTCTCATAGTATTCGGGACCTTCCGGAACTTCAAAATAGAATTCGACTCCGCCCCCGACGTTTTCAACGCCGTATCTGCAGCGGTGGTTAGTCATAATGCTCTTTACTATGGACAGCCCGAGGCCGAAACGGTTGGCGTTCCTGTTATGCGCCTTGTCGGCCCGATAGAAGCTGTCCCAGATTTCGGCTATATCCTCCGCGGCGATATGCTCGCCGGTATTGATAACCGAAACGCGTACGCAGCCGTTCTTCATTTTACGGCTGACAATCGAAATGCGCTTTTCTCCCGAGCAGTGGGAGATGGCGTTGGTAATATAGTTCTTGAGTACGATATCAATCTTTTCGCCCATCGCGTAGCACTCGAGCGAAGCGGGCACGCGGTTTTCGACCTCGATGCCGTTTTCTTCAATCTCAAGGGCAAGGTGACCGAGAAGAATTCTTATGTTTTCACCCAGACCGAAGAAATCGGGGGTGAAGGGCTGGGACTTGCTCTCGAGCTTTGAGAGCTCGAGCAGCTCAAGAACGAGTTCGTTCATCTTGCGGCTCTCATCCATGATAATCGAGCAGTATTCGCCGATAATCGCGGGATCGCTGCTGATGCCCTCCTTAAGCCCCTCCGCATAACCCGAAATGATGGCAATCGGAGTTTTGAGCTCGTGGGAGACGTTGCTGATAAAGGACTTGCGCGCGTTGTCGAGCGCGAGGCGCAGCTCAATATCCTTTTCAAGCTGTTTATTCTTGTCGTTGAGGTCGTCAAGCGTTGTGTCGAGCTTGTCGGAGAGAGTGTTTATGCTCCTGCCGAGCTCGCCGATTTCATCCCTGCCGTAGTCATTGCACTTGCGGTCGAAATTCAGCGCCGCCATATCCTTGGTGACGTTATTCATCTCCTCGACGGGCTTGACGAATCGTGAAATTATGATATAGAAAATGATTCCGAGCACGGTGATGACGAGAATCGATATCACCGAATAAACCGAGCCCGCAACCCTGACCACGTTTTCGATATCCGCAACCGGATAGAAGACATAGACCGTATCGCCGGTTGAGATGCTGTCGTGATAAATGAAATAATCGGCGTTGGTCGCGTTCTTTTTCTTGATTTCAAAGTTTTTATATTTGAATTTTCTGTCGCCGTATCTCGCGGATACGGTCATATCGGAATACTGCGGGTCCATCGAGCCGGGCGTCGGAAAATGCTCAATGCCTATAGCCGAGCCGCCGCCGCTGCTCTTATACTGCAGGAAGCCGCTGCCGTCAACTAACTCAAATTCCGTTCCGTAATTCTGCGAGATGGCGTAAAGGTCAAAGTAATATGTGCCCGAATCGGGAACGAGGTTATCAATCTTCTGCGCGACTTCGGAGAGTCTGCCGTAGGTGCTGCGTGTGAATACGCTGAAAAGGAGCGGTTCGGAAACGAGCATGATAACCGCAAAAAACACCATCAGCACGAGCAGGATTGCGGCAAAAAGCTTGACCCTTATTTTTGAACCGAGATAAGAGAAAAGCTTTTTCATTCTCCGTTCACCTCAATCTTGTAGCCGACGCCGAAAACGGTCTTTATATGCTTATCGCCCCAGTCGCCGAGCTTGGTCCTCAGACGCGCGAGGTGGGAATCGACGGTCCTGCTGTCGCCGTAGAAATCGACTCCCCATATTTCATCGAGCAGAGCTTCTCTTGAAAAGGTTCTGCCGGGATTTGAGGCGAGCTTTTCGAGCAGGCTGAATTCCTTGATTTTGAGATCCAGCACCGCGCCGTCGAGACTGACCTCGTGGGCGGGTATGTTTATTCTCAGCCCGTCAATCGAGATGATGTCGGAGGATGTTTCCTCCCTGACGGCGCCCGATCTTTTGAGAAGGGCTTCCACCCTCTTTATGAAAACGGGCATGCTGAACGGCTTCGTGATGAAATCATCCGCGCCGCTCTCAAATGAGACGAGCTCATCGAATTCCTGACTTCTCGCGGTGAGCACTATAATCGGCACGGAGCTTGTCTCCCTGATGGTCTTGCAGACCTCCCAGCCGTCAACCTCGGGCATCATTATATCGCAGACAACGAGGTCGATGCCCTTGTTCGCCGCAAAGGCGTCAATGGCCTGCCTGCCGTCCGCCGCTTCTATGGTTTCGTGACCCGAATTTTTGAGGAAATCGCATACCAGACGCCTCATTCTCGGCTCATCCTCAGCCACAAGTATTCTGCTCATAATCTCACCGCCCGGAGTTGAATTTGACTGATCTGACTTAAAGGAGCGCATAAGTGCGCTCTTATCCATATTATCCGTAATATTGTATCACAAGCCCTTTTTATAATCAAGTAAAATGTATTAAAAAATAAAAACTTGAAAAAATAATTATTTTATAGTATAATACACCATATATACGCCCAAACGGGTTATTACCCCTGAAGAAAAATACGGGCGCATTTTATGAAAGGAGAGAGTATGGAAAACCGCGGATATTTTGATAACAGCGCCACCACAAAACCGTGCAGGGAAGCTGCCGAAGCGGTTATGAACGCAGTCGAAAACGGCTGGGGAAATCCATCGTCTCTCCACTTTATCGGAAGCGAAGCCGAGAGTATTCTCGAGGATGCAAGGGCAAGCGTCGCCGGCGCCCTCTCCTGCAAAAAAGAGGAGATATATTTCACCTCGGGCGGAACCGAGAGCAACAACCTCGCGGTTTTCGGAGCGGCTCATAAGATGAGGCGTCTCGGCAGAAGAATAGTCTCAACGGCAATCGAGCATCCGAGCGTTGACTCCGCTCTCGACGCGCTCGCGGCCGAGGGATTTGAAATTATAAAAATCAAAACCGACAGATTCGGCAGGGTTGACGAAAAGGATATCTTCGAAGCGGTGAATTCCGATACGATTCTCGTTACAATGATGCTCGTCAACAATGAGCTCGGCTCGGTTCTGCCTGTCCGCAGTATCAGAAAAGCGGTCGCGAGAGCGAAAGCCCCCGCCCTCATCCACTGCGACGCCGTGCAGGCATTCGGCAAAATTCCCGTAAAACCCGCATCACTCGGCACCGATCTGCTGACGGTCAGCTCCCATAAGATTCACGGACCCAAGGGAGCGGGTGCGCTCTATATCAAAAGCGGCGTTAAGATTCAGCCCCGCGCTTTCGGCGGAGAGCAGGAAATGAGGATAAGGCCCGGCACGCAGGCGATGCCCGCAATCGCCGGCTTCGGAGCCGCGGCAAAGGCAATCCCCGATTATAAGCAGAGTCTTGAAAAAGCCGAGAGCTTAAGAGCGTATATGCTCGGCAAATTCGAAGAGGCGGGCGGCATAGTCATAAACTCCGCGCCGGACGCTCTTCCCTATGTCACCAACATCTCGGTTCCCGGAATCAAATCAGAACCGATGCTGAATTTCCTCTCGTCAAAAGGAATCTGCGTTTCGAGCGGGTCTGCCTGCTCAAAGGGCAAAAAGAGCAGGGTGCTCTCCGCAGCCGGCCTTGAGCCCGAAGCGATTGAAAGCGCTCTGCGAATCAGCTTTTCAAGATTCACGACAGAGAGCGAAATTGATTACCTCGCCGAAATGATAAAACTCGGTCAGAGCGAAATAAGAAAAATCCGCTGATAAGGAACAGATATGAAAGAAGTAATTCTTATAAAAAACGGCGAGCTTGCCCTCAAAGGCCTCAACCGCAGAACCTTCGAGGATATGCTCATTAAAAATATGAGACTGCGCCTCAAATCCCTCGGTCAGTTCAATTTCGAGGTTCAGCAGTCAACAATAATGGCAGAGCCCCTCGATGAGAATATCGATCTCGATGAGGCGGCGGAGAGAATCGGCAGGGTATTCGGCATAGCCGCATATTCGAGAGCCATCGCCTGCGAAAAGGATTTTCAGACCATCCTGAAAAGCGCGGCGGATTATCTCGAGGAGGATCTTGAAGCCGCGTCCACATTCAAGGTCGAGGCAAAGAGGTCGGATAAGAAATTCCCGCTGACATCCCCCGAAATCTGCAGGGAGGCGGGCGGCTATCTGCTCGGTAAATTCCCGCATCTCGAAGTTGACGTTCACAATCCCGATATTACGGTCAATATAGAAATCAGAGACACCAGCGCATTCGTCCACGGCAGACAGATAAAGGGCGCGGGCGGTATGCCGACCGGCTCGGCGGGCAAGGCGTGCCTGCTCATTTCGGGCGGTATCGACAGCCCCGTCGCCGGCTATATGATGGCAAAGCGCGGCCTCTCGCTCACTGCGGTTCACTTTGCCTCCCCGCCCTACACCAGCGAAAAGGCGGAGCAGAAGGTGCATAAGCTCCTTGAAAAAGTCTCGATGTTCTCGGGCAGAATAGGTCTCTGGGTGGTTCATTTCACCGAGATTCAGGAGAGCATCAAAGATAACTGCCCCGAGGAAATCTTCACGGTCATTATGCGCAGAATGATGATGCGCGTGGCGCAGATTATCGCGCGGCGCGAGAATGCCGGCGCACTGATTACCGGCGAGAGCGTAGGTCAGGTCGCGAGCCAGACGATGCCCGCAATCGCCTGCACCGACGCGGTGTGTGAAATCCCCGTATTCAGGCCGCTCATCGGCATGGATAAGGATGAAGTGATAGCCATCGCGAGAAATAAGACAGACACATTTGACCTTTCGGTCCTGCCCTATGAGGACTGCTGCACGGTATTCACCCCGAAGCATCCGCGCACCAGACCAACAATCGAATACGTCGAGAAGGCGGAAGAGGCGTTTGACTGGAGACCGATGGTCGAGACGGCGGCTGAAACAGCCCGCCTCGTAGTGATAGGATACTGATTATGGCAGTTTGTGAAATCCTTTCGGTAGGCACCGAAATTCTTCTCGGAGACATACTCAATACAAATTCGCAGTATCTCTCCCGCGCGCTCGCGGATATGGGAATATCCGTGCTGCGCCATACCACGGTCGGCGACAATCACGCCCGCCTTGCCGAAGCGGTAAGGACCGCGCTCGGCAGAAGCGATATCGTCATTTCAACCGGCGGCCTCGGACCGACTCCCGACGATATCACCGCGGAGGTCTGCTGCCGCGAATTCGGCTTTGAGCTTGAATTCAACGCGCAGGTCGCCGAAAAAATCAAGAGTTATTTTGCTTCAAAAAATATCGATATGCCCGAAAGCAACCTCAAGCAGGCCTATGTGCCGAAGGGCGGAGATGTTTTTGACAATAAAAACGGCACTGCTCCCGGAATGGGAATGAAAAAAGACGGCAAATGCCTGGTGATTCTGCCCGGCCCTCCGCACGAAATGCAGGCGCTTTTCGAAGAGAGCATAAAACCGTATCTCGCCGAATACTCGGGTTATACGATAGTTTCTCATGAAATAAGGACTATGGGTATCGGCGAAAGTTCGCTCGCGGAGCTCTGCTCCGACCTGCTCGAATCGGAGAATCCGACCGTCGCCCCCTATTGCAAAATCGGCGAGGCGCTCCTCAGAGTAACCGCAAAGGCGCGGACAAGTGAAGAAGCGGAAGCGCTCATCGCTCCCGTTATCGATGAAATCAGATCGCGCGCAGGAGAGTATATCTACGGCATCGACTGCAGGAATGTCGAGGACGCGCTTGTTCCCCTGCTTAAAGAAGCGGGGCTCACGATAGCGACGGCGGAGAGCTGCACCGCAGGACTGATAGCAAAGAGAATCACCGATATTCCCGGAGCGAGTTCGGTTTTTAAGCACGGAATCATCACCTACGCAAACGAAGTCAAGGAGAAGGCGCTCGGCGTCTCTCACGATACTCTCGAGAAATACGGAGCGGTCAGCGAAGAGACCGCGAGGGAAATGGCGGCGGGCGTGCGCCGCGTGACCGGAGCCGATATCGGAATTTCGGTAACCGGTTTTGCGGGCCCCGATGCCGATGAGCAGGGCAAGGAGCCCGGTCTCATCTATGTCGCGCTTGACAGCGAAAGCGCCGCGGTCTGCGAAAAAATCGAAACCGGCAGAAACGACCGCAATTTCAACCGCACCGTCGCCGCGTCAAGGGCGATGATACTCGCAGTGAAACAATTATTGAGCAATTCCTGACCCACGGAGGACAAAATGAAAAACAACAAATTGTGGATAATACTCAGCTGTGTTTTCGGCCTGGCAGCGGCGGCGTTCATCGCGCTGACCGTAATCAACCTGATGCCGAGAGCGGAAAAAAAGCCGGCGGCGCCGGTTCAGTATGAACTGAACGAAAATGTGAATCTTCACAAAATCGGCGACTCGCTCACATCCCTTGTTTCAAACAACTTTAAATCGGCAAAATTCCCCGAGGGAATTCTCGATTCAATGAAGCAGGCGTATTCGGTGAATCCCAATCTGGTCGGCTGGCTCACGATTCCCGGAACGGAAGTCGATACCGCAGTGCTTCAGTCCGATGACAATGACAAATATCTCAAGCGCGATTTCTATGAAAACTGGACGGGCGAGCTCTCGGGCAGACTTTACGGCAATCTTTTCCTCGATTACCGCTGCATCGGAGACGGCGAGCTCTCAAAGAATATGATTATTCACGGGCATACCACCGGCAAATCGGACGGCATCCCGAAGCAGTCCTTCCGCTCGCTCTATGATTACCGCAAGAAAGAGCATTTCATCAAAAATCCGATTATCAAGTATTCAACCCTGAAATATCAGTATGTCTATAAGATTTACGCGGTCTTTTATGATTCGGTGAATCCGAAGGATGACAACGGATACTTCTTCAATTATATCTATCCCGATATGTCCGATAATAATATGAAGGGCTATATCGAGCAGGTCGATCAGAGAGCCCTCTATAAAACGGGTGTCGGGCTTGAGCCGACCGATAAAATCATTACGCTCTCAACCTGCATTTATGATCTCGGAAAGAGCGTCGAAACACGCCTCGTAGTGGTCGGCAGACTGCTCAGGGACGGCGAGAGCGCGGAGATTGATTCCTCGCTCGTCAAGGATAATCCCGATTACCGCAGGCCCCAGGTCTGGTACACAAGAAACGGCAAAACCAACCCCTATAAAGATTCGGCAAGATGGCAACCCAGCCCGGATTGATTGCCCGCGCAGTTACCATTACCGATTCCGAAAAAAGGAGATAACATATGGCAGACGATAACAACAAGACCAATATCCCCGAGGGCATGAGCAATCTCAGCGATGAGGAAGCGATTACCGAGATAGATATCGATTCGTTCCTCACTTCGCAGAACGAGAGCGAAAAGCCCGCCTACGGCGATGAAATAAAACAGACGGAGCAATCCATAGAGGAAGAGATACAGAGTCTTATGGACAGTATTATGAGCTCCGCTCCCGCGACACCGGTTCCCGAAACTCCGTCGGAGGAGAAGGCGGAACAGGGCGAAAAGCCGCTCGGAGACCTGTGGATGAATCCCGAGGAATATATTGATATTCCCGCAGCTCCGGCCCCCAAAGAGCCCGAGGTCCCGAACGCACCCGTACCCGAGGTCGCGAAGGATGACATCCTCACAATGATTGAGGAGCTCAAGGCGGATACCGATACCGAGAAGGGCTTTGAAAGCCTTATCACGGATATAGAATCAAATGAGAATATGGCTCCGATGGATGTCGGAGACGAAAAACCCGCGGCTCCGGCAGAGCAGCCCGCACCCGTTCCCGAAAAACCCGCGGAACCCGAAAAGCCCGAAAAGTCCGCCAAAAAGCCCGGCGAAATCGATATTCACGCCGAAGGGTTTGAGCAGGAGCTTGCCGCCCTGCTCGGCGATGAGCCCGCGAAGGAAGAGGAGCCCGCCGTAGAGACTCAGAACGAAGAAGCTTACGACGATTCTTTTGAGGTTGAGGAGATTCCCGAGGACAGGGCCGATGAGGGCGCGATTTCGTTCGATAAGAGCAAATCCCCCGCCGTCCCCGTCCAGACACCCGAGGGCGCGGTGGAAATCGCCGCCGCGAGCGTTTCAAACGAGCCTCAGGTTCAAGTATTCGACCTGCTTCAGAGCAGCGAAAAGACCGTCGGCAACGTTCCTCTGGAAATAATCGAGGACGACGGCAAGATTTCAAAGCAGGAGCGCAAGCAGGCAAAGATTGATAAGAAAATCGCCGAGGGCAAGAATCCGAAGGTTGCCGAGGCAATCCGCAAGACTGTACTCGCGATTTCGATTCTCGTTATTATCGTCAGCTCCGCGTATCTCGCAAAGACATATATCTACGAACCCATGATGTTCAAGAAACATCAGAGCGAAATCCAGAATATAGTCAGCGAGCCGGCAAACAATGTGAGTGAAACGATTGCCCAGAATGACAGCAAATATCCGGTAGGCATGCTCGCGAAATACAAGAAGCTCTACGATATCAATAAAGATCTGCGCGGCTGGGTTTCGATTCCCGGACTTGAAATCAATCTTCCGATAGCTCAGGCTAAGGATAACGATTTCTATCTTCACAGGAATATATATCAGAAGCGCACCATGTACGGCGTGCCGTTCTTCGATTACAGAATCTCGGATTTCAAGAACCTGCCGAAGAACACCGTGGTTTACGGCCACAATATGCACTACGACGATCTGATTTTCGGCAAGCTTGAAAACTACAGAGATACCAGAGGTTTCAAGGAAGCGCCGACCATCGAGTGCAACACGATTTACGGCGACTATACCTGGCTCGTCTATGCCGCGTTCATCACCAATTCGGCGGCGTCTCAGGATAACGGCTATATGTTCACATATAACTGGATAGACCTCTCCGACAGCAAGTTTATGGAATTCATAAACGAGGTTGACAAGAGAAAGATGTTCACCTCGCCCGTTGATATTCAGCCGACCGACAAGATTCTCACGCTCTCAACCTGCTGCTATGACTTTGACGGCGCCCGCCTTGTGGTCATAGCCAGGCTCAAGAGAGACGGCGAAAGCGTTTCAATAGATACTTCCCAGGCATTCAACAACGATAATCCCAAGTATCCGCAGGCCTGGTATAACGCAAATAAAAAGAACAACCCCTATGCCGATGACGCAAGATGGTATCCAAATAAGTAATCAGTAAATCAAGGATGGTTTCGGAAATTGCTTGCTTACATTGCCGAAAAGACTGAAAGGGGTGATACTTATGGCTTCAGAAGTCAGCCTTTACCTGCCCGGCGATGATTCTCTGCTTGAGGCCGCGAGCGCGGCTTACGCGAAGATTTCCGTCACGGCGGGGCTTTCGGGAGCATTCAAATATGCGAACGAAAAAGAGGCAGTAAAGCTTGCCGCGGCGGCAGCCGCGAAGGGCGAGACCGCTGTTATCATTGCCGATGACGGCAGATTCAACACAGTCAAGCTTCTGCTGATGAAGGTGCTTTTGACCAAAGTCGGCCACTCTGATGTAATATCGGAAAAATTAAGCAGTGTTTCTTTTCAGGATTCAAGGGAATTCCGCATTCATACGGCTGTCCCGCACGGCGGAAAGATTTTCCCGTCGCCCGACGGACTGTATTCGGCTCTGAGCGTAAAGCTGCGCAAGGGCTTTGTTATCCTCGCTTCGCTTGACGCGAAAAGACTTGATTCCGCCCTCTCGCAGGGCATTCTCAAGGACCTGCCCGGCAATCAGAAAAGCGGAAAGGATATGCTCCGCTCCTGCCTCGATGAGGCGGAAAACGCGGGCAAGAGCATAGCCCTCGCGGATTACGGTCTCGCGCAGGCCGTGATGAATGTCGCCGAAAGCGTCGGCGCGAAAGAGGGACTTATATTAAAGACGGAGGCATCCTGCGATGCCCCTGCGGACGATCCTCAGTATATCGCGCTGCTCGCGAAGAACGCGATTGAGAACGCCGGCACGGATTCAATCGGCGCCGCTATTTCGGAGCCCGCCGCGGACGGCTCGATAAGCATCTGCGTTGCGGACAGCGAATCGGCAAAGGTTGAGGTTATCCACGCTCTCGAGGGCGAGGATAAATCAAAGACCGCCAAGGCGGCGACCGTCAAGCTCTTTGAAATGATTGCGGACTGCACCAGAAACGGCATCGGCGCGCCCGAATACAAGCCGAAGAAAGGCAGCGTAAAGCCGCTTATCATCGTCATAATCTGCCTTGTTGTCGCGGCGATTGCCTGCCTTGCGATAGGGCTTTCAATCTATAAGAACAGCATAAGCAAGGCGGATGTCGCGGGCGAATCGACCACTGTCGAAAACGTGACCTCAATCAAGGTGTCATCCACATTCGGTCAGACCACACGAGGGGCGGACGAGGAGCTCTACGACGAGGTTGTTCCCGATTTCGGAGAGAAGGAATCATCCCTGCTCGAGGTCATTGACACGACCTATAACGCCGGCGGAGTGAAGACTCAGGCGGCAAACGGGCAGTTCACCACCAACGGCGCGGGAGCCGTTGAGGTTATCACAAGCGCGAGGGACGCTTCAAGCGACGCGGCCAGAATCGCCACCACGGTCAGAGCGGTTATATCGGCTCTGATGCCGACGGATGAGGGCGGCGAGGAAGGCGGCGACACGTCAACCGGCTATTCCCATTCGCGCCGCACCACAACCACGACAACAGCAAGGACGACGGAGAAGACAACGGCGTCGGCGCCGCAGGGCAAATTCGTATTCACGGTTTACGGCTACGGTCACGGAGTCGGAATGAGCCAGCGCGGAGCTATAATCTATGCCGAAAAAGGCTGGACCTGCAATCAGATTCTGACACATTACTATCAGGGCACGACCCTTATGGTAGATAAGAATACGCCCGCGGAGGTCACGAGGCGCGGAGTGAGAATGACTCTCGTCGCCTTCCTGTGCAGGACCGTCGAGCCAGAAATAGGCCCGAATTCGCCCATGGAAGCTCTCAAGGCGCAGGCGATTGCCGCCTACACCTTCGGCATGAGCAACGGCTGGGACAGAAACCAGTCATTCGACCCGTATTTCAATTATAAGGGCACGAAGGTTGAGCAGGCGGTATTCTCGATACTTCATATAACCTCCGAGGATGAGCAGCCACACGCGATTTTCGTCAGCTACAACGGCGGCTACGCGAATACGGTTTACTGCGCATCGATGGCGGGCAAGACCACCTCGTGCAAATCCGTATGGAGCCTCGACATCCCCTATCTGCGCGGCGGCTCGGTCAGCCCCGAAAGCGTGGATGTGAGCACGGTCGAATTCACGGTCGATCAGATGAGAAGCATCGTCAGGAATTTCTCGGGCAATACCGAAATTCTCAATCAGGATCCGTCCACCTGGATAAGAATCATTTCGCACGACGGCTCCTACAGCAACGCGATAGGCTATGTTGACCAGATGAGCATAGGCGGCAAGACCTGCACCGGAAGCTATTTCCGCACCAATCTCATCAACTACGCCCTTCGCTCCCACTGCTTCACAATCAAGTATGTGAAATACAATTAAACATAACAAAAAAACACGGCTTAATCAGCCGTGTTTTTCTTTTGAATATCCGGTTTATCCTGCGCCTTCGAGGGCAGATTGAGAAGTATTATCGCCGTGAAAACAAGGGCGATGCCCGCGATTTTCAAAGCGGTACGGGGTTCGCCGTAAACCGTCATTCCGAGCAGGGCGCCGACAAGCGGCTCAATCGCCGCGATGATTCCCGCCTTGCCGGTATCAAGCCCCCTGAGCCCTTCGGTATAGAACAGATAGGGAAGCACAGTGCAGAGAATTCCTATGCCGAGGCACCATAGAATCAGTGACGGTTCGGCAGCAATGATTTTTGCCGTCTGAAGCGGTTTGCCGATAAACAGCGAGCCGATGAGCCCGAATATGAAGGTGTATTCCGTGACGGTCATCGGACTGTATCTTCTGAGCGCGAATCTGCCGAATATCGAATAGAGGCCGTAGCAGAGACCCGAGCCGAGACCTGTCATAAGAATAAGCGGAGTCAGTCTGTATCCGCCGCCCGCGAGGCCGGTGACAAGCACACAGCCGGCAACAGTCAGAATCAGCGCGGCGATCTTCCTCGCGGTGATTTTTTCTCTGAAAAATACCGCCGACATAAGCATTATGAATACGGGCGATGTATAGAGCAGAACAACGGCGATGCTCGCCTGCGAATGAATCATCGTATAGAAATAGAAGCAGTTGAAGAGCACTACGCTGATTATACCCGTGCCGATAAACAGCGGAATATCGCGCGGCCTTATTTTAAGGGCGTGTCTGTCTTTCGCGAGGGCAAAAACGGTGAAGAGCGGCGCCGCGACCGCCATTCTGATAAGCGATATATTCATGGCGTCGAGACCGCTTGCCGAAAGGCGCTTGATGAATACGGTGATTATACCCCAGAGAATTCCCGCGAGCAGCACGCATATTACGGATTTTTTATTTTTCATTTCGTTCTTTTATGTATTCCTTTTGTTTATTCCGCAATATTATACACCTCAAAAATGAACCGGTCAACCTTTCGATTGACCGGTTTTCTTTTATTCTTTGTCGTCTGTTTCTTCCTTGATTTCCTGAGCCGCTTCTTCGGCTTCCTCTTTTACATCGTCTGCCGTTTCTTCAGCTTTATCAAGGAATTTTCCCGCCTTGCGCTCGAGCTCTTCGAGCTCCTTTGCCTCTTTCTCGGCGGCTTTCTTTCTCTCCTCGGCGATTCTCGCGTTCTCTTTCTCTGCGAGAATCTTATCCATCTTCGCGTGAATTTCTTCCATCGAGACGCCGTCGGCGAGCATCTGCTCATATTCCTCATAGGGAATTCCGCCGATGTAGCACTGCTTGTATTTTACGGGCGGTTTCTTTATCGTGATTATTATATTTATCGCGAGCAGCAGGAGCAGGGCTCCGATATAGGCAAACGCGCCGAACTGAAGTTTTCCGCTGAAGAATTCGGGGAAGGCCGAACCGATTCCCGAAGCGAATTTCGTGAAGAAAATCGCGGAAACCGCTGCCGCGCAGATTGCGATGGAATTGTTGATGATATTTCTGATATTTCCTTTCGGACCGTTGGCCGCCATAAGGGATATGAGACTGACAACCACCATCGCGAGCGAAATGAGCACCGCGAAAAGCGAGACCGCGTAGCCGGTAAATCCGGGTCCGACAAGCTTCGAGCCGGTCATCGTGAAGAGATTGTCAAAATTCAGGGATGAGATTGTGTTGACAATCGTGACGGCGTTTACAGTGGTGCTTCTCTGCTCTATGAACGGACCGCTGAAGGTAATCTTCGCGAGGGGGAGCATCAGCATCGCTATCGGCAGGATTGACAGCGCGAGTCTTACCAGCGAATACGGCGAGCCGACGAACGATGCCTTGAGACGGTCGATTTTTTTCTGAACTCTGACGTGGTCGAGCTCAGCAACGTCCGCCTCCTCCTGGAGACGCTCATCCATATTGTAATAGACTATATTTATGCCGCATTTGGGGCAGTTCGGGTGCCAATCGGTAAATTTGAGGTGATAACCGCATTTGGGGCAGTTTGCCATGCCGATTCCTCCGTTCCAAAATGATTACATTTTATTATAGCATAATGTAAATAACGCTTCAACATTGAATTATGCACAAAAAGGATACCGATATATTGACGATATGACGAATTCAGACCGACTCAACCTTCAGAATTCCGCCCTTTACGGGAGCGTCAAATGTGAATTCCAGAGCGCCTGCGGTGCGTTTCTTATAAGGGATTTCCGAGCCGTCAAGATAAGCTCTGTATTCCTTCGCACTGTCGAGAGTTACGATGAGCGAGAATTTTTCGCTGCTGCCGTTATAGGTGAATTTCACCTCGGCGGAATCGTCACCGAGCTTGCGGTAATCAGTCCATACATCATAGCCGCAGGAGAGCGAGCCGGGCCTGTAATAGGCGTTTGCCCAGGTGCAGATCGGACCGGATAGGCCGCCGAAATTATGGAACCAGCCGCCGCGCTTCGTCTTTATTCCGAAGCATTCATAGGTGTTGTATGAAAAATCGGTCTCGCCCTTCCAGACATCGAGGGCGCGGTTCGCGATTTCAAAGGCGAAATCCGTTTCGCCCATATCGAGCAGAGCTCTCCAGAAGAAGAACGGGTGGCTGATCCAGACGTTTCCGTTCCAGTAGCCGTCGTCGAAATAATAAGACGCGCCGACATCCACGGCGCTCAGACCGGCTTCGGTCCAGAGCTCAGAGGGATTCTTCATATGAGCGAGCAACTTCGCTTTCCTGTCTTCGGGAACGACGTCCGCAAACAGAGGATAAATGCCGTCAAAGCCCTTGTTCCAGTTTTCACCGTCCGCAGTTTTCATAATATACGGATTCGCGGGGTCCTTATCATACATAGTATAGCCGTAATATCCCGATTCCTCATCCCAGGCGAGGGTGTTGAGGGCGTTAGCGGATTCTTCAATATCTTTATCATAAACCGCGATATCATCGGTAAAGCCGTAAAATTCAGCCGCCGCGCGCAGGATTTTCGCCGCCCTTATGATATGGGCGGTCGGCAGGCACGGGCAGGAATACGGCTCGGCCTTGTTCTTTATCATTTCAACCTGAGCGGGATAGTCGTCCATACCCGAGCAGGAATACCAGTAATCATAGACAGTCAGCAGGCCGTTGCCGAACTTCGCGCAGGTTGACGAACCTCTTCTGCCGCGCAGGAATTCATAGTATCTGCGCATTTTGGGATAGATATATCTGAGCTCCTCCCTGTTTTCGGTTTTATTGAGCAGGTCATAGTATTCCTCAAACTGCGTCGGTACAAGCGAGCCGTGGTGAACAAAATCAAAATCGGTGTTGTCGTCATCGACAAGGTATGTTTCGAGCACATATCTCGTGAGCTTCTCATCGGCTTCGAGAAGCCCGGTGCCGATAAGACCGCTGTCCCAGGTATAGAAGGAATCCCAGCGCTTGCCGGGGGTATGATGAACGACGTTCCTGCCCCTTAAATAAACGGGATAAACCGCGTTTGTCAGCAGTGTTGAGCGAAGAATTCTCGTGCTCAGCTCATATTTTTCACCGTCGGGATTGTAATGCGGATTACCCGCCTTTTCACGCGCGGTGCTGTATATTTTTTCATACTCTTCTGCGGTGAGCGGCGCGGAATCGGCGGCGGAAATCACCGCGTATTCAGCTCTGGTTGAATGCGGGTCGATGAATATCGCCTTTATCAGCGTGTTATGGAAAAATCCCTCGTCGCTGTGCTTGTCTCTGAACGAGCGCGAAAACGTCTCGGCAAGACGGTCAAAGGTCGGGTCGCCGTTTGAGAGGCGGTTTACAAGCGCGTCCTCAAGGCATCCGCTCGCGAGAATGCGCTGACGGGTATTCTTATTGTGAGTGAGAATCGCGAAGGAGCAGCCCTCATACGGATATGTGACGCGCGTGCGCATCCCTTCGCCCGCTTTTTCGCTTGTTATTTCGGGCACATAGCCGTATTTTTCTTTTGAAACGCGGATTTCGCCGCCCTTCTCAATAACCGCGAGAAAATCAAACTCGACTCCGGCTCCGCCGAGTGAGACGAATTCGGGATTCTCAACGAAATCAAGGTATTCTACGCGAAGCAAATCGCTGCCGGGAAGCGTGATTTCCCTGCCGTTCAGCTCAAACTTCGCGTCGCCTTCGGTGACGGTCCTGTATCTCATGGCAAGCACGGGATTCTGCAGCCCGCCTGCCGAAAGCTTATATGAAACCCTGTCGCCTTTGTCGTATCCGAAAGGCTTTAATTTCAGGTGCTTTACGTGCCATTCCTCGCATCTGTCGCCCAGCCCGCAGCCGAGATAAAAATCCTTGTCGCGGAACATTCCCTTATACATTCCGTCGGGCGTCTCGGTATCCCAGGGGCGCGGCCTCGCGTATTCGTAATTTATATAGTCGTTGGCGCCGAGAATTACGGCGTTTGCAGGCGCGTCAAGCTTTACGTACTCATAAAACGGGAATTCGAGGGATGCGAAAATATTGAGGAGCAGATTCTGATGAAGGTCCGTATTGTTGACGAATTCGCAACGCATAAGATAAGCGTCGTCATCCATTTTTGAAAACGAAACATCGGCATAGACCTCGTCTCTGCCCATAAGCTCGTATCTGTAAGAATAATACGAATAATCCGCCGCGCATTCCCATAGATGATAGCCGGAGGGAAAAGTGACATTCGGCACGGGAACGGAGGTGTTCCAGACAGTCGGATGCACAGTGATATCAAATCTCGCGCCGACATCGGCGAGCGAGGGGATGATCTTTGAAATTCCCATGTATTTCTTGGAATACGGGCCCCAGAGCGGCATAAAATTCTCAGTAAAACTCATATTGTCACCTGCTTCTTTCATTTGCCGTCAATATAACATAAATCGCGGGAAATTACAATATAAAATCGGGATTTGACCTGCAAATCCCGAAATCCATGTAAGCAAATATGACGATATTCTGCGGTTTGGTTCTCCGCGAAAACATCTGCTGTTTTACGGACATCCGCACAATGATTTTATCTTTTTTTATAGAGGACAAGCTCCGGATTTTTACCTTCCGCCTCATAGGTGCATATGAGGATGAAATCCATATTCGCGAGCACTCCGAAGCATCTGTCTCCCCCGAATTCGCACTCGAGCTGAGTGCCGAGATAGGTGACGCCGTCATCGAGGAATTTTGCGCTTATACCGCTTGGCAGAGGGTATTCAAGATTCACGAATTTACCGACCAGCGCGTTGAGCGATTCGACCTTCGGCATCCCCTCAATTCCGAGAGCGTTGATTTCCTCAATCAGTTTAGCCTTGAATTTATCGAATTCGCCGTTGTCGCCGAGCTCCTCATATCTCTTCCAGTAATCGAGAGTCGGGAGCATCTGCTTCATATAATCGCGCGCCTGCTCCTCGGTAAAGCCCTCGCTCACCATATGGGGAATACAGACCTTGATGAGCTCGTCCATATCGCTGTAGGTATATGTGCCGTCGGCAAAGCACCATTTGCAGTAATCATCGTTGAGAGAGCCGTCCTTGTTTCTGCCGGTAATCTCATCGTCGAGCGGCATTCCGCAGCACTGGCATCTGAGCTTCTGCGGCGAGCCGAGCAGAGTATTGATTGAAACGCCGAAAAGCGCGGAGAGCAACTTGAGCGTCTCCGTATTCGGGACCGTCTCGCCCGTTTCCCAGCGCGAAACCGCCTGACGGGTAACAAACAGTTTCTCCGCGAGCTCATCCTGAGACATTCCGTTCTTTGTCCTGAGTTCAAGTATAACATCTTTGGTAGTCATGGCAATTCCTCCTTGAATATATTGTACTCCTCTCCCGCGTGAGAGGCAAGCAACCGGCTGTTGCCCCGCTGTGCGCTGTCAAAAGCATATCACAATCCCTGTAATTATTCAATTCCTTTCGTTATTCTCACCAAAAACCTCCTGCGCCCGGCGGCAACACTTATAATAAAATTCTCTTTACTTTTTATTATAACTCTGTTATAATTTTCTACGGTCAAAAATTAAATTTTGCAAAATTTCAATTTTTTGGAGGAAAAAATATGGCAAACAAATGGGTCTACATGTTTGACGAAGGCAACATGTCCATGCGTAATCTTCTCGGCGGTAAAGGCGCTAACCTCGCGGAAATGACCGAAATCGGCCTTCCCGTTCCCTATGGTTTCACCATCACCACAGAAGCTTGCACACAGTACTATGAAGACGGCAGAAAGATCAATGACGAAATCATGGCTCAGGCTATGGAAGGCGTCAAGAAGATGGAAGAGAAGAACGGCAAGGAGTTCGGCTCCAAGACCAATCCTCTGCTTGTTTCAGTCCGTTCCGGCGCCCGCGCATCAATGCCCGGTATGATGGATACCATCCTCAACCTCGGCCTCAATGACGAAGTTGTCGCCGCTATGATCGAAGGCAACCCGGATCCCGCTTTCGAGAGATTCGTATATGACTCCTACAGAAGATTCATCCAGATGTTCTCCGACGTCGTTATGGAAGTCGGCAAGAAATATTTTGAGAAGCTCATCGACGAGATGAAAGAGAAGAAGGGCGTAAAGTTCGACGTAGAGCTCAACGCCGCAGATCTCAAAGAGCTTGCTGCCCAGTTCAAGGCAGAGTATAAGAACCAGCTCGGCGAAGATTTCCCCTCAGATCCCGTTCAGCAGCTCAAGCTCGCTATCGAAGCTGTTTTCCGTTCATGGGACAATCCCCGCGCGAACGTTTACAGAAGAGATAACGATATCCCCTATTCATGGGGTACCGCAGTCAACGTAATGCCCATGGTATTCGGCAACCTCAATAACCAGTCCGGCACAGGCGTTGCATTCACCAGAGACCCCGCAACAGGCGAAAAGAAGCTCATGGGCGAGTTCCTTATCAACGCTCAGGGCGAAGACGTTGTTGCAGGCGTACGTACTCCGATGCCCATCGCTCAGATGGAAAAAGAGTTCCCCGAAGCTTACGCTGATTTCATCAAGGTTTGCGATATCCTTGAGAATCACTATCACGATATGCAGGATATGGAGTTCACCGTTGAGAACAAGAAGCTCTATATGCTCCAGTGCCGTAACGGCAAGAGAACAGCTCCCGCTGCTCTTCAGATTGCCTGCGACCTTATCGACGAAGGTCACAAGACCGAAAAAGAAGCTGTCATGATGATCGATCCCAGAAACCTTGACACTCTTCTTCATCCCCAGTTTGACGCAAAAGCTCTTAAAGAAGCTACTCCCATCGGCAAGGGACTCGGCGCTTCTCCCGGCGCTGCCTGCGGTAAGGTTGTTTTCACAGCCGACGACGCCGAAGCATGGAACGCAAAGGGCGAGAAGGTAGTCCTTGTCCGTCTTGAGACTTCTCCCGAAGATATCACCGGCATGAAGGCTTCGCAGGGCATCCTGACCGTCCGCGGCGGTATGACCTCCCACGCAGCCGTTGTTGCCCGCGGCATGGGCACCTGCTGCGTTTCCGGATGCGGCGACATCAATATGGACGAA
This sequence comes from Oscillospiraceae bacterium, assembly GCA_902792905.1. Lineage (GTDB taxonomy): Bacteria > Bacillota > Clostridia > Oscillospirales > Acutalibacteraceae > CAG-177. The sequence goes on from CADBBH010000007.1 coordinate 124,339, forward strand.
GAAAACAAGAAGTTCACCCTTGCAGGCAAGACCTTCAACGAGGGCGACTATATTTCAATCGACGGCTCAACCGGCAATATCTATGACGGCATCATCCCCACCGTTGACGCCCAGATCGCCGGCACATTCGGCAGAATCATGGCTCTCGCCGACAAATACCGCAAGCTCAAAGTCCGCACCAATGCCGACACTCCCGCAGACGCCAAGAAGGCGCGCGAGCTCGGCGCAGAGGGCATCGGCCTTTGCCGTACAGAGCATATGTTCTTCGAGGCAGACAGAATCGCCGCTTTCCGCGAGATGATCTGCTCCGATACAGTTGAAGAGAGAGAAGCTGCTCTTGAGAAGATTCTTCCCTATCAGCAGGGCGACTTTGAGAAGCTCTATGAAGCTCTTGAAGGCAACCCCGTAACCATCAGATTCCTCGATCCTCCTCTTCACGAGTTCGTTCCCACCACCGAAGACGAAATCAAGCTTCTCGCCGAGACTCAGGGCAAGAGCGTTGAGACCATCAAGGCCATCATCTCCTCCCTCCACGAGTTCAACCCGATGATGGGTCACAGAGGCTGCCGTCTCGCGGTTACATATCCCGAAATCGCAAAGATGCAGACCAAGGCTGTCATCCGCGCGGCAATCAACGTTCAGAAGGCTCATCCCGACTGGACCGTCAAGCCCGAAATCATGATTCCGCTCGTATGCGAAATCAAGGAGCTCAAATTCGTCAAGAAGATCGTCGTTGAGACCGCGGACGCTGAAATCGCAGCCGCAGGCGCAGACCTCAAGTATGAAGTCGGCACAATGATTGAGATTCCCAGAGCGGCCCTCACCGCTGACGAAATCGCCAAAGAGGCAGACTTCTTCTGCTTCGGCACAAACGACCTTACTCAGATGACCTTCGGCTTCAGCCGTGACGACGCAGGCAAGTTCCTCGACGCTTACTATGATACCAAGATCTTTGAGAACGATCCGTTTGCAAAGCTCGACCAGGCCGGCGTAGGCAAGCTTATGGAGATGGCTATCTCGCTCGGCAAGCCCGTCAATCCCGCTCTTCACTGCGGTATCTGCGGCGAGCACGGCGGCGACCCGACATCCGTTGAGTTCTGCCACAAGATCGGCCTCGACTATGTCTCCTGCTCACCCTTCAGAGTTCCCATCGCCCGCCTCGCAGCAGCACAGGCTGCTATCGCCGAAGGCTGAGTTCGCGAGAGAATAAACTCATAACAGCATAATTAAACTCCCCGATCCAGAAGGATTGGGGAGTTTTGATAATTTATTCTTATCAGCTGCCGAGCGGATACCGCATTTCGCAGAATGCGTCGTCGGCTGTGTCATAGCGCCATTCGCCGCGGTAGAAATCACGCCCGCGCACGAGAATCTCATTATCATAGACCTCGACCTCGATTCCGATGCCGCTCTCCTTGTATATCTCGCGGTCCTCTCCGGCGAGGTGTGTCAGGCGCGGGAGATAAATCTCGGGATAGCCGAGGTCATCGTGAAACGACCAGAAGAGGTAAAGAGGCATATGGGTATGCCCTACGAAGCTGAAAAGCGGATGATCCGCGGCGTATTCCGCGAGCATATCAATAAGGCGGGTTGTTTCATTGCCGTCGGCATCCACCGCATAGTCGTGAGGATGATGCGAGAAGACGAATACGGGCTTGTCGCCCTTTGCCGCTTCGGCGAGCACGTCTTCAAGCCACTCATACTGCTCATCGGTCATATAAAAATCATTGACGCTCTGCGTTTCCGGACCGAGCACGATGAAATAACAGCCGTCAATCACTTCGTAATAATACGGATGCTCAAGCTCCCTGCCGAAAAACGCCTGAGTATAGTCAAACCAGCGGTTCTGAAGCGTTTCGTAGTCTCCCTGACCGTTGCCTGTATCGTGATTGCCGACAACCGTGAGCACCTTCTCACCCTTGAGAATCCACGACACCGCGCCGTGGAAAAGCAGGTTCTCGATATTCTGGCCGTTCATAGTGCTGTCGCCGAGGAAAATGACGGCGTCGTTGCCGCTTTTATTCTTTTTCACGTTTCTGAGAGAATTCACAAAAACCTGATAACGCGGGAAGTTGTTGCCCTCGATGTGGCAGTCGGAGAGCACAGTGAAATTGAATCTGCAGTTTTCGGGCGATTCAACATCGTACTCCTGCGTATTCATATTTCCCGCCGCAATCAGCATAACCGCCGTGATGACAAACGCCGCGATTTTCATAAATATTGATTTGAAAAACATTATACCGTCTCCTGTCCGTTATCCGAAGCCGCTATTTAATCTCAATACCCGTTACGTAAATCACTTCGCAGGCGCCGTCGCCGGTGTCATCGCGCGAGGTGCTGGAATTCCAGGTGAAATAGGTGCCGTCTGATTTCTGGGCGTTGATATCGACGAGATAGCCGGTGACATGCACGATGTCGCCTGTCTTGATTTTCATTATCTCGGCTTTTATCGCGTCTGTTGACGGAATCAGATGGTTGTTCGCGCTGTGGCGGTTGACTCCGCTCTCGCCTCCGACGGGCGCGAGCACCGAAGCGTCATCAACGCGCCAGTAATACCATCTTCCGCTCTGTGAAAAATGGAAATCTATGCGGTCATTGTACTCCGCGACGGCTCCCCAGGCGAATGCCACATCCTTAGGGGCAATGCGGTCCTGAAGGGAGTAGCCGCTGTATTTCTTTGTGCTGACCGCGAGGGCGGTCATATCGTAGGACATTTTGTATTTGACGGATACGGTATATTCCGCCTCTTCGAATTCCGTTCCGCCCTGCGCCGCAAACTGCTTCGGGTCCGGAAGCCCTGCCGCGCTTCTGTTCGGGTCACCGGCGGGCGCCATACTTTTCCAGGCGAAGAATCCGATTGCAAGCAGAATTATTATTCCTATTAAATATTTCTTCATGGTTATCCCTCCCTGCATTCTATTTTAATATATTCGGCAGCGGTATATATTAACAAATATTAAATTTTGGCGATATTCTTATTGAAGCGCACTGCTGTTTATGATATATTAAATATGTATCTGAAAGGCGGGTGTTTATGAGGGTAGATAAGATTTATTTTGATATGGACGGAGTGCTCGCCGATTTCAACAGAGGAGTCGCCGAATTATGCGGCATCGCTCCCCCTCTTAAGCAGGATGAGGATCCCGTTGAGGATGAAATAATGTGGGCGCATGTAAAGGAAGTTCCTCATTTTTATGATAAGCTTGAGCTGATGCCCGGCGCGAAGGAAATGTTTGACCTTCTCTATAAGAAATACGGCGATAAATGCGAAATTCTCACGGGTATCCCCAATGAGAGACGCGGGCTGAAAAACGTGGCTGAGGATAAGATAAAATGGATGCGCCGCCTGCTCTCGGAGGATATAGTCATAAATACCGTACGCAAAACCGATAAAAAGGATTATGTAAAGGGCGGGGGATATATACTCATCGACGACCTTGAGCCGACCGTCGAAACTTGGAACGCTCTCGGCGGCACGGGAATTCTCCACACAAGCGCCGCAGAAACGCTTGAAATCCTCAAAAATCTCGGAATTATATAAAAATCAAAGCAGGGTGATAATTATGAAAACGGTAAGAAAGATTCTCTTCTTTTTCTGGCAGTTCACATACGGTCTGCTCCAGAATATCATAGGTCTTGTGATGCTCGCGATTTATAAATCAAAGGGCAGCGAGAGCGAGTGGTATCATAACGCGCTCGTCACCTATATCGAAAAGAAGAATTTCGGCGGCGTGAGTCTCGGAATGTTCATATTCATCAATAAAAACGTTACCGGTGACAGACGCCACGATATGAGAATCCACGAATACGGGCACACGGTGCAGACTATGATTCTCGGCCCCGCATGGCTCTTTATCATCGCGCTTCCTTCTGTTATCTGGTGCGGACTGCCCGCGCTGTGCAAGCTCAGGAGAGAGAAGAATATCTCCTATTACTGGCTCTATTGCGAGGGCTGGGCAAACCTCTGCGGCCTCTACGGCACGAAGGAGAAATTCCTGACCGAGGACTGCCGCGAGAGAGGCCGCTACGGCAAGCCGATAAACCCGAATTTCAATAAAAGAAAAGACATTAAAGGCAGAAAGAGAAACAAATAATGGATTACGATTCAAACGCTTTCACCCAGGGCGTTTCCCCGGGAGGCCTGCGCAACACGGCGCAGATAAAACTGCTTGTTGAATATCTTGTTTCGCGTCTTGACGAGCCGCTGACGGCGGATATCGCGGTCGAGGCGCTGACCAAGAATATGCTCGCGAATTATTTTGAATCCGTTCAGGCGGTTGATGAGCTCGTCGCAAACGGCTCTCTGATCCGCGGCGAAGACGGAGTCCTCACCCTTACCGATAAGGGCAGGAGAACCCTCGCCGAAATCGGAGGAGAGCTGCCCGCTTCCGTTCGCGAAAGGGCGCTCGCCGACGCCGCGGCCGTTCAGCTTCGCAAAAAACTCGAGGGCACGACCGATACAAAAATCGAGCAGACCGACGACGGCTGCAACGTGACCTGCAAGGTCCTGCATAAAGACAAGGTGCTGCTTTCGGTCACGCTCCACGCGGTCGATTATGAGCAGGCGGAAAAAATAGCGGACGCTTTCAACAGCGATCCCGCCGGCATTTACGGCTCAATTATTTCACTTTTTTAACCGAGGTTCACTATGCTTGAGAAATTAAAAGAAGAAGTATATAAGGCAAATCTCGACCTTGTCAATTATAAACTTGTGCTCTTCACCTGGGGCAATGTTTCGGGCATCGACCGCGAGAGTGGCCTGATGGTCATAAAACCCTCGGGAGTTGATTATGAAAAGCTCACGCCCGCCGATATGGTCGTCATGTCGCTCGACGGCAAAAAGGTCGAAGGGGAGCTCAATCCCTCCTCCGATACGCCGACTCATCTTGAATTATACAGGCGCTTCCCCGATATCGGAGGCGTCGCGCATACGCATTCGACCTTCGCGGTCGCCTTCGCCCAGGCGGGCAGCGAGATTCAGCCCTACGGCACGACTCACGCGGATTTCGCTTATGGAGCAATCCCCTGCACCCGCGACCTGACGCGCGCCGAAATAGAGGAAGAATACGAGCTTAATACGGGCAGAGTCATCGCCGACTGGTTCGAGGGCAGGAATATCGATTACAACGCCGTTCCCGCCGTGCTTGTCCACTCGCACGGACCCTTCACCTGGGGCAAAAACGCGGACGCCGCCGCCAAAAACAGCGCGATTCTCGAAGAGGTGGCAAAGATGGCTTATCTGAGCGAGCAGCTCGGCGCCGCCCCCGCGAGTCAGGCAATCCGCAAGAAGCACTATATGAGAAAACACGGCCCGAACGCTTACTACGGGCAGAAATAAAGAAGAAAAATCCGCAGAGCAGAACGCCCTGCGGATTTGTTATTATAACCGATATTACTCTGCGTCGTCGGTATTTTCCCAGTTGTGCCAGACGCCCTGGATATCGTCGTTGTCGTCAAACATATCGAGCATCTTGTTCATATTCTGCATATCTTCCTGCTCGGTGAGAGTGACATAGGTTGAGGGGATATAGGCCGCCTCGGCTGAAAGGAAGGTGTAGCCCTTCGCGGAGAGCGCCTCGCTGACTGCGCCGCAGTCATAGGGATCGGTGCGGATTTCGAAAACTCCCTCGTCGGAGAGGAAATCGGTCGCGCCCGCTTCGAGTGCGTCTTCCATAAGCTTCTCTTCATCGATATCTTCGGCTTCGATAAGGATGACTCCCTGCTTTGTGAAGAGGAAGGAAACCGAGCCGGACTGGCCGAGGTTGCCGCCGAATTTATCGAAATAATGGCGGACATCGCCGGCAGTTCTGTTGCGGTTGTCGGTCAGCGCTTCGACTATGACGGCAACGCCCTTGGGGCCGTAGCCTTCGTAAACCACGTTTTCATAGTTAGCGCCGCCCTGCTCGCCGGCCGCCTTCTTTATGATTCTGTCGATATTATCATTGGGAACGTTATTCGCCTTTGCCTTGGCGATGACATCCTTGAGCTTTGAATTCGATGCGGGGTCGGGACCGCCCTCGCGCACGACAACGGCAATCTCTCTGCCTATCTTTGTGAAGACCTTCGCTCTCGCGTTATCGGTCTTTTCTTTTTTGCGCTTTATGGTGCTCCATTTTGAATGTCCTGACATATTGTAAACCTCTTTTCTCGATTATCACGAAACAATCGCGCTTCGACTAAATACTGAATAATTATATAAAAACAAGCGAAAATTGTCAAGGGAATAATAAAACCCTCTTCACCGCGTCAGCCTTCAAGAAACGCCTGTGTTATCGCGCAGAGCTCCTGAGCCCTGTTTTCAATCATCTGGTGGCCCGCGCCTTCAAGAGTATTCCTGCTCGCCTGCGGGAAGGCATCGTTCATCTCCGCCTTCTGCGCGTCGTTGAGGATTATATCCTTCTCGGCCTGGCAGAGCAGAACGGGGCAGGTGATTTTCGAAACCGAGCCGAGATCGGTCGGGATGACATTATACATCATTTCGCACATACCCGCGCCGAAGCCGTCATACTGCACGGGCGCGGTAACGCCTTCAGTCTCATAATTCATCGCGAAGGCGAAATCGTTTGTCGCGGCGTAGATAATCAGCTTCACAAGCGGCGTAATCTTTGTTCCGTATTTGAAAAACGCGTTCATAAAGCCCTTCATCGGCGCGGATTTCACGATTTTTTCCGCAGCGGTCGGGAATTCGCTCTGCGCACAGGGGCAGTAGAGCAGGAGCGCTCTGAGCGGAATCCTTTCCGCGATATTGACGGCGACTCCGCCGCCCATCGAGTGCCCCGCTAGAATCCATTCCTCACCGGGAGCGAGCTCGTTCATCAGCGCGATTATCAGCTCCTCGCGTTCAATCACATCCGTTTCGGGAGTTTCCCTGGTCGAATATCCGAAATCGGGCAGGTCCGCCGCGACGCATTCATAGCCGTCCGCGGTCAGGATTTCAATCATATTGCGCCACGAAAAGGTCGAGCACACAAAGCCGTGGAGCATCATTATTCTGCCCTTTTGCTCTCCCTTTGCGGGGAAAACGCGGTAATGGATATCGTAATCGCCGAGCGTGAAATATTCGCTGTTTTCATAGGGCTTGTAATTCGTATCGGCAAAAGCCGTCAACGAAAAAGCGCCCGCGAGTATAGATATGCAGAGCAGTATCGATATGAGTTTTTTCATCAGTTTTTACCCGTTGAGCCGAAGCCGCCGGCTCCCCTTTCCGTTTCATCAAGCTCGTCAACCTCAACCGGCTCAATCAGCGAGACGGGCAGAATCACGAGCTGCGCGATTCTCTCGCCGGGATTTATCGTATAGGGTTCGGTGAGCTGGTTGATGACGCCCACGCAGACCTCTCCCCTGTAGTCGCTGTCAATTACTCCGACAGAGTTCAGCAGACCGATGCCGTGCTTTATCGCGAGGCCGCTGCGCGCGAAAACGAATGCGCCGAGCTCGGGCGAAGGCAGGGCAATCGCAATGCCCGTCGGTATCACGGCCTTTTCGCCGAGAGCGAGAGTTACCGGCTCGTCAATGCAGGCATATAAATCCATGCCCGCCGAGCCTGCCGTCGCTCTGAACGGAATCTGCGCGTTTTCCCTGAGTTTCTTTATCTTGAGTTCCATATATTCACCTTAATTTCTTCATTATTTCCTGAGTTTTATCAACAAGAATTGCGGCGGCGGGCTTGTAAACCCGCTCCATCTCGCCCATGAATTCCTCTTTATACGCGCCGAATTTCATCTTGAAGCGGTAGAGGCCGTCATCCTCGTCAAACCTTGTGACACCGCGGAAATCATAGATTCTGCAGCCGCATTCGAGAGCCCATTTTATCATTTCCCACTGGAGCAGATAATTCGGCATCGTGTTCCTGTGAATATTGCGCGAGGCGCCGTAAAAATACCAGAGCTTGTCGCCGTAAACGAGCGAAATCGCGCCCGCAATCGCGGTCCTCTCTCCGCCCTCGGGAGTGTAATATGCGATATAGAGCCGCGCCTTATCACCGAATGTGTCGAGAATTTTGGCGAAATATGCCGCGCTTCTGAGCTCGAAGCCGTCCCTCTCGGTCGTCTCCTTCATCATATCGTAGAAAAGGTCCGCCTTTTCGCTGCCGGCGATTTCGATTTCAACATTGTTTTTGAGCGCGACTCTCACCTTTCGGCGGTGGCCCGAATCGAAGGAGGCGAAAACCTCGTCCTCGCTCTTTCCCTCAAGGTCGATGCGGATTACCCTCGCGCACTGAAAGCCCTTGAAGGCGTCCGTCACGGGGTTTATCTTAAAGCCCGCCGAGGTGACGATTTTTCTGTATTCCTCATCGTTTGTGTCGGCGTCCTTATCGATTTTTATCGCGTAGGCGTTGTATTTCCTGCCCTCTTTTTTCGCTCCTTCCATAAGCGCGTCAAACGTCTCTTTATCGTGAAGGTCGCAGACCGGTCCGCGCGGAGCGTAGAGCAGATGATAGGGGAGCTTTGAAATTTTACGCACGAGCACCGCCATTGCGCCCTTTATTTCGCCGCTGTCGGAGCGGCAGAGAACGCCGAACCAGCCCCAGTCATCCTTTACCCTGCCCCAAAGCGAGGACTGCATAAAATGCCCGCTCGGATGGGAGGCGACGAAGCGGTCAAATTCAACGGCTGAGCCGATATTTACAATTTCGGTTTTCATCGCGGAACTTCCTTTATTCGTAATATAATTATTATACATTATATACTTTTCAAATGCAATACCATTGACAAAAGGCGATTTTTTGATATAATTATTGCGGTAATAAACGAAAAGGAGAAACATTTATGGCACTTGTAAATACCACCGAAATGTTCAAAAAAGCTTATGAGGGCGGCTACGCTATCGGCGCTTTCAACGTAAACAATATGGAGATAGTCCAGGGTATCGTCGCGGCGGCGGATCACCTCAAATCCCCTGTTATTCTTCAGGTTTCAAAGGGCGCGAGAGCTTACGCGGGCCACAACTATCTGATGAAGCTCGTTGAGGCGGCAACAGCCGAGACCGATGTTCCCATCGCTATTCATCTTGACCACGGCCCCGATTTCGAGACCTGCAAATCCTGCATTGACGGCGGCTTCACCAGCGTTATGATTGACGGCTCAAGCCTTCCCTATGAAGAGAATATCGCGGTTACCCGCAAGGTAGTTGAATACGCTCACGAGCGCGGCGTCACCGTAGAGGGCGAGCTCGGCACTCTCGCAGGCGTAGAGGACGATGTTGTTGTCGAAGCCGGCAACGAGAGCTATACCAAGCCCGAGCAGGTTGAGGATTTCGCGAGCAGAACCGGCGTTGACTCGCTCGCCATCGCAATCGGCACCAGCCACGGCGCTTATAAGTTTAAACCCGGCCAGAATCCGCAGCTCCGCTTTGACATTCTCGAAGAGGTCAGCAAGCGCCTTCCCGGTTTCCCGATCGTTCTTCACGGCGCGTCATCCGTTATGCCCGAATATGTTGAGAAAATCAACGCTCACGGCGGCAAGATGCCCGACGCCATCGGCATTCCCGAGCCGATGCTCCGCCAGGCGGCAGAGATGGCAGTCTGCAAAATCAACGTTGACTCCGACCTTCGCCTCGCGCTGACCGCAACCATCCGCGAGCAGTTTGATCTCTATCCCGATCACTTCGATCCCAGACAGTATCTCAAGCCCGCCCGCACCGCCATCCAGGAGGTTGTCGAGCACAAGATGCTCAACGTCTTCGGCTGCGCCGGCAAGGCATAAGATAAATAAGATATTGAATACAGCCCTCTCCTCGTGAGAAGGCTGTTATTTTTTGCTTATACCGGTAAATAAGCAAAACAAAAACCCGCAGTTTCCTGCGGGTAATGTTTCTGATTGTTTATATCAGCCGGAGACAAAGAGAGTGAGGATTTTCTCCAGACCGCCGAAGATGGCTACTCTGATTTTCCAAACTATATCGTTATAAGCCGATTCTGAAAAACCGATTGCGAGAGGAGTCGCGAAATTCTCGAACTTGACAAGGAAGATGAAGAGCCCTGCCATGAAGCTGTCTTTGAATTCAACGTGATTGCCGCTTGTATAGAAATCAACGAGAATCTCGTTATCGTTTTCATCCTTGCCGTATATAAGATCGGACTGCGGAAGATCCTTGCCGTCGCCGTACTGGCCGGCGGTCTTGCCGTAGAGATCCTTTGAGGCCTTGGTCAGGTCATAATTCTTGAGGGATTTGAGATGATTGCTGTCGCTCGCGACGGTAATGAAGCGGTAAACCTTTACCGTGCCGGGATCGGGAAGATATTCGCCGCAGTGAATGCACTTGCCCTCATCCTGATTAAAGATGGAGAGCAGTGAGGTCGCGCCGACCGCCTTGCCGCACTTCGGGCATTTGAAAGCGTAGAAGGCTTCGACCTTGACGCCTTCAACCTTGGGGGCTGCCGATGTCTCGTCTTCGAGAGCGGGAATGCCGTCATCCCAGATTGCGTATAAGGTAACGTCTGCGCTCAGTTCGATTTCCCAGACGCCGCCGAGTACGTATGCGGGAGCAACCGCGTCCTTATCCTCATCCCAGCCGATGAAGGTGTAGCCCTTTCTCTTCGGATAGGTCGTAGAGAGCTCGTTGACGCCGCTCTTGCCGGTCTGTGTGCCCGGTCCGCCGCTGCCTTCGTTATCATTGAAGGTGATGGTGTAGGTGGCATTGTCGCCTTCGGCTGTTTCCTGCTTGCCGTTTTCTTTCTCTTTTTCTTTTTCTTCCTGTGCTTTTCTGGCGGCAACTTCTTCCTCGGCCTCTTTCTTCGCCTCGGCGATTTCGGTGGCCTTATTAATCTGATTGACGGTGTACATCTTATTGGCTATTATGCCGTACATCGCGGGCGCGATGCCGCCCCACTGATAATCGCCGTCATTATACTGCTCGGGATTCGAGGCGTTGAAGAGTCTCTCATCCTTGGTGTAATCATAATCGCTTGATGCGGCGGGAGTTTCGCCGTCACCCGCTCCGGTATCATCGGCCGCAAACGCGGGGATGCCTACCATTGAAATAAGCAGAGCGGCAAGCAATACGGATAAAATCTTTTTGATTTTCAATTTTATCAACCAACTTTCCTAATATATTCAAATCTGTAATTCAGTCTGTCAAAGTGATTGCGCCGCCCGCCCTCGAGCGGGCGGCTTTCTGTCTGCTTATTCCGCAGCCGGAGCACCTACGGGGCAGGTGTCAGCGCATGCACCGCACTCGATGCACTTGTCTGCGTCAATTACGTACTTGCCGTCGCCCTCGGCGATAGCTTCTACGGGGCATTCTGCTGCGCAGGCGCCGCAGGAGATGCAGTCGTCACTGATTTTGTATGCCATAGTTCAATCCTCCTAAATAATATTTATTCAAAATGAGTTGAATATCTGTCAGTTGAGAAGTCCCTTGAGTGCGGGGAAGAGAACGGGTAACAAGTCGGGGATGAATGAGGGTTTGAACCAGCTCTTCGCGATGGGCAGAGCTGAGAAATACCAGCCCTCGGAGGTGATGGGATTGCCGTTTTCATCGGTGCCGAGCTCAAGAACTTCCTTCTTGGGCCAGAGCAACATGATAATCCAGTTCTCGGGATTGGTATTGAGAGTGCCTTCGCCCTTCTTGCAGGGACGGTTGTCTTTCCAGTAATACCACTTGAAATCCTTGCCGAGAGCGGAATAGATATTGCCGTTCATATTAAGGCTGAAGCCGTCGCCGATAATCGGGAGACCCATGAAGAATCCGGTGGTATCGTAAACGCGGAAGAAGAAATCTTTATCCGACTTCCACTGAAGCTGAAGAATGGTGGTGTTGTAAACACGGCATTCGTCATTCTCATAGCCTTCGAGCCATTCGCTCTGGGCAGGCATATCGGACCAGTTTCTGATCGGGGAATTTACGTGATAAACCTTGGTTCCCATAAATTCACAGGCGCGGTAGGGTCTGAACGGTGACTCGCCCTTCTCGTCAAGATAAATCGGCTTGTTCATATCATAGACAATCTGCTTAATCTCATTGCCGTCATCGTCAAGCTTGACATTGCCGTTTGCATCAAGAACTTTCTCATAAACAATCTCCCGCTTGGGTTCGCCGGTGATATCGTCGATTACGACATTGCCGTCTTTATCCTTGACATCCTGATAAAGGGGCTCATACATCGGATTGCCTTTACCGTCTTTCTTTTGGGTCTTGACGGTCTTCGAAGGAATGTTACTGTCGTCGGCATCAAGGAAGTTGTTAAAGTAGGGAGCTTCTATTTTGTCACCGTTTTCGTCATATTTCACGACTGTAGAATCGTAATTGGGATCATAGATTACGGTGCCGTACTTTACATCGGTTTTACGGTATCCGATTTCAACGCCGTCCTTGCCGTTATTGAAATCGATGAACGCGGAGCGCTGATCGGACATATACTGAACGCGGATGGTAAGCGGGCCTTCATAAGCGTAGAAGCTTGATTTGACCGCTCCGGTGGATTCAACCGTGAATCCGCTCTTGTTTAGAAGCTGACCGGTGGGAAGGTTATCCTCAATCTGCTTTTCGAGGTCGGCGTCAATAAGAGCCGCGTAGGTAACGGCCTGCTTGCCGTTGAAGGTCTTCTTGGTGAGAACATCCCAGCTGCCGTCCGCCTTCTGATACATAACGGTGAACTCATAGTCCATCGTGTCAAATGAGCAGGAGAGCATAACCGCGTCATAATTCTTGCCCTTGACGGTCAGAGTGGTGAGCGAGCTGTCAACCAGCTCTTTGGTCAGAGTGACTGTGTTGCCCTTCAGAATGCTGGTTTCATCGGTGCTCTCATCGGAGCCGTACCAGAGGTCAACAAGCTTATAGCCGGGTCTGTCGATAATCGCGCAGTCTTCAAGCAGAACGTTCGCGTCATACTTGGTATCGACTCTGTCGGTGCTGAAGCAGCTCGCGAGGTCGGCCTTGGTGAAGGTATCGCCGATAACGAATTCCTTATCGATAATCTGATTGTTGATGCTGCCGCCGGCAGTCGCGTTGAACGCGAAACGATAGGTTCTGTCTTTCGGGCAGGTGTACAAATCAAATACGCCGGGAACGGTGTAGCCGGAGGTGTTGAGAATGAACGCGCCTGAAGAGGCGTCAATCTCGTTGCCCTTGCCGTCCTTAAAAATCGAGGTGTAGAGATATTTTGAATTCTCATCATTCTCGAAGGTCTGAAGGTTCGCAACCTTTATGGATGTTCCTTCAGCGCCTACAATAGCGGGATTATAAGCGATGCCCGCGCCGTTCTTATAGACGCAGCTGATATTGGCAAGATTGCCGGGCTCATCGGGATTATAATTCGTGTTGTCAAGCAGCGAATTGAATTCATAAGTCTGGGTGTCATATTTATTCCAGCTGTTTTCTATTACGGTGCCGTCGGCATTGGTGTTGGGATAATAGAAATTAGCGGTCTGAACAAACTTGGCTGTGACAAACAGGAAGGGAGTTTCTCCGAAGACTATTTCTTCAAACGCATAGCGGTCAATCATTCCGAGATATGCTTCGCCTTCGTATGCAAGATAATTGAGGCCCGTATAAACGGGTTCCTCTTCGCACTCGATGGTGCTCTTGCCGGTCTTTTTGAACTCGGCCTCAACCGCGTTTTCAATAGCGTCATAGCTCTCCTGGGTGAGAGTTTCGCCGGGAACGCCGACATAGTCAAGGTACTCAACCCATTCGCCGCTCGCCTTGCCGATAAGGACCTTGAGCACGGCGCTGTTTTCCCAGATAGCGGAAGCGGTTACGGGATTCACGCTGCCGAAGGTGTATTCGGTGGTCGCGATGCCGTTTACTGCCCAGCCCTTGTGATTATCGCCGTCTTTTGTGGCGGAATACTGAGTGAGATCGAGAGGCTGCGAAACGAGAGCGTTTATTTTCTTTGCTTCAACGCCGTCAACAAGGCCTCCGTTACCGTCAAGGGTAACCTCAACCTGTGTATCGTTGAGAATTGCGGTATAGACAAGGGATTCATCGCCCATATAGGCATTTGAAAGATCGACAAAGTTGCCGTCTGCATCTGCCCACGCATAAAGATTATCTACCTCGGGAGGAACGATTTTATCATTCTTCGCGGGATACTGATTCTCTATAACGGTTTCGTCCGCATTGCGGAAGGAAACCTCGTTTGCAACCGTGAATTTCTGACTCGGCTGAAGCCTGAAACCGTCAACAGAGGGAATATTATTGGTAGTATTTGTTCCGCCGATGCACTGATAGCCCTGAGTCAGCTTTTCGCCTGACGCGGCGGTGAAGGATTCGGGGACCTGAATGAATTCAAATTCGCCGGCGCCGCCCTCAAGCTGAATATCAAATTCGCAGATAGGATTGTCGGAAGCTGTATTCTTGATTGTCTTGGTCTTATCATTGATTTCAAAAATGACCCAGTTGGCTATTTCTGCGGGCTGATAGCCGGAGATATTGCTTGCGGAAGCATCTCCCGTGACTGTAACAAAGCCGGAGTTTGTACTGGTCTTTTTGGTCGGAGTCCAGCTGGTGGACAGTCCGTTGACACGGCCGCCTGTCGGCATGATTTTACCGCCGTTGGTATTGAACAGCGCAGAATTGGTCATTGCGAAATAATATTTTCCCTGATAGAGGTCTTTGTTTGTCTTGACAAAGAACTTTACGTGGAAAGTTCCGCCTGCCGGAAGAAGATAGTCTGTAGCTTTTCCGTTTTCGGTTATTTCATAACCGGCGTAGAAGAAATCTCCTCCGTCTGCTTCTTCAGCAAGTTTTTCGTATGTGGGTATCGCTGCCGACGGCTCCTCATCCTCCGCCGAAGCAAACAGCAAACCCGCTGTGAGCGTGCCCAGAAGCATTGAGAGACAAAGCACAATGCTCAGGACTTTCTTTAATCTTGTCATTTTGTTTCCTCCTTTAAAATGACTTAGCCGAGCCAATCCCGACAAATTTACGCAGTAATTATATTATAATAAAATACGATAATCAAGATAATTTTTATTAAACTGTAATAAATATTATAAATATTGTATAATTATACCAATTATCGACGGTTTCGTTAGTGCAATATTACTTGCAATCTCCACCGCTAAAAACAGTATTAAATATTAAATATTATGTGAAACGAAAGAAATCCCCGCAGATACGGGAATCCGCGGGGCAATATAACTATTCTGTCTGTTTGTTTTTCACTTTTTCAAGGGCTTCACAGTTAAGATGAAAACAGCGCATTTTCGAGCGACGACAGTATGTTGATACGGCAAGCGGGAAAAGGCGCCGAAAACAGACAGTACAATAATTTCTCTTGACGGTTTTCATTATCATTAAAATTCAAACCCGCAGGAAATTCATCCTGCGGGCTCTTCATTTTGATTTGTCTGTTTGTTTTTCACTTAAATGTGAAGACCTGCCTGTGCCGGGTTCTTATTTTGCCCAGTCCTTGGAACGCTCCACCGCGCGCTTCCAGCCGTCATAGAGAGCGTTTCTCTTCGCCTCATCCATCTTCGGCTCAAAGATTCTCTCCACCTGGCGGTTCTTCTCGATTTCCTCCTTGCTCTCCCATACGCCGACCGCGAGACCGGCGAGGTAAGCGGCGCCGAGAGCCGTGGTTTCAACGGTCTTGGGCCTGTTGACGTTGCAGCGGATCATATCAGCCTGAATCTGGAGCATAATATTCGAAACGCTCGCGCCGCCGTCAACGCGCAGCTCCGTGAAATCGATGCCCGAATCCGCCTTCATTGCCTCGAGAAGGTCGGTCATCTGATAGGTAATCGCCTCAAGCACGCTTCTCGCGATATGCGCCCTGTTGACGCCTCTGGTCAGGCCGACTATACAGCCGCGCGCATACATATCCCAGTAGGGAGCGCCGAGTCCCGTGAATGCGGGCACGAAATAGATGCCGTTCGCGTCGGGAACGCTCTCCGCGAGCTCGTCGCAGCGGCGGGCGGAATCAATCAGATGAAGCTCGTCGCGCAGCCATTTGATGACCGAGCCGGCGTTGAAGGCCGAGCCCTCAATCGCGTATTCGACCTTGTCGCCGATGCCCCAGGCAACGCCCGTGAGCAGGTTGTTCTTTGATTTGACTCTGGTTTCGCCTGTATTCATAAGCAGGAAGCAGCCTGTGCCGTAAGTGTTCTTCGCCTGACCGGGCTCAAAGCATGCCTGGCCGAAGAGGGCGGCGGGCTGGTCGCCGATGGCGCCGCTGATGGGGATGCCTTCGAGGGCCTCGAGGCCGAGGATGCCCTTGGCGACTCTGCCGTAAATCTTGCTTGAGGGAACAGGCTCGGGAAGAATCGACATCGGAATACCGAGCTTGTCGCAGAGAGTCTTGTCCCAGCAGAGATTGTCAACGTCAAAGAGCATTGTTCTTGAAGCGTTTGAATAATCGGTTACGTGCACGCTGCCGCCGGTAAGATTCCAGATAAGCCAGGTCTCGACCGTGCCGAAAAGCAGGCGGCCCATATCCGCAAGGCGTCTCGCCTCGGGAACGTTGTCGAGAATCCACTTGATTTTGGTGCCCGAGAAATATGCGTCAATCAGAAGGCCGGTCTTCTCCTTGATATAGTCGCCGAGCCCCTCTTCCTTGAGTTTTTCACAGTAGTCCGCGGTCCTGCGGCACTGCCAGACTATGGCGTTATAGACGGGCTTGCCGGTCTGTCTGTCCCAGAGAATCGTGGTTTCGCGCTGGTTTGTGATGCCGATTGCCGCGATTTCGCTCGGCTTCACTTCGCCCGAGGAAATGCAGCCCGAAACCGCCTGAAACTGGCTGTAGAGAATCGCGAGAGGATCGTGCTCAACCCAGCCCGCCTCGGGATAAATCTGCTCGAACTCATTCTGCGCCTTGCAGATGATGTTGCCCTTTTTATCAAAAATGATAGCGCGGGAACTGGTTGTGCCCTGGTCGAGTGCCATTACATACTGTGCCATATAATTAACTCCTTTGAAATTGGATTTTTGATTATGATGTTCAAATATCGGATTATGGTATGCTGCAAAAATTATTGGTATGCGTAATAAACAGAATATGCGGAGCATAGTATAATAAACAAAATCCTCTTATGGCCCTCTCCACGAACGGAGAGGGTGCCGACGCAGTCGGCGGGTGTGGGCGATAAAATCACGCTTTGATTTTTTCTTTAATCCTCTTGTCTATCGCAGAACACACCTCATAGAAATTTGTGTCTATATCCAGATTGCAGAACCGCATCACTTCTATTCCTTTGGAATTCAGTTCCGCCGTGCGTGCATCATCATGCTTTTTTTGATCATCTGTATAATGACCGCCACCGTCAAGCTCGATTGCCAGCTTTGCTTTGCTGCAATAAAAATCAAGTATATAGCTACCTCTGACTCTCTGCCTGTGAACAGGTATCTCATAATCCCGCAGAAACTCATACCACAGTTTGTTCTCCCAGGGAGTTGCGTTCCTGCGAAGCTCCTGTGCTCTTTCTGTCAGAATTCTTTTCTTCTCTTCTTTCATAATAATCGTTTTTATCGCCCACACCCGTCACGGCTCACTGCGTTCGCCGTGCCACCCTCTCCGTTCGTGGAGAGGGCTATATAAGGTTTGACTCGTTATAATATTGGTCCCCGTCACCTTGTTTTTAAATTCCGAAATACTCCTTCGCGTTGTTGTACGCGATGTCTTCGGCGAGCTTTTTCAGCATCTTTTCATCATCGGGATAGAGGCCGTCCTCAACGAATTCGCCGAGCAGGTTGCAGACGATTCTGCGGAAATATTCGTGCCTCGGGTATGAGAGGAAGGAGCGCGAATCGGTTACCATTCCGACGAATTTACCGAGAGCTCCGAGGTTGCCGAGCGCCTTCATCTGCTCGCGCATGCCGTCGATATGGTCATTGAACCACCAGGCGGAGCCGAACTGAATCTTGCTCTGCGCCTCGTCTGACTGGAAGTTGCCGAGCATCGAGCCGAAAACGAAATTATCGCGGGGATTCAGCGTGAAAATGACCGTCTTGGGCAGCGAATTCTCATAGTCGAGAGAATCGAGGAAGCGCGAGAGTTTCCTTGCCACGAGCTGGTCGTCTATTGAATCATAGCCCGTGTCGGGGCCGATTTTTTCGAACATTCTGCGGTTGTTGTTGCGCATCGGGCCGATATGAAGCTCCATAACCCAGCCGCGCGAAGCGTATTCCTTCGCGAGGAAGCGCAGAAGGGCGGTCTTGTATCTGTCGGCATCCTGCGTTGAGACCTCCGCGCCTGATTTCGCGGCTCTGAATATCGAATCGAGCTCATCTTCGCTCGCCGTTTCATAGGGTATATACGAGAAACCGTGGTCGCTCGCGCAGCAGCCGAGCGAGGCGAAGAATTCTATTCTCTCCTTCAGCACATCGCAGAGCTCTTTGAAGCTCTCAATTCCTTTGCCTGCGCGGTTTTCCATATCCGCGAGCCAGCCGGTGAACGACGGCAGGTCAATGCTCAGCGCCTTGTCGGGCCTGAAGGCGGGAAGCACTCTGAAAGGCAGATTCTCCTTCGCGAGAAGCTCATGATATTCAAGCGAATCGGCGGGGTCGTCGGTCGTGCAAAGGTGAGTGACGTTTGATTTTGCAATCAGCTCGCGCGGTGAAAATCCGCCCGCGGCAATCTTTTCATTCGCCTTCTGCCAGATAATGTCCGCAGTCTCTTCGCTGAGAATATCGTAAATATCAAAGTATCTCTGAAGCTCAAGATGGCACCAGTGATACATCGGGTTTCCGATGAGATACGGCATGCAGGCGGCAAACGCCCTGAATTTCTCGTATCCCGGTGCGTCGCCGGTTATGAATTTTTCATTCACGCCGCACGAGCGCATCGCGCGCCATTTATAATGATCGCCGCCGAGCCAGAGCTGAGCGAGATCAGCGCCGGCCTTATTCTCATAGATTTCTTTGGGCGACAGGTGGCAGTGCCAGTCAAAAATCGGCATCTTGCCCGCCGCTTCAAACATCTTTACAGCCGGCTCATTGAAGAGCAGGAAATTCTTATCCATAAACTTTCTTGACATAGCATCGCCTCCGTATATTTCAATAATATATCATTATGCCGGTTTTTGCAAGCGAAAACAGAAAAAAGCAAAAAATGAGCGGAGCGATTCCGCCCCGCCTGATGCCGCCGCAAATCATAAATCAGACAAAAATCCCGCACCGCCTGAGCGGTACGGGAAGTGTGATTAAAAGGATACGGCGGTAAACGCCGCCGGAGAATTACTCGGCAAAGCCCGATTCAACAAGCTTGACAAGCTCATTGACTGCCTGCTCCTCGTCAGCGCCGCTGGCGATGATGCGGATGCCGGTGTCGCCCATAATGCCGAGGGAAAGCACGCCGAGAAGGCTCTTGGCGTTGACTTTGCGCTCATCCTTCTCAACCCAGATGGATGCCTTGAATTCGTTTGCCTTCTGGATGAAATAGGTAGCCGGACGGGCGTGAAGACCAACCTGATTCTGAACTGTAACTTCTTTAATGGTCATAGATTATCTCCTGAATAATAATGGTTTCAAATTGTTGATATTAACCTATGCAATAATTATATCATCAATTTTTGTTTCGTCAACAATTTGGAAAATTTTCGTTTTCTATGCCAAATTGAGGTATTTTGTCAAAAATCCTTTTGGTTAAAATGACAACAGATTCAGAAAAATTTTGTTTAATATGGGAACAACTATTCACATTTACGCGCTCACACCCCTGAAGGCGAGGTAAACATAGCCCGTTCCCGCCTCGTTGAGAAGCGGCGTAATGCCCGAAACAGCGTGGGTTGAGCCGTTTTTGACCCTGAAACCGTTTGCGGTTATTTCGATGCCGAGCGAGTTTTTCCATCGCCTTGCCGCGGTCAAAGAATTTAATCTCGGATATGCACGAGCCCGTCTGCTTTATCGAGGCGATATTGAAGGTGTCGAGCTTTTTTATCTGCCTGTCGGTCAGCGTGTCCGAATGAAGCAGCAGCTTTATCGCGTCGGCTGACGAGCCGAAGGCAATGTGCCTGAGCCCCGAGATAATCTCATCCATATCAATTCCGTTTTCCGATTCAATCACTCCTTTTTTCAGCGTTATTCTCCGGCGGATTTTCTCGCCGGCCGTGAATTGCCCCTCACCCATAGGCGGAAAACGGCAAAAACGCAGTATGATTACCCTGCGATAAAACGGAAAAACGCGGTCTCCGGCGAAAAAATTCACATAGAAACCGCTTGATTTCAGCGGAAATCGGCGTATAATTGATATGTAAAAAAGAAAGGAGACTGTCTCTATGAAAAAAACCATAGCTCTGTTTATGAGCCTCATTTTGACTTTTGCGTTTATCCTGCCCTGCTTTGCGGCGGATATTGATGTTTCCCGCCCCGAAAACGCTCACCTCGCCTTCGGCGAAGACGGAAAATTCACAATTCTTCAGGTGGCGGACATCCAGGATGACGCCCTGCTCTCAAATCTCGCCGTTTCGGCAATCAAAAACGCGGTTGAGAAGAGCAAGCCCGACCTCATCGTCCTGACCGGCGACAATATCGCGGGCTATTCCTGCGGCACAAAGGGTCTCGCGAAGACCGCACTCAAATCCGTAATGGATATGTTCGAGGAAATCGGCGTTCCCGTAGCGGCCGTCTTCGGCAATCACGATGACGACAATACCCCCTATACCAAGCTTGAGCAGATTGAGCAGTATGAATCCTATAAGTGCTATATCGGCTGCGCGGGCGTTGTCTGCGAAGCGAAGCTCGGCGATAAATCAACAATGAACGCCGGCACTTACAACGTTCCGATTTTCGACTCCGAGGACAGCGACAAAATCACCTACAATCTCTGGTGCATTGATTCGGGCAACTACAATCTGGACGATACCTACGGCGGCTACGGCTATGTAATGCCCGAGCAGGTCAACTGGTATATTGAGAAATCAAACGAGCTCAAAGAGGCAAACGGCGGCGAGCCCGTTCCCTCAATGGCGTTCCAGCATATCGTTCCCCCGCAGATTTACAGAGCTCTCAAAGAGGTTGACAAAAACACCGATGGCGCCGTTCCCCACGAAGGAAAATACTGGGTTCTTCCCGATGATGTTGACAAGGAAACCAACTGGATGGGCGAAGCCCCCTGCCCGCCCCACACCGCATTTGAACCCGGCTACGCCGAGCTTGACGCAATGGTTGAGCAGGGCGATGTCAAAGCCGTATTCTTCGGCCACGACCATATCAATTCGTACATCGTTCCCTATGAGGGCATCGACCTCGTCTCCTCGCCCGGCATCACCTTCCACTCCTACAACGATCAGAACAGAGGCTTCCGCGTAATCACTCTCGATAAGAGCAATCTCGATTCCTATGAGACCTACACGATGAACGCCGCGGAGCTGCTCGAGAACGGCAGCGTATTTGATAGGATTGCCCTCGCGTTCAAGAATATCATTGACGCGATAGTGAACTTCTTCAAGGATCTCTGGTTCTCAATCACCGGCTGATTACGGTTAATCACGGTTAAAACAGAATAAAATAAAAACAGCCCCGGTCAGAGCTCCGCGCTCCGGCCGGGATTTTATGATGATGTTATGATGACGGTCTGTTGAATTGTATTGCGCCTTTTATTGCGGTCCTTCGCTTCGCTCAGGATGACAAAACATAATAAAATCTGTCATTCTGAGGCGGCACGCCGAAGAATCGCAGGTTAATTTGCAGTATTCATGCTCCGCATATCCTGTTTGCGGGCGGATGATATCCGCCCCTACGGGAGTGCATAATTACAATGCGCCTTCTATTGCGGTCCTTCGCTCCGCTCAGGATGACAGGCAGTGTTTTTATAATTTCGCGCACATACAACTGTGTTGTGTTTGCCCGGTTTACTCAAAAAGCAGTGCTTTGAATATACTGAGACCGTAGGGGCGGATATTATCCGCCCGCTTTACGCAGGTCGGTTTTCTGATTGCGTATTATTATCGGAACATTGTAAACGGGAGGCGTTTTGTAATTGTAAGTATTCGGTTTTATGCTCCGCATATTCTTGTGGCGGGCGGATGGTATCCGCCCCTACGGGAGTGCGATAATTATAATGCGCTGTTTTTTTTGCAGAATGCCGAAGGCAGAGGTCTCCACCGGAGACCCGCGCCCCTGCGAACACATAAAACTATAAATTGTCATTCTGAGGCGGCACGCCGAAGAATCTCAGGTTTAGGAGAAGCCGTGTCAGTCCCTGCCGATAATACGCCTTCTATTGCGGTCCTTCGCTGCGCTCGGGATGACAAAATAAACCAAACAGTAAATACATCAATTCAAAGACAATCGGATAAAAACCGTCGGAAATAAAAAATCCGGCCCGCCGATGCGGACCGGAAATCTTATTAAGCTTTACTTACGCAACCTTTTTCTTGGTGCAGACATAAGCTGCTGCAGCTGCAACTGAGATAGCTGCGAATGCTGCGATACCGATTGAGGAGGAGCCGGTGTCAGCTGAGGGAGCAGCGTCGGTCTCTTCGATAACGGTCTCTTTGTTGCCTGCATAGAGATCCTTAATCTTCTGCTTGAGAGAAGTGATAAGGTTGTGGATGGTGGTAAGGATGTCGCCTATAATGGGAAGAGAAGCGATTTTCGCTTCGAGATCGCTGATTGCGCCTGCAACGTCTGCCTGAGAAGCAGTGCCGCCGGTGATGCCGTTCTCAACGAGGTCGATGAGCTTGATGATGATGTCTTCGATTGCATCCCACCATGTTGCTTCGGTCTGGAAGATGTGGAGAAGTCTCTCAACTATAGCGGAAGCGGTGAGATCAAAGAACGGAACGGGAGCAGCTTTTGCAGCGGCTTCCTCATCAAGATGAGCGTTATACTCTTCTGCGTCGGTGAATATTTTATTGCAATCGGGGCAAACATAGCCTTCACCATTGATGTTTACATTGGTGGTAGCCTCTGCGAAAGCCATAACTGCGCAGGAAAGAGCGATTACAAGTGCAAGTGCGATTGATATTACCTTTTTCATTGGAACCAAATCCTTTCTGAATAGAGTTTCTAAAACCTACGCCAGTAATATTATCACAGAATGTAATATTTGTCAACCTTTTTTGTAACTTTTTGTAACCGTTTGAATAATTTATTAATAAAAAATAAAAAAATAACATATATATAAAATGTTTTGTGAGAATTGACAGAATTATTACAATACGGCTCCGGAGGGTACGCAACTGCTGACGCGCGGCGCGGAATACGGAGACCCGCGCCCCTGCGAACTCATAAAACTATAAATTGTCATTCTGAGACGGCACGCCGAAGAATCGCAGGTTTAATTTGCAGTATTCATGCTCCGCATATCCTGTTTGCGGGCGGATGATATCCGGTCTCGCCTGTCGGCTCGGTCGGCGCTTCTGCCGAAGGCAGAGGTCTCCACCGGAGACCCGCGCCCCTACGGGAGTGCGAT
>CADBBH010000008.1 GCA_902792905.1 Oscillospiraceae bacterium
AATAGATTCCGCAGACAAAAAGGAAAAGATCCGCAAAGAGATGAAAGACACAAAACAGATTATTGTAAAGCTCAGGGATATTTATGATACCGAGGAAACTTACGGCAAGTATCTGAAATCATTTTTCAAAGACGGTTATTACAAAACCCACAAGGAACAGATTGACAGATACCGTAAAACCGAAAAATATCTAAAGAGCCGCGGTTACGATTCGCTGACAAATATTGAGCCGTTTGAAGCAAAATATGACCGGCTCAAGGCTGAATACAAATCATTCGGCGATGATGTTCCCGAAAAGAACAGCGATAAATACAAAGAGATGTATCGAATCAGCAGAATTGTTTCAACTGTTCTTGACGATATGGATATTCAGTCCGACAGCACTCAGCCGGAGAAGAAAAAGGAATCCGTGCTCGGAAAGCTTGAAAAGAATAAAGAGAGAGTCAGGCAAAACGAGGCGGAGAAAACTCAAAATACACACAGGGGCAAAAGATATACCCCGGAAAGGTAAAGAATGTATAATTTCATTAATAAAATACGCACTATGGAGGTGAGAAAATGAATAATACCGAAAACGCCAACAACGGTATTCAAGAGGTAATGAACGCCAAGGATATAGCCAGATACCTAAAAATATCGGTTTCGCAGGCATATAATCTGCTTGCATCGGAATCTTTTCCCACTCTGCACATTGGTAACAGAAAACTTGTCACGATAAATAATTTGAATGAATGGATGCTGAAAAACACGAATACGATATCAGATTAAATCTAAATGCTTGTAGTTCTGCCGTAATTATGTTATAATAAATATGCCGCCATTCAAGATGCGGCACATAGGCAGGATTATGCAAAACCAATATGGAAGGAGCAATGTCTATGGCAAAACGCCGCCCCAACGGTGAGGGTCATTACAGAAAGCACCCTAACGGATCTTGGGAGTGGCAAGTTATGATAGGCCGTGATTTAAACGGTCAGCCAATACGCAAGAGTTTTTTTGCTAATACTAAAAAGGAAGCAAGAAGAATCGGCGAAGATTACATTGAAGAATTTGGCAGCGGCACTAAAGGTCTTAACGGCTTTACACCTTTTTCAAAATGGGCGGATAAGTGGTATGCCTATATCAAAGGAACCGTTACAATGACCACCTATGAGAGTTATAAATATACTCTCAAAATAATCAAGGATTATTTCAAAGATACTCCTATATGCGAAATCAAGGCGCTGGATATTGAAATAATGCTGAAATCAATGGCCGCGGAAGGAAGGTCTTCTTCTTACACTTCAAAAATACGGGGTATGCTTTTTCAGATTTTCCGAAAAGCAGAAGCAAATGAAATGATAAGAAGAAACCCCGTTGCATTGGCTGATAAACTCAGACGGCCAAGGCAACTGGGTGAAGAAGAAGCAGCAAAAAAAGATTCCTTCACTGCTGAAGAAATCTACAGGATGAATAAATATCTGCCCGATGATCGCGTTGGCTGGAGCATCCGTCTTATGCTGGGAACCGGGATGCGCACGCAGGAATTGCTTGCGTTACAGCCGAAGCATATTGCTTTTGACGGCTCCAAGATAGATGTTCATCAAGCTGTTGTAATGCAGAAAGGAACAGCCGTTATCGGTCCCACAAAAACCAGGGAAAGTTACCGGACAATTCCCGTGCCGATGAATCTCCGTCAATACGCAATCAAATTACGGAATACCGATAAAGAATATTGCTGGTACGGAACAAAAACGGCATTTATCAATCCAAGCACTTTCCGATACATGTTTAAGGAAGCTCTGGAAGAGGTTGGCGAAGTAAGGATACTTACACCTCACTGCTGCAGACATACTTATGTTTCGCAGTTACAGTCGCAGGGTGTTGATATTGAAACCATTATGGCAATGACGGGACACACCAAACTTCAGACCACCGAGCATTATCTTCATGTTCAGCCCAAAAATAAGGACGATGCCATCGCCCAACTCAATGTATTGTTTGCTTCATAAAAAATCTTCTGTTTCTTTATGGAAAATTAAATAGATAATGTACTCAAAATAATTGCAGTAAAACGCAAAATAATTGCAGTACAGACACAGAGAGCGCTTGAACGGCAGCCAAAAAAGAAAATCCGCAAATCCTTGATATACAAGGACTTACGGACTATCTGATCCTGGTGGAGATGAGGGGGATCGAACCCCTTACCTCTTGAATGCCATTCAAGCGCTCTCCCAAGTGAGCTACACCCCCAAGGCACGGATATAATATCACACTATCGGAAAAAAATCAAGAGTTTTTTATAATTAAAGGAATTCCGGCATATTATAAAGCGTTTTTTCTCGGAGGTTGCATCCGGGAATCCGGTTATTAATGTTCCCACCATTCAAAACGGCGAAAATATCCTATATGACGTGACATTTAACAAAAAAAGCGACAGCAATAAAGCTGTCGCTGTTAGCAGAGGTGTCGGTAATCAACCCGCCTCACACTCTACTCAACTAAATGTAATCACGGTTGAACGGGAAAGTCAAGGGAAAATTAAAAATATTGACCTTCCAAACATCAATCCCCTTTCCGAGCGCGGAGACATAGACAAATACGAAACCGAGCAGGAACATTTCGTAACATTAAGATAGGCGATATCGATTTTGATAACAGTTGAAGAATATGGCACCAACAACAAAATACGCGGATATAATGCGCTTAGAATAGAAATGTCCAACCTTCAAGCTGGTCAATTTCCTGAACACGTCAGGTCCTCGACGTCAAGCAGTCAATCTTCAGAAGAAGAAAAGACAGCAGGTCACTCATCCGGTCGGAGTAGCATAAGTGTAGCAAATCTTTGCCCGCTTGTCAAGACCTACAATAAGTCGTTTGTGGCGGGGAATGTAATCCCTAAGCGGCTTTGCAATGAAGATGGTAGCCCAAAGTGTCCTTCGACGTAATCGCTTCTGATTTTGACACCTTTAATATGAACGAAGGCACTTACGGTAAGGGTATGAAATTAAAGGCTGTTTACGATTCATTACATCCTGCTTGAAATGTTTAATCGATTTCGAACCTGAAATCCCCGTTGCCGCATTTTTCTGCGGTTTCTACGATAATGTAAACTGTCCCGGCGGGGAGCGGGTCGGTTGTACCGGCGAGCTCATCGCCCTGTTTCACCGGGCGGAGGGATGTTTTACCGTTTCCGCAGTCGTAAGAAATCTCCGCTTCGCCGCTGCCGAGTTTCGCTGAATATTCAAGCGCTCCGCCGTCTTTATTCTTCAGTTTGAAAACCATTGTGCCTTCAAATTCATAGAAGCTCATGAACGCGGATTCCGTTTCGTTTGAGTGAACGAATCCGACCGCTTTATAATGGGAAGCGTAACCTCCGCATCCGCCGAAGGTCAGCAGGACCGTGAGCAGAGCGGCAATCGCGCAGATTGTCTTTTTCATTATTCTTCCCCTTTCTTCTCTATTCCGTAGTATTTTTCAACGCCGCCATATCCGGTAATCAGCTTGTTTTCGCGGGTTTTCGCAATGAAATTCGCGAGGCGTTTTTCAAATTCGGCGGGGCGTTTTCTCGCCGCGTCAATATATGCAACGCGAATCCTTTTATACGGCTGCGTGAAGGACTGATAATTCTTCCAGACCGTTTTATCTTTCTTCAGAGCCGCGATTATATCCTTCGGGAAAACAAAAGGAGCGTTTATTATATCAATAACCGATTTCCTGATTTCAGGATGGATAAGCCCCTTGGAATCAAGCCAGATAAGGCGCTCAATATTCGGGCGCGAATAGGGGCTCCCCTTTCGCCGTGGGGTGAAGCGGCGGGTATGATGATATTCATCGAGTGTGCCTGCAGTGCCGTCTATCCAGCCGAAGCAGAGCGCTTCCTCCACAGCGTCATTATATGAAACGCCCTCCTCACCCGAGCTCTTTGTCGGGAAAACAAGATGGATTTCGCTCTCTGTTTCAAAATTCGCGGCAAGCCATTCACGCCACTGCTCACGGTTTGCGGCATAAAACACATTCATGAAATCACCCCTTCGGTATTATTATAGCATATATGATATAAAAATTCCAGCCGCCCAACGGACGGCTGAACATTTTTGTTTGCTGTTTTATTTCTCAAAAACGCAGGATCTGCACTCTTCATCGGCGGCGCCGTCCCAGAGGAGCTTGCCGTCTTTTACAGTGAAATATCCCTTGCCGTTTTCGTATTCAACTTCCGGTTCGCCTTCACCGTTTTCATCGCTGGTGAAATCGGATTTCTTGCAATCGGTATAGTTGAGCTTGTTACCGTCTTTTGTGCAAATCATTTCCCAAACTGTTCTCTCTGTGGCAGAAGATGACCAGCTTATGGTGATTTCAACGGTTTCGGTATTATCGATGACATGAGCATACGCTCTCTGTGAATAGGAATCCTGATAATTGCCGCTGATTGAGCTCGCATAGTTGATTGAAAGCGAAGCGCCGGATGCTTTTTCCGCTGTGAAAGAACTCTCGCTGCAGACGATATAGATATATTTGCCCTCGTCGATTTTAAGATTGCCGTCGCCTTTGAGGTCGGCTTTCTCAGCCTGGGTAAGATATCTTGCGCCATCCTCAAATTTCTTATCAAGAACATAAACCGACCACTCGGTATCGTCATGGCTTGAAGTGAAGGAATAAGTCTCGGTTGCGTCGCAGATAAGCTCGGTTACGCCGGCGTTGTTGAATCCGTCATCAGCCGTGATTACATAGGGTTCGTTGTTGATAATCATTCTGCGTTCAACTGCGGGGGCATCGGTGCTGTCTTCATCCGCCTTTGCCTGACCGATATATTTAAGAGTTTCGGTCACGCCTCTGTCTGCCCACGCGACGGTGCAGTTTTCATCATCGGTAAAAATAACGTTCGCGATGGTGTTATCGTCAACGGCGCCCATATGGAAAACATAATCTTCGCCCTGGATTTCATAATCGAATCCGATGCCGGTAACGCCGTTATCATAAGCGCATTCCTTCATGCTGTCGGTAAAAGTATAGGTTTTGCCGGTTTCTTTTCCGTCTTCGATAACTGCCCAGACGCCTGCTTTGAATGCCGCGGGGGCGTTCTCTTCGGACTGCTTGGATGCGCCGCAGGCTGCGAGGCCCGCTAAAACTGCCAATGAGAGTAAAATTGCTATAATCTTTTTCATAATTCTTCTCCTTTTACTTGAATTACGTTTATATAATAGATTTTTTGATTATACATCAATGAGGATCAGGCGTATATCATGCCGCCGCGTCTCTCTTCTTTTTGCCTGTGACTGCAGAGGCAACTGCAGTTACAACCGCGCCTATTCCGAGTCCGGCAACGCCTGCGATGGCAAAATTGCCCGCGGTGAAGTTTGAGCCGGTTGAAGTTGATTTCGCCGCTGTGTCCACCTTGAAATAGACCATAATGCTCGGAGCGCTCTTATTCCAGTCATAGAGTTCGCTGTTGAGATTTGCCGCGGATTTCGTGCCGAACATATGGATTCCTGTCGTGTATCCTGCCGGGATATTGGTATCCTTGACTTTTACAAGCAGGGAATTTGCGAGAATCGGCGCCTCGGCTTCGCTCTTCTGAGCATATAGGGCGAGCCACTGCTGACCGACATCGCCGTTCATATCCGCGCAGGTGCCGAGATTCTTGTAGAACTCATCCGAGCTTGTTCTGTTGCATTCAACAGCTTTATAGAATGCGGACTGATTCTTGATGACTATCTTTTCACCTTTTTCATTAAATGCCGTAATATCCTTTTCGTCAACCATATATTGGGGAATAGGAGTGAAATCGACCTTATAGTGATTGACCATATCGCGGTATGCAAGATAAGTGGTTATACCGGCAAGAATGACGGCCGCGACGCTGAAGCCGACGGTAAGATACTTGCACATAGTGGAACGCGAAGCATAAGTTGCATCCAGATATCGGGTTTCAACGCTGTAATTGCCGTTTGAAACAACTGCGCGCGAACGCATAAATCTCCCTGCGTCGGGGGTGTTGTAAACTATAGCGTATCTGGCGCGTTCGCTTAAGGAAGAATAAACCTTGATTCCGATACCGCTGCCAATGGCCGCAAAAGCAGTGACGCCGGTAATGACTATGGCGGCAATTGTCAGGCCGCTGAGCGAGGCGCTTTGGGGCTTGAACTGCTCGGTAACATCGGAACGCAGGGCATCGCTTGTGAGCGCAACGCCGCCTTTTTTATAAATATTGCGGTCAATATCTTCGTAAATCGAAACTTCTTCAAGCTCTTCAATGGCGGAATCGCTGTAAGCTTCGGGCTTGGCGGCCGCAATCATTATAAACTCATCGAGGGAAACAAATTCAAGTCCTGCTCTCTGCCCGTCGCTGAACGAGGCGACAACTGGATAGAGCACGGTAATATCGCTCTCGATTTCCTCTGTTTCGGTAAGGAAAAAATCGAGCAGGGTGCCGTCTTCGTAATTCCACTCATCAAGGAAATCATGGATAAAAATCATTTTAAGCGCTTTGGTCAGCTGAGCGGCTGTATCCATCGCCTGTGCATAGCCCTCATAAGCGTTGTCAATCTCTTCTTCGGTTGCATTATCGTCGAGATTCTTGAATTCTTCCATCTGCTCATCGGCTTTGTCAAGCTTTTCGGTGTCATATTTATCGACGAATTCTTTGTATTCATCATAGTTCGCAAGCTCACTGCGAAGGCCTTCCCACATATTGAGAAGTTTCTTGGCATCGTCCTCATAAAGTCTCGCAAGTTCGGATTCCGTTTCGCTCGGAAGCAGTTCCATATCCTCAGACATCAGATCCATGAAATTCCCGTATGACTCGAAATCGAACAGGCGCTCAATCCAGGTGTTGCTCCACGGGTCGGCGGCTCTGGTAATGAGGTTTTCTATCATAAAGGTGGCCTTGCCGTTTGACTGGGCGAGGATTGTAAGAATATCCGCGTGCTCCTTCTTTTCGGCGGAGGAAAGCGCGTCGTATGCCTTACGGCTCTCTTTCACCAGATCAGTCTTTGCCTTCTCAGCTTCGGAGAGCTTGTTATAAGCTTCTTTGCCGAGTTCATAACTCGTCTTCTTGAGGAGCAGATCTCCGAGGCCTTTTCCGGTATCGTCATCGATATATTTGTTGAGTATATCGCGGATGTAGTTCGCACGCTGATAAGCCGATGAGTTGCCGGTACGGCAGTTGATTCTGTATTCATCAATCGCGGCCTGGAAATCCTCGATGAACGGGATAATCTGACTCTTCAGCTGACCATCCATCAGCGCTTCATAATCCTTAACGGAATAACCGCCCTTCATATTCATAAGCGCAAGGTCGGTGACGGCCTCTTTTCTGTCGGTTGTTGTCTTGTAGCCGAGATAAACAACCTTTTCGCCTTTGGAACCCCATCCTCCGCCTGCATTGTCATTGAGGTCAATGGGGTTGCCCTTGGAATCCGAGAGGATCTTATATCCGTCAAGCGCGGATTTTGCGCCTGACGCTTTCTTTCCCATACCTATTTTTACTTCGCTGATATATTCGGGGAGAGAGTCCGCAAATACCTGAGCGGGCAGTGTTGCCGCTAAAGTCAGCGCCAGCAAAAGGGAAAGGAGAATCATTGATGCTTTCTTCATGTTATACCTCTTCCAAACATTTTCTTTACATCTGTATATTATCACACGCGGGGTAACAAAAAGGAGACAATATAAAACTCCGCCGGCGGCGGAGTTTTATCTGGAGCAGGGTACGGGAGTCGAACCCGCCGCTGAGGCTTGGGAAGCGTCCGTATTACCGATATACTAACCCTGCATATCTTTGCCGGGTAATAATAACATATAAGCAAAAAAAAATCAAGAGAAATATTGCGCTCCGGATAATAAAGCCGCATCGCCTGAGCGATGCGGCAGTATTGTTATATTAAGAATTATCAGCCTTTGACAGCACCGATGATGGTCTTGCCGAGAGCTACGATTTCGCCGAAATCAACAGCCTTGAAGAGAGCCTTGACGATATTTACGAGACCGCCGAGAACGTCGCCCCATGCGATACCCTTAACAGCGTCAACAAGCTTGCCGCCATAATACTTGAGATAGCCGATGGTGCTGTAATCGCCGTTGTGCGGGCAATTTGCAACGTGAAGATCATAAGCGTCTTTGGTTGCGAACTTCTCGTTGCAGCCGCCGTCTTTGTAATCATCGCCGGTATAGGGGCAGGTTACATAGTGGCCGTTGGTGAAGTTATAGGTCTTCATGTGCTCTGCGTAAGCAGCTTCGGTGGTGAAGGTCTCATCGCAGTAGGGGCACTTGGTCTCCCATGCGCTTGCCATAACGGACATTGCTGATAAAACGAAAAGAACTGCAAAAAATACTGAAAGAACCTTTTTCATTTTGTTACTTCCTTTGTAAGATATTTGCAACTCAGAAGTTGCACTTGTGAAAATTATTGTATCATCTTTTTATAATACTGTCAACAATTTGTTAAAAAATAATCTGTATTTTGTTATCAAATCTGTTAAAGCGGGAATAATACTCAATATATAGTTAATTGTCTTCCTCTTCGTCGTCTTCATTTTCAACGGGGAGGATTTCGATTTTGATTTTATCAATCCTGCGCTCATCCATCGAGAGGATAGTGAATCTGAGATTCTCATACTGAGTTTCAATCGGAAGCTCGGCATCCTCGCCCGGAAGATATCCGAGAATACTGATGACAAAGCCCGCGAGAGTATCGTAATCGCCCTCGGGAATATCGACTCCGACAAGCTCATCGACCTCGTCGATATCAATGGTGCCGTCAACTGTGAAGGTGGTATCGTCAATGCGGTTGATTTCTTCCTCTTCCTCATCGTATTCGTCGCGGATATTGCCGACTATGCTCTCAATCAGATCCTCAAGAGTGACTATGCCCGCAGTTCCGCCGTATTCGTCAACAACCACGGCAAACTGGGTGCGGCTCTCTGTCATCGCCTTGAAAACATCCTGACAGGGCTGGGTCTCGGCAACATAGAGGGGCTTGCGCATTACGGTCTTTATTGTCAGATTTTTCGGCATTGCCCTGCCGACATATTTGAGCAGATCCTTCGCATAGAGCACGCCGACTATATTATCCTGATCGCCTTCAAATACGGGAATTCTCGAATAACCGTTTTCGACGCAGAGCTCCGCTACCTCTTCGAGAGATTTCGTAATCTCGATGGCGGTCATTTCGGTTCTGTGGGTCATAATGTCGCCCGCGTCGAGGTCATCAAACTCAAAGATATTGTCAATCATCTCCGCCTGCGCGTTCTCTATAACGCCCTTTTCCTCGCCGGCGTCAACCATCATGCGGATTTCCTCTTCGGTCACATTCTCCTCGTCGGCATTCGGGTCGAAACCGAAAAGGCGGACCACTCCGTTCGTGGAGAGGGAGAGAAATTTTACAAACGGTTTTGTGATTTTTGAGAAGCCGAGAAGGATGCCGACCACTTTATACGACACCTTTTCGGGTATCTGCATCGCGATTCTCTTTGGCGCGAGTTCGCCGAGAACAAGCGAAAAATAGGACATGATTATCGTTATCACGACTACGGAAAGCGCGGAGATTACCCCGACAGGGACAGGGTTGCCGGGAATTGCGGCAATCTTACCGGTCAGCAGGGTCGCAAAATTCTGCGAAGCCGAAGCCGAGGTCAGAAAGCCGGCGAGCGTGACGCCTATCTGGATAGTTGAGAGAAAAGCACTCGAGTTTTCCGTAAGTTTTACAATCTGCTTCGCCTTTTTATCTCCCTCTTCGGCGAGATGGCGTATCTTGGTATCGTTGAGGGAAATAATTGCAATTTCGCTCATCGCGAAAAACGCGTTGATGATAATAAGCAGAAGCAGTATCAGAAGTTTAAGCGCGATTTGTAAGCCAGGTCCCATACGGGTAGATCACTCCTTGTATATTGTGAATTGATTATTTACAGATTGAAATAAGGTCATTGACATCCGCTGTCGCGAGGCATTCGACGGTATCGGACGCGCCGTAATAAATCTTAACCTCGCCGCTGTCTTCAAGAATCATGCCGCCGGGGAAGATTACATCCCTGCGGAAGCCGTTATCAAGCTCGTAATCCCTGTCGCAGACTATCAGCGGCTCATCGCATTTGCCGATGATTGCGCACGGATTCTCAAGGTCGAGCAGCATTATGCCCGCCCTGTAAATTTTCTGCCATTTATCCTCCCAGCCGTTTTTGCCTCTTGAGGGGTCGATTTCAACAGCGTGGAAGAGCGTGAGCCAGCCCTTTTCGGTTTTTACCGGAGGGGCGGCGGGGCCGATTTTGTTATCGGCATACGCAACATCCTCAACGCCCATAATCAGCCTGTGGTTGCCCCAGTGAATCAGGTCGGGACTCTCGCAGACCCACATATCGAATCTGTCTTTTCCCCTTGAATAGACGGGCATCGGGCGCTCAAGGAGCACATAATTGCCGTTCACCTTTTCGGGGAAGAGGGCCAGATTCCGGTTATCGGGAGGCAGAAGGGACAGAATCTCGATTTCACTGAAACCGTGAAGCCTGCCGACTCCGCCCATCAGCCCGTGATAAGTATCGCAGGCAAAGCAGATGAAGATTTCATCTTCAATCGCGGTCAGGCGCGGGTCGTAAATCCTCTTTATTTCGGGGTTTTCGCCGCAAAGCGAGAGAAGTTTTTCACTGACATCCCACTTTATGCCGTCATCGCTGAAGGCGACGCCGAGGCTTGTGCCCTCGAACTTTTTTCCGTCAAACGCGCCGTAATCATTGCGGAAAACCATGACGTATCTGCCGTCAAGTTTGCATACGCCCGCGTTGAAAACAAGCTCCGCCGGATAAGGAACATCCGCCTTCGTGAGAACGGGCCTGTCAAGCTTTTTGATTATATCGTGTGATTTTTCCATTATCTCTTCACTCTGGCGTTTCCGCTCCATACCGACCATATCATATCCTCATCAGCAGGTTGCGCGTAGTCGGTCAGGAAGGTGGTAGCGAGCGCTCCGCTTGCCCAGCCGAATTCAATCCATCTCGCGCTCTCCCAGCCCTTGATAATGGCGTAGAGCAGACCGCCTACGAAGCCGTCGCCGCCGCCGATACGGTCGAGAACCCTTATTTCTCTGGGCTCGACGGTGAACCATTCGTCACCCGCGAGCATAATGGCGCCCCAGAGATGGGTGTTGGCGTTGACAACCTGGCGCAGAGTCGTGGCAAATACCTTTGCGTTGGGATAGGCCGCCTTGACTCTCGAAATCATTTCTTTGAAGGAATCTATCTTTGCTCCGATATCCTTGCCGCCGGCTTCGGGGCCCTGAATTCCGAGGCAGAGCTGGAAATCCTCCTCGTTACCAACGAGAACATCCGCGGCGCCCGCGATTTCAGAGAAGATTTCACTGAGTTCCTGCTCCCTGCCCTTCCAGAAGGTGGCACGGTAATTGAGGTCAAACGAAATGAGGGTTCCGTATTTCTTAGCGGCTCTCGCGAGTTCGAGGCAGAATCTGCCCGTATCGGGAGAGAGCGCGGCGATAAGGCCCGAGAGATGAAGCACGGCAACGCCCTCGGTACCGAAAATGCGCTCGATATCAAAATCGTTGATATTCAGTGTTCTGCCGACTTCTCCGGCTCGGTCATTCTCGACTCTCGGCCCTCTTGAGCCGCAGCCGCTGTCCGCTATATTGAATTGGTGACGGTAGCCCCAGGGGCCGCCCTTATCGACATCCTTGCCCTCGAATACCATTCCTCTCGCACGCAGATCCTGCTTGATAAAGGAGGCAATCTGGCCGTCTTTTACAAATGTGGTCAGCACTTTAACGGGCAAGCCGAGATAGGATGATACCGAAGCTACGTTGGTTTCCGCCGAAGTCGCCTGCATTCTGAAAAGATTTGATGACGCTACGGTCTGACCCTCCGCGGGGCAGATTCTCACGCCCATGCTGGTCGGGACTACCATTGCCCAGGTATAGTTTTCTTTGATTTTCATAATATTTCAGCTCCGTTTTTAATAATCGGGAATATTACTTAAGCATTGTACTGCTCGGCGGATGTATCCCCGCCTTCGCCGGTCCAGTTGGTGTGGAAGAATTCGCCTCTGGGTCTGTCAATTCTCTCATAGGTGTGCGCTCCGAAATAATCGCGCTGAGCCTGAAGGAGATTCTGGGGAAGGCGCTCGCAGCGGTAACCGTCATAGTAATTGAGCGCGGCTGTCATTGCGGGCAGAGGAATGCCGTTTGAAATCGCGGCGGCGCAGACTCTTCTCCAGCCCGCCTGAGCCTTATCCATAACTCCCTTGAAATAGGGATCGAGCAGCAGGTTTGTAAGCTGAGGATTATTGTCATACGCTTCCTTGATTTTGCCGAGGAAGACGCTTCTGATTATGCAGCCGCCTCTCCACATGAGAGCGATACCGCCGTAGTTGAGATTCCAGCCGTAGGTCTTCGCGGCGGAGCGCATAAGGGTATAGCCCTGCGCATAGGAGACTATCTTCGCGGCAAAGAGCGCATTCTCTATATCCTCGATGAACTGCGCTTTGTCGCCCTTGAATTCGGGAACGGGGCCGGTGAGCACCTTCGAAGCCCCGACTCTCTCCTCTTTCATCGCGCTGAGGCATCTTGAGAATACCGCCTCGGCGATAAGAGTGAGTGGGATGCCCTCATCGAGAGCGGCAATGCCGGTCCATTTGCCGGTACCCTTCTGGCCGGCTGTGTCGAGGATTTTCTCGACTATCGGCGAGCCGTCCTCATCCTTATATGCGAGAATATCTCTTGTGATTTCAATCAGGTAGCTGTCGAGCTCTCTCTCATTCCATTTTGCGAACACTTCGTGCATTTCATCGTCGCTCATACCGAGCAGATCGCGCATGAGCTGGTAAGCCTCGCAGATAAGCTGCATATCGCCGTATTCAATGCCGTTATGAACCATCTTGACGAAATGGCCCGCACCGTTTTCGCCGACCCAGTCGCAGCAGGGAGTGCCGTCCTCAACCTTGGCGCAGATTCCCTGGAATATGGGCTTTACCGCCTCCCAGGCGCGGGGCGAGCCGCCGGGCATCATTGAGGGACCTTTGAGAGCGCCCTCCTCGCCGCCGGAAACGCCTGTACCGATATAGAGAAGGCCTTTGCTCTCGACGTATTCGGTTCTTCTGATTGTGTCGGGAAAGTGCGAATTGCCGCCGTCGATAATTATATCGCCCTCTTCAAGCAGAGGAATGAGCTGCTCAATCATATCGTCAACGGATTTGCCCGCCTTGATCATCATCATAACCTTGCGGGGCTTCTCAAGCGAGGCGACAAGCTCCTCGAGCGAATACGCGCCGACGATGTTTTTGCCGGCCGCTCTGCCGTTTACGAATTTTTCAACCTTGGATGTTGTTCTGTTATAGACCGATACGGTGAAGCCCTTGCTCTCCATATTCATTACAAGGTTTTCACCCATAACTGCAAGTCCGATAAGACCTATATCCGATTTTTTCATAGTGTTTCTCCTTTATTTATCCGCGGTCCACAAGCCGAGCGCGGGATTGCTTATATAGAATATTTCCTCGCCGTCAACGGTATGATAGCCGTCGGTCAGCTTCGCGGGGTCATATTTCTTGATGATTTCATCATAGGGAACGTATCCGAAGCCGGCTCCCCCGACCTCCTCGCCCGTGAGCTTTTCGGTGCAGTAGGTGATTGAGAATCTGCCGTCGGACGAGCCGTGAATCAGATGCGCGGCAACCGAGAGATTTTCCTTTAAGTCATCATTTGCGGCAGTCAGCTCAAGAATCTTTTCCCTGCCGACATAGCCGTATTTGCGTATGAGACGGTCGTTTTCGGCATCCTCGCCGAATTTCGCAACTCCCGGAGCGAGAATTATAAGCTCGCCGCCGTCCGCAATCGCCATCCTCGTTCTGTAAACCGCCTTGTTGCCGAGCCAGGTGCTCTTGAATTCTCTCGGATCGAGATAGACGACAACCTTTCTGAAAGGTTTATCCACATGAACGAGATTGAGCTGTTGGCTGAGCTCCACCGCCTGCTCGAATATCACGCGCTTGTTGCCGATATACAGGCCGTGAATCAGCGTCTCATCGCCCTTGTTGGTTGTAACGGTCAGCACGAACATCAGCGGAACATCCCTG
The DNA here is from genome assembly GCA_902792905.1 of Oscillospiraceae bacterium. Taxonomy (GTDB): domain Bacteria; phylum Bacillota; class Clostridia; order Oscillospirales; family Acutalibacteraceae; genus CAG-177. The sequence goes on from CADBBH010000008.1 coordinate 14,047, forward strand.
AGGAAATTCTCCTGCGCGTAGTCAAAGACCTTTCGCACGGGCGAGAAATCCCTGCCCATTATTCTCTCCATGCCGTAGAAAGCGCCGAGCATGTGAGAGGAATTTATCATGCTGCTGCCGCCGCAGCCGACGAAGATATTCTTGGAGTAATTCGCCATACCGACCACTTCGTGGGGCACGACCTGACCTATCGAAATGATTAAATCATAGGATTTATCGACTATCAGTTTATTGACCTCAACATCGATTTTATCACTGACGAGCCCCTCCGACACTTCGCTGACGAATTCGCCGGGAACCTCGCCGATTTTGACTATATCCCTGCGCCAGTTGTGAACTATGATTTTTTCAAACGGGACTCCCTCGCCGAAAAACGCTCTGCACTCCTCTTCGGTCATCGGCTCGTGAGTGCCGAGAGCAGGCATAATGTCAACCTCGCAGGAATCCTTCAGAAGGTCATAATAAATCGCGGTAATCTTTCCCGCGCCCGAGTAAAGGCGGGTATAATCGGGAGGTAAAAGCAGCACCTTCTTCAGATTTCTGCCCCTGAGAGACTCCGCGAGCGAAGCGCGCAGCTCATCGTCCGATATGCAGCGAACCGTATTATCAGGCATTCAATCACTCCTTCACATATCTGTCCGCAAAATTATTCAGTTTATAATATCATAAAAGAGTATAACGGGCAAGTGGTATTATAGATAAAAATTAACATTTATTTTATTGAAAAAGCAGCATAAATATGGTAGTATTATTCCGTAAACGAAAGTGAGGTGAATCCGTATGGATATGATTGTCAATTTAATAAAAGCGGTATTTGCCGCGCTGATGTCCGTTATCATGACCTTAAGCGGATTCCTCGGATCTCTGCCCGGCAAAGAAAAAAGCTCTCCCGAAATACCGGAGATGGCTCCCGGCACAATCACTGCGGAGGATGCCGGTGAAACCGATTACGCTCCTCCGGTCCTGATAAGCGAGGATTATCCCGAAATAAATTACGAGGGAGCACAGTCCGCGATTACGGAAAATTTCTCACAGAGCTTCGATTCTTTTTCAAGAGATCTTCCCGCAGGCTATACTGCGGCGGAAAACAAGATTTACAAGGCAGTCGGATATATATATGAAGACGCAGAAACAATACGCACAAGGATTCCCGGAGGCGGCGTATCAATCACAGGCGCAAAAAACGCGCTGAACAAGCTCGGCGCCGACGGATATATCCAGGCACAGAACCAGAAATATAAGCGTCTTCGCGAGAATCTGTACGTTCAGGGAGCGGCCGCGGGCGGAGAATTCACTTACGTTATCGCCGAGGGCACAAATATCAAGGGCTCCTATGAGGGAAGCACCTACAGCAGCAGCGTTCTCTCAAAGCATTCATCCGACGGCACGCTCGTGAAAGCGGTCGAAATCTCCAATTATTCAAATGAACTTCACTTCACCGGCATTGCCGCTTCGGCTGATTCGGGCGTTGTGCTCTGCGGTTATTCCCCGATTTCCGAGACCGCAGGCTCAAACTACGCTTTCATCGAGAAATACGATTCCGATTTCAATAAAGTGTGGACAAAGAGGATTTACGGCGAGGGCAGCGACTATATCAACTGCATCGCCTCCACTCCGGACGGCGGTTTCGTTGCCGGCGGTTATACCAACTCGACCACCCACGATTTTGACGGCATCCCCGATTACGGATACTTCTGCGCAGTGCTGATGAAATTCAATGCCGACGGCGACAGAGTCTGGTGCAGATATCTCGGAGGCAGCGGCGTTTCAAGCGTTGTGGATATTGACACCGATTCATCGGGAAATATATTTGCAGATATATCCTCCTCCTGCGCCGACGGAGATTTTGCCGGCTTCAGCGGAAAATTCGCCAACAACGTCGATAACGTCATAATAAAATATGACGGCAATGGCCTGATGAAATGGAAATGCGTGCTCTCGACCAACAGCCGCGATTACTTTGACTGCGTCGCAGCCGACGGAAACGGCGGATGCCTGGCAGGCGGCAATTTCAGCCATAATTCTTCAGGTATGGTCGTGCAGTCCGGCACTCTGAGCGGGCTGTTTATCAGCGGAGGAAGCGATATTGTCATCGCTTCAATCGGAAGCTACGGAAACCTCACCAAGGCAAGACTTCTCAAGGGCACTTCCAGTGACTATCTCCGCGATATTGCGAAGCTCAGCGGCGGCTGGCTTCTCACCGGCTATTCCGAATCGGAAGACGGCGAATTCACCTACCCCGAAGGGCTTTCCAATCAAGGCGATTATGACGCCTTTGCCGAAGTGATTGATTCTTCCCTCGCAAAAGCGGAAATGATAAATTTCGGCGGTGAGCAACGCGATGTGGCGACCGCCGCGCTGGCAAACGGCAATTCCTTCACGGTCTTCGGCGACATCGACACAGCCGCCGGCGGAAGCATCACAAGCGAATACTTTATCAAAGGTTACACCTATAACGGATAAACACCGATAATTAAATTTGATAAAAAGAGAGCAGTCCCAACGGGCTGCTCTTTTTGCTGTCTGTTTTTCAGTTGTTCTCTGCCGGTGCCGATATTGACGGCGTCTGTGAAGCGGGCACGGTGGTTGTATATGCCGTGGTGGATTCGGGCTGAGCCGAAGTGGTTGAATAGGGATTGGTATAGCTTCTTCTCGAGGAGAATTCCTCGGTCACCTGCTGCGTAAAGACCTTGAGGGTGACGGGAGTTCCCATATCATATTCCTGATTCTCGGTCAGCGACATCTCGATAACCTCTTCATCGGAATACCAGCCGCTCTGCGTAACATCCATTCTTTCAACCACGAAACCGAGACTTGTGAGCTGGTCGTATGCTTCATCATATTTCTTGCCGACCACATTCGGGAGAACTATCAATTCGGCTCCCTTGCTGACGGTCAGGACTATCGATGAGCCCTTGGGAACCATCGTATCGGGCGGAACGGACTGCGAAATTATCGTTCCCTTCGGAAGCTCAGCGTTGAACACTTCATTCGCGGTTATCTTGAAATTCTTATTGAAAACGGGATTCGCCTGAACACTGTCGTAATTCGAAACCGAGAAATCGGGTACCTTGACCTGCTCGACCTGAGTCTGCTCTTCGGTTGTGGTCTGGCCCGGATTCCTGAGGTTGATTTTTCCCGATTTGTCAAGGGATACGAGCAGTATTCCGAGTGCAACCGCGCCTATGACAAGGACGCTCGCAAGGGCGATGAAGAAAATCGCCGCGGAACTCTTCTCCTTCTTGGGAGGTTTATTCGAAACGGGAGTCTGCGGGCTCTTGTTCGGAATTGTCGGGGCGGGTGAATCCTTGCCGTAATTCGTGCTGACGGCTGTGGCCGCAGGCGAAGCGGAGAGCTCCGCTCTGAGCTGCTCTACGGTCTTCGTTCTGTCCTGCGGAAGTATCTGAAGGCCGTTGATAAGACCGTTGATAACGTATGCGGGAAGGGCTTCGGCAAATTTGCCGGGCACCATCAGGCGGTCGTTCGCCATCCTCTCTTTTGCCGAAATCGGATTGCTTCCGATAAGAGTTCTGTAAAGGACGGCAGTGAAGGAATATATATCGGTCCACGGTCCCTGACGGACATCGAATCCATACTGCTCAACGGCGGCATAACCATCGAAAATCTGGGGATTCAGGCGGCTGCCGACAGTCCTGACATCGCCGATTGAGAAGCCCGTGATTTTGATTTTTCCGTCTTCGCCGATGACAAGCGTCGAGGGAGAAATGCCTCTGTGAATTATGCCGTTCGAGTGAAGAGTTCCGAGGGTTGAGAGCGTCGGCATAAGAAGCTGGCGCGCCTTCTCCCAGGTGATGTATCCGGTTTTGCTCCTGAGCAGAAAATCCTGAAGGGAGATGCCGTCAAAATGATCGTAAACCGCATATGAGGTGCTGTTATCCTCAATCACGTCCGTGACATTTATCAGCGCGGAAAGTCCGCTGAGTTTCGCGAGCTTTCCCCATAATTCCTCAAAGCTGCGGCGCAGCTCGGCGTAGGTCGCCTCGGAGCCGAGACGCACCTGAAGAGACAGATTCAAATCGGACCTCGCGGTGATTGCCGAAGGCATGAATTCCCTGATGTTGACGGCTTTTTTCTCCATGAGATCCCAGCCGATATAGGTAGCGCCTTCGCCGTTGTAATCAACGACCTTGCCGACAAGGTATCTGTTGCCTATGACCGTGCGGACAGGCAAATAAGGAGCGCCCTGAACCGTATCGGCGTGATAGCCGCAGTACGGGCATTTCTTTTCCTCGCCTATCTCGTGCATACAGCCCATGCAGAGATTATCGGAACTAATCAATATAATCACTCCTTTTGGGAAGCTGAAATCATAACCGGGGATTGAAGAGAGACCCTTGCGGGCACATATTCCCCTATTATGGCAATAGTAACAAAGCACAATGTCTTTGTCAATCTATGTTACCGACTTGTAATAATTTTTAGTTATTTTAATTAAATTTTATAAATTAAATTTGTTAAGTAAACCTTTCAGTTCAACTTGAAATGTTCATAATATGTTGTTATAATTTACTGTGAATATTTATACTTTATTTATATATAATCAAGGGGGCAGTTCAATGTCATACGAGAATAACATACCTCTCTACCTCTTCCACCAGGGAACGAATGCCAAGGCATACGAATTCCTCGGATCGCATCCTTCGGAAAACGGCGGAGTTGTATTCAGGGTATGGGCACCCTCGGCCGTGAGCGTGAGCCTGACCGGCGATTTCAACGGCTGGGACGCGAGCGCGAATCCGATGTCAAAAATCAGCGGCGGAGTCTGGGAATGCCACGTGCCGGTTGTCAATGTCTATGACAGCTACAAGTATCTGATTACCGCGCCGGACGGCAGAACTTTCCACAAGGCCGATCCCTACGCCTTCCACGCGGAGACAAGGCCGGGCACCGCTTCAAAGTATTATCCCTCGCTCGATTTCAAATGGAGCGACAAGGCCTGGCTCAAAAAGAGAAAGGAATCCGATATCTACTCTTCGCCCGTCAATATCTATGAAGTCCACGCGGGCTCCTGGCAGGTATATGATGACGGCAACCCCCTCTCATACAGAGAGCTTGCCGACCGCCTGATTCCCTATGTCAAAGATATGGGCTACACCCACATCGAGCTGATGCCGGTCATGGAGCATCCCTTCGACGGCAGCTGGGGCTATCAGGTTACGGGCTATTTCGCACCGACCTCCCGCTACGGCACTCCCGAGGATTTCGCCTATTTCGTAAACACCGCCCACAAGGCGGGCATCGGCGTTATTCTCGACTGGGTCCCCGCCCACTTCCCGAAGGACGCCTTCGGCCTCTATGAATTCGACGGCTCGAAGTGCTATGAATACGAGGACCTGCGCAAGGGCGAACACTTCCAGTGGGGAACAAGAGTTTTTGACTACGGCAAGAATGAGGTCCAGAGTTTCCTCGTTTCGAGCGCGATGTTCTGGATTGAAAAATATCACATTGACGGCCTGAGAGTTGATGCCGTCGCCTCAATGCTCTATCTCGATTACGGCAGAAACGACGGCCAGTGGATAGCGAACACTTACGGCGGCAGGGAGAATCTTGAAGCGGTAGCGTTCCTGAGAAAGCTCAACGAATCCATCTTCCGCGAGCACGGCGACGTTATGATGATTGCCGAGGAGAGCACCGCCTGGCCTATGGTCTCCAAGCCGACCTACAGCGGCGGTCTCGGCTTCAATTTCAAATGGAACATGGGCTGGATGAACGACTGCCTTCGCTACTTCTCGCTCGACGGCATATTCCGCAAATTCAATCACGACTGCCTGACCTTCTCGTTCTTCTACGCTTTCAGCGAGAATTTCGTGCTCCCGATTTCGCACGACGAGGTCGTTCACGGCAAGTGCTCGCTGATAAACAAGATGCCCGGCACATATGAGGAAAAATTCGCGGGCGTGCGCTCGTTCCTCGGCTATATGATGTCTCACCCGGGCAAGAAGCTTCTCTTCATGGGCAGCGAATTCGGCCAGTTCATCGAATGGAACTATAAGCAGCAGCTTGACTGGATGCTTCTCGATTACGACGCGCACAGGCAGCTCAGGCAATACACCGCAGATCTCAATAAATTCTATCTCGCGAATCCCCCGCTCTGGGAGGATGACTACAGCTGGGACGGCTTCAGCTGGATAGTCAGCGACGACTGTGACAATTCAGTGGTCGCCTATCTGCGCAGAGATAAAGAAGGCAACGAGATTATCACGGTCTGCAATTTCACAGGCGTTACGAGAAAGGGATACAGAATCGGAGTTCCCAAAGCGGGCAGCTATAAGCCCGTATTCTCCTCCGCCTCTCCCGCTTACGGCGGCAGGGACGAGAGCACCAAAGCATCCGTCAGGGCAAAGAAAGCGCCGATGCACGGCTTCGATTACAGCATTGAGCTCGATATTGAGGGCCTCAGCTGTCTCTACATAAAGAACACGGCAAAGAAGAAAACCGTTAAGGAGGATAAATAAGATGGCAAGGAAACAGGAATGCATAGCCATGTTGCTGGCCGGCGGTCAGGGAAGCCGCCTCGGTATTCTCACAAAGAATATCGCAAAACCCGCAGTTCCCTACGGCGGAAAATACAGAATAATAGATTTCCCGCTGTCAAACTGCGTAAATTCGGGAATCCACACGGTCGGCGTGCTCACCCAGTATCAGCCGCTCGTGCTCAATGACTATATCGGAAACGGTCAGCCCTGGGATCTCGACAGAGCGGACGGCGGCGTTCACATTCTCTCCCCCTATCAGCAGATAAAGGGCACCGAATGGTATAAGGGCACCGCAAATTCGATTTATCAGAATATCAAATTCATCGAGAGATACGATCCCGAGTATGTCCTGATTCTTTCGGGCGACCATATTTACAAGATGGATTATTCAAAGATGCTCGATTATCATAAGCAGAACCGCGCGGACTGCACTATCGCGATGATCGAGGTTCCCTGGGAGGAGGCAAGCCGCTTCGGACTGATGATAGTCAATGACGACGGCTCAATCTCCGAATTCGAGGAGAAGCCGGCAAATCCCAGAAGCAACAAGGCCTCTATGGGCATTTATATATTCAACTGGAAAAAGCTGCGTCAGTATCTCATAGACGACGAGGCAAACGAGAATTCGGGCAACGACTTCGGCCACGATGTCATCCCCGCGATGCATCAGGCGGGCGAGAGAATGTTCGCCTATCAGTTTGACGGATACTGGAAGGATGTCGGAACAATCGACTCCCTCTGGGATTCAAACCTCGACCTTCTCAATCCGAAGGTTGACCTCGACCTCGATGACGACAGCTGGAAGATTTATTCGAGATCTCCCGTCGCTCCGCCTCACTATGTGGGCGAAAACGCGAAGATTGAGAATTCGATGATTACCGAGGGCTGTGAGATTGACGGCAGCATAGATTTCTCGGTGCTCTTCGCAAATGTTAAAGTCGAAGAGGGCGCAAACGTCAAGTATTCGATAATCATGCCCGGCACAGTCATCAAAAAAGGCGCGACGGTGCAGTATTCGATAGTCGCAGAGAATACGGTTATCGAAGAGGGCGCGACAGTCGGCAGAAGCCCCGAGGAAATGGAAAACATTGAAGACTGGGGCGTGGCCGTTATCGGAAACGGCATTAAAATCGGCAAGGATGTAAAAGTTGCCCCGAAGGCAATGGTTGATACCGATATGGGAGGCGAAGCATAATGGCAGCAAAGAATGTTCTCGGAATAATCTTTTCAAACGCCTATGATGAAGTAATCCCCCAGGTCACTTCACACAGGACTATGGGCTCGGTCCCGTTTGCGGGCCGTTACCGCCTCATAGATTTTCAGCTTTCAAATATGGTAAACGCGGGCATTCCGCAGGTTGGAATCCTCACAAACAGCAATTACCGCTCGCTCATGGACCATATAGGCAACGGCAAGGCGTGGGATCTCGCCCGCAAGAGAGACGGTCTTACCATCCTGCCCCCGTTCAATCATCCCGATACCGGCGTATTCAAGGGCAAGATTGACGCGCTCTTCGGCAGCATCGGCTATATCAGCGATTCCGGCAAGGATTATGTGCTTATCACAGACTGCAACGTCGTGTGCGATATAGATTATGACGCTCTGCTCGAATTCCATATCGAGAGAAATGCGGAAATCACTCTCGCCTATGCGAGAAACGTAAAATCACAGCTTGCAAGCGCAATGGAATACGAAGTTGAATCCTACGGCAGAATCAGCGAAATCAGATATGCCGATCCCTTCGGCGACGATTCCAGCAATTCGCTCAAGATGATGGTTATCAACCGCACCCTGCTCGAGCGCCTGCTCCACGAAGCGAGCCTCAAGAGAATTACCGATTTCGAGCAGTTCCTCTCCGAAAACTGCGGCAATCTCAGGGTTTACGGTTACAGACACAACGGCTACGCGAAGGTCATCGAGGATCTCAAATCATACTATGACGCTAATCTTGACCTCCTCAAGCCCGATGTCAGAAGAGCTCTTTTCCCGGCGGACAAACCCGTCTATACCAAGACCAGCGACAAAGTTCCCGCCGTTTACGGCATAAACTCGGTCGTTAAGAATTCACTCATTGCGGACGGCTGCAGGATTGACGGCGAGGTTGAAAACAGCATCCTCTTCAGAGGCGTAACCGTCTCGAAGGGCGCGAAGGTCAAAAACGCTATTATCATGCAGGATACTTTCATCAGCGAAGATGCGGATGTTGAATTTGTAATTACGGATAAAGACGTATCCATCGGAGCGCGCAAGAAGCTCTGCGGCGCGGAGAATTATCCGGTTTATATCGGGAAGGGAATAAACATCTGAGGTAACTGACAAATGGCATCAGGAAAAGCAAAAAAAGAGAATATCATTACGATAGTTGTAGTGGCATTTGCCGCACTGCTCGCGCTTATTGTGGTTCTCGTGAAAACCGGCGTTATCGGCAAACCTGCCGAGACGACAACGGAGCCCCGGGAGGGAATTGACTACGAGGTAGTTACAACAAAGGTAACAAAAAGCGGAGTAGATGACGAAGGCAATGTTTTCTTTTACGAAGTAGATGAAACCTACACCAGACCGCTGCATTCCTCGAATCACCGCTACCCGACCACAACGACCACCAAGAAGGAAACCACCGAAGATGATGTGACCTACTTCATCGAGTCGGAGACTGTAGTCAATGTGACGGATGAAAACGGTGAACAGGTAACGAATGAAAACGGCGAACCGGTTACAAAGAAAGAAAAAGTCACTATCATAACCGATAAGGACGGCAGGACGACGACCGAATCGACCACCGAAACCACAACCCAGACAACGAGCGAGAGGACCACAAAGATTATCTATGTGACCGATCCGATTCTCAAGAAGCCCATCAAGAATATCAGGGGCGAATATATTGTTTCGGGCGTTGAGACGGAACCGGAGACCACAACGGCCGCCCCGACCACGACAAAGCCGACAACTACGACCAAACCGACGACGGTAAAGCCGTCAACAACCAAAAAGCCCTCCACTTCATCCACCGCGGCGGCGGAGGATGTGACATCCTCTGCAACCGCTCCGAAAACAAGTGAAAACTGATAAAGGAATGATAAGATGAAAGTTTTATACGTAGCAAGTGAAGCTCTTCCCTTTGCCGCAAGCGGCGGACTTGCCGATGTCGCGGGCTCTCTGCCCGGCGCCCTGCGCAAGAGAAAGGTTGCCTGCAGAGTGGTTATGCCGCTCTACGGCTCGGTCAGCGATGAAATGCGCGCAAATATGAAATTCATCACGAATATCATGGTCCCCGTCTCATGGCGCAGACAGTATTGCGGTATCTTCGAAGCACGCGCAAACGGAGTTATCTATTATCTGATTGATAACGAATACTATTTCAAGAGAAATTCTCTCTACGGACACTATGATGACGGCGAGAGATTCGCCTTCTTCTCGAGAGCCGTGCTTGAAATCCTTCCGTATATCGATTTCAAGCCCGATATAATCCACTGCAACGACTGGCAGAGCGCTCTCGTGCCCGTTTATTATTCGGTCTATTACGCAAACCGTGAGGGATACACCGGCATAAAGACCGTCTTCACGATTCACAATATCCAGTATCAGGGTATCTACGGCAAGGAGATACTCGGCGATGTATTCGGCCTGGGCGAGGAGCACTACAGCCTCGTTGAATTCGGCGACGACATCAATCTGATGAAGGGCGCAATCGAATGCGCCAACAAGGTAACGACAGTCAGCCACACCTACGCCGAGGAGACGCTTGACCCGTGGTTCAGCCACGGCCTGCATCCGATTCTCAAGGAGAGAAGCTATAAGCTCTCCGGCATTCTCAACGGCATCGATACCGATAACTACAATCCCGAAACCGATAAGGATATATTCTTCAACTATTCTGTTGAGGATAAAAGCGGCAAGGCGAAGGATAAGAACGCTCTGCAGGAGCTTTTCAATCTTCCTCAGCGCCCCGATACGCCGGTCCTCGCTATGGTCTCGCGCCTTGTTTCCCATAAGGGCTTCGATCTCGTGAAGAAGGTGCTCTGGAATATTCTTGCGACGACCGATATGCAGTTTGTCCTGCTCGGCGCCGGCGACTGGGAATATGAGGCATTCTTCAAGGAGCTTGCAGCCGCATTCCCCGACAAGGTAGGCCTTCGTCTCGGATTCGTTCCCGATCTTGCCCGCAAGATTTACGCGGGCGCCGATATATTCCTCATGCCCTCAAAGAGCGAGCCCTGCGGCCTGTCGCAGATGGTTGCCCTCAGATACGGCACAGTGCCGATAGTCAGGGAAACCGGCGGCCTCAAGGATACCGTATCCGACAGCGGCGACGGCATCGGCAACGGCTTCACCTTCAAGAGCTATGACGCTTATGATATGCAGGATGCAATCTGGCGCGCTCTCGGCGCTTACAGCGATAAGGAATACTGGGCAAAGCTCGTTGACAGAGCCATGAAATGTGACAACAGCTGGGGTAAGAGCGCCAAGGAATATATCGCGCTCTATAATTCGATTGATTAAACTATGAAAACCTATCTCATTTATCTCATAAGGCACGCGGTCAATGAAGGCGCCGACAAGGGCAGATACATCGGGCATACGGATGTCCCCCTCTCGGAGGAGGGAAGAGCCGAGCTCGGTCAGCTCAGGGATGATTACGGTTATCCCTTTGTTGAGTCCGTATTCTCAAGCCCTCTGAAGCGCTGCACCGAAACCGCAAAGATTATATATCCCGAAAAAGAGCCGATAATCATTCAGGAGCTTTCCGAAATGAATTTCGGGGAGTTTGAAAACAAAACCGCCGCAGAGCTTCAGTCAAATGAAGATTTCGCCGGCTGGCTCGAGGGAAGAAACGCTCCGCCCTTCGGCGAAACGAGCAACGAATTCGGCGCAAGAGTCTGCGGAGCATTTGAAAAAATTACCGACGGTATGATGAGAAGCGGCGTTTTCAGCGCCGCGGTAATCACCCATGCCGGAGTCATTGGCACGATTCTCTCCGCCTACGGCCTGCCGCAGGCGCCGATGCACGAGTGGTTCACTCCGAACTGCTGCGGCTATACCCTTCGTGTCGACCCCGCGCTCTGGATGAGGGGAAAGAAATTTGAAATCTTCGCAAAGATACCGGAATACCCGTCGGAATAAGAGGTGAACCCATGTCAATAATAGAATCAAAATTCACGAGAGACGATATTGACGGTTTCTCGGAACAAATCAGAAAAAATTACTATATAAATCCCGCGGCCTTCGCGAATTTCAACGTCAAGAGAGGTCTGAGAAACGCCGACGGAACAGGCGTCATGGCGGGCGTCACAAGAGTCTGCTCGGTCGAGGGTTACTATATAGTTGACGGCGAAAAATCCCCGAGAGAAGGCCATCTGACCTATCGCGGAGTTGAACTCAATGAAATAGTTGACGCGTGCATCAGGGAAAACCGCTTCGGCTATGAGGAGGTTGCCTGGCTGCTGCTCTTCGGCAAGCTGCCGACCAAGGCGCAGCTCGACTTTTTCAACGCGACGCTCGCGGACTGTCGCAATCTGCCCGAGGATTTCATCGAGGATATGATAATGAAGGCGCCGTCAAACGACGTTATGAATAAAATGGCGAGAAGCGTGCTCGCGCTCTATTCCTTCGATGAGAATCCCGACAGCACGGACCTTGACAACGTTATCAGCCAGTGCACCAATCTGATAGCCCAGCTGCCCGCGATTATGGCATACGCCTATCAGGTCAAGCGCAGGCATTATTATCACAAGAGCATGTATATCCATCCGCTCAAACCCGAATTCACGACCGCCCAGACAATTCTGCGCTCGATAAGGCCGAATAAACAGTTCACCGACGAAGAGGCGAAGCTGCTCGATATATGCCTTATCTGTCACGCGGAGCACGGCGGCGGCAATAACTCCACCTTCATCACCCGCGCGCTCTCGTCGAGCGGCACGGATACCTATTCCGCCATTGCCGGCGGCATCGGCGCTCTCAAGGGCCCGAAACACGGCGGCGCAAATCTTAAGGTCGCAGAGATGGTTGAATTCATAAAGCAGGATGTGGCGAATACCCACGATGAAGGCGCCGTAGCCGATGAGCTCGTGAAGATTCTTTCAAAAGAGGCGGGCGACGGAAGCGGACTTATCTACGGTATGGGTCACGCGGTCTATACCCTTTCGGACCCGAGAGCGAAAATTCTCAAGGCAAAGGCGGAAGAATTCGCGATGGGCACCGAGTTTGAGGATGAATTCCTCCTGCTCAACACTATAGAGAAGCTCACGCCGAGAATCATTGCCGAAAAGAAGGGCATAGACAAGGCAATCTGCGCCAACGTCGATCTCTATTCCGGCCTCATTTATAAGATTCTCAAGGTTCCGACCGATTTATATACTCCCATCTTCACGGTCGCGAGAATCGCGGGCTGGTCGGCGCACAGGATTGAGGAAATCCTGACAGGCGGCAGAATTATGAGACCCGCATACAAGAACGTCAATTCAAAGAATAAATATATTCCCATTTCCGAGAGATAAGAGGCATTTTCATTATGGTTAAAAAATTTCGTCCCGTTTTCACAAATGAGGCAATCGTGCTCGGCGCGGCTCTGCTCATAACTCTGCCGCTTCGCACGATTCAGCATCTGACAAATATGGAGCAGGGCACGGGCTTCTACCTGAAAGTTGACTGGAACATCATTGTTTACGGCATCGTGCTCGCCGCGGCGATGGGGTATTTCATATTCTCAGCCGTCAAAAGAAAAAAGAAGATTCTGCTTGAGACCGCGCCCGTGAAGCTTCCGGGCTGCGGAGCGCTCTCATTTCTCACCGCTTTCGCGGTCGCCTACGGCGCTTACAACGATTACAGACTCTCAAAGCTCGATGCGTCGCAATATACCGTTTCATCAACGGCGACCAGTGCCATAAACGGCTCGCTCTCAAATATCCAGTTCGTTGTGGGAGCGATCGCGGCGGTATTCTTCCTGATTCTTTCGGTGCTGTTTCTTGCCGGCAAAGCTTCATCCACCGTTAAGCTTCTCTCACTCACGCCGGTTCTGTGGTTTATTCTCAAGCTCGTCGTCAGATTCACGAGAACAGTCAGCTATATAAGAGTATCCGACCTCGCGATGGAAATGATTTCGCTCGTTCTGCTCGCTCTCTTCTTTATGGCGTTCGCGCAGACGAACTCAAATATCGAGGCGGAGGGAACCGCATGGAAGCTTGAGGGCTTCGGATTCCCCGCCGCCCTGATGTGTCTCAATATGTTCGTGCCGAGAATCGTCATTGCTCTCGCGGGCAAGGCGGAATTCAAATATATCCTCTCCTATGCCGATTTTTCGGACCTTGCGCTCGCACTGTTCATCGTCGCGACCGTGCTTACGAGGATTATACCCAACACGGCAAATATCATAGTCACTCCTTCTGCGGAGGATGAAACGGCGGAATAAACAATGTTTTGGAAAAATGTCCTGATTGCCGGTGAGCAGGTAATTATCCTTTATCTGATGGCTTTCATCGGCGTCATAGCCGCGAAGACAGGCATATTCTCGCAGGATACGGCAAAAAAATGCACCAACCTGCTCTTTTATGTCATAACTCCGGCGAAGATTTTAGAGAGCTTTTTCACTCTCGAATACAGTATTGAACATATAAAAGGTCTGCTGATTGCGGTCGGGTGCGGTCTGCTTATGCACGCTGTCGCCGCGCTTGCAATCATCCCCTTCTTCAATAAATCCGCCCCCGAGCAGAAGACGGTTTATAAATTTGCCGCGATGTACGGAAACTGCGGATATATGGGCCTGCCGCTCGTTGACGCGGTTGTCGGCAAAGAGGGCGTATTCTATTGCTCAGCGGTCATCATCTCATTCCAGATAGTCTCATTCACACACGGCGTCTGGCTGATGACAAAGGATAAAAACGACGGCAAATCGCAGGTTGATTTCAAGAGAATCATACTGAATCCGGGCGTGCTTCCGGTATTCGTCGGCCTGCCGGTATTTCTGCTCTCGCTGAATCTCCCGAATATGATTATGACTCCGGTCAAATCAATAGCGTCAATGAATTCCCCGCTCGCGATGCTGATATTCGGCACTTTTATCGCGGGAACGGATTTCAAATCAATCTTCAGGCAGTGGAGAATTCCCTGCGTGGCGCTTTTCAAGCTGATATTCATGCCCCTCGCGATGCTGACCGCGCTGAAGCTCTTCGGAGTGGCGGGCGCTCTCGGCACCACCCTTCTTATAACCTCGGCCGCTCCGAGCGCAAACAATACGATTATGTTTGCGGCAAAATACGATAATGACGCGGGCCTGGCATCGCAGGCGGTCTCCGTGATAAGCCTGATTTCGATAATCACTCTGCCCGTAATGATTGCTCTGCTATGAAAGAGATACTCAACGAAGCATCGCCCCTCTGGGGAATATGCCCCTTCGGCGCAATCAGGGATAATCTGATTGAATGCCGCGCGAAACAGCGCCTGCCGGTGAATTCCCGCAGCGTTATAATAATGGCATTCCCCTATCTTCTCGATGAAAAATACTACAAAGATTCAAATATATCAAAGTATTCCGTGCCGGCGGACTATCATCCGATAGTCACAGCACGGCTTGAAACCGCCGCCGCGAAGCTCAGGGATAAATATTCGGAATATGAATTTGAGGTGTTTGCCGATAATTCGCCGATACCCGAGGTGCGCGCGGCAAGCATAGCCGGAATAGGCGTAATCGGCTCGAATTCGCTGCTGATAACGGAGAAATACGGCTCCTTTGTCTTTCTCGGCGAAATAGTTACCGATATGCCCCTCGCTCACGAGGGCGGGGAAATCAGGGAGTGCCTCAGATGCGGCAGATGCACCGCCGCCTGCCCCGGAGGCGCGATTACCGACGGCAGAATTGACAGAGAAAAATGCCTCTCCCATATCACTCAGAAAAAAGGCGCTCTGAGCGAAGAGGAGATTGAAATGATAAAGAAGAGCGGCTGCATCTGGGGATGCGACATCTGCCAGAACATATGCCCGCTCAATAAAAGCGCCGAGACCACCGGGATAACCGAATTTGAAAATACCGCGCTCGGAAGGGCGGAGAGCGACACCCCGATTGAGGGCAGGGCCTACGCCTGGCGCGGCGAAAAAGTAATACGCAGGAATATTGACTTGCAGAAGGAGAAATGATGGAAGCGGTCGGCTTTGACAGAAATAAACATACCGAATCCCAGATAGCCCGCGCTCTTGAAGCCGGCAGATTTCCTCATGCCGTGCTGATTGAGGGCGGCTCGCCCGATGAGAGGCGCTCCCTCGCGCTTAAAATCACCGCCTCTCTGCTGTGTGAGGATGATGAAAGAATTCCCTGCGGGCAGTGCCATTCCTGCATCAAGACCCTCGGCGGATTCCATCCCGACGTGCTCTTCTATGAGCCGAAAAGAAACCCGAAAACCTCGACAAAAAACGAACTCTACTACGTTGATTATATAAGAGAAATCCGCGATTCCTCCTTCGTTATTCCGATGGAGGCGGATATTAAAATCGCAGTGCTGTGCGAGGCGCAGCTGATGAACGAGCAGGCGCAGAATGCCTTCCTCAAAATCCTTGAGGAGCCGCCCGAATTCGCGGTGTTCATCCTGCTCTCATCCACCAAATCGGTCTTCCTGCCGACGATTCTTTCAAGGGTTATGACCTATACCCTCTCCGGAGAAGCGAGCGATAATAACGAGGCAATTCCGCGCGAGACGGCCTATGCCGCGGCGGAGAGTGTGGCCGAGGCGATAGTTTCGGCAAATCATTTCGAAATTGTCCGCGCGGCGGGCGTATTCGACAAAAACGGCGACCTTCTCAAAGCCGCCCTGCCGATTATGGCGGAGATATTTGTCGGCGCGCTCAGAGTAAAGTATTCGGCAAAAGAGGCAGACCCCGCCGACCCGTGCTCAATACTCGCCTCTAAGCTTTCACGCAGGGCTCTGCTGAAGCTGGTTGACGATGTTAATATTCTTACCGAAGCGCTCAATATGAACGCAAATCTCAATTTAACAATAACGAGGCTGTGCACGCTTTTCAGAAGCGCCTCGAATGAACAGGAGTAATTATGGCAGAAATTGTAGGAATCCGTTTCAAGGATATAGGCAAGGTCTATTATTTCGACCCCGACGGCGCGGTATTCGCAAAGGGCGACCACGCGATAGTCGAAACAGTCAGGGGAATCGAATGCGGCGAGGTCGCTATCGAAAACAAGGATGTCAGCGACAGCGAGATAGTTAAACCGCTCAAAAAGATAATCAGACCCGCGAGCGAAAGCGACATCAAGACCTATCAGGAAAATAAAAAGAAAGAGATTGAAGCGGAGGAAATCTGCAGGAAAAAAATCGAGGCGCACGGCCTCGAGATGAATCTCGTTGATGTCGAATATACCTTTGACAGGGGCAAGATTATATTCTATTTCACCGCCGACGGCAGAGTGGATTTCCGAGAGCTTGTCAAAGACCTGGCCGGCGTTTTCAGGACCAGAATCGAGCTTCGCCAGATAGGCGTGCGCGATGAGGCGAAGATGATAGGCGGCCTGGGTATATGCGGCAGACCGTTCTGCTGCAGCAGCTTCCTCGGAAACTTCCAGACCGTTTCAATCAAGATGGCAAAGGAGCAGGGACTCTCGCTGAATCCCGGCAAGATAAGCGGCGCCTGCGGCAGACTTATGTGCTGCCTCAAATATGAGCAGGAGGCATACGACCATCTGCTTGAAATCACCCCGAAGCCCGGCGCGATAGTCAGAACTGCCGACGGCAAAGGCACCGTAACCGAGATTTCTCTGCTTACCGGCAAAATCAAGGTGCTGCTCGACAGCAATCCGAACGGAATCCCGAAGACATACGGCAGAAAAGATGTCAAGGTCATAAAAGACGCTCAGATAAAGGTTGACAAGACCGAGCTCGACGCGCTCAAGGATATCGAAGGATGACGGTTTACAATCCCGGCAATATCGTGAACTGCCGCGACCTCGGCGGATATGATTGCCCGCGCGGAATTACGGCCCCCGGACGGGCGTTGCGATGCGGAATTCCGAAAAACCCCGCGCCTTCCGATATTGAAATGCTGAAAAATCTCGGCATAAAAACAATATTTGATTTGAGAGGCAAAAATGAGGCGGCCGAAGCGCCGTCTTATTTTGAATCGGATGCGGATTTCGTTTATTATAATATTCCGCTGCTTGAAGCGAATCCCTCGCTCAATGATACGCGCCTGCCGATATGGAAAATGTACGCGATGTCGCTCGACGGCTTCAGAGACGGCTACCGCGAGCTCTTCACGCTCATCGGCGAATGCGATTCCCCGTTTCTTTATCACTGCTTTCTCGGCAAGGACAGGACCGGTATCGTCACCGCTCTCCTGCTCGGGGCGGCGGGAGTCGGCAGAGAAGCGATAATCGCCGATTACTGCCTCTCATACAAATATCTGAGACCGTTTATCGAAAAAGAAATAGCGGATAACACGGGACTTATCTGGGAACAGGATGTTTCCCGCCTCGAGTCACGGCGCGAATACATTGAGGATACGCTTAAATACATTGACTGCGAATACGGCGGAACAAACGGCTTTCTGCTGTCAGCCGGACTTACCGAAAGCCTGATTGAAAAAGCGGTTGACCGCTTGTTTTAAGTGAATAATATAACGCTCACAAGGATTTCTCCCTGTGAGCGTTTTTGTTTTGTATATAAACTCGCACAGCGAATTTAGCTTTCTTTATTGTTCTTCACCGTGTTTATTGAAGAAATCAACATACGGCGGATTGCACCGCAATTATTATTTAATGACTTATAGCGTGTATCCGAAAGATAACCGGTTCTGTTAAGTAATTCAAGCCAATACTCCGATTCATAGCACTCTTTCAAAGCAATCTGCATTTTTGAAACAAAATCAGCTGTGCTGTGAGCATATTTAGACTCATGAATATTTGCTCCGATTGAAGTTCCCGATCGGATCAATTGATTTGTCATAACACTTTCGCGCTTTTCTTTCTTGATTAAGTTGCAGATTTCAACTATTTCAACGGCAAAATCTTTGGCTTTTTCAAGCATTATACTTTCTGAAATAACAATCTCCTCCGATTATTGTTGTCGGCTAAATTGCCGATTGCATCGGCAGCTAAATTGTTCGTGTTTCTCACAGCTAAATTGCTCGCTTTCGCTCGCAGCTAAATTAAATTCGCATTTACCGTAATAATTACCATCAGCTCGCACAGCGAATTTAGCTGCGCTTGCGCAATTTAGCTCGCCACAGGCGAATTTAGCTTGTGAAGCAAATTTAGCTGACCGAAGGTCAAACTATCTCTTTCGGAGCATCCGGATCCGTTCTGTCAATCGAGTATCTGACCGAATCGCGGTAGCAGAGCTGAACGGGAACATTGCCGATGCTCTCGAGCTTGCCCACACCCGTTACCGAAGTTTTGACATTGATATTCTTGATATATTCTATCGATGTGATTTCGTCGGTTTCAATATCCGCCCTGATGATAATCTGACAGTTATCATAGACAAGCGTCGGCTTATCGACTGTCATATACTGATTTGCTTCTTCAAAGCCCTTCATTACCTCGTCGACGTTGCCCATATCATACGCCTTTTCAAGCGTTTCGGGCAGCGCGGGGCTCTTGAGGGTAACCGTAATTGTTCTCTCGCTGTCGCGGTCAACGCAGGTAGCGCTCTCCACATCTTCGAGTGTGAGCCTGCTGACAAAATCCTCACCCTTTACGGGCAGGAAACCCTTGAGGTCGCCGCCGTATTCAACCTCGGCCCCGTCCTCATTGAGCATATAATCCTTGAGGGAGTCTATCGCGATATTGACATAGTCGTTTTCGCTGTAGGGAAGGCGCTCGGTCTCCTCGGTTTCATTGCCGTTTTCGTCTTTGACTGTTTTCGTCTCTTCGATACGGTTAATGCTCTTGTCCCTGCTCATATTTACGCTCGCCTTGATATCCTTGAGTTCGTTGATATGAACATTGAAATATTCAAATATCGTGGCGGTGTTCTCTTTGAGCTTTTCGGGAGTGTACTGCGTATCGGTCACGACGCTGCTGTTTTCGTCGAGTGAGGTCGTGATATCGGTCGGCAGAGGAGTCTTCGCCTTTATTGTGGTTGTGGTCTCCCCTTCATTGCCCGTGAAATCGCAGCCCGCAAGGCAGAAAAGCATGGCTAAGGCCAGCATAAAGGAAACAGCGCAGATAACAGTCTTTTTCACGTTATTATCCCCTTTCAGGATTTATAATAATGCTTATTATTTAAGTCCTTCTTCGTCAAACAGGAACGCGCAGTTGAGAACGAGGTCAACGCCCGCCTCAATGGTCTTGAGTTCAAGATTGTCGGCTGTGTCAAGGCGTGTATGATAATAGCGCGCGGGTGCGGGATCCATCGCCGCGAAGCAGGTCGCTTTAAGACCCGCCTGGCTCATCGCCGCGGCATCGGATGAACCGAAGAACAGATTCTCATACGGAATATCGAGCCCGCAGAGTTCACCCGCCTTGTGAACGAATTCGGATACTTCCCTGCTGTTCTGAACGGTGCCGGTCATATCCTTATGATATATGCCCATGAATTCATAGTCCCTGACCGTATCTAGCGCGATGCAGATAGTTTCAACATCCTTCTCGCCTTTGATTTCGTCAGCGTGCACCTTGCAGAACGCCTTCGCGCCCCTGAGGCCCGCCTCTTCCGAGCCGGTGCAGACTACCATAACTTCAGTGTTTTCAAAGCGGATATCGTGATCCTGCATGAATCTCGGCACTGCCATTGAAATCAGGCAGCCGGTGAGATTATCATTCGCGCCGTCAACTATTCTCTTCTTGTTATAGAAGAGCAGACACCAGAGGAAAAGCGGAATCATGCAGACATTTACTATCGAGAGAATCCAGACGAGCTTGCTGTCCGCAAAACCGTCTTTGAACGCGAACACGAGGCCGATTACGTTGGTTACAAGCGTGAATACGGCGCCGCCGAGACCCAGACCGATTGATGGAACAACGAGCTTCGGTCCGCCCCAGTAGGTGAATCTCCACTCGGGAGCGGAGTCGGCGTGGCCGGTGAATACTATTCTTCTCTTTGTTTCGCCGCTCGCTTTTCTGACGGCGACAACATTGTGAGAGGTCTTCTTTTTCATAAAGGGATCGAGTGTCTGCTTATAGAGCAGGAACTCGGTGATAACAAAGAAAAACGCGATTACAACAAGTGAGACGCCGATTATCGTGAATATCTTCGCCAGATCGGACAGGAAATGCGCCGCGAAGAGCAGCAGTGCGGCAACGGTGCAGCAGCATACGGTCAGCTGAACCCAGCTCATAAACGCCCAGGGAGCAAGCCTGAAATCCTCAATCTTTACGTCGTCGCAGGTATTTTTAAGCTCATCCGCCATCCACTGCTGGGCCTCGAGCTCCTTCTCGCTTCCGGCGCAGCGCGGACCGATTTCCTTACATATCTTTTTGATGTTCCTGAGAACATAATTCGAATACATCCTTCTCTCAGAAGGGTAGTTCTTTACGCTTTCACTTGCTTTCAAGATTCCACTTCCTTTTCATCTTATTCTCTTTTATCGGGGAGTTTTGCCGAGATATTCTTCAAGGCAGAGGCCGCTCGCCTTGATTTTTTTGGCGTTTTCGATTCCGACATAGCGCCAGTGCCACGGTTCATAGATTATTTCCGTTATCGCTTCCTTATCCTTGGGATAGCGCAGGATGAAGCCGTAATCCTGGGCGTGAGCCATAAGCCACTTGAACGCCTTGGAATTCTCAAAGCTCTGCTCGAGCGAGATTATATCCATCGCGAGGCCGGCATTGTGTTCGCTTGTGCCGGGAGGCAGAATAATCTTAGCCGCCGCCTGAGTCGCCGCAACTCTGTTATAGCCCTGACTTATATATTTATTGATTTTATTCTCAAAATTATTCTTCTGAAGCTCGTATGAGCGGTAACCCGAGACGGTGGTCAGATAAATGCCGTCCTTCGCGGCCGCCTGATACATTTCGTTATAGTGGGGCGCGACTCTGTAATCGAGATACTTGCTGTTATTGTCGCCGGTGACGGAATGGGCAAGTTGCGGCTTATAGTCCCTGCGGATGATATAATGCCTGTTGACAAGCACCATCTGCCAGTTGGCATCCGTAATCTCAATATATGTCGGGTTGAATCCCGCGTAGGAGTATTCATAAGTCCCTGCGGCAGCCGTGGTCGATGCGGGCTTCGCGCTTGTCGGGGTTGTTGCTGACGGCTTTGCGGGAGTTGTAGGCGCCGTCTTTGTTGTTGACGCTGTTTCGCTCGCTTTCGCAGTCGTTTCTTTTTTGCCGAAAAACGAGCGCTTCGTCGAAGCGGTTACGGACTCTGTGGTGTTAATCACCTGAGTAACGCTCGAAATGGTATTGTCAATCGCCGAAGTTATATCGGAGATGACACTGCTGCCGGCCTCTGCAGGAATCTCCTGCGTTTCGGGATTGGCAGTAATCTCCGGCTCCTGCGAAAAACTGTTCTCCTGCGAAGAATAGCCGGAGTTCATATCCGTTTCACTGTCAATATCAAGCTTCGGCGCTGAGGGCTTCAGGGTTTTGACAACCGCCAGAACAATCAGCCCGATTGCGAGCACGGCTACTGCCGCGGTCCAGATATTTTTTATCATAGTTTTACCTCTTATCCGATTTGTCTCTGCCCTCGACGACATCTCTGCCGGTGAGCACTGCAAAAACGGTTCTGAACATAATCTTTATATCAAGCATTATTGTATGCTTCTCTACATACTGCCGGTCAAATTCCGCCTTTTCCTCATCGGTCAGGTTATCCCTGCCGTTAATCTGGGCAAGGCCGGTCATACCCGGTCGCACGGAATAGACATTGTATTTCTCGCGAAGCTCCCTGATTTCCTTCTCCTCGGGAATCAGCGGGCGCGGACCGACGAAACTCATCTTTCCCGTGAGAATATTCACGAGCTGCGGGAATTCATCAATGCTCGTCTTGCGCAGGAATCTGCCGCTCTTTGTTATGCAGTCCCCCGATTCCTCGAGATTTCCGCTCGCTACGTTCCGAGTGCCGTTTTTCATGGTCCTGAACTTATAGATATTGAATAATTCGTTGCCCATGCCGACTCTCGGCTGGCTGAAAATCACAGGCACGCCGTCATCGATAATGATAATCAGAGAGACTATCAGAAACAGCGGCGAGAGAACAATCAGCAGTATTAAGCTCGCGAAGAAATCGAAAAATCTTTTCATCTAAAACCTCAGATCATTTTTCAAAAGAACCGCCCTTGCCGGTGCGCCTTCCAGACCGTCAAACTTAACGGGAGGTGCAAAAAGAAAATAAGTTCCAGGGGTTACTTTGTTTAAATCAAGGCATTCCGCAATAAAAACATCCTTTTTGAAAAATGCGGTGTGCACTGCAGCCTCTTCGCCTTTGCAGCTTACGGAAAGCGAATCAATACCCGCAAGCAATATTCCTCTGTCTGCTGCAGCCTGTGCCCCTTCGGGGGAAAAATATGCTTTACCCCCGCCTTTGATAAGAAGCCTCTCGCATAGGGGTATTCTTTCAACGGCTTCCTGGTTGATTTCACCGTTTGCCTCCCATACAAGGCATTCACCTATAAACGGCTTCAGCCCCAGCTGATCAATGGATTTGCCATTCTCAACAAAATGGAGGGGTGCATCTATATGGGTTCCGGTATGCACACAGGCAGAAACACAGGAAAGAGTATATATATCGCCGTTTTTGTAATCCGCCGTTTTCTCAGATTTCGGCAGAGGATCCCCGGGATATACGGGGCAGGAAAAGAACGGCACGGATATATCAATTATTTCCATATATCAGCCCTGCTGTGATTTAAGGGATTCCATTTTAAGATATGCGTTTATGAATCCGTCGATGTCGCCGTCCATAACAGCCTGGATATTGCCCATTTCAAAGCCGGTGCGGTGGTCTTTGGCGAGGGTGTAGGGCATAAAGACATAGGAGCGAATCTGGCTGCCCCAGGCAATTTCCCTCTGCTCGCCCTTGATATCACCTATCTTGTCGAGATGCTCTCTCTCCTTGATTTCAATGAGCTTTGAGCGCAGCATCTTCATGGCGACTTCCCTGTTCTGATGCTGGCTTCTCTCAACCTGGCAGGCGCAGACGATGCCGGTCGGAATATGCGTAATTCTGACGGCTGACGAGGTCTTGTTGACCTTCTGTCCGCCGGCGCCGCTCGAGCGGTAATAATCTATTTTAAGATCGTCGGGATTGATTTCAACCTCAACCGTGTCATCAATTTCGGGCATAACCTCAAGGGAGGCAAACGATGTGTGCCTTCTGCCCGAAGCGTCAAACGGGGAGATACGGACAAGGCGGTGAACGCCCATTTCGCCCTTCAGGTAGCCGTAGGCGTTTTCTCCCTCAATGCGCAGAACGGCGGATTTGAGGCCCGCCTCATCGCCGTCGAGGAAATCTATCATGCTGACCGAGAAACCGCGCTTCTCAGCCCAGTGCTGATACATACGCACGAGCATCTGGTTCCAGTCCTGCGCCTCTGTTCCGCCGGCGCCCGCGTGGAAGGTAAGGATGGCGGGGCTGTTATCATATTCGCCCGAGAGCAGGGTGCTGAGAGTCATATCCTCGAGCTTCTTAATAAAGCTGTCGGAAGCCTCCTTGCACTCGTCAAACATATCGAGATCCTCCGCCTCATCGGCGAGCTCGATAAGCACGAGAGCGTCGTCATACTCGGCCGAGAGATTCTCATAGGCCTTGATTTTATTTTTGAGCTGGGTGATTCTCTGCTGAACCTTCTGCGAATTCTCAACATCATTCCAGAAGCCCTCCGCTTCGGTCTGCTTCTCGAGATCCGCCGCTTCGGCGCTCATTTTTTCGATGCCGAGCGCCTCGCCGAGCTGCTTGAGCTTTTCGGCGTAATCGGTCAGTGCGAGTCTTAATTCTTCAAACTGTAACATAAATCAAGCAAGGCTGTTGCGCCTTTCCTTTCTCACAGAAATCATAATTTATCAATTATATATTATATAATAGAATATATGAAATGTAAAGGAATAATTTGTGAATAAGCTCTTGACACTTGCCAGTGACAAATCTATAATTGAACTATCATATTATGTGAAATGAGGAAAGAATATGCCGATAGTTGAAGCAAAGTGCCCAAATTGCGGAGCAAAATTATCTGTTGATAACGAAAAGGATGCGGCTGTCTGTGAATTCTGCGGAACACCGTATATCGTAGAAAAAGCAATAGCTGGAGCTATATCAAACAGCACAATTAATAATTCAGTAATCAATGTTTATAATAACGATGAGAATAAGCAGGAAAAAGAATTATCTGACGAAGAACTCTATGCACGTTATCTTGCAGAGTATAAAGCTATAAAAAAAGATATTAGAAAGAGTAAACTAAAACATTTTCTTGCAGGCGTAATCTTGGCTGTTATATGTGCAATACTCTTCATTATCGGCCTGGCTCTTGATAAGGAAAACAAAGCCGCCTTGTGGCTTTTAATAGGTGGCGGTATGGGTGCTCCTGCATTTTTTATCGCAGGTTTACAATCTCTTATAAGAACAACAGAATCCGACGCAAGACGATTCAGAAAGCTCAACGATGCATACGAAAACGCACATCTCAAAAAGAAATTCAAATAAAGAAAAGGCAAAACTCGCGGGGAATAAATCCTCGCGAGTTTATTTATGTATTCTCTGCAAAAGTATTGTCGGGGCGCCGGAGTCGTCGCCCCCTACGATGCCTTCCCCTTGAGGGGAAGGTGTCTGCGAAGCAGACGGATGAGGTGTATATACCCACCGCTTGCGGCAACCTACAGTATTCATTATTCGTTTATATGCTCCGCATATCCTTGAATTCGCCCACACCCGTCACGGCTTATATCCTTTTCGCCGTGCCACCCTCTCCGATCGTGGAGAGGGCTACAAGAGGTTTTATCAGTTTATAAAATCAATATCTCTGTGGTAAATATCCCTGCCGAGGGCTGGTTTGATATAGGAGACCTTCAGGACGCTGTGGCCTTCGGGTATGCCGCCGGGGCAGCTGAGCGTCATGGTTTTTCCGGGAGCAACCGCTCTGACTGCGGGCAGCTTCAGTCTGACGGAATTCAGCTTTACATCGAGTATGACGACGGCCGATTTCTCCGAGAGATTGGTGATAACGAGACTTCCGTCTTTATTGATACAGCCCGGGGCGCAGTCCGAAAAATCGGCGGCAACGCTTCTGTAGGGCGCTCTCGAGTAGTTGAACTGCGGATACGCCTTGTCCGAGCGGACATTCATTCTTTTATCTGCGAAGAGCAGAGTCTTCACAAGGCTGAAGCCGTAGGGATCCTTGGCGTAGCAGCCGTGATATTCATCCTTGATGAACCAGGTGTGCTCCGGCAGATAGCAGCTCGTGGCGTCTATCTGCATCGAGGGGGCAAGATGCCTGTGGCTTCTGTTCGCGCAGACCGTGTAAGCGGGCTTATAGCTGTCGGGGAAACATTTTTCGGCATCCGAGCAGACGGCTCCGCTCGTCCTCCGGGCATCGAGAAGCATATCGGCGAGTTTTTCGCCGCCGAAAGCGGTATAATCCACATAATTGCAGATTATCGAAACATTTATTCCGCGCTTCATACAGGCGAGGAAGTTGCTGCGGTAATTCTTCATAACGTTATAGTGGATGATGTCGCTCTTCCTGATTATCTCCCTGTTTGCCTTCTTATCGAGGAACATCGGCTTGAGCTCGGTATAATCCTCGGGAGTCAGCAAATCCCAGAGACTGCCCCAGGTGAGTGGCATTTCCCTGATTTCTTTGAGAAAAGCTTCAACAACCGGCTCAAGGCGGCTTAAATCAAGATTGCGCAGAACGGGAGCGAGATTCGTTTCCGCTCCGATTAAGCTCTCGGCGAGGGCGATGAGGCTCCTTGTGCAGAATTCGGTCTCTCCGAGGAAGAATCTGCGGGTAAAGGAGGTCCCTCCGAGGGCGGGGACATCGAGAGTCGCATTATTTACGGGTGCCGTATCTTTGAAAAGAGAGAGGTAAGCGCCGGTGATGAATCCGCCGTAGCTCATGCCGAAAATATTGACTTTCCTGCTGCCGGTGAAATTTATTACATCCTTTACGTATCTGTTCAGCTCCTGCGCGCAGTCATATGCGCCCATCCTGAAATCATACTGGAAGAGGAACACGTTGTCTCTGCCGGTTTTTTCAGCGCAGTAAGCGCATAATTCGGGTTCGTTGATTTCATCGGGAGCGTTGTCGAGCAGATAACCGTAGCTCGAAATCGCGGGGTCATTGGGATAATGGACGATATCGTATTTTGACGAGCCGTCGGGATTCGTATACATCTTCTCGAGGATTATCTCTCCGCCGACCGCAACGGTAACTCCCAGAGGAGCGCCGTTTCCGAGCAGGAATGCCGCGAGGCATCTGATGAAATTCGGGAAATCCCTCAATGTCTGACCGAGAGCGTCGCCGACGCCGAAGGGCCAGATGGTTTTCTGCGAATCGGTGCCGTAGTTTTCATAAAGATTTCCGGAAGAATATCCGCTGACGATTATTACCGGATAATCCTGCTTCTGCGCGAACGCAGGCATCGCGCAAAGCGCAATTATTATCAGAGTAAGAACAACGCACGTTGCTTTCTTCATTTTGCATCTCCTGGATTCAATATTTACCGCCCGCTTTCCGGCGGGCGGATATTAATTATTATTTCCTGCCGAGCAGAATCGTTCCGGCGATACCGGCGGCTTCGAGCAGCATAATCAGCACTGCCCAGAGAATTGTGATTCCGCCCTCTCCCGCAATGCCCGAAACAACGGTGAGGACCACGCCGAGAACCATCGCGGCAATCTGCATAAAGATACCGATTCTGTTCTTGGCGGCCATCGAGCAGGCGGTAGCCATCGCCTTGAGCATCGAGAATGCGCCGCCGTCGTGGATTATTCCTGCAGGCAGACGGTCGGTGACCGAATCCTTCCTGCGCTTATAGAGTCTGCCCGCGACGGACGAGAGAATCTTGAAATTGTCTGGATTAAGGCCGAAGCTCTCCGAAATCAGGTTCTCCGTTACATTGACATCGTTTGTGCGGACAAGTATCTGAATTCCGTTATTCTCAAGCTGCTTGAGATAGTTCTTTATATTCTCGTCAACGCTGTAGCTGACTACGAACATCGCGGCAAGCTGCTCATTGACGGCGAGGTAGATAACCTTTCTGCCGTCATGCGCGTATCTGTCTTCATACGCCTTGTCGGGCGCCTTGATATTGTGATGAACGAGCATATTCCTGTTGCCGAGGAGCACCTTCTGCTCGTAAATTCTCGCCGAAATGCCCATTTTATCCTCATAGACAAGCTCCCTGACCGGCGGAAGAAGGTCGGCTCTGCTGTCAACGACCTGCTCGAAGCACTCTCTGAGCGGACCGCCCGATTTGATAACCATCGCGGCCGTGTAGAGAAGCACGACATCCATGCGCATGCACTTGAAATCCTTCATGCCGTGCATAGTGCAGTTCTTGCGGTCGAATATATCGGCGGAGTCGAGGACTACCGCGTTTGCCTGGGATACGGCATCGGCAGTGTCGAGACTCGCTATCATCGAGCCCTCTCTGTTGAGGCGCTTATTTGAAACGAATGAGATGAACGAGGGAATGAATCTGCCGAAAATCGGGGCGCTCAGGCAGATTGCGGCGGTGAATGCCGCGAAGAAGGCCATAAATTCCTGCTTGACTATGCCCACGATAACTCCCGCTATAAGCGAGGCGACTGCCGAGGCGACAATCATGACCTTGGTCCATTTTTCATTATCCTGCTCGCTCTCGGAATTCTTGACGAAATCGGAGGGGAAGGCGATATTTGAGGAATAATAAATCTTCGCGTCGCCCATCAGCAGACCTCTGCCGAGCTCAAAGACTTCGCTCTCATTGTCAAACTGGTGAACCGCATACATATTATGGTCGTAGCTGAAAGCGCAGACCGAGAAATTATCAAGAATCCTGCGCGCGTCGATTACATCGGTGATCTTATTGAGAAGCAGTCCGAAAACGGCTATTGCGCCGAATACGGGATAAGCTCCCTTGTCTATCGTTACAGCCGCGAGGGTATTCTCGATAAGGGCGACCACAACCGCTATCACGGTCGCGGAATTGCCGCTGAGTCTTCCCTTGACAGTCTGGGTGAAGGTATCGAAAAATCTTGTGGAATCGAGCACGACGGCGACGATTATAAGCAGGGCGTTGACAACGCACATAATCACGCTCTCGGGACCGAAAAGGGAAGATGAGAATACGTCCGCGCGCACCAGAGTGCTGATAATCGCGATGAGAAGCAGAGCGCCTTCGACCACGCCCATAAGCACTGCGGAATGCATAGTGGCCTTGACTCTCTCGGTCAGGCGGGTGTGAATCCTGTTGCGCTCACCGGGCTCATTGTATTCGCCGATTGCTTCAACCAGCGACATGCCCGCGTCATCCTCTTCGGGAGCCGCTTCTTCGGGAGTATCGGAAAGCGGAAGATCCTCGCTGAGCTCATCGAAGCCTTCGCCGAAGCCCTCCTCATCGATATTGTCAATTTTGAATTTCTTTGCCTTCTGCCTGCGCTTCCTGTTGAGGTTTTCCTCCACATCGTCCTCGCTGGACTTGTTGGGAACGGCCTCTGCGGGAACATCTACGAAATCGGTGAGGATAATCTGACCCTCAACATTGATTTCGCCGGGCTCCTCTTTCTTTTCGGTTCTGCCGGGCAGAGGAATAATCTTTGTCTTTTCCTCGTCGAATTTCTTATTCGCGGCATCCTCGGCGGCCATAAGGACAGGCATGCCCTCAAGATCCTCTTCGCTGTCGGACTCGCCTTTTTTAACGACTATTCCGCTCTTGTCATCGGGGAATTCGGGCTCCTTCTCCTCTTCCTCGGGAAGCGGAATATCCTCGGGTCTGATTTTCTCAAAGAATTTCTTGCGGAAGTCAATCTTCGGCTTATCCTCATCCTCTTCCCTGCTTTCGCCTATAGTCGGCGGAAGAGGCTCTGGCTTTTCGGTATGGTTCGAGTATTTGATTTCGGTCGGCTCAGGCACGGCATCGGGCATAACGACCGTCTCCATCTCAAATGAAAACGGGTCAAAACCGTCACCCTCATCCTCGAAAAATTTCTCCTGACCGGAAACCTCGCTGCCGGAGAATATGTCGGTCGGCTCGGGGATTTCCTCCTCGGGCTCTTCATCCGTATCTGTTTTAAGGGTGAACATACCCTCGTCGAATTCGCTGCCCGCAAGCATCTTTTCGAGCCTGTCGGCCGCGGATTCCTTCTTTGCGGCGGGAGTGAATTCTCCGCCGCCCTCTTCGGCAATAAGGCGGTCTATATCTTCGAGCGACCATTCCTTGGAGGGCTCATCCTCTGCGCCGCTTTCGCCGCCGAGCACCTCTCCGAGTATTTTTTCGATTTCTTCGTCGTTTGTTCCGTGGTTTACGTAATCACTCATTACCTTCACCTCACCTGTGTTTTATAACTTCATACATCAGAATTCCCGCAGCGACGGATGCGTTGAGAGAATTTATCTTACCCTTCATCGGGAGAGACACGATATAATCGCATTTTTCCCTTACCAGACGGCTTATTCCCCTTCCCTCGTTGCCTATCACAAGGGCGACTGCGCCGCCGTAGTCAAGCGTGTCCCAGCGCTCGCCGTTCATATCGGCTCCGTAAATCCAGAAGCCCTTTTCCTTAAGCTCGTCTATCGTTCGGGCGAGATTCGGAACTCTCGAGACCGGGACATATTCTATCGCGCCTGCGGAAACCTTGCCGACCGCGTAGGTCAGGGCGGCTCCGCGCCGCTTCGGAATTATAACTCCGTGCGCCCCGCAGGCATCGGCCGAGCGGATAATCGCGCCGAGATTGTGCGGGTCTTCGATTTCGTCAAGAATTATCAGGAACGGCTCCTCGCCCTTTTCGCGGGCAGCGGCGAGCATATCGTCAATCTCCGCGTATTCGTGAGCCGCAGCCCTCGCGGCTATTCCCTGATGATTCGCTCCGCCGCACATCGCGTCGAGTTTCCTGCGGTCGGTTTCCTTGATGACGAATCCGCTCTCGCGCGCCTTTCCGATTATCATTCCGACCGAGCCGTTTCTCTCTCCCTTCGCGACATAGACGGTATCTATCTCCCTGCCGCTCTTTATCGCTTCAAGCACGGCGTTTCTGCCGATTATCATATCCTCGCCCGCCTGACCGGGCTCTGCTTTCGGTCTGTTATCCACTCTCTCACCTCCGTTTCGCAGGTTTCGCAAAAATCAATACAGTTCTTTTATGTAGTTTTCGACATCGGCTCTCGTACCCTTGAACGGACCGGGAGTCTCCATCTTCAGAGAGACGGTCGCCGTCGCCATGAGAAGCGCATCGGGTATCTGCGAATTCAGTCTCTCGTTTATGTATGCGGCGAAGGTTGTGTCGCCCCTGCCGGTTCTGCCGCTGAGATTTCTCGACTTTATAGGGCAGGTATAAAACTCTTTGCCGTCATAAATAAGAACCTCGGTATTATGGGTAATCATGATTTCACGCGCACCCCAGGAATAGAGATGCTTCGCCGCTTCTTTGCGGTCGGAACAGCCCGTGAGAATCTCCGCCTCGGCGGCATCGGTCTTGAGATAAGTTATACAGGGCAGGCATTCCTTCTTATCCGCCCAGTCCTCAAAGAACATCGCGCCGTCGGGGGCAACGTGCCTGAGCATCGCCTGAACATCAAGGGCGACGGGCTTTCTCTTTGAGAGCGTCTTTATCATTTCGGTATCGAAATCGCCGTAAACAAGGCCTGCGAGATGATATATGCTCACTTCCGCCTGCGGAATCTCCGAAGCTTTGAACGGGTCGCCCTTCGAAGTGCAGGTGCAGGTGCGCCTCTCCTTATCGGCAGTGTGATAGATATTCGTTATTTCCGTGCTCTTTTCGCTCGGGAGAACAATAATATCCTCTCTCGGAATCGTGAACTGCTCCAGGCGGTCCATATCCTTTTCGGGAAGCTTCGTGACCGCGAGCACCTTATGGCCGAGAGCATAAGCGGAGGCGGAGGAATAAACCACCGCGCCACCGACTATATTGACGGTGTTGCCGAGATGGTCGGTATTCGTATCAAGTGTTGCGTGACCTATAATCATTGAACTGTATGCCATATTGCACCTCATATTTCGTATTCTTTTCCCTCCTGAGCGACTTCAACCGAAGGGCAGTCCGCGAGATCTGCCTGAGGATCGTAGCCGGGGCTCAGATGGGTCGAGAGAATTTTAATTCCGAGTTTTGCGCTGAGTTCCTTCGCGATTTCAACATTCATATGCGGGCCTGTGAATCCCGCCGGCTTTGATGTGTCCGCAAGGAGTAAATCCGCTCCCTGCGCCGCTGTTATGATATTGTCGTTATACACCGTGTCACCTGTATATACGAGAGTTTTCTCCCCCTCGATTCTCACCGCGAGGCAGGGCACGGTATGATTCATATCATAGAATTTCAGCCTGAAATCCCCGACGGTTATCTCATCGCCCGCTTTGACGGGTATCACCTCAAAAAGCGGATGATCCAGCAGAAGAGCGCACCAGGGAGTATCGTGCGTCTGAGTGATTATCTTAATCTTCAGATTGAGCTCCTCAAGGCGGTATCTGAACGCGAGCAGGTCGCTCGTATGATCATAATGCAGATGGGATATGAAGAGAGCGCTTATCTTTTCGATATCGATTTTCTCCGTCAGGCGTGACATTGAGCCGGGGCCCATATCCATCACGAGATTCGTTTCGCCCTGAGAGACGAGATAACAGCTCGCGGCGTGACTGCCGCTCTTCGCGTAGGGACCGTATTTTCCGATAACCGTCAGCTTCATATTTTTCTGCCTATCGCTTTCGCGTATTCTTCACGGAGTTCGGGCCTGACTATATCCTTGAGGAGATTGAGCCAGAGGATGTAATTCGTTTTCATATGGTCTCTCGTGATGAAATCGCCCGCAATGATATTGACCTTGTCGAGCATAAGCGGATCCTCCGCGATATCGGTAATCATCTGCGGGAAATAGATTCTGTCCTCCTCGTCGAGGGCACGCGGCCATTTGAGACCGTTTTCGGTGCCGAGATTCGGAGTCTGCTGGGACTGGAACCAGAAGAAGCCGTCGCTCTCAAGCTCTCTGAGATAATTGAGACTCTCCTTCGCGAATTTCTCGGGCTTGAGGCCGAATACCACGGGATCCCACGGCTCGAGAAGCTTTATATCCCTGCTGTATTTATACGCCTCTTCGGCGTGGTGAATGACATATTTCTTGCCGCTTTTTCTTATGTCGCCGAGAGTCAGCGCCTTGAGATCGGGAATGTCGGTCAGCGCGTATTTCTCCGGCTCGAGGTATTTTTCAATCAGCTCGTCGACGAGCGCCGGGTCGGAGGTGTTTGTGAGCGTGAAAGGTCCGACAGTCTGCTTCTGATAGGCCCTGACATCGAGGATAAAGAAATCGTTGAAATTTGTGATAATCTCGCCGAAATAAGAAAAGGCTTCATCGGCGGTCATGCCCTTCGCGATACCGTGGGCAATATATAATTTATTCTTTTTCTGGCTCAGGCGGATTCCGAATTTGCGCACTCCGTAGCGGTACTGGTCAAACGGCGTGCCGTCCTGACAGCAGGCGGTGTGGTTCATGCCCTTCGTGCCCGAATTATGCGCGCCCGGTATCGCGACCTTCGTTATGAGCGCGTCATCCCTGATATATTCGAGCCATTTATCGTAAAACATATTAAATCACCTGGAAGATATAGAATTTCAGATAGTCGGTTTCGGGGACATTCCACAGAACCGGATGGTCGCAGCACTGCCTGCGAACCTCAACCTGCTTGAGCTGAACTCCCGCGTCCGACGCGGCTGAAACAAGCATTTTTTCAAATAATTCGCTCTTCATAAAATGCGAGCAGGAGCAGGTGGCGAGATATCCGCCGCGGGGCAGGAGTTTCATCGCCCTGTAATTAATCTCCTTGTAACCGCGCTCCGCCGATTTTACGGTCTTTCTGCTCTTTGTGAACGCGGGCGGGTCGAGAATAATGAAATCATAGGGCTTGCCGCCCGCCTTTTCGAGCGAGGGAAGCAGGTCGAATACATCGGCGGTAAGAAAATCCATCTTATCCGCGAGGCCGTTTCTTTCTGCATTCGCCTTCGCCTGCCGGGTCGCGAGTTCGCTGACATCGACGGCCGTCACATGCTCGGCTCCGCCCTTTGCGGCGTTGAGCGCGAATGAGCCCGTATGGGTAAAGCAGTCAAGCACTCTTCTGCCCTTTGCGATTCTCTGAATCGCGAGGCGGTTGTATTTCTGATCAAGGAAGAAGCCTGTCTTCTGCCCGTTTTCAAAATCGACCTCGTAAATTATGCCGTTTTCGGTAATTTCGGTAACGGTCGAATCGGGATGCGGAAATTTTTCATACCATCCCTTATATTCATCGAGCATTTCGTGACTGCGCAGAGCGACATCGTTTCGCTCATATATGCCTTCAATTCTGTCTCCGCCCTCTTCGAGAACCTTGACGAGCAGGGAATATATCATATCCTTGCGCATTTCGATACCGTAGGAGAGCACCTGAGTCACGAGAATTCCTCCGAAGCGGTCAACCGTGAGACCCGGCAGACCGTCGGCTTCGCCGAATACGAGGCGGCAGCAGGCGAAATCTTCGCCCATGACGGTTCTGCGGTAATCGACCGCGTATCTGAGACGGCGCTCCCAGAAGGCGGGAGAAAAAGTCTCATTGGCGTTATCCGAGAGCAGACGCACTCTGATTTTGCTGCCCAGACTTACAAGTCCGGTGCCGAGATACGCGCCCTTCGGGGAGGATATATCGGCAAGGCAGCCGTTTTCTGTTTCGCCGGCAACCGCGGTTATCTCGGCGTCATATACCCAGGGATGGCCGCCGCGAAGCGCCCTCTCCGCCTTGGGAGTAACGGTTATTATGGGATAGTTTCTTTGTTTCATAAATTATGGATTGCTTTCAGATATATAAATAACGGAGTAAATGACGGGCAGTTCCGAATATGACAGTCGGCGAGCAGATTTTTCGTATGATGAAGACGATGAATTGCAGGAATACTTTGTGTATTTCAAAATTCAGCGGCAAAATCAGACGGAAAAGATGCCGTCGAACGGCGTATGAGGAATTGCTCGGAATTTACATATAAAAAAGGTGTACTGCCGGATGTGTGCAGCATCCGGCAGTACTTGGGGAAAGAGAAAATAAAAATGAAAAAAGAAGTTGTCAAATCAATGGTTTTTTGCTATATTCCAATAATAAATGATAACTGCTGTATATTTATGAATAAGCAAAGAACATTTTATTAACAATTTATTAACAGAATTTCTCTTTTTGCCGGATGCTTATTATGTTTTTAGGGAAAAATGGTTGATTATTTGCTCTCAAGGAATGCCTTGAAGCCTTTCCACGCCATATAGACATCGGTCTTCGCGACTATTTCAAAAGGAGCGTGCATCGAGAGAACGGGAACGCCGACATCGACTACGCTGACGCCGAGATTCGCGATATACTTCGCAACCGTTCCTCCGCCGCCCTCATCAACCTTGCCGAGCTCGCCGACCTGCCAGACAGTGGCGGACTTATCAAATATAGTTCTGATTTTTGATACGAATTCGGCATTGGCGTCGTTTGTGCCGCCCTTTCCGCCGGAGCCCGTATATTTGGTGAGGACTATGCCTTTATTCAGATATGCGGAATTATTCTTTTCGAATGCCTGCGAGAATGTCGGGTCGTAACCCGCGTTGACATCGGCGGAAAGGCATTCGCTCGCTCTGAGCACATCCCTGCCGGGAATCTTCTCAAGCGCGCCGAGATCGGAGATAAACTGCTTGAGATAGGCGGACTGCAGACCCGTGTTGCCGTCGGAGCCGGTCTCCTCTTTATCTGTGATAACCGTAACGGTCGTGTATTCGGGCTTCTTCGCGTCAATCGCCGCCATTACCGCGGGATAGGCGCAGACTCTGTCATCGTGGCCGTATGAGCCGATGAGACTTCTGTCAAAGCCGATATCGGTCGCGGGATATGCGGGAACTGCCTCAAGCTCTGCCGAGAGAAAATCGGATTCGACGATGCCGTATTTTTCATTGAGAAGCTTCATCAGATTGAGCTTGACAAGCTTGTCGCCCTTCTCTTTTCCGAAGGGGCGGCTGCCGATGAGAATATTGAGAGCTTCGCCCGCGATGACCTTTCTCATTGAGCGGTCCTCTCTGTCAAGATGGGGAAGCAGATCGGTGATGACGAATTTGGGATCGCCCGCCTCATCGCCTATGCGGACTGTCACGCACGAGCCGTCCTTTCTGTAAATCACGCCGTGAAGGGCGAGGGGGACGGTCGGCCACTGATACTTTTTGATTCCGCCGTAATAATGAGTCTTGAAATATCCGAGTTCCTCATCCTCATAGAGCGGATTGGGCTTGAGGTCGAGGCGCGGGGAATCTATATGCGCGGCAACGATTTTCGTGCCGGCGGCGATGCTCTTTTTGCCGAAGGTTGTGAGAATGAGCGATTTATTGTGAACATCATAATAAACCTTGTCGCCCGCTTTGTATTTACCCTTAGGATTGAATTCCTTATATCCCTTGCTTATCGCGAGCGCCTTGACGAAAGCATTGGCCTCCCTCTCCGTGCGGCAGGCATTGAGAAAGTCAATATAACCGTCGCAGAATTTCTCCGCCTTGGCTATCTCTTTATCGTCGCATACATAATACGCGTTCTGCGGTGTGTAGAAAAGTTCCTCCTTGAGAATCTCTTCCTGTGTCTTTTTGCTCATAATAATTCCTCCCTTGCGATTTTTACCGTCTTATCACGGGTATCGTCAATATCCGAGTTGCGGATAATAATATCTGATTTTGAAACGTAGTATTCTTCGCTCCTCTGCGCTTTTATACGCTCGAGTGCCTTCTCCCGGCTTATGCCGTCGCGCAGCATAATTCTTTCAAGCCGCTCCTTTTCATCCGCCGTCACGCAGATAATCTTTTTACAAAGGCAGGTGAGCGGGCTTTCAAACAGCACGGGCGCGTCAATGACCGCCGCCTTCGCTCCCGATTCCTGCGCCCCGTGAATCTCTTCAATCGTCAGGCGCGTGATTTCGGGATGGGTTATCGAATTGAGAAGCTTCGTCTTCTCTTCGCACGCGAACGCTCTCGAAGCGAGCAGAGCCCTGTCAGGCTTTCCGCCGGGAGCAACATCTTCGCCGAAAGCTTCCTTGAGCTGATTTATCACCTCGGGATTCTCAACCGCTTTTCTCGCGAGAGCATCGGTATCGATTACATAAAATCCGAGTTTTTCAAGCTCTTCTCCGACAATGCTCTTGCCTGCGCCGGTCTGACCTGTCAGCCCGTAAACGGGTATATCAAAACCGAGGTCGATAATGCGGAATGCCGCCGAGCGGATGAGACGGTTGAATACAGCGAGCCCAACGCCTTTTATTGACGGGCATCTGACAAACGCCTTTTTATATCCCTTCGCGTCAACCTCGCGCAGAACATCGAAAATATTGTGCGCCTGCGTGAGACTGTCCTTCGCTCTGCCGTATTCGATATATTCATCGAAGTTTTTTCCCTCGCCCTCAAAACAGACCGCGCAGATTATTTCGTTATGGGCTTTCAGGAATTTTTCATATCTTTCAAAGCTGCCTTTAATCAGCGTAACCTGCGCCTTCGGGGCATAGTGCTTATATTTCATTCCCGGTGAATGCGCCTTTTCGCCCTCGGCGAGTTTCTCATAGACCGCGTGGGAAATTTCGATTCCGCCGAGCACCTCTTCAAGCTCCTCGGGGGTGACTCCTCCGGGCCTGAGCAGAGTCGGTGGGTCGGTCGCCAGAGTGATGACCGTCGATTCCACGCCGACCGCGCATTCGCCGCCGTCAACTATCGCGTCGATTCTGCCGTCGAGATCCTCTTTCACGTGCTCCGCCCTGGTAGGGCTCGGTCTGCCCGAGGCATTCGCGCTCGGAGCGGCAAGCGGAAAACCGCACGCCTTTATGATTTCCCTCGCGGCGGGATGTGAGGGCATACGGATAGCGACCGTATCGAGCCCCGCTGAAACCGCGTCGGGAACAAGCGCCGATTTTTTCATAATCACCGTCAGCGGACCGGGCCAGAATCTCTCCGCCAGCGCGGGAAGACGCTCATCGACCTTCTCAACGAGAGGCGGTATTTCATCGAGCGACTGCACGTGGACAATCAGCGGATTATCCTGCGGCCTGCCCTTCGCCGCGAATATCTTTGCGACCGCCTCGGGATTGAGAGCGTTCGCGGCGAGGCCGTAAACCGTCTCGGTGGGTATCGCGACTGTACCGCCGTCTTTCAGTATACCGGCGGCAATCGACGGTGTATTCTCATTTTCGGATTTCAGATAAAGTGTTTTCATTGTGAACTGCTTTTAAGTTTCTCCGCTGTATCCGCGGTAATCAGCGCGTCGATAATCTCATCGAGGTCGCCGTTGATTATCGCTTCGATTTTATAAAGGGTAAGATTTATGCGGTGGTCGCTGACTCTGCCCTGGGGGAAATTATAGGTGCGTATTCTCTCGCTCCTGTCTCCCGTTCCGACCTGGGCCCGTCTCTCGCCCGCAATCGCGCTCTGCTGCTTCTCCATCTCCATTTCGAGAATCTTCGAACGCAGAACCTTCATCGCCTTGTCTTTGTTCTTATACTGGCTTCGCTCATCCTGACATTCTACAACCGTGCCTGTCGGCAGATGCGTTATGCGGATGGCGCTCTCCGTTTTATTGATATGCTGACCGCCCGCTCCGCTTGAGCGGAAGGTATCTATCTGCAGGTCGGCGGGATTTATCTCGATATCGACATCCTCCGCCTCGGGAAGCACGGCGACAGTCGCGGTTGAGGTCTGGATTCTGCCCTGACTCTCGGTCTCGGGCACACGCTGGACTCTGTGGACTCCGCTCTCGAATTTGAGGCGGGAATAAGCTCCCTCGCCCTCAATCATGAAACTGACTTCCTTGAAGCCGCCGAGCTCTGTCGCGTTTTCGTTTACGATTTCGCATTTCCAGCCGCGTGTCTGGGCATACATTGAATACATTCTGAAAAGTACGCCCGCGAAGAGCGAGGCCTCCTCGCCGCCCGCGCCGGCGCGGATTTCGACGACGACGTTTCTGTCATCATTGGGGTCGCGCGGAAGCAGAAGCACCTTGAGCTCCTCGGCGCAGACTTCAAGCTCTTCCTTGGCGCTCTCGAATTCCTCGCGTACCATCTCCTTGAAATCGGGCTCGAGTCCGCCCTCGTCAAGCAGCTCCTTTGCCTCCTGCATTGAGGATTCAATCTTTTTGTATTCCCTGAATTTCTCAACGACCGGAGTCAGCGTCTTGAGCTCCTGCATTATTTTTTTGTATTCTTCGATATCGGAGGCGATATCGCCGTCACAGAGCCGCTCGTTGAGCGACTCGAAGCGCTTCTCGACCTCCCTGAGCTTGTCAAGCATCTTCTTCACGCATAACTTTCTTTATATTCTTCTGAGCCTTTATGCGCTCAATCATAATCTCCCTGCCGCATTCCGCGCATTTCAGACGCAGGTCGGCGCCCGCGCGCATAACGATAAAGATATTGTTCCCGCAGGGATGCGGTTTTTTCATAAGAAGTTTATCTCCGAGTTTAATATCCATAAATCAATCCGTAAAATGCTGAACCCAGCAGAGATTCTTGGTCGGATCCGCCTCGGCGGCGACACCGATTCCGATATATTTGAAATCGGGATTCATAATATTCTCATAGTGGGTCTGCGATGCCTTCCACGCGGCACATACATCGGCGGCAGAACTGTAATACCAGCCGAGATTCTCGCCCGCGAGACCGGTCGTAATGCCGTTTTCCTTAAAAATCGAGGTATAGCTCTTGAGGTTGGGTCTGTAATGGGAATGCTTGCCGCTCCACGCGACCTCCTCCGCCCTGACATTCGCCTGGGTGCAGAGCTTTTCGCTGAGCTGGAGGGGTCTGAGTCCCTTCTCGGCTCTCATCTGATTGGTAAGGCGCAGAACCTCGCTGATATATGCCGCGTAGGTCTGTCTGTTCTTCTGCGCGGCGGGGAGAAGCTGGCTGTAGGTTGCCGAATAGGTGCTTCTGTCATAGGTTCTGCCCGTCTCCTCCTCCTTGAGCACATACTTCTTGCCCTCGGAATTGAAGCCGTAATAAATCGTAACATGGCGGTGAAGGTCAACGCCGTATTTGAGATCGCTCGTATAGGTCTTGTTTTCGGTCACGACCCTGCCCGTATAACCTCCGAAATTGCCCGAGGTTGTTGACGGCTTGGCAGTCGTGCTCGCCTTGGTTGTTGACGGCTTGGCGGTCGTGCTCGCCTTGGTCGTGCTTGCTCTTGTTGTCGTTGTTCTCGGCGGTCTTGTCGTGGTAGTCCTCGAGGTTCTCGAATATTTTGTTATATCCGATGTGATTTTCTCGGATGTTGTCCTGAGCGCGGTAGTCGCCGTCTCAATTATTTCGGATATCCCGCCCGCGGTTGTTTTCGCGGGGGAAGCGTCAGTTTCGGTGACACCCGGTCTGACGGATTCGCTCTTCGCGGTTTTTTCGGTTTGCGCAGTCTTCTCCGTCTCCGCTTCGCTTTCACTCTCCCGCGTCAACGAGGAGGGCTCGGCCGTTGTATCCTTTTTGCCGAAGTCAAAATCTCCGGTTATTTTCGGCAGGCCGCATGATGCAAGGGAAAGGAGCATCAGTATCACGGCGGCAGCTGCCGCTATTCTGCTTTTCATTCAATACACCTCGATTACCATTTACAATTCGGGCATCTGTTCTTTGCAAATGCCGCTCTGAATTCGGGATAGCAGCCGCATTTGAGGCAGGTGCCGTCCGCGAGAAATTCACACCCGGCGCATATGCCGAGGCGCTCTTCATATATTTCGCTCTTCGCTCTTTCTTTTTCGGAAAGCTTTTCGATTCTTATCCTGATGTCTTCAAGCACATCGCCGCGCCCGCTCTCAAAAAGCAGACATCTGCGGCAGACTCTCTCTTCCGTCATCTTCTGATTGTGAATTTAACAACCGAGCAGGCGGGGATTTCGGCCGTGAAGCCGTCGGCAGTCTTTGTGAAGCCGTCGAATTTTTCGGTTCTGACAACGTCCTTATTCCCGAAGGAATTATAGGCATCGATTTTGCCGGTGAGAATCTCGGCCTCGATTTCACCGACCTCGCTGTCGGCAACCTGACATTTGATCTGCGCGGGAGCGTCGGCGCTTGTATTAGCGATTGTTGAATAAATGACTCCGTTTTCATCGATTGAAGCGCTCTCGACAAGCTGAGGAAGCTTATCCTCATCGGTGCCGACTTCATCGCTCGTCAGGAACGAACCGAGCAGGGTATTCTGCTGATGATCTCTGAACATCTTGAAAACATAATAGGTCGGGGTAAGGACCATATCCGCGCCGTCGGTCAGGGCAACGGACTGGAGCACATTGATTGTCTGCGCTATGTTGCACATTCTGATTCTGTCGGAATGCTTATTGAATATATTGAGATTGAGCGCCGCGACAATTGCGTCGCGCATTGTATTCTGCTGATAGAGGAAGCCGGGATTTGTGCCTGGCTCGACATCGTGCCAGGTGCCCCATTCGTCAATTACAAGCTGAACCCTCTTTGAAGGATCGTGCCTGTTCATAATTTCAAGATGGCGGCGGATAATCTCATCGATATGGTACGCCTTGCGAAGGGTCTTATAGTATTCCTCGGTTGAAAATTCGAGCGCGCTGCCCTTGCGGCCCCATTCGTGGGTAACGGTATAATAGTGAAGGGCGAGGCCGTCCATCATCCGGTGGGCGCGCTTCATAACCGTATCGGTCCAGTTGTAATCCTCGGCGTTCGGGCCGCAGGCAACTTTGTAAATGCGGTTGTTCTGCCAGTCATACTGGCGCACATAGGTCTGATAACGCCTGTATTCATCGGCGTAATAGGACGGATCCATATTGCCGCCGCAGCCCCAGTTTTCGTTGCCGACGCCGAAGTATTTCACTCTCCACGGCTTATCCCTGCCGTTTTCTCTTCTGAGATTTGCCATGGGCGATTCGCCCGCGAAGGTCATATACTCAACCCATTCGCTCATTTCTCTGACGGTGCCGCTGCCGACATTGCCGGTGATATATACGTCGCAGCCGAGCTGATCGCAGAGCTCGAAGAATTCGTGAGTGCCGAAGCTGTTATCCTCGATGACTCCGCCCCAGTGGGTATTTATCATCTTTTTTCTCTTTGAGGGGTCGCCGATGCCGTCCATCCAGTGATACTCGTCGGCGAAACAGCCGCCGGGCCATCTGAGAACGGGCAGCCCCATCTCTTTGAGAGCATTGACCACATCAATCCTCATACCGTTGACATTGGGTATATCGGAATCCTTGCCTACAAAAAGGCCTTCGTAAATGCATCTGCCGAGATGCTCGGAAAAATTGCCGTAGATATCCTTGCTGATGGTCGATTTCTTCTCGTTGGGATTGATGAGATACTTTTCCATAGTTTCCTCCGGTTGATTGTCTTTTGACGGATAAAAGATAAAATTCGGGGTAAAAATACGTATACTTATCGATTATCCGAGATATTATAACATAATATTTTAAATAAATAAATAGTAAATAAAATTTTTTTCATTAGCGGGCGCGGAAATTTTCCTCTCCCTCTTCTGAACTGATCTTATCTTATCTTTTCTTATCTTTCCTCCCCTGTGGATCCACAGGGGATTTTTACCGGGTTTTATGTAATTGTGAAAAGAAATGTGAAAAACGCGCTGAAAAACATATACCGGGAAACATAAAAAAACGCAGTACAAACGTACTGCGCAAATTTGCTGTTTTTACTTTTTGAGATAGGCGGCAGAGACGGGAAAATCAAAATATGTGTCGGGATACGGCTCATCGGCGAGCATGAAATGCCACCATTCGCAATCGAGAGGCGCGAAGCCGTTTCTGACCATACACTGCTGAAGCATCATTCTGTTATTGAACTGCTCGGGGGTGATATCCTTATAATCGTGATGGGAAACCTCACCGAAGAAATCAAACGGGCTTCCCATATCGAGCTCCTTGCCCGTCTTCATATCGAGAAGAGTAAGGTCAACCGCACTGCCGCGGCTGTGGCTCGACTGCTTAGCTATATATCCCTTCTCAAACAGCTCGGTTTTCTGAAGATTCGGATAAAAATAGGGCTTCATTCTGATATCCGTATCCTCAATGCCCCAGAGCACGAAATGCCTGACTGCCGTCGCGGGGCGGTAGGCATCGAACACCTTGAGCCGGTATCCCCTGACATTCATTTCGTTCGCGGCGTTTTTGAGAGCGCGAGCCGCCTCAATGGTAAGCAGGGCGCAGGGCTCCTCGTAGCCGTCAATCCTGTCACCGATAAAATTATAGGTGGAATGATAGCGGATTTCCTGCACGATTGAAGGCACAAAATCCGCGAGGGAAACGAATCCCGAGGGATCCATTATCACTTTCTTTTCAAAATCAGCAGACATAATCCGCCCCCTTAACCGAATTCTTTGATTTCAAATGATTCCAGCTCGCAGAGAACGCCTTCTCCTCCGAAAAAAGTGAAGGCGAGGACAGAATCTCCGCTCTCTGTCTCAAATTCGCATTCCGCCTGCGCCTTATCCGCCGGCAGAAGCATATCGGCGGCAATAATGCCGTTGACAGTAACCCTGAGAAGGCAGTCCTCAAACGGCTTATACCCGACTTTCAGGCGGTATCTGCCCGATGAAAAGCGGACATATCTGTATTCACATCCGCCCGTTTTTTTAATATTCACAATGGGGAACGATCCGCCGCGCCGCTGAGTGACAAATGCTCCGCCGAAGAATCTGCAGGCATTCGCAGGGCTCTTTATCAGGCCTGCGGGCAGTGCGTCAAGAAAGCCGTTCGAAGTGATCTCAGCCCTTGATATGACGGCGTTTTCCTCATCGACTTTTATGCGTTCAACACGCGCTCTGCGGTTGAATTCCGTATTGTTTGAAGAGCCGTGATAAAAGACATACCAGCGCTCTCCGATTTTTATTACGGAGCCGTGGCAGTTCCAGCTTTTCGGGTCGATTCCCGCGTTGTCGACAACCGTTCCCTTGCGCTCATAGGGGCCGTAAACATTATCCGATACGGCGTAATCAAGCTTGGTCGGAGCGGCCGATTTATTCGGGAATTCGCTCTTCCATTCCGAGGCGTAGATTATGCAGTATTTATCCCCGATTTTTCTCAGAGACGAGCCCTCGTGAAAGCCCTGCGCGCCCTCGTTGTTCGTAATGACGGCATCGTGAAAAGTCTCGCTTTTCAGAGTGCACATATCGTCGCAGAGCTCGGCCGCCTTCATTGAAAACTGACCCCAGGTATAGTAGAATCTTCCGCCGTCTTCGAGAACCGACGGGTCAATGCCCTCAACCGGTCTGCCGTCCATCGTGATACGCTTCGCATCCGAAAACGGACCTGACGGGGAATCGCTGACCGCAACGCCCTCGGAGCCGTCCGAGAGGCAGAAATACAGATAATATTTTTTGCCTTTTTTCACGACGTCGGGGGCATATAAATCGGCGGTTGACCAGGGAACATCGGCAATATTTCCGTATTCGTCGCGCGAGCGGAACGAAACGCCGTGATCGGTCCACTTTGTCAGATCATCGACAGGAGCGGA
This sequence comes from Oscillospiraceae bacterium, assembly GCA_902792905.1. Lineage (GTDB taxonomy): Bacteria > Bacillota > Clostridia > Oscillospirales > Acutalibacteraceae > CAG-177. The sequence continues at coordinate 58,117 of CADBBH010000008.1, forward strand.
GAAAACGTGATAATCCCCGCAGCAGTAGCCCCCGCCGAAAACATCGTGGGAACCGTAGAGATAAACTCTGCAGCCGAAAACCTTCGGCTCGCCGTCGGGTATATAGATATCGGGCGGAAGAAAAGGATTCGCGCCGTTTGTGTCAAGAATTCTGTCGGGCATAAGCGCCTCCTGCCTTATTCGGCAATAATTTTTCCGTCTTTTACGCGGACTTCAAATCTGCATATTTCATCCTCGCACGAGGTGGCGGGGATAAGGGTGTGCCTGCCGTCGTGCAGGCCGAAATTCATATCCGCGTCATAGTAGCAGAATGCGTCGTTTTCAAGGCGCAGAGTGATTTCTTTCTCCTCTCCGGCTTTAAGGAAAACGCGGGCATAGGCCTTGAGCTCCTTCAGAGGTCTGAGGACTTCGCAATGATGAGACGCGAGATAGAGCTGAACGACTTCGGCGCCGTCATACCCGCCCGTGTTCTTTATATCAAGCGAAATATCAGCTCCGCGGGGAGTGAGATTCAGCTTTGGGTTTGTGATTTCAAATGAGGTATAACTTAAACCGTAGCCGAACGGATACAGGGGCCTGCCGTCGTTATCGCAGTAGGCGTAGCCGCGCCCGGAGGGCTTGTATGAATAGAAAAGAGGCAGCTGACCGACGGATTTGGGTATCGTTATCGGAAGCTTTGCCGAGGGATTGGTCTGCCCGGAAAGAATTTCGGCGAGCGCCTTTGCTCCCTGCTCTCCCGGATACCAGGATTCTATGACGGCGGGGACTTTGTCAATCCAGGCGGTCATATCTATCGGAGCGCCGTTCTGAAGAATAACTATTGTATTCTTATTCGCTTCACTCAGGCGCAGAATTGATGTCTCCTGATTATCATCAATACTCTGCGCGGCTTCATCGACTATCAGACCGCCCGCGTCTTCGCCGCTCTTATGCGCCGAAACAGACGGCAGACGCAGGTCGCTGCGGTCACTGCCTTCGCCCTCGAGAATCGAGGTGAAATAAAGCACCGCGTCACAGGACGGAGCAACTTCTTCGATATCGGCGCTCCGGCAGTAAACAACCTCTGCCTCGCCGCCGAAATACGCCTCAAGCGCCTCAAGCGGAGTCGGGGCGTCAGCTCCCTGCCACGGAGCTTTGTACGGACCCGAATAGTTTGCGCCTATCGGTATGAGCTTCGCGCTCTGACCGAATACGCCGATTTTTTTGATTTTATCTTTATTCAGAGGCAGAACGCCTTGATTTTTAAGGAGAATTATCGATTCGCGCGCCGCCTCGAGAGCGAGTTTTCTGTGCTCCCCGCTTCTTACGACTGCATCCGCTTCGTCGGGATTCACGTAAGGATTATCAAAGAGCCCGAGACGGAATTTCGCCGTCAGCACCCGCAGAACGTTTTTGTCGAGTTCCTCTTCGGTGATATAGCCCTTTTCAAGCGCTTCCTTAACTTCTTCAAAGCGGTTGAAGGGCAGGATAACATCGAGCCCCGCTTTAAGGGACATGGCCGCCGCTTCGGCGAAAGACGAGGCAAGTTTATGCGATTCGTTGATGCCCTCGACCTCCCAGTAATCGGAGACGACGAAGCCGTCAAAACCCCATTCATCCCTGAGAATACCGGTCAGCAGGCGTTTATTCGCGCCGCAGGGGACGCCCTCCCAGCCGTTGTAGGCCGCCATAACCGATTCGGCTCCCGCGTCAAAGCAGGCTTTGAAGGGCGGCAGTATTGTTTCACGCATTGTGCGCTCGCTTATCTCGGAATAATTTGAATCCCTGCCGCCGTATGAGTAATTGTCGGCAAAGTGCTTCGGAGTGGGAATCACGCCGTTTTTTATCAGCCCGCGGCACATCGCCGCGCCCATATCGGATGAGAGAAGCACATCCTCGCCGTAGGTTTCAACGGTCCTTCCCCAGCGGCAGTCCCTGACGAGATTGACAACGGGTGAAAACACCTGTCGTACGCCGACCGCCGCGCATTCTTCACCTATCGCGGAGCCGACCTTTTCGACAAGCTCGGGGTCAAATGATGACGCGAGCCCTATCGGCTGGGGAAAATTCGTGCCCATTCCCCACTGAGCGCCGTGAAGCGCCTCGCCGTTTTCTATCGGGGGAATGCCGTGCGGCTGGGCTTCGATGCTCGCCCTGACATCTTTATTTATCTTCCCGGCAACCTCGCGGGGAGAAGCGGGAACATCCCTGCCCTGATGCATGAAATGCCCGGGATTGCGGTAACTTCCGCATAAAGGATTACGGCGATTGTCATAATCGCCGTCAACCTCAAAATACATATCGCCCGTCACCTGATAAATCTTTTCATCAAGCGAGAGCTCTTTGAGCAGCGCTTCGGCGCGCTCTTCGGGAGTCAGAGACAAAAAATCAGATCCTTACTTATTGATATATTCCTCAATACGGGCAATCTGAGAATCGTTCAGACCGCCTCTGCGCAGATAATTCTCCGCGCCCGCTTTAAGATCGAGAGACCGGATATCCGCGCCGTCTTCCGCCTCGCAGATGCAGTAGAAGAAATCACGGACATTGCCGAGAATCGCTTCATATTTCTCGGGCTTGTCTTCCTTTGTGATGCGGTAATAATTATAGTAGGTAATCATATAATCGTCGATGATTTCATCGGCAGTTGCGCCCGCGAGAGCGAGAATCAGAGCGCAGACGAAACCGGTTCTGTCCTTACCCTCAACGCAGTGGATATCGCAGGGGCCGTCGTGATTTGTCATCTCGAGCAGACCTTCCGAGATAATCTTCGCGAAATCATCGGAGCGGTAATTCGCGTTCATCGCAAGCAGAAGCACGTCACCGCTCTCATAAAGAGAATTATAGTAATCGGAATCAAAATCATCGGCCGCGACATAGCCCTTGTATTTCTCCTCGTTATCGGAGAGATTGAGGGCGAATTTCACTCCCGCTTTCTCAATCTGCGCATTCGCGTAAGAGGCGCGGTTATGCTGATTGTCGCAGGGCGAGGCCGAGCGATAGAACATCTTTTCTTTTATATTTCCGCCTGTTACCTCACGGAAATTTGCGAACATAACGTCGCTGTCATAATCGCTTCTCTCATCGGAATACTGCAGGGCGTAAAGCTCCTGAACATCCTTGTATTTGCCCTTCTGATTCAGGGTTACTGTCACCTTTGAGGATTCGGTCATTTCGAACTCCTTCCAGGTGGATTCGCCGTAATTGCGCGCGATGATGACATGGGGATAACCCGGATAGCCGCAGGCGAGGGGCTGACCTACAGGGACATAATAACCCGAATAATACGGTATATCCTCAAGGCCCCTGCCGTTATTAAATTCAACATTGACGCTGTCGCCGAATTCAAAGCCGAGAGCGTTGAATTCATCAATTGTGAGGTCGATATAGACATTGTCGAATTCTGTATCGTGAATGACGCCGATTTCGCCGGTCGTTATTTCCTTCGCGGTGGCGGTCGTTGATTCAGCGGTTACCTCAGTCGGCAGATCGGGACCGATTTTTCCGCAGGACGTGAAAATGCCTGTAACAAGCGCCAGCGCCGACAGAACGGCAATTATCTTCTTAATCATTTTTATTCTCCCTATATATATGTTCCGTTTATTGACCGTCAGTCCGCGTTGACAAGCCACTCGTGCTTCTCTTCATAGAATCTTGTGGTCTTATACCAGGGGTCGCCGTCGATATGCCTTATCATCCAGACATAATACATCTCGTAGCCGGGTGAGGTGACCTGCTGATGATTCTCGCCGTCGGTAATCGTGCACCAGTCGCCGTCCTCGCTCTTATAGACGTTCTCGCCGTTGAAGCAGGCGCCGAAGCCCTGGGAGGGATTGAAGCGGTAATAGTAAACCTCGGGCTGCGGATGATGATGAGGCGGATAGCTCGACCATCTGCCGGGCTGGTTGAAGACTTCGCCCATTACCATATTCGAATAGGGCGCGTTGTCATAGTCAAACATGGTTGAGCAGATGCGGTAGCCCGTGCCTTCCCACTGGCCCTTGCCGAAATGCTGATAGAGGCAGTCCTCGGGCTTATAGAATACGGGGGCGAATTCGCGCTCGTTATCGGTCTGCTGAATTATGAATTCGCTGTCGGCGAGCGCCTCAACCTTAATCGCCGTGTTTTTGCAGACATGAAGGCAGTAGGGCTTCTTTTCAAACGGGCTCTCCCTTACCATTTTTTCGCTCTTATCCTGCCAGTAAACGAGCATTTCGCCCTGCAGAATAAGAATCGCCGTCTCGTCTTCGGGAGCGAGAATCGAATATGTTCCGCCCTTCGCGAGACGCTTGACCTTTATCGTCATATTCATCTCTTTATTCTTGCCGCCCATTTCGCAGAGCAGCTTTTCGCCGTTTGCATCAAATCCTTCCTTGAAAAGCATTGTTTTTCCTCCTTGATATTTATCTGAACTATTTTAATATAAAATCTCTGCGTTTGCAATAATTTCCGGCTATTTAAGCAGCTTTTTAATCGCCTCTTCATCGGCGTCGGGCAGAATCCCGATAAGGCGGCGCAGGATTTTCTCGTAGGATTCCTCCGGCTCGCGCTTATAGACTTTATCCGTGAACTTTCTGCCCATGAATAATTCGGGGGTGGAATACTCCGCGACTCCCCAGCCGTAGGTATTTCCGTATTTATCGAGCTCATAGACAAAATCGGAGATAACCACATAGCACTGCGACTGCAGGCGGTTGATAATCGTGTCAAATCCCTTCCTGCCGTCCTTGCCGTAGCCGCCCGCGCGTTTGAGGCGCTTGGAGATAACGGGCGCTTTTTCACTCAGCAGGTCATACAGAGTCTTATCCCTGAAAGGGGCGAGACCGTCATCGTAGCGGGCATCAAAATCATAGCCGTCGCGCCTGTAATTCGCGAAATCGGGGAAGAACGCAGGGGAGACGAAAACGGCTTTATTCTCAAAGAATTTGCCGTATCCGCAGCCCGTTTCGCGGATGACCGGACCCTTCCATTCCCAGACTCCCTCCTCGCCCGAAAACCAGGCTTTCGGCGAGACATTTTCCTGAACGGAGAAGCCGGGTATGGAATTGGCAAAGAGCGGCACGAATCCGAATTCGTGAACCGCGTCAATCAAATCCTGTTTTGTTTCAATATAAAAATCAAATTTCTTCATAACAGTTCAAAAAGCTTTGTTTCATCCGCTTTCATTTCAATCCTTATTATATCTCCTCTGCCGGTTATTCCTTCATTCTCAAGCAGTTCGCGGTATGAGCGCTCTGACTTCAGGCGAATAATCTTTTCACCCTCCTGAGAGGAATGAACGGCGAGATAATTATCGCTGACACAGACAATATCGCCGGAATCGCAATATATATGAATACCGTTCGCCTCGTAAAACGCGCGGATTTCAGCGGCGGTATAATCCTTTTTGAGATTTGAAGCGGAAATGTACGAAATTTTATTCTTTTTGCATATATCAAGCGCCTTCGTCATATATTCCGTTCTGAGCTCCGACAGAAAAATCACTGCTTTATACTTTTCACAGACTGCTTCGAAATCGGAGACATCATATAAATCATAAGGCGCGCCGGCCGAGCCGAGAGCCCTTCTCATATTGAAGGGAGCGCTTCGCAGGGCGCAGTCGGTCATGTATTTATACATGCTCTCGTCGGCGAATACCGCAACTTCGGCGGTGCTTTTTCTGTTCTCTTTTGAGAGCGAAGAGGCGTAGATTTCGCGCATCTGCGCCATTTCCGCGAGAATCGCGGGCGAATCATACCAGCCGCCCCACATATCAAACCACCAGAAGCCGTTTCCTTTTATAAGCTGGCGGGCGAATGATTTGCGAAGAGCCGACTGCGTCTGCTCCGCGCTCTTAAGCGGCTGCCATATCGGGCCGTTATACTGCCCCTCATCACATCCGCCGTGCTCCGAGAGAAGGCCTGTCAGATGCGTTCTTATATCGCATTCCTGCATGCAGACTTTTCCGTGAAGGCGTACGGAGTCGGCGGGATACATCTCGGTCCAGTCGATATCCGCGCTCCTGTTGTCGATATAGGAATTCGGCGAGCAGATAAAATCGATATAGGGGCATTCAAGAATTGTTCTGAGAGCGTGAGTGCCGTAAAGGGGCGAAGAAACCTCGAGCGAATAGCCGTAAAAAGTGCCGACGGCGAGATTCCCGCCGCACGCCTCTTTCGCAACTGAGCTCAGATAGCATATATCGTCAGCGACTGCGTTCGAGGCGAATTCAAGATATCTCGCGAGATGCTCGCTTTTATGGTAAGGTCCCTTGCCGCCGAGCGCGGATAAATCGGGAAGCCCGGCAAATTTGCAATCCGGATAATACTTTTTGAGATAGGCGTTGAATGCGCCTTCCGCATTTTTGCAGAAACCGGCGTTAAGGTCAAAATGAAACCATTCCTCGGTATTTCCGCCTGCAATCTGATAGCCGACGATATGAGAGGCATAGCCGCTTCCGGTTATATGCTCAATGACTTCGCGCAGCATCTCCGCCGCAGTTTCGCGGAATTTCACGGAAAAGAGGGATTCTCTTTTGCCTGTGCCGTCAAGGCAGTCCGGATTCTCTTCAATCCACCACAGCGGCATTGAAACATTGACGCGCGGGAAAATATAAGCATCGGGGCAGGCGGCGAGAATCTTTGCAATTGACGCGTCGAGAGTGGAGTAATCGGGAGCATCTTTATTATCGAAAATGCCCGCAGTAAATGGCTTTCCGGCATCGTTGGCGTTAATCCATCTGCCCGCAAAAAGCACGGGCACGGAAAAGAGATTATAGCCCGCGCCGGCAAACTGCTCATAATTATTGTAATCCTCAAGATAGGTCATATAAGCCGCGGCGGGAAGCGGTTCGCCGTTTATGAATAAAGACGGCACGCCGCCGCAGTCATCTACATAAGAATAAACGCCGCGATATTTTTCCATATCTCTTTCACCGCTTTCATACTGCGATATGAATTCTGTTTCCTTTCCCGGGCGGTAGGTATTGAAAAAACCGCCGAGAACGGTAATCAGCGCGAGAAAAAACGCGATAATTCTGCTCAATTTTTTTCCTCCTCAAACGGATAGACGAGCCCCATCTGCCTTCTGCATTCATCCATAATCCGCATGCAGTCGAGAGTGGATTTATGCGGAATATACAGGGACTCCGTCCTGCCCGCCCTTATCTCGTCGGCGGCGCGGGAAAACTCGGTCAGGTAATCTGTTCTGCCCGTAAAGGTCTCCTTGCCCGATTCTGATCTGAGCGAGGCAAGGGCCGCCATATGAAAGACGGGAATCGTGATTTCGCCCAGCGTGCCCGTTATCTTACAGCTCTCTTTAAGGCGGGTGAGAGACATGTTGAGAACGCAGTCAAACCCCTCATATCCGAGGGTGACTTTTTCTTCGATATCAATGCCGTTTTTCAGCTTGCCCCTGCACCCGATTCTGTCGGGGAAGCCGAAAAGATTATAGCAGTAGGTTATAGGATAAACGCCTATATCGAGCAGGGCTCCGCCCGCTGTTGAGGGCATCAGAAGGCGCGAATTCTTACTCATCATCACGCCCGGAAAAGCATAGTTTATCTTAACGCCCGTGATTTCGCCGATACGTTTTTCATCAATCCATTTTTTGACCGCAAGCGCGACAGGCGAAAACCAGGTCCACATCGCTTCGCAGAAATAAACATTATTTTCTCTTGAGGCGGCGAGCATTTCGGCGGCCTCTTTTTCGCTGACGGCGACCGGCTTCTCACAGAGCACGGGCTTCCCCGCGTTCAGGGCTTTTAGAGAATACTCCGCGTGAGAGGTATGCGGAGTCGCGATATAGACCGCGTCGAATTCGCCCCGACTTAGCATCTCCTCAAATGAAGAATACGCTGCCGCCCCGTATTTCTCTGCAAAATCACGCGCTTTTTCCGCATTTCTCGAATACACCGCGGATATCAGATGATCGCCTTTGGTAATGCTTCTCGCGGTATTGTTCGCTATGCTGCCGCTGCCGACATAAGCCCACCTGAATTTTTCCATTTTTATCTCTCCCCGTCTGTTATCGGTTTCATTGTAGCACATTATTTTTTTGTCTTCAATATTAAAATAACCGTGCGCCGTTACTGCGCGGAATAAGAAAAGCAGCCGCCCTCTGAGGACGGCTGCCGTTTAATTTATGCTGTTTCTTTTTTCTTCCTGCAAACGGCCTTTGACGCAAGGGCGGTTACAACCGCGCCGACCGCGAGACCGGCTACTCCTGCGAGAGCAAGATTGCCTGCGGTGAAGGTTGAAGCGGTTGGAGCCGGCTTCTCTGCCGCTGTGTCCACCTTGAAATAGACCATTACGCTCGGCGCGCTCTTATTCCAGTCATAGAGTTCGCTGTTGAGATTAAAAGCCGAACCTGAACCGAACATATGAATGCCGGTCTTATAGCCGGCGGGGATATTCTTATCCTTGACCTTTGCTATCAGGGAATTTGCGAGAATCGGAGCTTCGGCATCGCTCTTGCGGGCATATAGAGCGAGCCATTGACGGCCTACATCGCCGTTCATATCCGCACATGTGCCGACGGTCTTATAGAATTCATCCTTTTCCGTTCTGTTGCATTCAACGGCTTTATAATAAGCCGTCTGATTCTTGAGAACAATCTTTTCGCCGTTTTCGTTAAACGCCGTAATATCCTTCTCATCAACCATATAGTGAGGAATCGGAGTGAAATCGACCTTATAATAATCCACCATATCCTTGTAAGTAAGATAAGTTGCAACAGCGGTGAGAATTACCATTGCTACCGTTAATCCTACCATAAGTTTATTGCACATGGCCGATCTGTTCACGAGAGCGGCTTTCTGATTCTTATAGTTTTGAAGCATTTTCATCTGGTCATCAAACATTGTTTTGTATGACTGACCGATTTCAGTCTTCGGCGCCTTGCCTATCCAGGTGATGGCATCGCCTTCAACTTTTATATCCCATTTGAAATATTCTGTAATTCTGTTGAATCTTGCGGTGTAAGCCTTCTGGACATTCTGTATAGCTTTTGGAATACGGACTTTGGTGATAGCTGTTCCGATAAAGCCTATCAGAGAAACGCCGCCCATTGCATAGAGGAGCGTTGCCGCCAGGCCGGGCGTGAAGGATGAGGGATTCTCGGCCTTGAGAGCCGCATCGGAGCGCAGAGCATCGCTTGTAAGAGCGACACCGCCCTTTTTATAAATGTCACGGTCGACATTTTTGTAAATCGATTCACTCTCTGTATCTGCAAGCTTTTCGATATCAAAAGCATCCTTATCAACCTCAGCCATCAGAACGAGGTCCTTGAGCGAGACGAATTCGAGACCTGCTCTCTGACCTTTGCTGAGAGAATCGATAACCGGATACAGTTCGGTGAGGTCTTCAAAATCGCGGGTGAAGAAATCAAGCAGATTCTCATCACAATGATAGTATTCCGCAAGATATGCACGCACCGCGACGGTGGCTCCGTCTTCCATAAGTTTAATCTGCTTATCCGCGTATTCATAATATGTATCGGTGAATTCGGCAAATTCTTCGGGGCCGGCCTTATCCGGATCGAAGCTTTCGATTGTATCTGCCATGCCTTCAAAATCGATATCCTCTGCGGAGCTGAAATTCTCAAGCGCTTTGTCATAGGATTCCATCTCTTCTTTAAAGCTGTCAATCAAGCTCAAAAGCTTCTTGGCATCGTCTTCATAAAGTCTGTCAAGCTCCGCCTCGGCCTCGCTTGGAAGGACACCGAGTTCATTGGCATACATTTCCCTGAGATCATCATAAGAGATATCCGCGAGGCGCTCTATCCAGGACTGCGCTTTGTCATCGGACGCTCTGACTATGAGATTCTCAAAAGCGACTGTCGCCTCGCCGTTTGACTGAGCGAGAATGGTGAGAATATCGGCAGTGTTTGCCTTCTTCTCATCCGGGAGGGCGTTATATGCTTTGTCGCTCTCTTTGATGACATCGGTTTTTTCCTTCTCGGCTTTGCTGAGTTTATTATAAGCTTTTAAGCCCATCTCATACTTGGTCTCGTTGAGAAGCAGATCACCGAGACCTTTGCCGGTATCATCATCGATGAGTTTATTCAGGGCTGCGCGTACAAACTGCGCTCTGGCTCTGTTCTCATCCGTCGCGTGATTCATATTGCTTCTGTATTCTTTGATTGCGGCGAGGAAATTATCGACGAACGGAATAATCTGGCTCTTCAACTGAGATTCCATCAGAGCTTCGTAGTCCTGCACCGAATAGCCGCCCTTCATATTCATAAGAGCCAGGTCGGTAACGGCCTCTTCTCTGTCGGTCGTGACCTTATAGCCGAGATAAACAACCTTTTCGCCTTTGGAGGCAAAGCCGCCGCCGGCACTCTGATTGAGGTCAACCGGGTTGCCTTTGCCGTCAGACAGAATCTTGTAGCCCTCAAGAGCTGCTTTGGCTGTCTTGCCGTCTTTTCCCATGCCGATTTTCACTTCGCTGATGTATTCGGGGAGGGAATCCGCGAACACCTGAGCCGGCAGAGTTGCGGCAAACAGCACTGCCATAACAACCGCCGTGATAATCATTGCAATTCTTTTCATAATATACCTCTGTTAAGCTGTTTTTCTGCTTTTTCACGAAACAGATGCCGTGATAATCTTTGCCTCGCCCCAGTTTGAGCCGCGGCACTGGACTTCGAAGCTGTCATTCTCCGCCTGCGCGGTGAATTTATAGCGGATGGTCCAGGTTGAAACTCCGTTTTCGGTCACAATGCGCTCGACGTTGCTCGAAGTGGTCTGATAGGTCGCCGTCTTGGTCTTGAATGTGGCGGCGTTCTTAAAACCGATGCGTACTTTTGAGACATCCTCGGTAACGACGACGGTGATTATTCCGTATTCGCCTGTTTCGTAGGAATTCTTGTCCGCCGTAGCGCTTATAAGGGTATATTTTTCCATACCCTGAGGAGGTTCAATTATAACTTCCGGCTCACTGTAAACAAGAATATCAAACCTTGCGGGATCGCCGTAAATATTCTTCGCAAGGGTATTCCATTCGCTTGAACCAGATACTCTGTAATCTACAGTCCAGGTCTGATTTACGCTCTCGGCTGCTCCTGCATAATTGAACACCATCGGAATTGTCCAGGTCCTGACGCCGTCCGCGTCGCTGACCGTCACTTCGGTTGTACCCTTATTGTAGTTGCTGTATTTATAATATTGAGTAAACGTGTTTCCGAGACCGTCGGTGCCGTTGAAGCCCAGCCAGATGACATTGGTGGGAGTAGTTACGGTCCAGGTAAGTTTATCGCCTCTGAGAACCTTATCGGCGCTGAGAAAAGCGTTAAGGGGAAGGTCCTCATGTTTTATCGAAACATACTTATAATTTGAAAACGAAGTGCTTCTGTCCCAGGGTGCGGCGTTATCCGCCGTCAGGGCTTCATTTACCCTGATTCCGACATTTACTGTCGCATCGGTAATAACACAGGCGGGTGATAAGGCGATGCCGCCCGATTTGAGCAAAAGAGCCGACACTTCATCCATATCAAGTTTTCCGGCGTAAAGCGCAACTCCCCCGCCTGTTGAAACATTGACCATCGCGCCGTTTTTAAGAACGAAATCATTGCTGCAGCGAATGCCCACGGTCAAGCCGCTTCCCTTGATATCAACGGTTAAGGCGGCAGCGTTTACACTTGTTACCGAGCCGCTGCTTTTCAGGCCGACACATTCGGTGAGGCTCGCGCTGTCAAGAATAATCTCAAGCGAGCCGCTGCCGGAGAATTCCGGATTGCAGTCGCCGCTTGCGCTTTCGGCGGCAAAGCCGTTAACTTTTCTGGTATTAATCGCCCTGTCGGCGTTTATAATCATATTTTTTCCGGCAAGGACAACCTTTAACGGCGCACCGCTGTCTGAATTATACAGGATACCGTATTCGCCTGCGAAATCGCCGGAAACGGGTGCCGCTTCTATAATCGCATCCGTAAGGGTGATTGTATTTGCCGTTACATCATATTTAACCGTTCCGTCTTCGAAAACATCGTCGCAGTTGTCGCCGGTAACCCTGACTCCGCCGATATAAATGTCCCAGATTTTGGCCCGGCGTGCGGTGTCAGTATAATCCGCGCCTTCAAATGAAACGCTCGCAGTATATATGAAATGGGTGCTGTCTTCGCCGGTCTTTGCGACAGTCGCGTCAACCGTTTCCGTTTCACTGCAGGCAGTGCAGGTGAAGACGGCCTGAGCCGAGCTGACATCATCCGACCATATCCATTCGGGCTCGCCGGAGAAGATATGGACATGTCTCTCACGGACATCGGTATATGTTTCGCCGTCTGATACTGCCGTGGCTGTATAAATAATCCTGCCGGGTTCTTCCGCCGATGTGATTTCCGCTTCAATTTCGAGGGTTTCGCCGCAGAAAGCGCAGGTGAATACTGCCTTCGCACCCGAGAAATCCTCTTCCCATACCCAGTCGGGATCGGCGTAATCATGGAAGTGCTCGGTCTTTAAATCCGTATAAGTCTTGCCTTCATATTCCGCAGTCGCGGTATGAATAATGCTGTTGGTTTCCGCCTCTTCTATGCTTTCAACAACCGCATCGACCTGCTGAGTATCGTCGCAGTAAAGGCAGACTAGCGTCACGGCGGCGGCTGAATAATCCTGAGCCCAGTTCCACTCGAAAGCCGCATAGTCATGAGTATGAACGGTCTGCGTATCGGTATACGTTCCGCCTTCATATTCCGCAGTCGCGGTATATACGGTATTATTATTGGTCGCGTCTTCGGACACGGTAACTGCCGCGTTGACGATTTCCTCATAATAGCATCCGGTGCAGGCGAATTTTGCCTGAGCCGACGAGAAATCCTCGGCCCAGATCCATTCGGGTTCGCCGAATGAATGGGTATGACCGACAAGAATCAGCTTGCCCTGATTGTTGAGAGCGGGAACATAGTCATAGTTATCGCTTCTGAAGTTTGCGATATCCGCGTGAATGCTGTCGTCATTCGGATCGGGCTGAACATAAACTGTGCCGGGTTCTCCCGAAACGCCGATAAGCGCATCGGTTTTAAGATTGTTCCAGATGGTGACAACCGTATTCCGGGTGTTGACTCCGAGATTTGAATTTATGCGGTTATTGTCGTCTTCGGAATCCTGCCTGAAGTTTCCGGTAATCTTTACGGAATCCGAGATGCGGAAATCGCCCGAGTCGGCATACACGCCGCCGATTGAAGTGTTTCCGCCCTTCGCGGCGTTTCCTGTAATAACCGGCGAGCCGGTAAGGCTGAGCAGCGAATTCGTGCCCGCTATATAGACAGCTCCGCCCGTGCCGCCGCAGATATTATTGCTTACGGTGGCGTTGCTGATGCTTACTCTGCCGTTCTGAGTATATACGGCTCCGCCGTTACCCGCAGCTTTGTTGAAAGAAATCTCACCGGAATAAACGGCCAGTGAACCGCTCGCGATATAAACCGCGCCGCCGTTTCCGGTCGTATTGCCGCCGGTAACCATACCGCCGCCGGCTCTGTCCTCAATTACGAGATTGCCTCCGTTGACATAGAATACGCTGCCGTTATCCGCGCTCTCGCGGAGATTTCTGTCTATCTTGTGACCGTTGAGGTTAATTGTAACCGTCCTGTTTGAGGGGATGGTCAGCGGGCCGTCATTTTCGTCCGCAATAAGGTCCGCCTCAAGTTTTATCATACTCTGCCCCGAGTTTATCGCGTTCTGGATATTGCTCCAGCCGATTCTCCACTGAGCGACGGCCGTGTAATTACCTGCCTCTATTTCTTCGCCGGGCTGATAAATCCTGTCGCCTATCTGCCAGCCGAGGAAGGTTGCCATCATCATATATGACGAAACATCAAGAGAGGGAAGAGTAAAAATCTCGCCTTCATATTTTGTTATGCTCCTGACTGAGCCGTATCCGCCGTTGAGATCGAAATTGATTGTATATATCTGCTGAGTCTGCTCATCCGTATAAGTTACGCCGTTGAACTGCGCGGTGGCGGTATTGGTGCGCACGCTCTCGGAATCGGTGGTATTAATCGAAGCTTCAGCCGTCTGAACATCGCCGCAGTTGAGGCAGGTGAACTCAATATGCGCCGTCGAGCAATCATCCGCCCAGACCCATGACGGGCCGAAATAATCGTGAGTCAGCGCGTCAACCTCGAAGGGTTCTTCATAACCGCATTCTACGCAGACAAACTTCGATGAACCGGGAACTCCGCAGGACGGGGAGCTGATAACCTCAGGATCATCATAAATGTGTTCCTCGGGATGATAGAGCAATTCGACTGTCAGATCGCTGTTGATATCCGAGAGGTCAATACTGTCGTCGGCAACGCCGTCATAAACCCAGTGATATTCCGAATTCTGAATGTCAATTACCTCTCTGGGCTCGTATGAGCCGCCCTTGACAACGTTGACTGTTTCCTGAGGAAGCGCCATCTCATCGGGATATACCAAAACGACATCCCAGGTCTCCTCCGCCCACTGGGCGTAGAGCGTAACAACTTCATTGCTTACGGAAGTGAGATTGATTGCAAAGCCCCTGTTTGAAATCGCGGTGCCGCTGCCGTCGGGCTCTGTATTCCAGCCGGTGAAAACATAGCCGGTTCTTTTAAAGGTGCATGCAGGCAGCTGAGAGGGAGAATCATAAGTGTACGTCCTGTCGCTCATCGTGCCTGAAGTATTGCCGTTTCCGTCGAAGTGGACCTTGTATTTATTCGCCTTGGTTATCGCGGTCAGTGTGGTGTCGCCTTCGCCGAAGGTGAACTGATAGCTGTCGTCATCGTCAATATAGTCGAGCGAGCCGAGACCGGTCTGGTCATAGCCCTGGAGAGTATAGCCCTCGGGAATCTCTACATTCTCAAGATCGATGAACTGTCCTTTATAACCGGTTACCGTATAAAGGACCTTATCCTTTGCCTTGACTGTGAGCTCATGCAAATTGTGGAAATTGACCTTGACCTTCTTGGTAACGGTCGAATGGCTGCTGTTATTTGAATTAAAAGAAAAGGTGTAGTTGCACTCGTGGTCGAAATCCTGATTGCTGGTCAGATAATAAATCGAGCCTCTGCTGACTCCTTCAAAAGTGAATGCATCCCAATGATAGCTGCTGTCTCCGGAATCATTGGTTACTCCGTCGGCCGAGCCGGTGTATGTGCCGCCATACCATGTGACGCCGAAATTATCGCAGGCGTTTATGAATATTTTGCCCTGAGCGGGATTATTCTTATTTGTTTGATAGAATTCATAGAAATTCTCTTCATCGGGCAGATAGCTTATATTGCTATGATGATTGATTACATTTATTGTCTTGGGCCATGGATACTGAGTGCTGTCGGTCGGGAGATAATTATGAGTATCGGAGCTGCTGAAGCAGCTTGACTTCGCGGTGATATGACCGGATTTGATATTGATGCCGTTGACCTTGATTGTGACATCGGCTCCCCATTCGCGCCAGGTGAAGCCTCCGCCGAAATCGGTATAGATTTCCACTTCGCTGACAAATTCGTTGCCCAGATTCTCATTGAGATTCCAGGAATCGCTTCCCTCGTCAACGGAACCCTTAATATCATACTCCTTGTAAAGATGCTGCCGGCCCAGACCGTTCGTCGGTCTTGTATAAACCTTGCACTTGGCGCTGTTCCAGCCGTCGGCGTCATCGGTTACGTCAACGGTGATGCTCAGCGTATAGCTTTCGCCGTATTTGAGATTGGTCTCCGCTTCGGCCTCAACTTCAATCCCGCCGGGCGCAAAAACAAAAGCGCCGAATACCAGGCACAGGGACAGTACAAAGCAAAGCCCTCTGCGAAGCGCCGGAACTCCTTTTATCATTGATATTTTACGTGACATAAGACTCACCTCAAATATTATTTCGATTATATAATAACATTTATAGGGTGACAAAAAGGAGACAAAAGAAAAATCCTCTCTCCCGGCGTTACCGATTTATGATAATATGTACATTCCCGAGGAACGGCAGAAATTAAAAAAGTATATGACTTTACACAGCAATAAATATTTTTTATAATTACATCATATTAATTGACTTTCCGGTGAAAAGGAGATTTGCCATGTATGAATGGAATCTGTTTCTGAATATCCTGCTGTCGATAGTGATGGTGGTCAGCTCCGCGCTCTCGCTGCCGCTGAATTCGCTGCTTTTCCGCATTGACACGCCCGCCTCTGTATTTGAGAGCGGTGATGATATGTATACCGTCATCTGGTCAACCTCGCTGCCGGGCACGGGATGCGTCACTTATGAATATGAGGGCGAGGAATACAAGGTCTGGGATGAACAGTATGCAATCATCCGCTCGACCGATTCTGTCCACAGCGTGAGAATTCCCAAGAAGCATCTTGATAATAATACCTATACTTATCATTCGCAGCATGTGGGCACGAAGCGCGCTTATGTTGCGGTAAAAGGCAGGACCGTTTCGTCCGAACCCGTTGAATTCAAAGGATATTCCGGTCAGGAAGAAATACACGCGCTTGTGCTTTCCGATATTCACGAGAATCCCGATAATGCCGAAAAGGCGATGAGGAATTTTGATAAGAGCGCGGATCTGCTTATAATGAACGGAGACGAGGTCAGCCTGATGACGACCGAGCGCAAATTCAAGCAGGTGCTGACTTACGCTCACCGGTTCTCAAAAGGCGGGATTCCCGTAATCTATACACGCGGAAACCATGAGAACCGCGGAGAATACAGCATTCCGTCGGTTGAAATCTTCAAGACGACCACGGGCGGGATGTATTACACCTGCAATTACGGACCGGTCAGCTTTCTCTGCCTTGATACGGGCGAAGATAAAAAGGATACCGACTGGACCTACAGCGGGCTGGTCGACCTGACAACATACATAGGCGATGAAACAGCGTGGATGGAATCGCTCACTCCCGATGAAGACGCGGAATACAGATTGGCGGTGGGACATATGCCGAACGCGGACAACCGCTACGGCTATGACTGGACAGACACTCTTGAGGGGCTCGGTATAGACCTCTATGTCGCCGCGCACAAGCACCGCATAAGTTACGAATACAACAAAGGAAAATTCCCGTTCTATCAGATGATTGACGGAGGGAAGTCAAGGGATGACGATTATCTCGCGACTATGCTGACATTCGCGCAGGGAAAGATCTACGCGGAATGCTTTGACCAGAAAGGCAACTTCAGAGGCGACTATACATATGAAATAAACTGATTACCGAAGGCGGGGGGTTCTCCGCTTTCATTTTTATTTTGCGGCGCTTTTGTCTCCTTTTTGTTACCTCGCGCGTGATAATATACAGATGTAATGAAACTGCTCACAGGAGGCATAATATGAGAAAAGCAACAATGATCATTCTCTCTCTTTTACTTGCTTTGACAATAGCGGCAACACTGCCCGCTCAGGTATTTGCGGACTCTCTCCCCGAATATATCAGCGAAGTAAAAATAGGTATGGGAAAGAAAGCGTCAGACGCAAAAGCCGCGCTTGACGGATATAAAATCCTCTCGGATTCCAAGGGCAACCCCGTCGATCTCAATAAAGATGCAGGCGGCGGTCTGGGCTCCAAGGGCGATAAGGTGGTCTACCTCGGTTACAAGACCACGACAGACAGAAAAGAAGCCGTCACCGACCTTGCGCTTATGAATATGAAGGGCGGATATTCCGTTGAGGACTATGAAGCTCTGATGGAAGGTCAGATGAAGAGCCAGATTATTCCGTTTGTCGAGGATTTCCTCGCCGCGATAGATGAATACAGAATCAACTGCCGCTCCGGCAACTCATCGGCATATCAGCGCGCAAACTATATCCGCGGAATACTCAATAAATTCATCGATGACGATACCGGAAAGGGTCTCGGCGACCTGCTCCTCAAAAAGACGGTGTATGAGCTCGGCATGGATGCTTATAACAAGCTCTCCGCTGCCGATAAAGCAAAGACAGACGTTTATACCGAGAGCCGCAAGGTTTATTGATGGAAAATCTCATCACCAGAGCCGCCGATCCCTGGAGCAACACCTGGGTTGAGCGTCTGACAGAGATAACATCTTATGAAGAATTTGTTGATCTTTTTGCCGAGGAAATGGAACTTCTCCCGAGCGAAACAGAAGCTGAGCTCGCGAAACTTTATGAAGACGATGCGAAGAAAATACTGAATATGTGGGACGATCTGTCCGAAGCCCTTAACGGTTACGGCAATTCGCTTTCCAATATCAAGAAATATGACGGCAGCCGATTCGAAGATGCTGTCACCAACGTGGAAGAGCTTGACAAAGACTCATCCGCCGAAGAAATCACCGATGCGCTCGAGAATTATGACGAAGCCAGCGGCGAAATGTTTGACGCCATGTCCGATGCCCAGACCGTAGCCTGCTATGAATTCCTTGATTCTTTTGCGTATGGAGACGGTACTCTGCTTGAATTCTTTATGCAACCCCGTGAAGATATTGAAGAGGATTTAACCGTTCTTTATCCCGTTGTCGCATCTCTTACCGAAGGTCAGAGAGCGGGTCTGGATTTCGTCTCGCTTACGGAACTCATAGCCATAGCGGCTACAGCTCCCGAGAATTATTCCGATGAAAAGCTTGATGAGATTGAGGAAGTCTCAATTTATGAAGGCGTAGACAGAGAGATATATGAAAAAGGCGGCGTTGCTCTTACAAGCGAGGCGCTCAGAAAAGACGCGGCCGAAAGTATTGCCGTGGAGAGCAGCGTTTTATCCGGCCTTACCATTGCGATGATTTCCATAATCGGCGTTTCCATAGCCGCGATTGCTGCCTCGGCAGCTTTATGGGCAAAGAGCTCGAGGGTTCTTGTCGGAATAAATCAGGAAATATCACAAGGCATCTCAAATATGAACGCCCAAATGTTCGGTCAGGTACAATTTGACCGGGCCGACTTCTTCAGAGAAAACCCGTTAGTGGAAACGAGATACAATTATCACACAGCGCGCTCAAGTATATGCTCCAAGCTTACTGTCGGCCTGAGCGTCGCCGTCGTTATCCTGACTGCGATTACAACCTACCTCGCCTATCGCGATATGGTAAACCATTATAAAGTTGAGTTTACGCCCATTCCCCGTTATATGGTGGATGAGAAGGATATTACGGCATTCAATGAAAAAGGCGAAAAAATTGTCCTCAAAAACCAGACGGTTTACTATAAAGCGGTCGAATGCAACAGGAAGTCAGGCGATGAGTTTTATAAGACTCTCGGCGCCTGCGCGGATATGAACGGCGATGTAGGCAAACAGTGGCTTGCCCTCTATGCTCAGAAGAGCGAAGCGTCGGCTCCGATTCTTGCGGATACCCTGCTTGTAAAAGTCAAGGATACCAATATCCCTGCAGGATACAAGACCGGTATCCACATGTTCGGTTCCAAATCAGCGGCAAATCTCAATAACGAACTCTATGACTGGAATTCGAGCGCTCCCTCCATAATGGTTTATTTCAAGACGGACGAAGCGGTCAATCCTGGCGCGGCCGGTTCTAACTTTACCGCAGGCAGCCTTGCTCTCGCGGGTGTCGCCGGCCTCGGAATAGGCGCGGTGGTTACCGCTCTCGCTTCAAAAGCCGCAGGGAAGAAAAAGAAGACCGCAGCATAATTCAATAAGCTCAATTTGTCAGACCTCCCGGTTAACGGGAGGTCTGAATTCGTTATCCCGCAATTATATCCTTCCTTCAGCCGCTTCGGATAATCAATCTGCGTCCGGCTTTTTGTCTCCTTTTTGTCACCCGCATCATATTATAATTTAGTTGTAATATGAGTTATCTTTATTTGAAAGGGAGGCGTGATGATGAAAAAGAGAATCCTGCCCGTAATTCTCGCGGCTGTCATACTGATCGGCGCACTTGCGGTTACCGCATACGCGCTCACTACGGTCAGCTCGCAGACCGCGCTTGTGACCGCGTTCAAAAAGGGCGGCGATATAAAAATCTCCAAGAGTATAACGCTGACTCAGGGTCTCGTGGTTGCCGAGGGAAAGACCGTAACACTTGACCTGAACGGCAAAACCCTCGACAGAGCGCTGAGCGTAGTTCAGACTGAAGGCAGCGTAATCACGGTCATGCCCGGCGGAAAGTTTACCCTCAGGGATTCTTCCGGCACAAATGACGGCATAATCAAAGGTGGAGCCGCACTCAACGGCGGCGGCATCTGCAATTACGGCGAAGTTTTAATCGAGGCCGGAACAATTATGGGAAACAAGGCACTCAACAGCTATTACGGCTGCGGCGGCGGTATTTATAACGGAATGTATGAGAATGAGCCGGCTGTCCTCACCATCAAGGGCGGCGTTATTTCCCATAACAGCGCGCGCAACGGCGGCGGCATCTATAATTCCACCGGCTGCACGGTTACGGTTCAGGAGGGTTCATATATCAAGACCGTCGGCAACCTTTCAAAAACAATTGTCGACAATGTCAAGATTACGGAAAACACTGCTACGGATTTCGGATGCGGAATCTTCAACGCGGGAGAATTCTATATCAGCGGTTCCCCGACTTTTTCGGGAAATGAAAGCAACGGCAGCCCGGTTGATATTTACTGCGCGGCGGGAAAACACCTCACTCTGAACGGAAAGCTCTCTCTCAGCGAAAAGGTCACGCTTCAGGGATGCGGAGAGGATCCGGAAATCATCCGGAATTACAATAAATACAACACTGCCTCACCCAAAGATTTATTCAGGGCGGCGGTGAAGGGCGAATCGCTTATACTCGGAACAAGCGGCGAAATCCGTATTAAGAACACATCGGATACGATAGTTCAGGTTTACAGCAAAAACAAGCTGGTCAAATCCGAAACTTATGAAGATCCGGGAACCGCCTGGGATGCCGCGGTCAAATACGCCGAGACCTATCAGAGAGCTGAAATTCTGCTCGGCTCGGATTATTCACATGACCGTCAGCTTATTATCTACAAAGACAGAAATGTCACTCTCGATCTCAACGGCCACTATGTCTGCCGCACCAGGAACGGCTCAATGAAAAACGACGGCGAAGTCTTCTATGTCGGCGAGAACGCCACATTCACCGTTCTCGACAGCAATCCCGATTCCAGGGGCTATGACGGAGTGGAAGGCGGAGTCATCGCCGGCGGAGCGAGCGGAAACGGCGCAGGCGGCGTCCATGTCAGCAACAACGCGACCTTCAATATGTTCGGCGGCACCATCTATAAATGCATAACCGACGAAGACGGAGGCGGCATATATCTTAAAAGCAATTCAAAGCTCAATATGAAGAACTGCCGCATTTATTTCTGCCAGACGATTGACAGTTTCGATGAATGCCACGGCGGCGGCATATACGCGGAAGAAGTCTCATGCACCATAAATCTTGAAAATGTCACCTTCCAGGATTGCTACAGCGAGGATGACGGCGGAGCTCTCTATGTAAACGATTATGATGGCAAAGCCAAGGTCGACTGCACGGTCAGAAACTGCCTGTTTATCGGTAACAAATGTGAAAACTTCGGCGGAGCGGTTTATATATTCGGTTACAACACCGAATCAACCTATAAATTCATAAACTGCACTTTCAGAAACAACAAATGCTACGACAACGGCGGCGGTTTATATATCAACGGCGGCGGCATAAAGGGTCAGAATCCTATTCTTATTGAAGGATGTATCATTAATTCAAACAACGCGAGCGATTACGGCTCCGGACTGTTTGCAGGCCGCAACGGCGTCGTGATTATGGACTCCACCATAACCGATAACAGCGCGGGCAGTTCCGGTGCGGTTTATGTTCATGAGAATCATACAATCTCGCTTGCGGGCAAAGTGATAATCAAGGACAACACCGCGGAATACAACGGCGCAAATCTTAATCTGGACGATACAAACAGCATCGAGAAGAATACTCTTTTTGCCTGCGCAGGGCTGACCGAAGGCTCCGAGGTATATTTCTACCGCGGCGACAGAGGCGGCGTTCCCGTAGCCAAGAATATCCCCGAGTATCAGTTGAAATACTTCCATCCCGAGCACGGCACAATGAAATTCATTGAAGAAGGGGAAGTTGAGACTCCCGTTGTAACGGCATCTCTCTTCAGCAACGGCTCGGCCCTTATTCTCGGCATTCTCGGCGCAGCGGCAGCGGCGGCTGTAATAATCGCGGTAATCGTGAAAAAGAGGAAGGGAGGTGTCACCGCAGATGTTTAAAAGAAAAGGAATCGTATTCTCGGTTTTATGCGTTCTTCTCGGAATTATCACGGGAGCGGTCGGCACACTCCGCACCTTTGCAGAGGCCTCGGAACCGATTACATATCTTCAGGATATAAGGATATACCAGGGCGGATCTTCATCCGGCGCTCAGGATTATTTCAATAAAACAGGCTACACAATGCTGCCCAATGACCTTAACGCGGGCACGGGTACGGGCGAAAAGGTCTATCTCGGCTACAAGACTACCACAGATAAAAGCAAGGCACTGACCGATATCCGTCTGATGGGTATGGATACCGGCTACCAGTCCTATGATTACAAGAGAATTCAGGAATATCTCGCCTCCCAGCAGGAGGGAACCGCTCAGGCGATGTTCTCGGCGGCCGAGGAATTCGCTGTAAACTACGATCTCGGAAGCCCCAAAGCGCTTGAAGCATATAAAGGCCTCAACCTTTTCGATATAGGCGATACGGCAAAGACAAAGCTCGGCGATTATATTCTCAGCGGAAAAGCCGATAAGAATTTCTTTGTCAAGCTCCTTGTCCGCTCGAGCGCAGGCGCCGTCAACGATGTTCTCGGATTCCTCAATATCGGTATCGCCCCGTTTGAGAATAATTACGATATGGATACCAGAACCGCCTTCACCGCAAACTGGGCGGAAAGAATCAGCATCAGCTCTCTCTGGGACGAAATGGCGGAAGGCCTGACAACCGACGAAGAGGAGGACCTTCACAAGCAGTATAACGACCTTGCGAAAAAGCTCTTCTCCGCCTTCCAGGATTTCGCGATACTCTATGAAAACGCGGCCGCAAGATACGATGAGAGCAAAGTCGAAGAAGACGACAGGTTCAAATCCGTCGATGAAGCGGTCGAGCAGCTTGACACAATTGAGCAGAAGGATACCGATCTGCTCTATATTGCCTGCTATGATACGCTCAATCAGTATCCGTTCAATGACAGATTTGCGCTCGGCGAATGGATTGTGAATATCGGAAAACAGACCTCTGACAGTGTCGATATCATGCAGCTTTATCCCGTTGTTGAAGCCATGACGGATAATCAGGTTGAAATCGTCGCGCGCACAGGTCTCATAAGCGCGATTTCAAATCTGAGCGAGAACACGGAACTCACCGATTATCAGGCTCAGATCAAAAAAGCGAAGGAAGCAATCAAAGATTATAATAACGGCGCATCAGTCTCCCTCTGGGATGTAGAGGGCGACGATATTGAAAACGCAAGAATCGCACTGACCTCCGACGCTATCAGAAAGCAGGGAGCGGAGCAGTCTCTCGGCAAATCAAGCGATCTTGAAAAATTCGATGAGAAATTCCAGACGGTAATGAAATGGATAAATATCGCCATCGGCGCGGCTTTCGTGCTTGTCGGTATAGCTGAAATCACTTTCAAAGTATGCGTATTCTGCGCAGCGGCGGAATCGGCTTTCAGCGCATTCTGCGTTTCGGCTCTCTCAATCGTATCATGGTTAGGTATCGGCCTGCTGATAATCAGCGCGATTGTGCTGGTCGTTCATCTTATTTATGCTCTTATAGTATGGATAATCGAACTTGTTGAAGAAAAGATCAAGGACCTTAATCATACCACTAAACCCGATTTCATCTTTGACGCGCCCGAAACGGCGCAGGGGTCGATAACGGTAAAATACAAATCGGTCCGTAATGACGACGGCGATGTCTGCGACCTCAATGCGTCAAAGCAGTATAAATGGTGTCTTCTCGCAACTACCACCGATACCAGAGTCGGCAGCCCGATACGCGCCGATTCCAACGGGGAGATATTCAAGATAATACAAGGCGGAAGCAACCGCCAGAACGGATATGACTGCGCGAGATTCTTCGGCGAGAGAAACCCGGCGAATACCAACGCATTCTGCGAAGAGGACAGGAACGGCGGCATCTATCTGCATTACCGCTCCGATTCATCGATAGCGAACGAAGTTCCCGAAGGCGGCTCCGGCGGAGAAACCTCAGGCAATCACAATTACATCAAAGACCTTATTATCGCGGTCGGCAAGAATGAGAGCGAGGCCAAGGCAAAGATAATCAGCAAAGAGGGCAAATACTATGTGCTCGACGCGAATCTGACGCCCGGCGGCTCCTACGCGACCTTTGTCGGTTACACGATGACAACAGATAAAACAAAGGCGGTCAGGGACATCAGGGTTCAGCCTTACGCGGGCAAGCCCGAGGGCGTTCCGACGAAATCCGGCGAACTGACATATAATTTCGTTGAGAATATAGGAACATATGTCAAGGTCGGAGACGAGCAGACCAGACCGCAGGCAGACGCTCTCTATTATACAAAAGACGAGCACGCGGGCACACCGATTCTCGCGGACGGTCTCCATGTTGTCTCTTCTTTTGACAAAGTTCAGCCCGGCTGGGAACCCGTTGCGCTCTTCGGCGCGGATTATCCCTATGATTTCAAAACATCGTTCACAACAACCGATGTCAGCCTTCCCCAGTTCTATTCGGGATATCAGACAACTCAGGGCGATACAATGAGCAAACATACCGCCTCATATCTCTATTATGAGCCGGAAACAAAATATACTTCCGGCACAAAATACCTCTCCGGATTCTTCTTTATCGGCGGCAGGGATTACAAGAAAAACGATAAAAACAGTCAGATCGCCGAGCAATTTCAGTCGCTCATAAACGATGTCAAGAAGATTCCCAACGCGGTCATTATCGGCGGCAAAGACAATTATAATATTGCTTCCACCCTCAACCACAGCGTTGACTTCGGAGCAGGCACGGGCGGTTACTGGATAAACCTTGTCTATACCTGGACCTATAACCCCAACAGAGCGGTTTACGACGCCGCAGTTTATCAGGGCACTCTCTTCTCCGATACGCTGCCCTATTCGCTCTCCAAGAAAAACAGCGAAGGCGCGGTGCTCAACTACATCGCCTGCAGTTTCATCGGTCAGCAGACATATAAATACGGTGCCCTGCAGAGATATATCGGCACAAACAATACCTTCAAGGACAGCGGCGGCGTAAACTTCAAGGAAGAAGATATCAAGGCCGTACGCGCCGGCCATACGGCAACCGCCCCGTTCGCCCAGAATGTCAAATACGGCTTCAATGTATCGGATTATATTGCGACCGGATTTTATGTTCTCGGATACACCAAGAATATGAACCCCCTGAAGCTTGCCGATGTCGTAATCACCAACAAGACAATAAAAGGCAAATCAGACGGCCAAAAAATCACTTACAATGTCAGCGGGCTGAAAACTCTCAACGGCGACGATGCAACAGGCGAATTCCACTCTGTATATGAACTCAAGAATCCGCACAACACCACCCCGTTTGAATTCAGCTACAGCCACTTCTTCAACAGCACAAGCACAGAAACCGATCCCGACAGAAGCGGCAACGGCAGGCAGGTGACCAATCTCTTCGTATTCCTGCGCGAGGCGGAGCCTGAAAAGCCGAGATATATCTCAAGTCTTTCGGTCGGCACATATTCCAGAGCGCAGTATAAGGCGAAGAATCCCAAGGCCGACAATAATACACTCAAGGCGGTCGATACAATCGTTGACGGCCAGGCGCTCAGCGGAGCGCTCGCAGGCTGCTCCGACGAAGTCATCTATACCAACTTCGCCATAGCAAATCAGAATGACGCCTGGTATAACAAGACCAGCGCTATTATACAGGGCCATGCGGCGGCAACTCCGCCCGAAAACAATGTGGCGGCTTATATCGGAGTCACGAGAACCAACAAGCCGGAGAAGGCAATCAAGGGCGTGCTTCTGTATCAGATAAATGATACCACGGCTCCCGAGACGGTGAAACTCGAAAATGTCGATTACTTCTGCGCGGGAGTCCAGGCTCCGATTGAGATGAACGGCAAAACCTATTTCCTCTATTACACCACTAACAGCGGCGTTTCGCCCTGCGCTCCTATAACCGATATAATGGTTGACAACAATCCGATGGTCGGCGGTTATGCAACCAACCTTTCGGGCGACAGAAGCCACGACGCGCCCTACGGCAACCCGGATCAGACCAATTTCATCCATCTGAAATATGACAAGGAGCACCGCAACATTTTCACCAAGCTCTTCATAGGCAAAGGCAGCAATAAGCGCGCCGCGCTCTGCGATCTGCTGTCACAGGGCTGCTTCGAATGCATTGATATGGATCTGAATACCGGCATCGAAGGCAACAGCATCTATATGGGCTTCCGCTCAAGTCACGTTGACTGGGATGCCATCAATTCAAAAGCGACCGAAAAGGCAAGAAAAGACGCTACCGACAAAGCGCTGGACGAGGCGGTATATGATGTCCTCCTTACAAGAGGAGAGGCATTCAAGCCCGGCGGATTCGTCAGCAAAGACAGAGTGTATTACTATCCCGTTTCCAAGCAGGACCTGACGGACGGCAAGGGCGACGAAATCTATATGTATTACTGCTGCCCGTATTGGTCGAGAACATATAACACCAAAAACGGAGCAAATACCCTCCTGCCCTCAGAGGCCTTCACCGGATACTATAAGGAAATAGGCATGTCGAATTATGACAGAGTTCCTTATAACACCACTCTCGCAGGGACGGATAATTCCGGAAATTCCATTTTCAAATGGGAATATGTTATGTTCAGCGATAACAGCGCTCACGCAAATCCCAACGCGGGAACAATAGCGTACTCCTACGATGATGAGCGTGCGCTCGATAACCGCGTAAATATATTTGCCCAGAGAAGCGACAACAGCGTAAAGCCCGCAGGCGAAATCACAGGCGGCTTCGTCGATGAAAAGATGAATGTCGGCACTCTGAAATTCACGCTTTCATATTAAAAACAATGCGAAAAAGTCCGCAGATTCGATTGAATCTGCGGACTCTGTTTTATATTCGCTTTTTCACCTTATGCGTTCGAATTCGTTGCTGCCGGAGAGATCATCCGAGCTGCTCTTCCAGGTGAGGTGGTCGGTATCTTTGAAAATTATCCTGCCTGCGCCGTTATCATATTCGGTTTCGCGGGTTTTCTCTTTTCCAGTTTTATCAAAAGTTATCAGATCCCTGACGGCGTCAGTGTAATTCACAATACTGCTTTGCTCACTGTAATAGCCCTTGAAGGTCCATTCCGTGCGGGTTCTTTCCGCTGTCTTGCTCGTGATTCTGAATACCATCATACCGCCTTCGCCGGATTCAACCGAGACGGTGTAATCGTCGTTCTTATATGTGCCGAAGAAATCGTCGTCAGTATTCATTTTTTCGGGCGGAATGGTTTCTGTCGGAACGATTCTGTCCTCATCATCGATAACAGAACCGTCTTTATCCTTTTTCTTGCCGCATCCGGCAAACACGCCGAGCAGGATTACGGCTCCGAGCATCAAAGCAATTATTCTTTTCATGTGTTCACCTTATGGACTTGATGTAATCCGTCATCTCTTCGAGCGTTACGCCTTCCTGAGAGTCGCTGATGGAAATGGTATATGCAAAGCTGTTGTATTCCCAGGTGGCGAGATAGTATTTTCCGTCCCTGCCCCTGAGCGTAACCTTATAATTGTTGATGGTCTGCTCATTCTTTTCGGTCAGGCCGGACCTGCTGTCGCTGTTATTCGCGACGCCGAGAGTTTTTCTTATGAAACCCGCGTCACCGTAGGTGATTTCGATTGTGCTGCTGTTTGAGCTGTAGCCCGTGGCGGGCACACCGGCAAGGCGGTCGGTATAATCCATATTGAAATCCGCCGCTTCCATTGCCTGCTCAATATCGCTGTATTCCTGAACCTTATCCTTCCTGAACGATTTGTTTTTGATTACTATTACCGCCGCTATGGCTGCGACGAGAACGGCAATCATAATTATACAGAGTGCCTTCTTTTTCATTAGCTCTCACCCCTCAATAATTCTCAAGCGACCAGATATATTCTTCCGCCCAACTGTACTGATTCATAAACTCGCCGTGATAACTGTCAGCAGCGTCAGCTGTGCCGGTAAGATAATCATAATAGTCGCACTTGATTAAACCTGTATCAATCGCATAGGAATTACTGTTATGTATCAGTATACCCTCAAATCCCTGCTGTGTCAAATCTTTTCTTAAAGAAGAGAAGATCGTCTTGAAATTGAGTATCGCTTTTTCGGGAGTCATGGATTCGCCGAATATTGCGGCGCAGATTTCGTTTCTGCTCGCGGACGCGCCTTTGAGACAAATCAGGTAGGCGAGCATTTCCTTTTCTCTCTGCCGCTTGAAAGTCATCGGTTTTCCGTCTGCGAAGACCTCAAAATTACCGAAGCACTTCACTGTGATTTTTGCTTTTTCGCCTTTATCGACCGGTGTGCGCAAATTGTCGAGCACGGCTTTGAGATCCTTATCCATCACGGGTTTCAGAATATATCCGCTGACAAAAAGCTTGAGCGCGTCAAGCGCGTATTCGCTGTAAGCCGTGACCATGACTATATTCATTTTCGGGCATTTCTTCTTGATTATCTCCGCAAGTGCCAGCCCGTTTTTGCCCGGCATCTGAATATCGAGAAACGCAATGTCAAACGCGCTTTTTTCTATAAGCTTCATCGCGGAATTGTATTCGGAAGCGAAAGAGTATTCGTTACCGGGTGCCACTCTCTCGAGAGCTTCCGACAGGTCCTCTCTGAGGTATTCCTCATCATCAACAATAAGTATCTTCATATTCACTGTTCCTTCGGAATAATAATAGTTACCTTAGTGCCCTTGCCGGGCTCACTGCTGACATCAATTGTGCCTTTACACATAAGGCGCAGTCTCTCTGCCGTGTTTTTTATTCCGACATGATTCTTGAAACCCGGATCATCAAGTATCGCCGTATCAAATCCGGCTCCGTTATCCTCAATCTCTATGATATGTTCATCTTTTACGAGCCGGGTGGAAACCCTGATTCTGCCGTCGGTCTTATTCTGGGCACGAAGGCCGTGCTTTATTGCGTTTTCTACGCTCGTCTGAATCGCGAAGGGCGGGATATCGAAATCCTCATCCTCGATATTGTATTCAACCTCGATACTCTTGCCGAAGCGCTTCTGCTCGAGATAGATATAGTGCTTCACCAGGTCAAGTTCGCGTTCGGCGGGAATGCACTCGGTTTCATTGAGAAAATCGGTGCAGCTGCGCAGATAACCCGAAAACTCATTTATTGCGTCCGCCGCTTCATCCGGCGCCTTCTTGCACAGATGCCTTATTACCGAGAGTGTATTGAAAATGAAATGTGGCTGTACCTGTTGATTTATCAGGCGTATTCTCTCCTCTGCCATCATCTTCTCTTTATCCATATTATACTGCATATAGTTGAATTCATAGGAAACGAAAAGGAGGAAAAGAGAAAAGACAATGGCGATATTTGTAAACGCTATGCCGTATCGCAGAGTCTGGATGATAACCGCAACATTCGGCAGCACGAGGAACATTATTATTGCCGCCTTCTCGAAATTATTCATATAGCTGATATATTCGAGCACGACTCCGAGCGTAATCACTATTCCCACAAAGGCAATTGCTCCCGGTATCATTCCGTACATAAGGCGGAAATACGTATTTCTCTCATCAAAGGAATAAATGAACGGATGGAACAAGTTTATTATGAGCAGAATCATTCCGGTTACAAACAGCGCCCATTCGAAATATTTCCAGTAAAGGCCCGAAATCCCGGCCCGCACGGAAATGATATGCGATATATAGTCTGCGATGAGAGGCATAACAAGAAAGCCGAAATAGAAAGCGGCGAAATTCGCGATTCTGACTATATAATAACCCGCTTCGGAAGGGTTTCCCCTGAATATCCAAGCGAGCGAATCGCTTATCATAAGCATCATTGCGCTGAAAAGCAGAACGATAAGCTTTTTTGCACCCTTCCTGTCAAAATGCCTCGTAATATAAATTGAGACAACTGAAATCAGGCTGAAGAGCGCTCCCCATATTTCTATTGAAAAATGCACATACTGTAAAGTGGTCATAATACTCCCCGTGTTTTAATGAACTGTGAATATAATAACATATAAACTACTCGATATACAATATATTTTATTAAAAAAAGTCCCGGATGATTATCCGGGACCGTGATATCAGTCTGACTTTTTCTTTCTCAGAAGCAGAAATGCCGCCAGAATCATCAGCACGGCGCCTGCGCCTATGAAAATATATGTTCCTATTCCGCCCGCTTCGGGAAGCAGAGACGAAGACGAATTCGGAACCTTCAGAACCTGAGGCGGTATGTCCGCAAGATCCTGAACAACCGTAACCGTAAACATATCTCTCGTTCTGTGGTAGCCGGCGGGCGCTTTCGTCTCCTGAACATAATAGACTCCGCAGGGAAGGGCGGGCGAAGCGGCGCTTCCGTTTTCATCGCTCCTGAGCACAAGCTCTTCGTCGTTTACGCTCACCGGTACTGCCGCATAATTGACTCCCTCCTTCGTGAGGGTAACCGTTTCTGTATCATCCGCAGTCGCGGGGCGGTAAACCTTGAATTCGGCTCCTTCGAGCAGAGCGGATTCGTCGCCGGTTTTATGTTTTAAAATCGAAAACGTACCCGAGACATTATCGGGGATTTCAAGATCGGGAGTGCCGTCATCGGGATCCGCCGGAGTATTTTTCGGATAAACCGAAGCTATATCGGTGAATTCTCCCTCCGCGCCGTCAACAGGCATGGGAATAGTGATATAGAAGGGTTTCGCGGGTTCTTTGACCTTATCGGGATTTGCCTGCTCACTGACAAGATATCTGCCGTTTTCAAGCGCGAGAGCGCCGTAGCCCGTATCGTCGGTAACTACGCTTCCGACCTTGTTCGCATCGGTTGAATACTCTGCGATTTCTTCATCCGTCGGCTCGGCGTTGACAGAACCGTCCGCGCGGAAAATATCAAATGTAATGCCGCCTATCGGAGTGCCGTCAACAGCGGAGGACTTATAAATCCTGAGGCCTTTTTCGATATTGTCGCTGAAAGTGAAGGTCTGCTTCGCGCCTATCCTGACGGGGCCTTCGGTAACGCCGACAAGCGTCTGGGAAACTTCCTTGCCGCCCTCGGGCTCATAGAGATAGACACCCTTCGCGACATTCTGGATGCCCTTTGTTTCGACGGTGACCGTGTCGCCTTCTTTAGCAGTTACGGTCATCGGATATTTATTTTTGGTATCGGCATTGACGGTGAAGGAATCCGTAGTTACAAAATTGCCGGTGCCGTCATCGTGGCCGCTCTTGACTTTGATTTCAATATCGTCATCGGCTTCGACATTGCCGTTGAGGGTGACATAGAGGCCGATATCATAGGTGTCCGAGCTGCCGGGCTGCAGCTGAGCGCGGGTCACTTCGACATCGCTGATAATCAGCTGCTCTTCCGTTGCATCCTCGCCGGGGAGATTGAAGAGGAAATAAACCAGATTGTTGACTTTGTAGGCAGAGGCGTCGCTGTATGAGAAGCGCTTGGTTACCGTGCTCCACCAGTCCCAGAGTTCATTATTATAATTATGAATCGGGGTCATGATGCCGGGAACCTTTGTCATATCGAGCGAGCCGCCGTAGAATACGCACTGATCGATTTTTTCCTTGCTCATATTCGAATATGCCCAGATTGCCATCTGAACAGCGCAGATAATATCGCTGCGGTTGAGAGAATCGGCAAAATCAGCGTCGAGACCGAGTCCCTTGAGCCTTGTCTTCATTTCATCAATCGAGATGAAGGGATAGGCGTTTTCAACAATCGTGCGGATATGCTTCGCGGCGCTGTTGCTGTAATGCGCGCCGTCTTCAAGATTGACGAGCTTATAATGAGTCTTGTCAACCGGGCTGACTTCAAGGTCGCAGCAGTAGGTCAGATCGTAATTATTATCCGTGCCGTATTCATAGGGGCCGTTGGGAGTCCAGTTGGTTGAATCGAGCTCCGCGGTATTGGTGACGATTATGGTCGCGGGCATATCGAGTCCCGGCGAAAAATGGGTGCACATTTCATAGACGAGATTTTTCGGGAATATTACCTCATAGCAGTATTCGTCGGTTCTCTTTATAATTGTGCTGCTTTTATTGAAATTATAGACGGTGGGAAGATTGTCATCGAGCTTTGCGACAAGGTTCGCAGGAATCTGCGCTTTGTCGCTCTCGCTCAGCGCCTCATACGCCTGCTTCGCGGCAAGGCGGGCGGCGAACATATCGGCAACATAGGTTTCATAGCCGTTTCTGGCCGCTGTATGCTCCGCAACGATATCCGGGTCCGAAGCGTTCCAGGATTTGGAAACGGTATAGGTCGATCTCTTATTCTGCATCTGCTGAAGCGTATCGATTGCCTCAAGCTGAGCAATTACATCCGCCACATCCGTCTCTGCGGTAAACGCGACGGGAACGGCGATGCTCAATAACATCACCGCCGCAAAGCAGATTGCCGATATTCTGAAAATTATTCTTTTCATACTGAATTAACCCCTGACTCTCAGCCATAATACGGCTGACATATTTTACTCTTATACACAACTTATTACTATAATACAGAAATATAGTTATTTCAATGGTTTTCTAAATATTATAATTAAAATAACTCACAAAGAAGTTAAGCGCGAAGGCAGCAACTGTCAGAACCAGTATTGCGATTGCTGCTTTTCTTGCGGCTCTCGCAGCGTCACTGTCGCGTCCCTTAATCAAATTCAGAATTATCAGCGGGCAGACTACGGGGAAAAGCAGTGATATTATCACAGTCAGAATAACCGCTGTCCGGACAGGCATTTCACCTTCGCCGAAAACCGCTGTTTTCTGATTTGCCGAGGTTCTCTGCGTGCCGTGATAATGCTCGCCGCCGTTGGCGTATTTCTCGAGCGCGGGATCGCAGTATTCTCCCGTTTTTCTGCCCTCTTCAAAATCGTTATGATGCCCGCCGTTCCATTCCCTTTCTTCGGCAGGGTCGCAGGCCGCGTTGAATCCCGCGTCATTGAGCATGAATCCGCCGCATATCGGGCACTTTGTATCATTTTCGCCGGTTTTATATCCGCATTTTCCGCATACTTTTCTCATAGTTTCACCGCTTTCGGATAATTATTTATTATAGAATAAAGATACAATATACCGAGCGGTTTGTCAAGCGGAGTGTTGCCTGCTGTCCGGTAAAAAACTCCTGTGAAAAATTCACCGGGCGGCAGTATTAAAACCCCTAAGCCCGGCAGCGCTCACGAAGCAGTCAACCCGGCGTTGGTTTTTTCGGCTGAACCGCGTTCTTTTATATTGAATTGCGAATCTTTTATTGATATAATAATGTTTATAAACGGTAATTCGCAAAGATAATCATACAGACTGAATTCAAGCAATAACAAAGGAAGTTATTATGAATCATAAAAAAGGAAGAGCGGAGGCTTGCGGACTCGGCTTTTCTCCCGAAGCGGATGCGCCCGCAAATGCTCATACTCTGCAGGAAGCTGTAAATGAATATGAATACGTTACCGTATCGGTACCCGGCATCTATGATATCGCGGGTTCAATACGGCTGCCTTCCGATTCGCACCTGAGGTTTTCTGACGGGGTCATTATCCGACGGGCTCCGCTGGCAGACAGACTTGCCGAGGGAAATTTATTCGTGAATGAAGGCGCATTCAGCGGATCATTCAATGAAAATATTTCAATAGAGGGCGCTCATATTGCCGTAAACGGCGTTGAGAGCGCCGCAATATCCTCCGACGGGGACGCCTCTGTCATCCCGCTGACTCCGAATGTTATCACGGGTCTCAGAGGACATATCGCGTTTCTTTATGTGAAACATTTACACATTGACAATGTTGTCATAACCGACCTTATGTCAAAGGACTACGGCATACAGATATCCGATTTTGAGGATGTCATAATCGAAAACGTTCATATTGAGGGAAAGAAGGACGGCGTGCATTTCGGGCCCGGAAAAAATTTCATTCTGCGCAACGGAAAATTCCGCACAGGAGATGACGCAATCGCGCTCAACTGCGCCGATTATTCGGTGTCAAATCCCAATTTCGGAACTATCTCCGGCGGTCTGATTGAAAACTGTACCGAACTTGCCGGCTCGGAAAGCAGTCTTTTTATCCGCATTCTGACAGGGACTGCCCGCGACTGGAAAAAGGGAATGACGGTCTGTCATTCGGATGCCGTGCGGACAAAAAACGGCATGTATCGTGTGGTTATGAAGCCGGACAACAAAAAGTATATTTCCGAAACAGAGCCGCGCTTTGAGGAAACCTGCAAAGAACTTGACGGCATCTTCTGGATTAAAACACACAGAGGATATGACCCGCGGGAGGTTTCCCTTGAAGCAGGTTGCAGCGATATCACTTTCCGCAACATAACCCTTGAACAACCGAGAGAGAATTCGGTACTGATTTATATGAATGACGACGCCTATCTTCACAGCCGCTATCCCGGCAGCGCAATTCCCCGCGTGGAAAACATACGCTTCGGAAGCATCAGGCTTATGAAGCCGGTTGACAGTCTGCTCCGCGTCGAAATGCCGGCTGAGAACATTTCATTTCAAGGCGCAGGCACCGATTGGAACACACCGTAAACCCGGCAAAACCCATCCGCAGATTTTTTAACCGGAGGAAGAAAAATGATTATAAGATTACTGACCCGGGACGATGTGCCGGAGCACGACAGAATAACCTCGCAGGCGTTTGCCTACTCCTGCGAAATCGGAAATCCCGATTCCTCTCTGCCCTGCGAAAAGGTTCTGGGAGCTTTTGATGATGATAACAAAACTCTTTTTGCCGATCTTGAGATAAATGAAAAGAAATGCCGGTATGACGGCGGGATACTGACCTGCGCGGCCGTAGGCGGCGTTGCCGCGAAGCCCGAACACAGAGGGAAGGGCGCCGTTAAAGCGCTGTTTGCAAATATATTTGATAATGCGGATTACGATATAAGCATTCTTTACCCGTTTTCCGAAGAATATTACAGAAAACTCGGCTATGAGCGGGTCGGCCGATGCATAAGCGCGGACATTCCGTTTTCGGAAATAGCGGATATCGGAAGAAATACCGATGTCACTCTCTATGAAGGAAAGAATACGGATGAACTGCTGTCTGTTTACAATAAATGCGCGCAAAACTTTAATCTCTGCTTTGTGAGAGACGGGGCGGAAGCTTTTCCGGATAATCCGTACCGCTCGCAAAAATATACGTACTTATGGAAAAACGGCGCTTACGCGACTTTTCAGATTGACAGGGAAAAAAGCATATTATCGGTCAGCGAAATATACTTCGATTCGCGCGAATCAATGCTTGGCATTCTCGGCTTTCTGAGAAATTTTGAGAGTAACCAGAAAACAATACACTTTGAGAAATTGCCCGTAAACACTCCGATTTTCAACGTAATCCGCGATTTGAGGAACTGCGATATTAGAATACACAACACCGGCTCAGCCGTAATTCTGAATATGGAAAAAGTGCTTAAACTGCATAAATATCCTGCGCACGGCAGTTTCGCAATTCAGGCAGGCGCAGATATATTCGCCGTAAACATTTCGGACGGCGCAGTTGAAGTCAAAAAGGATTCTTCGCTTATGCCCGATGTGATAACGGATATCGGCACCGCATCAAAAATAATTCTTTGCGGAGCCGATAACGCGGACTATAATCCGGATATTACAATTAATAATCCGGAAACTGTTTTCTTTGAAATGTTCCCGCCGAAAAATACGTTTTTTTCGGATTGTTTCTGAGCGGAAGGTCGAAGGACGGTTGAAGCGGCAGGCCGTATAATGAGGAGAAAAGCATGAATAAACTGTTATCTTTCCTTTTCTCAATCCTGATGCTCTTCGGAGCTTTCGGGAGGGAAATTGAAGTGAAAAACCAAATTGAAATAAGTCAGCTTACGTTTTCGGATGCGGACATCGCAAACGGTCTTACCGTATCTGTTCCGCCTGCTGACGGAGCAGTCAGATTCAACCGCGTTTCGTTCTCGTATACGGCTTCGGCCGCTGTGCGTGCGGTGTTTCAATACAGGCAGGGCTTTGGGGAATACAGCGAGGAATTGCTGCTGAGCTCGAAGGAGAATAAAGCATCCATGCTCCTTGACTGTTATCTTAAACGGATAACCGCTTCTCGCCTGATTTCCGTCAGCTTTGAGCCGGTTAAAAAGGGAGAAAACTGCGTTTTGAGCGTTTCCGGTTTCACCTGCGATATTCAGTCCGTTCCTCTGAGGGACACAATCTATATAGAAAATGAACGCTACAAGGCGGGTGTCAGCCTGAAATGGGGCGGCGGTCTCTGCTTTTTTGAGGATAAGCAGGAGAGCAGATACGGCAATCTGCTGAATAATCACGATACGGGCCGCCTTGTGCAGCAGTCATACTACGGGCCCTCCGTAATCGACGGCTATGAAAACGGCATATATGAGAATACCGTCTGGCCTTATAATCCCGTGCAGGGAGGAGACCAATACGGAAACACAAGCAAGCTCGTGGCGATTGAAAAAAGCTCGGATGAAATACGCGTTGTCTGCAGACCGCTAGACTGGGCAATGAACAATAAACTCACCGAGACCTATTATACAAGCGTTTATAAGCTCACGGAAAAGGGATTGACAGTCAAAAATACCGCGGTGGATTTCCTTCAGACCGAATGGAACGATAACACACATGAGCTGCCCGCTTTCTATACAATAAGCGTTCTCGGTTCATTCTGGTTCTATGACGGCGATAAACCATGGACAGATGATGAACTGCGCAGAGAGGATAATCTTGGATTCTGGAGCGGAAAGCCGTCCTTCGCTCTGAAAGACGGCAACAGCGAAACCTGGTGCGCCTGGACCGATGATTCGTGTTACGGAATAGGTTTATTCACTCCGGAGGTAACCTCGCTGCTCGCGGGCAGATATCAATATGACGGCTCTTCCGACCCGGGCGCAAATTCGACAAATTACGTTGCTCCCCTTCGCAGATTCAGACTTGATTTTGACGAGCCGTATTCATATAATTTCTATATAACAACCGGGAAAACAGCCGAAATCCGCGAAACATTCAGAGACTGCAATGCCGCCGGCTGAGGAAAGACAGAAAACAAAAGCGGAAGGAGGATTCCCTTTTGAAACTCTTTTATAAGGAAGGACGATATGCCGGTAATACTTGCCCTGCACGTTCCGCTTTACGCCCCCGATATGTTTGAATTCCAGATGGAAAAGAACGACTATAATTATCCCGCGTGGCTTATAGGAGTTCCCGAGGAGCTTATGCGCGAGAACAACTATAAAGAGGAATGGATTGAGGAGCAAAAACCCGATGAACCCACAAACGAATTCTGCGACCTCGTAAAATCATCGCCCCAGATAAAAGCTATTGTCACGGGTCATAATCACGCGCATTTTATCTCGCAGGTAACCCCGACTCTCAAGCAGTATATGGTTGACACAACGGAGAAGATGCCTGTGAACAAAACGCTGACTCTTACAATAAACGGCAGGGAAGTGCCGGTTACCTGGGAAAGCAATGATTCCGTCGCCGCGCTCTGCGAACTTTCGTCAAACGGGCTGACCGTAAATATGTCAATGTACGGCGGCTTTGAG
The DNA here is from genome assembly GCA_902792905.1 of Oscillospiraceae bacterium. Taxonomy (GTDB): domain Bacteria; phylum Bacillota; class Clostridia; order Oscillospirales; family Acutalibacteraceae; genus CAG-177. The sequence continues at coordinate 95,684 of CADBBH010000008.1, forward strand.
CAGGTCGGGTCGCTCGGCTCTTCGATTCCGAAAAATGATAAGCAGACATCAACCTCCTGCGGCGATATCGTTCTCTATCAGGGCAATCAGATTGTAATTTTCTACGGCTCGAACTCCTGGTCCTATACTCGGCTGGGGCACATAAACCTGAGCCGCAGCGAAATGACCGACCTGCTTTCAGACGGCGATGTTTCAATTAATCTTATTTATCAATAAAAAGCAAACCCGGAGTATGGGAAATCAAAGCCCGTTTCTCCGGGTTATTATTTCTTGCAAAACAACGATTGCGGGTAACCGAACAGTATTGAATCGATAACTATATTATGCTATAATATATTTGCGAATATAACTCTGCTATGTGAACATAGGGACATACCATCGGAGATAAGCCGTATCAATCCATCCGGAAATATAAGGTAAGTATTATGTCATTTAACGATATTATCAACGCAATAGTCGCGTTCTTCCAATCAATCTGGCTCTTTATTGCCGGAATCTTTACGCCTGCTCCCGTGAAACCGGCTGACCCTGTTATTATTCCGCCACCGGAGAATCCTGCGATAATAAGCTTCGATGATTTTTCGCTTGTGTGGTCCGATGAATTTGACGGCAACACACTCGACGCGTCAAAATGGACGGGCTTCAGATGCAACTCCGAAAAATCCGTTGTCCGTCAGGGCGGCTGGTGGAACACCGATTTTGCCTCGGTAAAAAACGGAAATCTGAATATAACAGCAAAGTATTATCCCGACGGCTACAAGGGCGGCAAAGCGGGCTGGTACAGCTGCGGACTCTGCACAACAGGTCTCTTTGAGCAGACATACGGCTATTTTGAAGTGCGCTGCATTCTGCCCAAAGGCGTCGGCCTGTGGTCCGCCTTCTGGATGCTGCCTCAGGATTTCAGCCATACAATCGGAAACGGAGGAACAGACGGCGCGGAGCTCGATGTCGTTGAATCGCCGGATTATCACTATAAGCTCAGCCACAATGTCAATGTGGTAACAACGAACATTCACATTGACGGCTACGGCAAAGAGGAGCAATCGAAATGCGTTGCCACTCCTTTCATTGAAGCAAATGACCCGTACGAGGAATTCAATACCTACGGCGTGGAGTGGAATGAAAAGGAATACATTTTCTATATCAACGGCGTTGAAACCGGCCGCACAGATTTCGGCGGAACATCACGCGTGCCGGAATACCTGCTGCTGACTACAGAGGTCGGAGGCAAAAACGGCAAAGCAGGTTCAAGCTGGGCGGGAGACGCGTTATCATCCGACGCTCAGCCCACCGATTTCGTCGTTGACTATGTCAGAGTATATCAATATAAGTAATACTGCGCAAACAAAACAATACCCCGAAGCATTGGATCAGCCCTTTGCTCCGGGGATTTCTTATTGAATTTTACGGAAAGCCTGATTCCGCTTCATTAAGCAGCCATCCGGATTATCAATCAATGTTATAAAGGATGAGTCCGCCTTTTCTTGCAAAGCCCGTGTCCCAGAGTTCGTAAAAATCCAGCCACTTATAACCGCTGTAAGTCACTGCTTTGACCTCAAAAGAATTCTCCCCTTCATTATACCCGTTAATCAGAAACCAGTGCCAGACATAATCACGGAATTTCTTGTTTCTGTGGTTGAGAATGAGAACAGGAACGGGATAATCTGCGTCAATTTGTCTGACGACCGCTTCCTTAGCCTTCGCATACGGCTCGCCGCCGTCGAGCGCGGTCATGGTAAGGCGCGTCTCTCCGCAATCGCGCAGATAGTCCCCGTATCCTTTCGTATATATGTCAAGGCGGTCGATTCCCGACATGCGCGGAGAAAGATAAGGTCGCATTTTATATGCAAACTCAATGTAATCATCTACAGTCAGTTTCGTAACGTTTTCGGGAGCGATTTCAGTCAGACCGCGGTGCAGCGCGAAATAGATGCTGCTGTCACAGGCAGTCTCGGCACCGCAGCCGCCGATACGCATCATAAAGGTCGGAAACCAATCCTGATTGCCGCCGTAGGAATCGCCTATATAAAAATGCCGGAGTTCGCGTTTCACAATCCGTTCTCCTTTTCGCAGGCGAAAACAGTTTGTTTTCCGCCCGATACGGCACAAGCCGTTATTATATGAGTCTTATCCTTCTGCTGCAGCTCTGAACGCGGCGGCAAACCTGCGCTTGATTTCGCTGTAATCTTCCCCGGGACTGCACTCATAAAGTTTGACATCATCGCAAAAAATGCTGGGCACATAGTAGTAATTATAATTATCTGCTGTTTCGGGACTGCGTGACTCTTCAATCCATTCCGTTTCCACTTTTTCAAAATCGGGGTTTTCGGTTTTCAGTTCCTTTAACGCATCTGCCGCCTTTATGCAGTAAGGGCAGCTTTCAAGATAAAATATTCTGAGCTTTTTCATTCTCATTTCCTCCGTTTCCGCAGACAATCACGGTTAATCTGATCATATTGGATTTTACCATACCGGTCATTCAAACACAATAGAGAATATTATTGAAACTGTAAAATATGTTGACCGCTTATATTGTTTCGGTTATAATAAAAACATACGGGATTTGTCACCGTAACTGACGGATGATAACTGATTCTGTTATTGAAATGAGGAGAGAAAATACATGGACGAAAGCATAAAGAAAGAGGATTTGCTCTATGATCCTGTTTTTGCCCACAAGCCGCCCGAAGGATGGGAGGACAACAAAAACGGCGGATTCTTCGGAAAATCTTCAACAAAAAAAGCAATATTCATATTGTTTCTTGTTGTCGCCATCGGTTTTTCGCTGCTGCTCAGTTTCAAATCACTGAGCAAGAAAAAGTACGCCTATGACTCGGTCGATACGGGCCTTCGCCTGAGCGAATTCAGCGGAACAGAGAAAGACAATATACTCACCGTTGATTATCTAATCAATGAAGACGGCAGCGTTGACCGCAAGCAGCCGGTTACGGCAGTGCGCAGCTATGCGATAACCTGCAACGAAACAATCGACTTTATATTTGTGGGCAAAGATGTAACAAATCTTGAAGATAACTGCTTCTATTACTGCACAAAACTCAAGGCGGTTTTTGTTGATAAAGATAACCCCGCATACACATCTGTTGACGGCGTTATTTATAATAAGGATATGACTGAGATTATCCTGTGCCCGATTAAAAACAGCGAATACCGCACCGCTCTTGCTCTGGGAGTCGCGGCCCCTTCGGATGATTCTTCATGCGCCGAATATCTTGAGAAAACCAAGGACTTTTTCCCGGGCGAAGATGAGGATATGAGCGAAAAAATCAAGAACACGCTGGCAAAAAGCGGCGCGCTGTATGAAATCCCCGCCACCGTAACCGATATAGCTCCCTACTGCTTCAGTTACTGTGACATGCTGACAAGAATCGACATTCCCGACGGAGTCAAAACAATCGGTCAGATGTCATTTTTCAAGTGCAAGTCACTTGAGAGTATCTATCTCCCCGACGGGCTGGAGAGCATCGGTCCGGACGGTCTTTCCTATTGCGAATCAATCAAGTATATCTATGTGCCGGCATCTGTCAAGACCATAGGACATCACGCATTTTTCGGCTGCATGGGTGTTGATGCCGTATATCTCGGCGCTCCCGATAAGGATTCCGTCAAAACCGGCGAAAGCTGGTTACCGAAGCAAAGCACAAGATCTCTGAAAACAGTAGACGCAATTTACGCAGCGGAAAGGGAGGCCGGATAATATGTCAAAGATAAAAAGCTTCTTTGCCGATGTCAAGGAGCATTGGTCTGTTCCGGATTCCTCCAAGGGCAGATTTGTTCCGTATAAAGAGTATCTGACCATTTTTACCGGCGTTGCAATGAACTACGGCGTGCAGTCGCCGCTCAAGTATCTCTCCTTTGCGGCATCCTGCTACCTGATAATGTATCATTACAGGCTGCCCTACGTTGCGTTTTCAATTATCACCCTGATAGGTATGCCTCTTACTTACCTTTGGAATATTCTCGGCTGGGTCGTAAAGGATAATCTCGGTATTCTTGATAAAAAGACCGAGAGGAAATATATGATTACTTACGGCTCCATTGCCGTATTCGGTTTATTGTTCCTTATATTTGACATTTCAACAGTAATGCCCGCGGGTCTTACATCCCGCCTTGACAGCCTGTCCGGAATAAACTCCATGAGTTTTTTCAAAATCATAGGTGTCCAGCTTTTTGTCAATGCGTATACAGGTCTCAGAGACATTCTCTGGAGAAAAAAGCTGGTTCCGAAATACGGCAGATACAAGTATTCGCTCTTTGCCAATTATTTTCAGAAGTGTGTTGTCATAATCCTGCTCGGCTGGCTGCCTATCAACGAAAAGCAGATGCCCGATGTTAACCGGAGACTCTGGATTGCTTACCTGCTGTTCATGCTGTTTACAATGTTTGATTTCAACAACGTTATTGAAAACTGTACGCAGACAATCAGCCCAAATCCCCAGGAAAGGCTCTGGGTCAGAACCTGGCCGGTAAAGCTTTCTCATCTGCTTGAAAACATTTTTACGCTGATTATTCCGCTTATAGGAATAGCGTTTGATGACATCCGTCTTTACAGATATGTTCTGCCTGCGGTGTTCATGGTGCTCGGCGCTCTGACGCTTATAGCCACAAGGGGTATAAAAGAAAGAATTCCTCAACCTCCGCTCGAAAAGAAACAAAAGGTATCCTTCTGGTACGGCGTATCGCAGGTTATGCGCAACAAATATCGCTGGCTTGATATGTTCTCTTCTCTTATTGATTCTCTGGGCAACGGCGCTCTCACCACTGCCAATATAGTTTTCTTCTTTTCTATGCGTATGTATACTCAGGGTATTCTTTATGGTGCAATGAAGCTGTTGAACAGTTTCAGAAGCACGCCTTTAAGCTTTGTTGCCCCGTATTTCATCAGAAAATTTTCTTACAGAACGCTGAAAATATTCAAGCAGATCTGTCATGTGATAAGATGCCTTCTGATTATCGCCGCGGTGTATTTCTTAAGGAACAGGCAGGAGCTTTGCGGATGGGCAATCTTCTTTATAGAGTTTTTTGTTTACGGCATGATTACCGTGTGCGATGTGGCACAGAGCGATATGAATATCAGACTCGGTGACTATCAGATGTATCTCTCGGGCGAGCGCCTTGAATCATCCGCCGAAGTTTTCAAGTGGTTCATCAACCCTATTACCACGGTCGTCAGCCTTATCATCCCCCTGATAGTTCTCAGATTCGGATTCAACTCAAACTGGGATGTGCTCTTTATTGACGGGACCCGTTTCGGTATAATCGCCGTTCCGCTATTATTTGACCTGGTAGGCCATGTTCTGATGATCTTCCCGTATATTTTCTGGGACTACGATAACGAAAAACATAATTATGTTATGGAAGTGCTCAAGCAAAGAGAAAGACTTGCGAACGAAGGCTATTTCCCTGCGGAATATGAGGGCGGCCTCAGCTTTATGGAAGCTGAAGGAATTAAGAACTCAATCCCCGAAAATTCACTTGAAATGCTTGAAAGACGCGAAAAATCAAAAGCATCGGGAGAAGAACAAATGGCCTGATGCCCATAAAAGAAACGGAAAAAGCATTCTTTACAGTTTGAGCCACTGCACGGAATAGTATATTTAATAATAAGAAAAAACTGATTAAAAGCTCTTGACTTGTACAGTTCAGTATGATACTATAATTTATAATAAAGAAAAATCTTTATTGTAAACCCTTAGGGGAGAAAGGTGACATTATGGACCAGAATTTTGACAACAACAATCAGCAACAGCCTCAGTATCAGCAGCAGCCTCAGTATCAGCCCGCTTCTGACAAATCGAAAGTTGCCGCAGGTCTTCTTGGCATTTTCATTGGTTCACTCGGAATTCACAAATTCTACCTCGGTTACTCCAAAGAGGGCGTAATAATGCTCCTCGTTTCGCTCCTTACTCTCGGTTTCGGTGCAGGCATAATGGGCATAATCGGTCTTATTGAGGGAATCATCTATCTTACAAAAACCGATGCCGACTTTGAAAACATCTATGTTGTCGGCCGCAAAGGCTGGTTCTGATGTACCGCTCATAGCCTGACGTGTATTCTTCAAGTCAGCAATTTTTCAAAACAAAAGATCCACCCGGATTGACAGCTTTTCCGGGTGGATCTTTTGTTTTATTTATGCTTTCTGAAACTATAGAAAAATAATCATAATTTAAAAGCCGGGAAGGTGTATATGCCGCTCCCTGCCGGGAGCCTGCAAATCCTGTTGACGCCGTTATTGTTTTGGGTTATAATACAGTCAGGGCGTAACATCACAGGCCGCGACAGACCGGCTCAGACAGATATAAGGAGGAGAATCAATGTTCTCATTTAGCTTTTTTACAAAAGCGGTTTCTCTGATAGTTTCCGCCGGAATAGCTTTTTCGGGCTCTTTTGCCGGCTTCGGGAGCGGGCGGATTGAGTCGCTTAAATCCGTTACCAAGGCGGCCGAAGGCTATTATCTTATGGATTACACCTACGACTATGACCTCGACACGCTGCTTGAGAGCAAAACGGGCAACTCAACCACAGCCGGACTTCTTCTCTATTCCGCTGCGGATGTGTTCCTGCATCTTAATCCCCGCGCAAGAAAGATTGTTTCAAATCTCGGTCTTTACTTCGATATAGACAGCCGAAAAGCAGCCTCGGTTATGGAGAAGTTGCTGAACGTAACCGGATTCGGATGCACTGCTTTCAACGCGTCAACCCCTTCGGGAGAGAAGATCTTTGCCAGAAATTATGACTATATGGATTCTCCGGGTATGACAGTATGGACTCATCCCAAAAACGGATACGCGAGTGTTTCTACGGTTTCTCTTTACTTCCTCGGTTACGGCGGCGACTTTATGCCCGACGGGTTTCTGAAATCCCTGCTTACGCTTATAGCTCCGTATATCCCGGTTGACGGGATGAACGAAAAGGGGCTCTCGATAGGCGTGCTTGAGCTCGAAACACCCGAAACATTCATTCAGACTGAGAAAAAGGACATTACTACAACCGCCGTCATACGCGCCGTGCTCGACCACGCCGCGACGGTTGAAGAGGCGGTGGAGATATTCCGCAGTTATGATATGCACGACCTGCTGGGAGGCGGCTGCACCTACCATTATCAGATTGCCGATGCGCAAGGCAAAACAGCAATCATCGAATATGTCAACGGCGAAACCGTTGTGCTCAGGCCCGGCAAATCCGGAACTCTCATTGCGGCAAATTACTGGCTTTCAGAGGGGGTTGACGACCCCGACGGGCTGGGCCGTGACAGATATGCGACAGCAAAGAAAATGCTTCAGAAGGCAAATTACAGAGTCAGCGAAAAAAGAGCTATGGATATTCTCAACGCCGTTCACATGGAGAACGAGGATATGAACGGATATATCTGCTCGACCCTGTGGAGCGTGGTATTCAATAATACAAATAAGACCTTTACCGTCTGTCCGATGTCCCGCTATGATAATCCGCTTCGCTTTTCGGTATTTGAACCGCTGAAGCCGATATAAACCCCGTTTTGCCTGACCGGACAGCAATAAAAAACAAACACCCGGAGCGTGGGAATCCAAAACCCATTACTCCGGGTATTATTATGTCTTATGAAACGATAAGAAACGATAGAAAAGCCCGCTTTTTTAAGGAAAGCGCAGGTAAGTGTGCAAGGGAAAACGCCCATAAATGAAACAATGAATAATTGCCAAAATCAGCCCTTATGTGTAACCCCTTTCGTGGCATAAAAAAACGATAGCACCTTTAACACTCTTGTATCAAAGATGCTACCTGCTATGCCCTTACTAGACGATTATGCAACTTGTGATATTCTTTATTTTTCAAAAAAGAATGCTGTATAAACTCTTAGAAATGTATTAGGGATTCGTCCACTATTCTTTTTCATTTAAATCTTCGTTTTCAAGGACGCTATTAATATTAAACGGAGGCAAAACTACGCAATCAACTTCAGGTTGTGCTGTTAATAAAGATACCTGGCTCCTCATATAAGGCATAATAATTGCAATTGTGTTTTTTGTAATCAACTCATTTTTATCTTTTTCACTAATATCAGCGCTCGAATCAAACGAAAAATAACCTGTTAATACAATTTCAAATGAGTACTCTTCTTCCTTTTCACATTTTAATAGTAATGTAATTCTGTAAATATTATCGTCTTCATTTTTAGCAAAACGCGCTTCAATTTTAAAGTTTGGCTTGTTTTGATTTCTAAAGCCCAATCTATCAAACTCTATTTTATCAAATACCAATTTGTTCATTTTAAGAACACTTTTAATATCTTCCATTTTTATACCCTCATACAGCAATCCCAATAACCGAGAATGATCTGGTCGTTAAAGCATCATCAAATAAAATAGTCTTAAAGCAGTCTTTGTTTCGTTCCATAGGCTTATTGTATGGAATCTCTATCATTTCACTATCACCAATAGAAATAGATTTTAAATTATTTATTAAACATCCAATATCCAAGTACTTGGCAATGTTATTGACACTTTCAATAAATGTTCCGCTTTTTGAAAGAAAAGACTCTGAGAAGTCGTCCGTTTTTCCAAGATAATCAAACACGATTTCATTTAGGTATTTAGAAGTTATCTTTTCTATATAATCAACATTTTTATCAGTTATCGCTTCAAAAACGGCTCCTTCCACAGGCAAAAAATCATAGTTAATATCTTCAATACTATGTAATTCTATAGTGTCATCAGAAAAAACATCTCCTGTCACAACTGACCAAAAATGGTCAGAATCCAGCATTGCTTCTCGCATTGTTAACCTTTGAGTGAGCATTTTCCAAAGTGTTATCGTCGAAATATTAACAACTAAATACTCAAGATTCTCTAAATCTACACATAGAGCCAAATAAAAGCAACCATCCTCATCTTTACATACAAAAAGCATTGGGGTATCGTTAAAATAGATTAGACCATTATCAAAATACAGCTTATTCTGGTCTAATATAAAACATATTTTTTTGTCCATTTTAATCATCCTTTAAAAAACTAAAATCATCAAAACCTATATCAGCACACAGCCACCAACTAATATGGTTATTTTTTGTATACTCTGGTCCTCCTTCTTGATGCACATATCCTTTAACAATTTTCTTTTTGGGCTTAGGAAGTTTGAAACTCTCTTTTAAACATTCTTTGTTTTTAAAAAAAGAAACAGAATAATATTCAGGGTCATTTATATCGAATTCGCCGCGCGGTTTCTTATTCATTTCAAAGTATGAAAGCATGTCTCTTTTTTCAATAGGCGAATAGTCATCAATGTCCCTTATAACTAGCCTGAAAGCTAAAATAGGCTCATAATTAAAATTAGTACCCAAAGGTAATTCTATTTCTTTATTATCTATTTTGCACTTCAAAATACTAGGAAAGGTTTTATATAAATCAAATTCTTTCTCTTTATTCATAATATGCATACCAAACTTCTTCAAAAAACTTGTTAATTATTATACCTTTTGAATTTCAATAAGTCAACTGCAAATTATTGAATCACTAATCAATTACCAAAAGATATATATTAAACTTACAATAACTATTAATTATTGTAAAATAATAGTTTATCATTATAGGTGAAAATGAAATATGATTAATTACGCTGATCGAGAACAAGAATTGACAAAACTAAAAACAGAATTTAATCATAATCATAATGCAATTTTTGTAATGGCAGGAAAAGCTTTTGGTATTACTTCGTTTTTAAAAGATAAGGCGCAAATATATATAGGTAACCAAGGGTTTCTTAGTTTTTATGTAAATTCTGCCTCCATACAGAACTTATCAGAAAATTTACTAAGCACAATCATTAAAGATCCGGAACTATATGCAACCCTACAAAAGTGTATGGATACTAGCTATGGAAAAAAAGAATGGCATAATATAATGCAAGATGTGCCATATATAGGAAACACCCTGTCAACAATATTAACTTCAAAGTCCTCGTTACCATTATATTCAGGGAATTATGCATCTGCGGTAGAAGAAGTATTAACAGTGTTTTTTAGCATGTTATCTCGACCGACGGTTATTATGATAGATCACGCGCAAAGTCTTTTTGAAGATGATTATAGTTTAATCATAGATTTGATAACATATAATCATACAATATTCATTTTTGCTATTACTGAACAAAATGATTCGTATCGTAAATTAAAAAATCTTATATTCCAAAAATCAATTTCTTCGTCCGAAATATTTTTTGGTGAACCTCACAAAGATTTAGTAATAGAACTTGGGAAATTATTTGATTATTCAATTAGTTCTAAAGAAGCAAATCAGTTGTTGATTTCTACAGAATCTAACATACATAAAATAATAGAACACTTCTCCAACCCTAACAAATCATACCGTTTAAATGCAGTTGAAAAATCTATTGTAGCAATATTGGATATTTTAGGATATCCGATAGAAAAATCAGAATTGTTCAGCATAATAAAGTTGTGCAATATCTATGCTAAAAACTATACACAAGCATTTGATGAAGCTCTTCAAAAATTGCAGGCGACATCAATAATTTCTGAAAAAAGCACATCGTTTGAATTGAACTCAAAGAGCCATCCTGAGGTTGCTGAAGTAATTAATTCTTACGCTCAAAAAATATTATACAAAAGTGCAGTGCTAAAATATTACAAATCACGCGGAACTGATTTTGCATATAGTGTAAGTACATTAACACTTTTGACGAGCATTGCATATGAATTAGAAGATGAAACATGTGAAACATTTGCTCGCCAACTCATCAAGTATCATTTGAAAAATGGATCAATGATTAAGAGGGAAATCATTGAAAGAGCCCAATTAAAATCTGACAGTGTGAATGACTGTATTGTTGGTAGTATTATAGCAGCAAACAGAAAAAAATATGAAGACGCAATAGAGTGGATAGCGAAAATAGATGTTAATGCAAATAATTATATTAAAAGTTATTACGGGATACTACTAAATAGAGTGCGTCGTCATTCTGAAGCAGAAATCATTTTAACGAGTGTAATAGATAATACAATGGACAAAGAATTAGGGGTTATAGTAAGTTCGTATTTGGTTTCAAATTATGTTCATCAAGAAAAACTAAATGAAGCACAAAATGCCTTTCATAATGCACGCATCAAATATACCGGCACTCGAAATCTGGGATATTTGATAAGGAACGCTGTATCTGCATTTGAAGAAGATAGAGACGACCTGTATCAAAGCGCACTTGAATCTTTTCTTAATGCCAACGATATGTTTGGATATTACAGTACGCTTAATAATCAAGGATATCACCTATTGAACACTAATCCTGAAAAGGGAATGGATTTATTAAGCAAAGCACTTGACAATTTGAAGCTCTTTGGAGAGAATTTAACTCAAATTGCGAGAAATGATCTGGGGCTTGGTCATTTGTTTATGGGCAATTATGAAGAAGCTATTAGTTGTTTCTCTGTCGTAATGGCAAATGAATCACCCAACATGGTACAACTATTTGCTAAAATTAACTTTGCTTGTAGCCAACTGCTAATTGGAAAAAAAGAATTTGCACTAAAAATAATGAATGAAATAAGTCCATTTATAGAGCACTATCCATTAGACAGGGTGCGGCAAAAGTATTACATTAACAGGCTATTTATTGAATACTATGCTAATAAAAATGTTAGTGAAGATCTTATTCAAAAAGCAAAGCAGTATCCAGATAGATATCATCCAGAAAGAACTGAAGCTGCCATTTCCTTTTACATGAGAAATAAAAAGACAAAAAACAGAAAAATAGATAGCACGTGGAAAAACCTTTATTCACCTTGTGGACTAGCATATTGGGTTTTAAACCCTTTAAAAATCTTTCCCGAAGGATTCATTGATCAAATTATTCCTGTATAGACTGGAGTACGTAATGTTTTCTATGAGTTCGGTATAGGAGATTCCTACTGATTTTGCGGATTGACTAATTGTAGAGTGCTCTCCAAGATTACAACAAACATTGAATTCTAAAAAGTATGGAACACCGGTATCATCAACAATATAATCAAATCTCGTGTAATCTAATGGTTGAATTTGGTCAAATAACAGTTGCGAGTATTGCTGAATCGTTTTATTTAATACCCTGTCATTTATTATTTCCCGAGTTAATCCTGATTCAATTTTGCGCTTTTGCCCATGTGTAACTACTCCTCCTAAATGCGTAGAATGCTGGCTAACACATGGCAACAGTAACGGAAAATTAAAATTGTTAAGCACCGGAGATGTGTGATATACTCCTTTTATTTGCTGTTCGAGAATCACATCTATATTATGTTGAAATAAAACTTGAATTTGGTTATAAGCATATTTCCATGTGTTGCAAATGGAGTCTTCGTTGATATACATGGACGCAGCTCCAAAACGGGGTTTTACAAAATATGGCGGTGCAAAATCTGGCTCGCATATTTTATCACAGACATTATATGTTTTCCAAGCTGGAGTCGGCACTTTTAAATACCTTGCGAGTATTTTTGCTAGATGCTTATCTTCGGCAAGTGCTCGTATATTTGGTGTAGCGCCCAAATAAGGAATTCTTAAATATTCAGCAACGGATGAAACAAATATTTCGGAATGGCGAAATGGCATCCGATTATATAATGAAAAAATATAATCCACTTTTAAACTCGGATTCAAAAGTAAGGAAACATTATTGGATGATATTAAATTTGGGAAAATAACTGATAGTTCAGTATAAATCTTATGATGATATATGGCATAAGCCTTATCATAAATACCATTTGGTACTTTGTCATGTTTGCTTTGAGGTGCATAATGTGCTAAGAATAACACATTATAATCTTTAATATCTTTCATAAAGCTTTCCTTTATATATAACTCACAATAATTAATAGTTATTGTAAGTTTGTTATAGAAATATTATATCTTGTTTTGGTAAAATATTCAATAATTTTTTTATTATAAAACGAGGTGTAACAGTATGAATATTCAGGAAATAACACGCGACTATTTAAGTATTATAAAATCCACAAAAAACCTGTCTGATAAAACAATGATTGCATATGATTCGGATTTGAAAGATTTTTGTTTGTTTCTGAACAATCGACAAATATATGATGATATCATTTTCGACTATACAAATCATTTGCAAAATGACCGTCATTTAAAAACCAGCACAATAACCCGAAAACTTACAGTTCTCAAAGCATTTTTCGAATATTTGTTTAGAAATGAATACATAAGCAATAACTGTTTTCAAAAGTATTCTTTTAAACTCAAGAGGGAGCGTAAGCTTCCAAAAACTCTTTCTGTCACTGAGTCTTCAAAACTCATTAACCATCTTACTGATAAAGTAAAAGAAAAAACATCTTCTTTTTCAAATTGGAAAGCATCAAGAGATCTTGCTTTAATTGATTTATTAATCAGTTCAGGAATAAGAATTCAAGAAGCATCTAACATATCACTTAATGACATACTCTTCAGTGAAAAAACCATACTTATAAATGGTAAAGGTAAAAAACAAAGGCTGATCTATATTTCTTGTAATGACACCTGGAATAACATTTTGAATTGGATTGAACTCAGAAATAACAAAACCAATTATACTGATAAACTATTTGTTAACCGCTTTGGTAATCAAATAAGCATTCACGGGATTGAATACATATATAATACTGTTAAAACACAATGCGGCATAAATATATTTTCGACGCCTCATCATCTCCGTCATACCTTCGCGACAAATCTGTTAGCAAATGGTGCTGATCTAAGATCAGTCCAGGAAATACTTGGACACAGCAGTGTAATAACTACAGAAATTTATACCGAAGTTACGATTAACCGCAAAAAGCAAATTCTCACAGATTACAATTTCAGAAATAATCTGTAGACAAAACCAAACTTCAAAAACATTCGTTTATTGAAATCCGGTAATATGTGTATTTGATTTTCTATAAGCATATTAACAAAACTTCTAAAAGCTTTTATTCTGAATACCGCATGGTGTTTTTAAAATATATCCGTTAAGATTTTCATTTGCCTGTTTTTATTTTGTCTATAATAACTTCTCCCGTCTTTAAACAAACCATTATAGTTGAATCTGAATTGACTTTAATACAAGATACACACTTCCGAACGATTCGATCGTCAAACTTTTCAAACCCAGAGATCGAGGATAATTCCCGCTCAATCAATTCGGATTCTTTTATTCCCGCAGTTGCGTCGGATAATTTCTTTGCCTCGGCAAGCTTCTCACGCAGGATCTTTATCTGCTCATACATCTTCGTGATTTCAGCATCATATTTCTCAGCGTTGCCACCAGAGGTCAGACGAAGCATCATCACCCTGTCCGCATCAGCCTGTATTTCCCTTATGCTCTGTTCGATTGCGAAAACGTCAATCGCATTGGCTTCATCGTTCAAAGCATATTTCAGATTATTCCGTATCATATCCATACCGGAGCCCGTATTTGAACATGCTTTTTTCAAACATCTGCAAACCGCATCCTGTAAATCGCTTTCTTTTATCCCTTTGGATTTCGGGCAGGCGGATTTGCCGTTGTCCGTTCTGTTCAGGCAACGCCAGTAAACAACCTTCTCTTCCCCGTTGCTCTTGATCCTGCGTTTCATGTGACTTCCGCAGTTCCCGCAAACAAGAATTTCAGAGAACACATATTTGCTGCTGTACTGCCCCTGACCTGTGATTCCCTTTGAGGATTTCTTTCTTTCGGCGGTTCTTCTGGTTCGTTCCAGCTGAACCGCCTTGAATGCATCACGAGAGATGATTGCCGTATGATGGTTGCTGACAAGATACTTGGTCATTTCACCGTTGTTGACCTTTGCCTTTTTTGATATGCAATTTTCAGTAAAGGTTTTCTGATATAAAATATCTCCGACATACTTTTCGTTACCGAGAATGCCGACAACTGCGTTGTTTGACCATTTGCAGGAACCGTTTACTGTCTTGCGCCCTCTCTGTTCCAAATATGAACAAATCCCTTTGATCGAGTAACCGTCAAGATACAGAGAATAGATTTTTCTGACCGTTTCAGCTTCCTCGGGAATGATGATAATCTCATCCTCTTTCGTTTGTCTGTAACCGAGCAGATTCATGCGTGTGTGATAAGTTCCGTTGCGCATCCGCTTCTGGATGCCCCACTTCACATTCGCGGAAATGTTTTCACTTTCTGTCTGAGCGATTACACTGTAAATACCGACAAACATCTCGCTGTCTTCCTGAAGCGTATTGCAATTCTGCTCTTCAAAATAAATCCCGATGTTCATCGATTTCAGCTTTCGGACATATTCCAATGAATCAACAGTATTTCTGGCAAAACGGGAAACGGATTTTGTAAGAATCAAATCGATTTTCCCTTTTTTGCAGTCACGGAGCATCCGTTGAAAATCTTTTCTCTTCTTTACGCCCGTGCCGCTGATTCCTTCATCCGCATAGATGTCAACAAAATGCCACTTGGGATTTTTCGTGATATATTCTGTATAATAAGCAACCTGGGCTTCATAACTGTTGAGCTGGTCTTCATCATCCGTGGAAACACGGCAGTATGCTGCAACATTGAGCGGTCGCAGGGTGTCCCCTTTCGGTGATAAGAGCGGATTGGCTTCGATTTTTGTTACGATTTTTTCTCCCGTCTGTGTCATCATATATATTATCCTTTCAGATGCAGTCCTTGCCGTTTTTGAGTGTCAGGTGAACTTCACCATTTTCATCAACGGCAATCTTTTCACAAATCTTTTTCATCAAGTCAAAACCAGGAGGCTCTTTTGATAATGCTGCCGTCAATTCCTTGGATATTTCATATGTACCGGAATTGACGCAGCAGTCATATCTTTTGGAAACACAATCGAGCACAACCGATTTCAAAAGTTGATATGACGGATTTGGTTCCGATATCAGCCTTTCAATTTCATTTTCATACTTCCTTGCTTCCGGAGATAAAGAAAAATCCTCAACTGTAAAATCATCTGCAATGCTTTCCGGATGATCCTTGAGCAATGAAAGCTTTTCCAGAATCATATTCTGCAAATCCAAATCCCTTATTGGTTTGCTTTTGATGCACTTGTTCAGACAAATCCAGCGATAGCTTCCGTCCTTCATTCTGCGCCGATAAAGCTGCTTTCCGCAAGCATGACAAAATGCTTTCTGTTTGAGCCACCGAAGCTCATCCGTTAAAGGCTCCTGCTTTGCTATATTTTCTTTTTTATTTGCACGCTCAAACAGTTCCTTTGAAATAATCTGCGGATAAATGCCTCCCCCGATATATCTTGTATCTGTCAAGATTCGGTAGACCATATTTTTATTCCACGTTTTTTTATCTGAGCTGTACGGAATACCTGTTGTATTTAGCCACTTTACAATCTCCGCTATAGTTGTTCCGCCTATGTATTCGGAATATATGGATTGAACAACATTTGATTCAGAAGGGTCCGGAATATATCCGGCATTCTGAAATGTATATCCGTAAAGAATGGTTCGCAGTTTCATTTTCTGATCCTCTCTCTGAACTTCAATCCGCAATACAGAACGAAAATCAATTCTACATCGCGGGTCACGATCACTTCTTTGACCAAATTCTTAAACAAAGAAAGATCGAATTCAATAACCACCTTCGGCAATCCTTCAAGTTTCTGCTTAAAAGCACGAAGGCCGAACAGCGTCCCTTCATCATCGTTGCCTGCCAGCATCCGCAGTCTTCGGCTCCGAAGCTCCGTCAGACGTTTTCTGACTTCATTGGATTTTTCGGCATAGGATACTTCATCCATAATACTCTTCGTATAGAATTCCATATACATATTATTCTTTTCACTGAGTTCGACAATTTCTGCATCAATTTCATTGATTTCCTTTGTCGCAGAAGACGTGAGCGCCTGCAATTCAGACAGTTTTGAAATCGCATAATCAATCAGTTCATGCTCATTAGCTCTGAGCTTGTTATACATTATGTTAAAGGCATACTTAACATCCTCTTCCAAAACTATATGCGTCTTACAATTAGCTTCCGGCATACCGATTTGAGGACAGATCCATGCAATACCTCTTTTTTGTTTTCTTGTTTTCAGATGCTGACCGCAGTCGCCGCAAACAAGCATTCCCGAAAAGTCCTTTATCTCAACCTTGCTGTGATTGTCATATCGGATACGGCGTCGTTCCATAAGCACCTGAGTTTTTTCAAAAGTTTCACGGTCAATGATGGCTTCATGAGAATTGGAAACATAATATTGATCTACTTCTCCTTTATTTAAGACACTTTTTAATGGTAGTTGAAGAGGAGTAAAAGTTTTTCTTAACAAACAATCTCCGATGTATTTCTCGTTTGTTATAATAAATCTTACCGACTCCGCACACCAGACTTTTCCACCTGCATCTATATCATTCAGCATTCCTGCTATTTTACAAAAACCATACCCTGCAAGATACCATTCAAATAATTTCTTTACGATTTCCGCTTCATCGGGAATGGGATACAGCATTCCGTTTTCAAGGCGGTATCCGAATGGCGCGTTGCAGGTGATAAATTCTCCGGATTCCATTTTCATACGAATCGCGGTTGACACTCTTTTTGAACCCGCAAGTGCTTCGCTCTGGGCAAAAGCGCTCTTGATATACAGGATCATTTCCGAGTTCATCTTTTCGGTATCAATGTTGTCGTTTTCAAACAACACAGATGTTCCGTATGATTTCAGAAGCCGGATATTCTCGATACATTCGAGTGCATTTCTTGCAAAGCGGGAAACACTTTTCACAAAAACCCGATCCAACTTTCCCGACTTGCTGTCCTTCAGCATCCGCTGAAACTCTTCTCTCTTGTTGACACAGGTTCCCGTAATGCCTTCGTCGGCATAAATATCAACGAGAACCATATCGGACGAATGGCTTATGAAATCGTTATAGTATTTGACCTGCGCGATAAATGAATCCGCCTGTTCTTCCGAATCGGTTGAAACACGGCAATAGGCTCCGACACGGAGTTTATTTGAAAGATTCGGTCCGGCTGTCGCACGGATGACTTTGACATCGTTTCTTGGTTCAAACATATTTGATTCCCCCTTTCACCAGTCATTCTATCTGTTTTAATGAAAAAGCCAAGGATGCCGATTACACGGTAATCGGTTGGCAATGCATTGTTTCTGCATTGAGTGCGTTGAGTTTTTCAAATACCTCTCTGGTAATTGTCCCACGCTCAAACAGCGTTTTCAAAATGGAGTATGCTTCACAGTAAATGAGTTCATTTTTCATTTCTTCGCACATTTGATTTCCCCCTTATTCAAAATAGTCCATATAGAAGTCTTCAAAGTTAAAGCCTTTGCGCTCCTGATCTCTCTTATGACGCTTGTCCATGATGCGTTTGACTTCGCGGGCCCTTTTCTTCCGCGCGACATACTCGCTGAAGCTTTCTTTCTCATCCTCCTTGGGAACGGTAAATCCTCTGTTTTCAAGATCAGACATTTTAGCCTCCTCCGTTATCAGCATTTTCATTGTCATCGACTGATACGTAACTGTTGCAACAATCAGATTCATATTTATATTCCTCGCATTTCTTCTTTGATCAAAATTGTGTTCTTTCCCATTCCTGAAGCTGCTTCCTGTGAAACGCGATTTCATCTCTTTTCATGAGTTCGGTTTCATAGGCATAGCGCATCATCTTTTCATTTCCTTTATATCTTTCATCCTTCCGGTAACGGGCCGGAAATCCGAAAATGAAGATGTGCAGGTCATAGGACGCCGAATGATCTTCGGGATGATTCCTTACATAATCGGCTCTGTACTTGCAAAGCTGACTGTAAATCGGGAAAACATCCAGATCCGAATTGCGATTGACGCCCTGCAGAAAACTCAGGCTTTCTCCGCCTTTCACAAGACAGTCGTAATCATAGGGATTCGGATGCTCACTGCTGTACGAAACAAGCAGTACATCGTTTTCCATAAAACCGCTGAACGTGCTGTGGATGTATTTCAATCCTTTTACGGCGCTGCTGTCGAGATAGCCGTATCCGTATTCGTAAATGCCGTATATAAAACTCTTGGGCAAATCCTCGCGTTTGATCTCTGTCACATGAAAATTCTCATCAAAGAGAAACCCGTTGGGATCCTGTCTGTCAATGATTTCTCCGTTGACCGATTCCTTCTTGTATTTGTAGTAAACATAATTAAACTGTGTGTTTGTTGCTGTATTCGTTTTCATCTTTTTAACCCTCATTCTTATGCAGCCGATGGTACGGACAACCGTCTCACCGGCTGCATTTTCATCTATTCTTAGTTTCAGCCGTTTGCCGTTCTCCTCGATGCTCGTTCCTGACCCGGGATCTCCGCGTCGTTTTTTCCGGCATTGGCACGCTCATATCGTGGCGTTGCTTCCCCTGACAGCATATCTACATCGCACGGTCATTCAGTTTTCAAGGTGCGTTGAAACAAATACTCGTTTCTCCGGAGGTCTGTTTGTTTGCCCCTCCATATGTAATTGGAAAATCAACGCCATTTTTTCACCCCTGTGAACCGGATTTTTTCATTTTTTCAATCGCTCGCTTGATAGAGACGGATATTTTTTGCGTGCTGACTCCTTCCATCTGCGCGATTTCACTCATTTTGTAACCGTAGAAATAGTAAAGCTTAATTCTTCGTCGTGCCGTATCCGAAAGGCAGGACAACAGTCTTTCACACAAATCCCTGTCTGCAATCAGCACGGAAAAATCCGAGCTGTCATCTGCCATCTCATCGAATCTTTCTTCCTGAGAGGCAGCACCATCCAGCGCTGAAATCGGAAAAGTATGGTCATAATACCGTTTATCGCTTTTCTTTTCGTTCCAATAACTCCGTTTGAAAGCAATGTATACTTCTTCACTCACTTCAACATCCTCAAAGCATCCGGTGCAGGTGTTATATATATTCAGCGTATATTTCTTATCGTTGTTATCCAATTTCGTAATCTCCTTTGAATTTCAAATTTCGATTGATTTGAAATTCGGAGATTACGGGTAGGCAGCGATATAGCAAAGCCAGAAAATCATAAAAGTCCTTTCCCAAGCGTGAGCTGAAGGAAAGGACTTCTATCACCATACAAAGCCGAAAATCGCGCAAAAAAAGCACCGCAGAATCGAATTGAGCATAGGCATAACCTATCAACTCAATCCGGCTTCGTACGGTGCTTGGAAGTTTATCCAATCACGAATGAGTGATTGCTCCGCTTGCGCGATTTAAAGTCGTATTGATATCTTTTATTAAATTGAAATCAGATTATATTACTGGGTATATAGCAATTTTCGTTATCAACCGGGATCACTTCTTCGCACATACAGATAATGCCGCCGGCGCCTCTGTGCAGAGAAGCTTTGTCAATCACCTCATACTTTTTGACCTCGCGCGTATCGGGATTGGCAGATTTCTTGATTTCAAACGGATGAATTGCATCGTTTTCCTCTATGAAAACATCAATCTCTTTTGCTCTGTCATCTCTGTAATAACAGATATTCACCTTGTTTCTGGAATAGGCGTAATTCTTGACAAGCTCCATCACAACATAGTTTTCATAGTAGTGACCGCTTGCAGCGCCCTTCATCAATGTTTCTGCCGACAGCCACATGGAGAGATAGGCGCAAAGAGATGTGTCGCAGAAATACAGTTTCGGCGATTTCACAAGCCGTTTCAGTTCATTGTTTTCATACGGCTTCAAAAGATAGATGATTCCCAACCCCTGCAACACATTGAGCCAGCGTTTTGCTGTCGGCTCCGAGATTTCCGCCGCCTCGGCAAGCGTTGCATAATTCACCTGCTGTGCCACGAGCGCGGCACAGGCACTGAGAAAGTTTGAGAACTTTATGGAATCGGTAACGCCGCCGACCTCTGCGGCATCGCGCATCAGATAGGTTTCAATATATGAATTAAAGTAATCGTTGCGCATTTCACTGTCAAGCTCCTGAACTGCCGGCATACCGCCCGTCCAGATATGCTGAAACACTTGAACAATATCGTTCTTCGGGAACTGTTTCTGCCGTTTCAGAAGCGCGTCCAGTGAAAAAGCAAGCTCCTCCGCCGGGATGATTCCGGCCTTCTCTCTTTGAGACAGGCTGTAAAGCGTAAGAATACCGATTCTTCCGGCAAGAGATTCCCGGACCTCTTTCATCATTTTATACTGCTGTGAACCTGTAATCCAAAACAGACCTTTTTCATCACTTTCATCACAAATGATCTTGATCTGCTCAAAAAGCTCCGGTGCTTTCTGGATCTCATCAATCAGAATCGGCGGCTTATATGTCTGGAAGAACAGCACGGGATCAGATTTGGCAAGCCGCCGCACGGCGCTGTTGTCCAGCGTAACATAGGTGCGGTCTGTTCCTTCTGCAAGGTGCCGAAGCATGGTTGTTTTACCGACCTGCCTGGCTCCGGTTACGAGGATCGCTTTGAAATTCGCATTCATTTTCAGGAATTTTCGTTCCAGCTCACGGTGAACATATTTCACATTGATCGCCTCTCTTTGGAGTAATCTAATATCAATGTTAGATTACCACACTTTTGCGCTATTGTCAACTTGATAACCGGATGTTTTACGCATTTATATTATTTCGCTGAAATTCTGGCTTAACAATCACCTTTTTCCTTTTATTCGTCTTCCAGTGTGCGAAAAAATGACAGCCCCTGTATGCGTTCGCCTTTGCATTTGGAACACTTGATTTGCACAAAGCAGTCTCCTGTACCCCATACATCGCCGATATAGTATCCGCAGCGGGCGCAGCGCAATTCTCTGCGTTCCAACTTGCGTGCGCCTTCTTGCGATTTCAATAAGCGAACGATCACATCTTCCGGCAGCCGTTCTCCGTGCTGATCATACATGATGCCGAAATCCGTATGTCTTGTATTCGTTACATTCATATCAATATACTCCCATTTCCATCAATTGACCAGTAAAAGCACTTGCAGGCTTCTTGTTAAACATTTTCAGCTTTTTGAACCGATGAAACAAATCTTCATAACTGACCCCAAGCCGATCCGCCATCTTCTGCAGTTTTATCTTATCCTCATCCGAAAGCATAAACCTTCCGTACAGAGTTAAATACTCCCCGTTGTTATATCTTTTCAAAACGCGCTCAAGTAAATATACCGGCATAAAGATTCCGTAATAGAACTTATCGGCATACAGTTCTGCAAGATTAAGCTTTTCGTGCAACTCCTCAACCCCGGTTTCTCGCTCCGTATCCAGCTCGCTTCTGTAACAGGCTTTTGCAAGACCCGGGGCTTGCAGAAACATGATTTTGTGGCCGAATTCATGTCCCAGCGTTTTGTTTTTTTCTGTAATATACCGGCTTCTGAGCAAGAAGCTATCGAGAACAACTGTATCCTCAGGAAAAATGACTTGCTTTCGTGAACCGTTTTTAAAAATCCAGAGCGGTGTCACCCCGTCGGAATAAAAACCGATTTTACCTCTGTCATCTTCGGCAATATTTTCATAAACTACATTCAAACCGAACATGGCCTTCATTAAATCCTGAATGTCCAGGCACCAGTGATTCTTCTGGTGCGTCATGGATTCATAGGTTTTGCGAATATTTTATGTGAGGTCATCGATTTCTTCGTCTGTATAAAACTTTCTCATCCATATAACCTCACTTTCTCTGCATCAATATACCAGCCTCCGTCATCTCTATAGATGTCACGTTCTGAATTGCCTATTCTGACAGTATATCGTTTACCGGAAAACTCATCTTCTGCTGCCTCGCAAACATGAAGTACTTTATCAATTTCAAATTGCTTTTCTTTGCTCCAAATAATATCTTTCGGAAGCTCTTCACCAAATATACTGAATTCAACAGAAACATTTATATACTTTTTCTTCACATCTATTCCTCGCTTCATACAATACTGATTATCTCTTTTACACCATTAAACTTGCTGTCAAAATCCCTACATTCTACAAAAAGCAGAATGATATCGGATCAACTAATAAAAGATTTATGGTTACAATCAGCTATGATACTGTAAAACCATTTCAAATAATCCGATAAATATCAAAATGTTTTAATCATATGCTTCGCAACTCCCTGGCAGACAAACGAATCAAGTTCTATCGTTTCATCCGGATACTTTTCTTCATTCATATATGCGAAAACATATTTACCGTTTTTCTTTCCTTTATACTGTTTGAGCGTATTCTCATTGTCGGCATTCAGAACCACGACGATGTCACCGGTTTTAGGCTTTGCGTTTTTGTCAACAACCACAAGAACGCCGGGTTCAATGCCTGAATCTACCATTGAATCACCATAGGCACGAAGGATATAGAAATCACCTTTTCCGAAAATGGACTCCGGCAAATTTACATATTCCTCTATATTCTCTTCCTCCGAAGTGGGATCACCGCAGCCGATGATCCCGCAGACAGGTGCGCTGACCTTTGCCGGAGAATGGCATTTGGAGATCACAGCAGTCACGATGGATTCACCGTCATACGAAAGCAAACCCTCGGCATTCATCTCCAGCACATAGCGGTATGCCTGCACTTTACTCGTTCCGCATCCGTCTCCGATTTCCTGAAAGGAAGGCGACCGGTGATGTTCCCGATAAAACGCATTTATGAAGTCGATCATTTTTTCTTTGAGTACCGGGCTTTTCGTTCTCATAAAGCACCTCGTTTTCTATAAGTAACGGCTCGTTACTTCTGTGACATTACTATATCATGCACAAATGTTCGTGTCAATGGGTTTTTCGACAAAATTTTGAAGGTGGGGAATATTCACCACAGCACTAAAAATTTTATTTAATATATGTTGATATGTATATTCCTGTCTGGTATAATTGATTTGGTAAAATAAAGAAGAAAAATAGCAATCTTTTGGAGGCTTAAATGAGCATCAAAAACCCCTTTGCCCTTCGTGACGGAATTATCATCTCTATTGACGACCTTGATGAAAGCGAACGAGGTCTGGCCTGCAATTGCGTTTGCCCCCATTGCGGAGATAAGTTCCAGGCAAGAATGGGAAATATCCGATCCATCATTTTGCCCACGACGGTGAAGGATGTGATGAAGAAATCGCATTCCTCAAGGGCTTGTATCTGATGATGCAGCGATACATTGACAATCATGAAATCACACTGCCACCTTTGGATGTGTCCTGGACATATAGCGGCGAAAGATTTTCCGAAGAAAACTTCTGGAGCAGGGTTTCTCTAAATCCGCATCAATATTACAACACGACTCATGTGAATGATTCGGTAAAAATCAAATTCGATAAAAGCGAGCTCTGCTATGACGGTGAACGACCAACAGCGCTGGAACTAACGTATAACGCTTCCAAGCTATACATTGCAATCAATCCGCCTGCGACCTTTTGCAAGCAGTCTAAAGCCAGATCCTTCTTTCCGAACAGTTATCTGGTATTGGATGTTTCAAAAGCTGTGTTTGAGAATCTCACCTCGGAACAATGCTTTCACATTTTATCAAAAGGAATGAGCAATTGGCACTGGGGGCATAACGCCAAAGCCATCAAAGCTCTGGATCTGATCAACGCAGAAAACGACAGAAGGCAGGAAGCACTTCGGCGTGAAATGGAAGAACTAAATAAGAAAAGGCAAAAACAGCAGGAAGAAGAAAAGCGCCGTCGGGAACTGTATCGACAGCAACTCGAAAAGCAAGCTCTGGAAAGAGAAAAACAGATCAAAAAACAAACATGGCAAAATCGGAACCAAGTAGCCGACTTTCAGACTGGCATTTTACAACCCGAAGCCACGCAAGCAAAGCGAAATGAAGGCATTCAGAAAAACCACAAAGTATGCCTGAAGGAAGGATATGCCGAAATCAAGGATCTGTTTGAAAAAGGTGATCAATCAAATATCATTCGCGATTCTTACGGACAGCGCTGGGTGAAATGCGAGATCTGCGGAGAAATCAAGCCGGATTATGATTTCGGATCCTATGGCGGGTTGAATCATGTGAATATGGGAACGTGCCGTGATTGCGGAAAAAAGTAGAAAGTGGAGTATTCTTATGGAAAAGCAACAGAATCAGAACCGGCTCATTGAATTGCTTAAATATCTGTGGAACAACACAGACAAAGAACACTATACAACAATTGTTGAGCTCCAGAAGTATCTGCAAGATCTGGGCTTTCGTCCTGACCGGAAGACGCTGACCAAGGATATAGAAACACTTAATTCAATCGGATTCTTTGACATTGAGCATGACCGCAGCATTCAGAACAGATACTACATATCAAGGCGATACTTCTCAGAAGCGGATGTGAAAATGCTCTGCGACGCCATCCGATCATCCTATTTCATTTCCGAGCGCAATGCCAAAGAGCTCATAACCATGCTTGAAACATTTGTTGGTCCGACAGCAAAACCAAGTCTGTCTTCCCCTGCTTTCATTGACGCTTCCGTAAAAACAAAAAACGCGAATACAATCAGGAACGCCGGCAAGATCTCGAAGGCAATTGCGGAAAAGAAGAAAATCTCATTCAAGTATTTTGACTATACAGTTGTGGGCAAAAAAGAGCATAAGGGTAACAAAAAATATCTTGTATCCCCTTATGCAATGATCATAGATGACGGCAAGTATTACTTTGCCGGTTTTGAAGAAGAAGAAGGAATGATCAAAACATTCCGCATTGATAAAACTGATGCACTGATTGTTACATCCTTTGCGGCTGTTCCACAGCCAAAATCATTCACTGCAAAGAGATTTGCTTCACAAACAAAAATGTATTCCGGGTATGAAAGCGAAGTTGAGCTCCTCTGTCACAAAGACGCCATGTACGGCATTATTGACAAATTCGGTCCGAAAGTGAAAACCGAGAAAGTAGACGATAAACACTTCATTGCGTATATTACCACAGACATTTCACCGACACTTTTCGGCTGGGTGGTGGGATATGGTGGGAAGATCCAAATCACAGCTCCCCAGAATGTAAAAAACGATTATATAAAGCTTCTAAAGCTATATGACCGTTTATATATGTTTTAAATGCCTTCTTAATATGTGCTCTGCAATCTGCAATTGATAATTCAGAATACTCTTGAAGGAAATCTACTTGAAAGAGATACTTTACAAAATCTTCCTCCGACAAGTTTTCACCGAGTTGAACAAGAATATTAGTTGGTTTATCAATATAAATGGCATCAAAGTCTTTCTCCTCAATGCCACTCTTTTTCCATCCATTTGTTTTTACTATTTCATTGGATAAATTAGAAGGAATAGGGTATTGAAGATTCTGACCTGCACCGATGGTTTGATAAACCGAAATCACAAATATCTTTTCACCTAATGACAGGCGTTTAATTATTTCGTCCTTTTTTGAATCATATTCAGCGCCATCAAGCTGAACGACACTTTTTCTTGCATCTAACGAAGAATTATATTTTTTGAGAATGAGGTTAAAGAGATCATATAAGGTATCAAGATTCAACTGCGAGTCATATGATCTCGGATGTTTTGTTAAAACGCAAAGAAATGATTGTATGTCATCATGAACTGCAAACTCTTTATATGCTAAAGCGATTCTCAAATATCGTCTCTGATTATAATCGTTAGACTCAGATACACTTGTTTTAATTTTTTCAAAAGCCCAATTGCAAAGCTCGTCATCTTCAAAAACATCAAACCAAGAGTCAACAGAATATGCCTCATCATCATCCATCCCAATTAAATTGGTATGGATGTTTATGTTTTTATAACCGATTTGGTTATTGTCAAAATCAGTTTTTAATCGGACTTTATCATCTTCTGATATAAGGAACAAAGCGAAGCCGAAAGAATAAAAACAGACACAGCATATTATGCAATACTGGACAAGCAAAACGAAACTTTGAAAATGATAACTCATGATGAGAAGAATCATCTGCTTGCAATAAAGGCAATCGCAAACAATACAGAGGTTAATGAATATATTGATAAGATTTACGGTGAAATTAAAGAAAGCTCTTTGATTGGAAATACCGACAACAAATATCTTGATTTACTTCTTAATAAGTATCAATCAGAGTGTGAATCAAGCAGTATTGATTTTGACTACTCAATAAAAACGGCCAATCTATCTTTTATGGATTCAGCAGATTTGATTTCGATGATGAGCAATATCTTAGATAATGCTATTGAATCAGCAAATAAGTCGGATGCCAAAACTATTTCTCTTTCAATAAACAGAAATAACAATTTTGATATTTTGACATGCAATAATTCATGTGACAATAAACCAGAATCGGCAGGAGAAGATTTGAAATCAACAAAATCACAAATAGGTATTCATGGTTATGGATTTAAGAGTATAAAAAGAACTGCTAAAAAGTATTATGGAGGTTTACCCTTGAATCCTATCCAGTTGGAATACACATTGTTTCCTTTTTGCGGATTCTCTATAACTGATTTTTGATGAGCTTCGCAAATCATATCACTCAGCTTTCGTATATCTTCTATTGACCTTTTTCGGTTTCTCATTTTATGTTTGCCGTCAAGAGAATAGGCGTTTATTAATATGTGATTGTGTATATGTGCTTTATCGTTATGAGTGCAGACAAGGAAGGCATATTTGCCTTTCAATAATCTTGAAGCCAATTCATATCCGAGCGCATTTGCTTCTTCTGGGGTAACTTCACCCGGTTTAAAGCTTTGCCTTAAATGGTATGCAAGCACCTCTCCCTCGATATTTCTACCTGTTAAGTTTTTGTATATTTTTCTGCTTGAGTTAAACTGCAAAGCGGCTATCTCAGGATCGCATTTAAACCCTTTAACATAAAACCCGTTATCTGTTTTATCGGGATTCAAAACATAATCAAACCGTTCTTTCAATGTTTGTTGGGCTGTTTTACCCTTATTGATATGCAGTGGCATAATTCTTGTTGTTGCCAAATAATAGCCTCCTTTATTTATTAGACTATAGCAGCTCCCCTTAATCTATCACTACGAAGCATAGTTACTTTGCATACTTGAAGCTGTTTGCAATCCTCTCTGTTCCTTCACCTCATCGTCTTGCTGTATCGTCCACCGAACGCGTTTCGGTGATTCGTCCATTGATCCGCATTATCGGAATCGGTTTTCGTATAACTGATGTAGGAATATATGCATCCGACATACTCAATCAATTCCGATTAAGGAAAACTTTTCCTTAACAACCTTTCCCGTAAAAGCATTGTCGCTGACCTCAACAACATTTTTACGGCGGCAGATAAAAACATATAATATATTTTATCACCGGGTTGCAATAGTTTTATTTCCTTCCTATGGAAAAAGACTATTATCCATCTGTCTGTTCATATTTAAAAATTCAATCAAACTTAGGTGGATTTACATCTTTGTCCATATTATGTGATTAATGTAATCTACGAATTAACATATAATGTTTTTGTTTCTGAATTTGAGTCTGAATATGCTGTGAATGTAGCTTTCAGCCGATAAGTGGCAAACGGATTTGTGATTTTGGATTCTTCCATTGATCCGAAATTTGTGTTGAAAGTCTGCTCCCAGGTTTCAACGGTTGAATATGAACCGCTCGAAAGCTTCTGAAGTTCCATTTTGATTTTTACGCTTGTTACTGTTGATTTGCCGACGATTTTTGCTGTTACCGTTGTTGTCAGAATACCATGATCAATATCACCTTTATAACTGTCAATATAGGTGAGTTTTTCACCGGATTCTTTGAATTCGTTATTGGCATAGCTTATTAACGCAAACGATGAACAGATAACCGCGATAATTAACACTATGGAACTTAACCTTTTCATTTTTGACTTCATAGAAATTCGCCCTCCTTTCCTTAGAAATATGAGTTGATGTTTTTGCCTCTCATATACTAAATGTGAAAAAAGGGCGAAAATATTACAAAAGAATTTTGACATATAAAAAGTTTGTATGTTTTGCTATTTTAAGGGTTTTCTTGATTGTGCAACTTTTACAAGTGTTTCGAGCGAAATATAATTATCGTTCAAATCAGCAATTATACAGTGATTGTATTTACCGCTTGACCAGATTAATATAATTGAAGTATCCGTAATGCTGTAATATCCTGTTTCATCTCCGAAAGATATTTCACCTGAATCCGAGTCTTCTGTATCAATTACCGATTTGGATGATTTATTCCCGAGAGAGTCGATAAGTATTCGTTTTCCTTCGTTCGAGTAAATCAAGGATTGACTGTTCTTTCCCTGAATACTGTCAACAAGGATATACCCTTTAGGTATAAATGTATATTCGGCATACAGATAATCATTTTTGTCATTGGAATTGAAGACGATTTCAGTGCAATCACTATAGATGTTTATTATAAAATCACGAACCGGCTCAATTGCAAATGCAGTAATCGCAAGAAGAACAATTATAGCTGCAGCTATGATAACAGCTTTTATTCTTTTAGAAGTAATTCTTCGTGTGTCTGCCTCTGATTTTTTTCTATTATCGATTAAGTGCCCATATATCAGCTTCAGTATTCTTTCATGTTGACCTTCAGGGATTTCTACAGGTGGAAAGGAAGCAAAATGTTTAAAGAAATCATCCCAATACATCTCTTCAGCGAGAATACAGGCCTCTCTCAACACCTTATCACTTTCCGTCATAGTTTACTCCTCCGTTAACAATTTGTATAAAATCTTTTTACCTCTGTAAATTCTTTGCAAAACAAGGTTTTTTGATATTCCGAGTGCTTTTGCAATCTCATTCGTCGATAGCCCTGCCATATATTTCATAGTTAAAGGCTCTCTGTACATAGCGTCAATCATATTTATCAAAGAAGCAATTTCTTTTATATCATACGCGGTAAAATCGACTTCACTGCTTGCTGAATGATTTTCATCATCAAATGCTTCAAATGATTGAGTAACAGAAATGCCGTTATTTATCTTATAAGCAACCCGTCTGCAAATGGTTAGTATATATTTTTTCTGCTGTTCAACAGGCACTTTCTTAAATCTTTCAAAAGATTTAATCAGCTCAACAAAAGTGTCCTGCACGCAGTCATCAACATATGAGTTATCATATAAAGTGCATCTTGCAACTGCATTAAGTAAATCAGCATATTTTTCATAAATGTTTGTAAGCAGAGTCCGGTCATCATCTGTTTCCAAAAGTGTCAGTAAATAAGTAAGCATACGCCACCAGATTTTCTTTTTAAGAGTTATATGTTCTGAAAAGAGATTAAATTGTATGTTTCCTTCTAACTATATAGTGTAGTTATTTTGCTGAAATATTACAAAACAATCAAAAAACATTTCACTTTCTCTGTTTTTACCGAATAATTATATGTTTTTAAATTCAAAGTGTCGATATTTTTCTTCCCATAAAGTATAAATGTTAATCATGAAGTAAGCAAAGGAGAAGTGTCGTTTTTTATTTCGTTGTTTCTATATTACGATCATCAATACGCCTCCTTGTTTTTGGGCAACATGGCAACCAAGCCAGTTCCGTTTTGTTTAGAAATCTGCTTTCATAAGCTAAAAATGTACTAATCTAACCAAATTTGATTTTACAAATTCTTTTTAATGGAACCGATGACGTATTTTCACCAACCAAATGAGCCTGAGGTAAATCCCAGACTCATTTTTCTATCCTTTTAATAACAGCTTGACAATGTATATTTTAGGAATTTTGTGCCCATAACAAACAATATCTTCAAAAACAAAACTGCATCCCATGTTTATCAACAGTTCTTTTTCATTGCAATATCTGCAAGTTAAATCGTTTATGTAGCCGGCTTCCGCACCTTTTGGTATTTTAATGATAAGATAACCTCTGCCATTATGCTTTTTTATATTGATAGCGGATTTAACATGCGTTCCTTTAAACTCCGGAAATGTGATAATATCTCCAATCTTTTTATCATCCAGCAAACCGTTCTCTTTTTTGGCCATACAACGATAAACTAATATATCTTTGGGAACCGATGCTCTTTTAAGCGCATTTGCCATATATTCCGCGTCAGCAGGATAATCTTCTTCTTTCTCTTCAGCGTTTCGTATTTTTGTGTTCACATTATTCTTTGTATGATGGCGATATTTTTTGAAATAGTGCTTTTCCTTATGTGATAAAGAATTAAGCCAATCAGATTGGAACTTTTTTAGTTCTTTTGATGATATAACAGAAAACCCGTCAGTCAGATTTGAAAAACTATCTATTCGATGTTTCAATACTTAACTCCTTTTAAGAAAATCTTTTTTAATATGATACAACAGATCATTTAGAAATATGAAAAGAAAGTGTGAATTGTTTTTAACAATTATTCCATATTTTTTCAACCATTTCATACAACAGAGACCAAAGCTCATTCAGACGCTCCCGAATTTCCTTTAAGTCTTCTGGATAAACATTTCCGGACAAATTAACCCTTCTTGTTATCTGATTCAGGTTGTTGCTCAAATTTCTTAACAGTTTTTCGACAGAAGACAGATTGGAAAAATCAACATTTATTATATATCCGTTAAATATCATTTTCCGAAGATATGCGCTCATTGATGAGAGACCGGAGTTTTCAACATTTTGTTTTAAAGCAGAGTATTCATTATCAGTCAGATATATATGTATTTCCCTGATGCGTTTCTCTTTCATAACACCTGTTCCTTCTTTCTGTCTGTTTTCGGAACCGGCGGAGCAACTTTTGCTTTTGCGGATTCAAGTTTCTCGAGAACCGATGTTTTTTCTTTTGCGGTTTCTTTCCTTGCTTTTGTAACAAGCAAATCCACAAGCCCTATATGCGGCTTTTCAATAATGAACTTATCATCGGGAGTTTGAATTGATGAAGCCCACTTTTTGTTTTCGTCAGATATTCTGCCGTCACCGGATAATTCTTTGCAGGTCTGAGCGAGCAGAGCGGTCACGCGCTCTTTTCCGTATTTTTCAGTTACCTGTTTCCAGACCGATTCGGTATTCAACCTATTATTGGAATAATTATCAGCCAGTGCTTTTTGAATGTCATATTTACAGTCAATATTTGATTGATATGAGAGCCGGTAAGCGTCCAACTCGTTGTGCTTGTATGCGTATTCGGCCGATTGCAGATATACGGGAACCTGAGAAATATCATCGGAAGGAAACGCTTTTATCTCCCCGTTCAGCAAGAATATCGTTTCCGGAGTTTTGAACATTTCGGTATATTTATCTGCCTGTTCCGGAGTAAGTGAACAGAAATCTTCCTCACCCAAGCCGACAACCAGAAAACTGCCAGCGATAACATCATACATATTTCCTTTGTCGTCCGACAATGATCTGTTCAGCGGCAAACCGATAATTTTGCTTTCATCATTTGAGATAATAGCGGCGTAATCCTCCCAGGGATAGGTCGCCTCAATATCACCGCCGACTTCGTTCTGTAAAGATTTCAATCCAGTTGAAATAGTTTTTTCATAGGCGGACTTGCCCGGCTCAACACAAACCACGGTCATTTCTTTCGGCTTTTCGGTTTCTATCCCCATTGCCTCGTTGTATTTCTTCTCATAGAGTGAATAATTTCTGCCGACTTCAAGCGGATTGAGAGATTTGAGCCAGCTTTCGTCAAATTGGTAAAGCGGATACTCACAGAATCCCGAGCGCTTTGTAAATCCCGTATCGGTCGCAAATCCTTTTTCGATGAAAAGATTTGCCCACGGGAAATTGTTCGTATCAATATACGCGGCATTCTTTATGCCTATCATTTCACATTCACCTGTGATTTGATTCGGCAGATTAACCGTCATCGTTCCGTAAGGTTCGCCGTCCTTGAATGCTTGAATTGCTATTCCGTAAACACCGCTCTCATCCATACTTTGCGGATAAGCGACATTCACCTGGTTATACAGACCGAGTTCAAAATGAAGCTTGTCAAAGTTACCGCTGTGTTCTTTTTCATCCTGTAGTGTTTTCTCATAATTACATCTGTCGAAAATACAATCACGTAAATCCTCCATATATCCTGTTTCGCGATTTAAATACTCGTCATAGAGCTGATTTAACGGATCGGGAATATTCAGCAGCGCTTCACACTGAGTATCGGTCAATTCAATATCATCAAATGCCATAATAATATCTTCTTTAGTCGCATACTCAAAAGCGTGAAGCAGAGCTTCGCTTGCGGGTAAAGCATTCAGCTCCGCTTCATATGTCTTGAATTCATCATATATCTTGTCATATACAGCTTGGTTTAATTCTTCATTTGTCATAGCGTCTCCTCCAATCTTCTGGTTTGTTTTGTCACAGCAGATTTATCAATCTTTTCCTTAGCTTCTTTCAGTTTGTTAAGCACCGAAGGTCTCTCCGATTTTGCGCTTGCCGATTCATCCGGCAGCATATCTTCCTTACCGCCGTGTTCATCCATATTGAGTTCTATATTCAGTTCGTTTAACCTTGCACTTTTTTGTTGCAATTCTTCTTCACGCTCAAAAGGTTTGCCGAGTTCGGCTTTAGCATCTGCCATCTGGTTTTCAAGCGTCTCAAGCCTTGTTTCGGTGGATTTGAGTCTTTCGGGGATTGCGTTCAAAGCGTTTTCTATACGGATAAGATTTCCGCGCGGATCTTTACCGAGCTCAACTCTGTGAGACATCTTGCCTTTCAGCGTCAATATGTGATTCTTTCCGAAATCTTCAACGGATAAATACATCTGCATTCCTCTGTATTCACCTATGTTGACCGATTCAAAAATCTTTGCGTCCTTGAGAGCGTCAATGAGAGCGGCACCGGCATTTTCTTTGTCGGTAAGATAATCGCCGCGAACAGTCATACCAACAAATCCTTCTTCGGGCAGAGGGTGTTCGCTTAAAGTCTGTAAATCCTGTTTGAATCCCTCTATGTATCCCTTGCACTGTTCAATCTCAACCGGAAATTCTTTGAGTATCTGATCCTCAAGACGGAACTGACGGCTCTGATGACCCGCTTTCATCAGCTTCAGTTTTGATACCTCAATATCAAGATCCATCTTTTCTTTGATTCGGGGATCTCCGGCACAAAGAGCCTTTATCTCCGCAAATGACAATGCGGTTTCATCCACATCGTCGCAGGAACGCACGGGAGATTTTGAGGTCATAATCTGTGAAATGAATTTCTGCTTCTGTTCCAGCGTCTGCCACAGATATGCGTCAAATGTTGATTCGGTCACATAGCGGTGAATATGAACCTGCTTGTTTCTGTTGCCCTGACGGACAATTCTGCCGCTTCGCTGTTCGAGATCGCCCGGCCGCCACGGAGCGTCCAGGTCGTGAAGGGCTATCAGCCTGTCCTGAACATTCATACCCGCACCCATCTTGGATGTGCTTCCGAATAACACTCTGACCTTTCCGGCTCTGACCTTTGCAAATAAATCCTTTTTCCTGACTTCGGTATCCGCATCATGAATAAACGCGATTTCATCTTTCGGTATTCCGCTTCGTATCAGTTTGTCCCGTATATCCTCATATACGGTAAAATCATTCTTTTCATCGGATAACAGATTACCGGGCTCCGCTTTCGCGGCGGCTTTCCGTGCGTTTTTTGATTTCGGTGTGGATATATCACAGAATACAAGCTGAGTCAGTTTATCCTTTTCACCATCTCTGTAGTAGCGGATTATATTTTCAACACACTGATTGACTTTGCTCCCTTTTGCGTCTTCAAAATCCGAGTTGATTATTCTCTGGTCAAGACCGAGTTTTCTGCCGTCGGATGTTATCTTCAGCATATTGTCAACAGAGGGGTCAACAGAACCGTTGTGAACCAGAGCCGCTCTTTCGGACAGCTCTTTGACGAGCGCTTTCTGTGTTTCTGTAGGCTGAGCGACTTCGTTGTGGTAGATTGCTTCCGGACGTGGAAGATTAAGCTGATCCTGAGTTTTGACATCGGCACATTCTTTAAATATGTTCATAAGTTCGGGAAGATTGAAGAATTTTGAAAACCTCGTTCTCGCCCTGTATCCCGTTCCTTCGGGAGCAAGTTCAATGGCTGTTGATGTTTCGCCGAATGTAGCCGCCCAGCAGTCGAAATGTGATAACCCGTGTTCCTTGAGAGTATCGTGCTGTAAATATCTCATCATTGTATAGAGTTCGGTCATTGAATTCGATACGGGTGTTCCCGTTGCGAACACAACGCCTTTGCCGCCTGTCTTTTCATCCATATATCTGCATTTCATATACATATCCGAAGACTTCTGTGCCTCCGATGTGGATATACCGGCAATGTTGCGCATTTTGGTATACAGAAAAAGATTCTTGTATGAGTGTGCTTCATCCACAAACAGGCGGTCAACACCCAGCTGTTCAAAGGTAACAACGTCATCTTTACGTTCGGTTGACTGCAGTTTTTCAAGTTTTGTTTCAAGCTGGCGTTTTGTTTTTTCGAGCTGTTTAACAGTGAATCTTTCACCGCGGTTGTATTTGAGAGTTTCAATTCCCTCCATAACTTCATTAAGCTGGTCAACAATCTGCTGTTCCTGCCGTTCTCTTGAAATCGGTATCTTCTCAAACTGGCTGTGGCCGATGATAACCGCGTCATAATCACCTGTAGCAATCCTTGCGCAGAATTTCTTTCTGTTCTTTGTTTCAAAATCTTTCTTTGTTGCCACAAGGATATTTGCCGAAGGATAGAGCCTCAAAAACTCCGACGCCCACTGTTCCGTCAGATGATTGGGAACTGCGAAAAGAGATTTCTGACATAAACCGAGCCTTTTTGCCTCCATAGCGGCTGCTATCATTTCAAATGTTTTTCCGGCTCCCACTTCATGAGCAAGCAGAGTGTTTCCGCCGTATAAAATATGAGCAACAGCGTTTTGCTGATGCTCACGAAGCTTTATCTCGGGATTCATACCCGAAAAAGATATATGACCGCCGTCATATTCACGGGGTCTTGTGGAATTGAAGCGCTCATTGTATTCGCGCACTAAATTATGCCGTCTGTCCGGGTCTTTCCATATCCATTCACGGAAAGCGTCTTTGATTGCCTGCTGTTTCTGCTGTGCAAGGGTTGTTTCCTTGACATTGAGCACACGCCGTTCTTTTCCGCCCGGGTCTTCCACCGTGTCATATACTCTGACATCACGGAGATTCAGCGTGTCTTCAAGAATCTTGTATGCGTTTACTCTTTCCGTTCCGAATACCGATGAGGCGTAAACATCGAATTTGCCGAATGAGCTTTTGTTGGAAATATTCCATTCCGCTGTACATTCGGCAAAACTGACCTGTGTGCTCCATTTGGAATACGGCGGCGTGTTGAAGGTTTCATACATGAACTGATTGATGTATTCTTTATCAATCCATGTCGCGCCGAGGCGTATATCAATTTCACTCGCGTCCAGATCTTTCGGCTGCGCGTTTTCAAGTGCCTGTATATTCGGCATAACGAAAGAGCGCATTGCGTCGCTCTGAGATGCAACTGCGTTTGCAACAGCAAGTTTCTTCCTGACATTTCCCGACAGATATTCGTCTGCGGTTACAAAGGGATATGACGATAAAGAGGATATGTCATGCGGTATGTTATTCACATCGGTTCCGAAATCACGGAAGATAACCCCCGATAAATCGGTTTCAATCTCATCTGCTGTCTTTCCTGTCAGTTCAGACATATATTCAATATCAACCTTTGCTTTTTCGGATATTGAAACGGCTAACGCTTCCGCCGATGTGTCAACGCTTGTTACCGCTCTGTGCGGCTGAATGGTTCTCTTGGTGAAGAAATCGGATTTCCTCTCCAGTTCCTCATTTTCATTCAGAATTTCAAGAGAACACAAAAGATAATATGCACTGTCGTCACTGAAAGCCTTT
This sequence comes from Oscillospiraceae bacterium, assembly GCA_902792905.1. Lineage (GTDB taxonomy): Bacteria > Bacillota > Clostridia > Oscillospirales > Acutalibacteraceae > CAG-177. The sequence goes on from CADBBH010000008.1 coordinate 132,334, forward strand.
GCGTTTTGTTTGCTGTTTATCAGTCCGTGTTTTCGGGTAAAACTGTCATAAAGTGTGTTCAGCCTGTTTTGCAATGCGGATATTTCATCATCATATGCCGAATCATCCATCTGTAAATCTATGAGCTCTCTCATACAGTCACGGATATCTATCATTCCGCGTATTCTGTCTTTATCCGTTCTGTTCAGCTCTGGTTGCACCATAACGCTGTTTTCACGGTAATACACTTCTCCGTTTACAACGGTAAAGCTGTAGTTTCGCACATCGGGGTCAGCTGGCAGAGTATTGTCTTTCACCTCTTCGCTCAAATCCGTAACAACGGCGGGTGAATAACTGCCGCGGATATTCTGTATTGCTTCCGATAACTGCGATGCTAAATCCGCATCCTCTTTCGGATTCAGCGTAAAATCCTGCCTGCCGTATTGCGTAATTGCTGATGACGGAACACCGAGCATCATATCGGGATGATCTATGAAATATCGGTTGATTGAAAAGCCGTCCTCATTCTGATTGAGAAACACCCATTCGGGGTTTTCTACGGAAGGCTGCTCCTTCTTCTGGAAGAAGAGAATATCCGAAACAACATCCGTGCCAGCATTTGCTCTGAAAGCATTGTTGGGCAGACGAACAGCTCCGAGCAATTCGGCTCTTTCGGCGAGATAACGGCGAACTTCCGGGGATTTGGAATCCATTGTATATCGGCTGGTAACAAACGCGACCACGCCGCCCGGACGCACCTGATCGAGTGCTTTGGCGAAAAAGTAATCATGGATGGAGAAACCGAGTTTATTGTAGTCTCGGTCATTTACCTTGTAATTGCCGAAAGGCACATTGCCTACCGCGACATCATAAAAGTCCTTACGATTGGTCGTTTCAAAACCTGCTACCGTAATATCCGCTTCGGGATAAAGCTGTTTTGCTATTCTTCCGGTTATGCTGTCAAGTTCCACACCGTAAAGCTTACTGCTTTTCATTCCATCCGGCAGCATTCCGAAGAAATTGCCGACGCCCATGGACGGCTCAAGAATGTTGCCGCTCTGAAAGCCGAGATTTGCGAGAGTGTCATAAATGGACTTTATGACAGTGGGGCTTGTGTAGTGCGCGTTGAGTGTGGAAGCCCGCGCCGCCTCATATTCTTCCGGCGACAGAGCTTCGTACAACTCTGTAAACTCTTCTTTCCAATTCTCTTTTGTTTCGTCAAAGGCATCAGCCAATCCTCCCCAGCCGACATAGAGTGACAGAATTTCCTGTTCTTCCGGTGTAGCGCTTCTGCCGTCAAATTCAATTTGTTTCAGAGTATTTATGGCGTCCATATTTGCTCTGAATTTAGCTTTCGGACCGCCTTCACCGAGATTGAAATCCGTAATTCTGAAATTCTCCGGCTTCGGATCGGGATCATTGAATTTGATTGTTTCAACAGCAATGTCATACGGAAGTTTGTTTTCTTCCGCAGGGTAAAATGCAACAGGTTCGGTGTGGTATTCACGCTGCGGATACTGCTCAATCAGTTTTGTAAACCGTTCTTTGCTTTCGGCTCTGGTAACGGGATATGTAACAGATGGATCTCTGAGATGAACATCGAACCGTCCGATTTCTTCTATAACAAAAGGCTGACCGTCCTCAAGATAAACGGTATCACCGACTTCATACGGAAAAAACTCGCCGTCCACGGTTTCAAAGACCTGCGACGGCGATTCTCTTTCTTCCGCTTCCATATATTCTCTGACAACTGAAATCGGTTCTGTATGAAACAGCCATTCGTCAAGATGGGGACTGAATTCAATGTTTTGATAATTGACTGTTCCGGTTTCATAGTTTACCCAGTCAATAAGGTATTCTCTGCCGTTATGAGTGAATGTGGTTTCATTCGGAATCATATGTTCACGGGCAAAGGATATATCATCATTTGCCATATCATTTTCGAATTCGAGTTTTGACAGAGTATATGTTCTTCTTTCCGTTTCACCTTCGGCAACACCGTTAATCGCAATATCGTGCATATCCCTCAGTTTTTCTGCATATTTTTCGAGATTAAAAGACGGAAAGCCGCACATATCCACTTTCCCGATATTATCAATGGTTCTGGATGTCAGCACCAAATCAAGTTCATCCGCGGCTGTTCTTGCATCTTCCCCGAAAAGTTCAAAGAAATCCCCGACCTGAAACAGAACCATATTATCCGGATACTGTTCTTTGATTCGGTTATACAGATTCGGATCAAAACCGGTTACGGGTTGCGCAATCTCATTTCCGGGTTCTTCATTTGCTTCGGCTATTTCCGGTTCATCCTGCTTTTGCTCAATATATCTGCCTTGCTTTATGAGAGAATCAATCCTTTTGACAACCGACACCCACGAGAGTTCCACATCCTGACAGTCTCTTTTCCGGAGCTTGATTCCTTTTCCGCCGTGATCTTCATAGCTTCCCGATGATTGAGACACCGCATGAGAGCGCCCGCCGATACCGTATTCGTTTTTCAGAAAGTTTGCTCTGTCGGATGTGTTTCTGTTTTGTTCAAAGAAATCAGCGATTCTATGTTTTCCTTCACTGAAACCGCTGCCGTGTGAAAGTGCTTCTCTTATCTCATCCTCCGTAATGAAAGAACGGATTTCGGGTAATTCAACTCTGCCTTCGGGATATTCAATTCTCGGAAGCAGTAATTCTTCACACTGCGTCTGAAGTATGTCCGGACGGTAAAAATGAAAGCGAAGCAAATCCGGATGTTCCGCATAAGCTTCGTTGAATGTTTCAAATTCATCTGCGAGTCTCTCGGCAAACTCATTGTCTTCCAATGCTTTGGCAAGTGCCTCCTGCATATCGGGAAAACCGCCGTGCAAATCAAGTTCTTTTAATGACGGGAAATATGTATCATCTGTTACATCACGGTACATATACAGGATACTCATTGCCAGCAGATTACGGGTATAGCTCCCGCTTTCGGTAAGTTCAACGTTTGTTGCAAAGTTTCCCGTTCGGAGCAGTTCATCAATTCTGTTTGCGGCGTCTTCCCATTCAATGAGCTTTGCCGTTCTGACATCTCTTGCGGCACTGCCGTTTGCAAGATAAATGCCTTCCTCACCGTACCACACTGATATATCTCTGCCGTTACTGTTTATGCCGTAACCGCCCCGATAGGTTTCCACAAGAAAATCGACTTTTTCATCTATTGTCTTGTTCTTTGAAAACTCATCAACAATTCTTTCTCTTGCTCTTTCGGTATTACTGCCGAAACGCAGTATATTATCAACATCATCCTGTGAAAAAGAAGGAGCGAAAAGCGATTCAAAACCGGAACCGCTCTCCGCCTCGTCAATGCTTTGTATCTGTTCTTCTTCTGTCGGGAACAGACTTAGCTGTAGATTATCTCCCTCAGAATAATCTCCTCCGCCTGAGATTTCAGGTTGTTCATCATCTGCGTCCATATCATCGGATTCCGGGATTTCAGTTCCTCGGTTATCCCGTTCTTCTCTTTCAGATCCGTCATCAGGTCTTCCATGTACCTGTTCGCCGATTCGTCCGTTTCCGAAAGATGCTGCCACAGCTTCCCGCTGAGCGACAGGTCGCTGAACAGCGCCGGATTGTTCTTCTTCAGGTAATCCCTGCGCATCCTGCCGTATTTGCCGATCGGCTTCATTTCTTCCCGGTTCAGCTTCAGATCGGGAATCAGATAATCTCCGTTCTTCACGTATTTGATTTCTTCCATAGTCTTGACTCCTTTCGTAGTCTCGTATGCTTGTTTCTATCTGCCTTAATATCCGTTCGCCGCATTCATTGACCGCGTTACCGAGAAAAGCTATGCTTTGGTCGGTATTGAATTCATACAAACGGGCAAAATCTTCTCTGTCAAAAAATGAATCCGCGTCAATTCCGCACCGCTTCATTACGGCATAGGAGACTGAATTTGCAGCGAGCGACTGAACAAGATGTTCAAGTTCGGCTTCATCATACTCTTCCATAAAAGAACCGTCAACGATGTCGCCGAGATAATTGTTATGCGCACTCCAGAAATCCTCCGCTGTTTCTTTCGCGGCAATTCGAATGGCGGAAACAATATCCTCTGCTTTTCCATCCGACCGGCTTTGAAGTGCATCCAAAACCGCCGCCTCGTTCTCGGAAGATAATCTCCACGGCGTGAACGGAATGGCATTTTCCCTTGCAGCTGTATCGGATATATCAAAAACATATTTCAGCCTCGGTCTGTCGCCGTAACTGTCCAGAAGGGCAATTCCCTTACTGCCTTTTCTGACATATCTGCGCATATGGTCGTTCCAGAAGTCATACGGAGCAAGTGCTGTCGCATCCGGTCGCTGAGCATGAATCAGAACCTGGTCTTCAAACGGATATTTATATATCTTTCCCGCTGTTTCGAGAAAGCGCATCCAGTTATCCGGTGAACGGGTTAAATCTTCTGTTGCGTGTAGGGACAGGGCTGAAAAGTATTCGTATTTGTTAGGCATTTTGCACCTCCCTTGCTTTAATTTGGATATGAAAAAGCCGCCCGGAATTAACCGAACGGCTGTTAGTAAAGTATTAAGATTAAAAAATCAAGTTATTTCATTCTGCTTGTTTTTTGATTTTGACGGCTGGCTTGCTCTTTCTTTTTTAATCTCTTCTTCTGCCTTGTTAAGTTTACCTATAACAGAAGGCTTTTTATCCGACGAAACATTTGATTCGTATCGCTTTGCTACAGTGCGTTTTCTCGGAAGCGAAAGCAATTCTCTTGTTCTTTCTTCCAGATGCTTTTCGATCGCCTGCAGTCGTTCTTCGGGAAGATTGATGGACGGATGTCTCTCAAATCTGAAACCGATAAGATGTCGAAGCTGGGCGATCTGCTTTCTGCCCATTACCTCGCTTACTACACTTTCAAACGAAACACCGTATGGCGTTGTTCTTGTCTTGGCGTATTCGGCTATGTTTTTGAAATCATCCGGCATTGCCATGCTGAAGAGCGAAAGTCCGTTATCAAATATCGGCGCGGGTCCGATAATCTTTCCCGTGTGATTGTCTCTGAGAACTCCGAAGTTGCCGAAATGCCTGTCTTCATTGTAAACAAGTGCATCAAAAACAAGCATACTGCACAGACTTTCGTATGCGTCCGGCGATACGGAACGGTAGAAATCAAGACAGGAGCGAAGATTGGAATCCGTCACCTGATACGCCGGAATATATGCCGTGTCAATATCTGTAAACAGTTTGCATTTGGACGCGAGAATCCCTTTCCAGTTTTCGAGATCGTAGGAAACGAAATCAAGTCCCATTGCTTTGGCAACCTGACAGGCATAATATTCGCTGTAAGGCTCTTTACCCGTGTTGGCGGCACCGTCCGTTCCGCCTTTGTAAAGATAAATGCCGTCGCCTTCGATATATCTCCATGCTTTCGGCAGCGCACCGCCGGTTGTCAGCTCGGGTGATGTTGTAAACGCACGGTCGGAACCGCCCGCACCGGTATATGCGACAAGGGCCAGCACTTCGGAAAACCGGTTTTCATACAGGTTATACTGCTCAAATGTGCCGTTGAATCCCTGCGGTACGACCCAATAGCTGTCATTCAGCGACAGTCCCTTGCACACATCAATGATGCCTTTTGTATCATTGATTCCCAATCCGAGGGATTTCAGAATCTCGCCGACAAACGCACGGTTTTTCGGAATAACTCTTCTTCTGAGCCATTTGACAATACCTTCCGGGTTTAGTTCCAAATCAATCGGAAATATATTCTTCAGACTTTCATTGACAGATAAGACAGAAGCGGTCAATCCTTCAAGTCCGTTTTCTTTCAGCTCGAATGTAACCAATGTCTGGTTATATATCCGCAATTCATAAATGTTGCTCATTGAATCACTCCTTTCCTCAAGAGTAATATCAAAATCCATATTCAGCGCATCACATATTTTTGTCAGCATATCAACAGACAAATTTTGCGTTCCGCTTTCAATCCGGGAGATATTGCTGCGCTGTGTGCCTATTTTCATCGCAAGCTGTTCCTGCGTCAATCCTTTTTCAATGCGGGCGGCTGTAAGCTTTGATATGAGTTTTTGTCTTGAATTACTGTTTGGAATCATAGTACTTCTCACTTTGCTGTATTTTCACCTTATGTTATCATATATGATACCATATGTCAACCTGAAAAGCAAAATTCACTTAACTTAAAAACAGATTATCCCTTCTTTTTCTTCGTGATCATCATAGCCGCAACCGCACTGCAAACCGCAGCCAAAGCACCGAGAGCAACCACTTTACTGCTTCCGGTATTCGGGATTCCTGTAGTCGCATCGGCATAATCGAATACGATTTCATTCTCGGGTACACCTTTGGTCACTGAAACATCACTGGTATCAATCACAATTTCGGTTTCTGCCGGCTCGGTATTATCAAGCGTGACTTCCTCTCGGATTACGGTAACACCTTCGTTATATTCATCGGCGGTGCTTTCGGCATCGGATTCTGTCGACACCTCTTCGGCATCAGTCCGGGTTGTGTTATCTGTGTCACTCACATCTGTCACTTCGGTAATTGTAGAAGGTTCTGTTTCGGGAATCGTAATGTCTTCTGCAAACGCTGTGGCAGAGCAAATAAAGAGCATAAGGGCGGAAATGATAATCGCAAAAAGTTTGTTGTTTTTCATATAGATAAAATCCTCCGTTCATTTAATATATAAAGATTTTGCCGCCTGTGTTTTTTCACAGACGGCTGTTATAATTTGTTTTGTTTCGTTATCTCATCAGATTTCTGAAGAAATATATGATGTTTTCAATAACCTTCCACCAGAGCAGCTCAACATGAATCTCACATTCGTCCGATTCTCCGGTTTCGTTGTTTGTGCAGGTGATCGTGCAGCTGCCGATTCCGTTTGTTGTGACAAGTCCGTTTTCATCCACCGACGCGATTCTTTCATCGGAAGAAACAAAAGTTACATCGTCCACAGTCAGATTCTTGTCAATACAGAGCTGAGCCGTGTGACCGTAATATACGGTCATATATCTTTGGCTCATTACATACGCGGAAGATGATACGGTCATAACCGCAATCATAAGAATTGAAATAACTATGGAAATACATTTTTTCATCTGTCTGTACCTGTCCTTTCTCTGAACTCTTCCCCGTTTTCGGGGAACAGCTCAAGTTCATTGAATTCATTGTCGGAAATCTTTTCCAGTTTTGCGATTGCCTCCAGCGCAAGCGTTCTCAGTCTCTTTTCATCCTCATCGAGATACGGAAGCATCTCACGGATTTTTTCAATTGTGGTCTTGCGGCTGTCCGATTCATAAATCGCAATCAGCAGCAGTTCATCGTGGGTAAAGTTCATACTCAAAGACTCCTTTCAGCTTTTTCTTTTGCCTCGGTAATAGGGTTTGCGGCAATCTCAGCCTTCTTTTCATTCAGCTTTTTCAGTACAGACGGCTTTTTCTCCGATTTCGCAGCCGCCACGGTTTTTACCGCCTCCGTTTCCTTCTTGACTCCGTTGTTGATCACGCCGTCAATCATATCGGCATCATCTTCCATTGACATTTCCGCGGCTTTCAGCGGATTTTTATCAAATCCGGGTATATCTTTGAATCCGGCGCTGTCAACGTAGTAATAGGATACATTACCGCTTGTGTTCAGGGCAACGATGTCGCTGACGGACAGAGAACGGTTTTCATAGTCAACCGGTTTTTCGGTATTGAGTTCATTGTAAATCTGACTGAGCATATTTTCCGCGTTTCCGTCTTTGCCGATAAGCGAACCCGAGTAAACAAACTCATAGTTTTCCTTATCAATCGGCATGTGCATCTTTTCAAGCACATCTGAACCTTCGTATCGAATGGCTCTGTTTTCCGGCGTGTCTTTCAGCATATATACCGCATAACAGGGCTTGGGATTCTCAAGGAACTGTTTTTCTTTGTCTCTCACAGCGTCAAACGCTTCGACCGTATCGGACATTCTTATCCATTCATCTCTTTCAATGCCCGAATATCCGTAATGGGATAACACATCGTCTTTGTCCGTCGCCAGTCCTTCCGTTCCGTCATCATAGAGCAGATAGACTTCACAACCTGCTTCAATCAGTTCAGCTGCTCTCTCTTTGGAAAGCGGAAGCATATTATCATCTGTGTATCCGTATTCCTGCATATCGGCAACGGATACCGTCGAGTCGGGCATTTTCATATTCTGAATTTCGGGCTCGGCAGGTGAGTTCTTTTCGGGAGCCGGTGCCTTTGAATCGGCAACCGTTTCAGTTGCTTTTTCTTCTGCCTCTTTTGTGACTTCTCTGGTAATGGCTCTGTAGTTTCTTTCAATAGAAGTAATAAGGCTTGAAGCTGTATCGTTGATGTTTTCAAGATAACCTTTTAACACCGAAATGTCTTTTCCCTGACTCCACGAAGCAAGATATCCGAAAGAGTTCGCGTCGGTATCTATTCCGAAATATTTACAGACGGAATATGCCACACTCTCCGCTTCAATCTCTTCAAATTTCTGCTCTTTCGGAACTTCTCCGGGCTTGTAGTTGTGCATCATTGAATGCGCTGTTTCGTGAATCATGGCGCAGACTGTCTGAACCTCACTCATTCCTTCACGAATGGAAATGCTCTGGTTTTCTCTTGAAAACAGTCCATCTGTATTATCCTTAAGCGGTGCAAATTTCATAGGTACGGGAGCCGATTTCATCACTGCTTCCTTGAAATGCTCATAGTCTTTCACATTTCCTTTCAGTGTTGCCGCAAGCTGAGGCAATTCTCTGCCGTATGTCTGCGAAACATCAAATACCGTCACCGGCTTATACATCGGAATTGTCACCGTTTTGGTTTCAATAACGGGTTTGCCGTCTTTGCCGATAATTACCGCCTTTGTTTCGGGATCGACTTTTTCCTGTTCGATTTTCTTTTTGTATGGTGTCGGTGCGATAATCTTTATTCCGTGCTCACCCTGTTTGACCGTTCTGCCGAACTTATCTTTCCATTTATTGAAGCCCGCGACAAGCGTCGCGTCCGGTTTCTGCATATATATGAGCATGGTATTGTTGAGAGAGTAGTTATGGAACTGCGACATCGTGGAAAGATAGTTTTTGTAATTCTCGGATTCAAAAACCTCCTTGATTCCCGCCTCAATGCCGTCGGTAATTTCCTTTAATCTCTCTTTGTTTGTTTTTCGTTCTTCCTGCGGAATCTGTTCTTTTACGGCTTCCGCAGTTTTTTCTTTTTCTTGGGGCATAGTTTACCTCCTGTTTTTTTTCATTTAATTTCAACCACTTGGTATTCACCGAACCGGAACAGCCAGTCATACGCTTCGGCTTCGGTTCCGTCATAGAAAACATCAATGTGTTTTCCTTTGACACCGCCGCCGATATCGCAGGCAAAAAGCTTAAGCACCTGTCCGTTATCTCCGTAAACAACAACCGTGCTGCCAAGAGGAATCACATTGGGATCAACTGCACAGGTTTGGAGATGCCTTGAAGTCACTCCCGTTGAGGTTTGGTATCCCCATTCCTCATCGGGAATATATGCGGTGATTCGATATCTTTCGCCTGATGATGATTGTGAAGTTAAAGCTGCTTCTGTTTCTTCCTGTTTTGGGATTTTCAGGCTTTTTCCCCCTATTTCACCCTGCTCAGCGGGAATTTCCTCCTTTTTCGTACTTTCATGTTCGGTAAAGGAAACGGTTGTTGATTCGGATGATGTGATTTCTTCTCTGTTTTCTTCGGTTTCCGGTTCGGTCGGAATCATCAGATATTCAATCCAGTCTTTCTTTGTTGTATGCACATAGGTTGAACTGTCATCAATATCTATCGGGAGTTTGCTGTCTCTGTAAACCTTTGCCGCCGTCAGCGAAAGGACGGCGGCAAGAATTGCGGAAATCCATGCGATTATCTTCATACGGAGTTCTCCTTTTTGAAAGCGGCAATCAAATCTGAAATATATTCGGTAACACTCTCCATAAAGCTCTCGGGCGACAGTTCACCTTTTTCAACCTGTTTGAGCTTCTGTTCCCACTCGGCGGTAAGAGAGGCAGACTTCAATGATTCGGGCAATACCGAAACAAGATTGATTCCCGTTTCATCGGGAATGAGTTTCTTCCCTTCTCTTCTGACATAACCGCTTGAAATGAGTTTTTCGATAACCTCGGCTCTTGTGGCGGGTGTTCCGATTCCCTGTCTCTCAGCGTCATCCGGGATTTCACCTTTTCCCGCTGTTTCCATAGCGGAAAGCAAAGTATCTTCGGTATATTCCTTTTTGGGCTTTGTTTTACCTTCTTTTACTTGTGCTTCAAAACCTTTTAAGTTTTCACCGACTTCAAACATAAACGGTTTATCATCAACTGCTTCTTTACCCTCAAACAGCTTCCAGCCGACCTGCTTTACAAAAGTCTGTTTCGCTTTGAATTCGCATTCGCCGCAGATGAATTTGTAGGTAACGGTTTCACAGATGTAATCATCGGACGCCGCTTCAAGCAGTCTTTTCATAACAAGGAAGATGATCTTCTTTTCTCCCTGAGGCAGCGAAGTTAAATCATAACCGTCTATACTCACCGTTGGAATAATGGCGTGATGATCCGATACCTTTCCGCTGTCGCAGAGAACAGAAGCGTTCAACTTGTTCAAATCACTCACAATCTTCAAAACGCTTGAACAGGGAGAAAACAGCTTTTCGGCTGTTTCCTCCATATCATCGGTAAGATACATGGAATCTGTTCTCACATAGGTGCAGAGTTTTCTTTCATACAGTGACTGTGTGTAATCCAGCGTCTGCTGAGCGGTAAAACCGTAAACGCGGTTGGTGTCCCTTTGCAGTGAAGTCAGGTCATAAAGGAGCGGAGCTTTTTCCCTGTGTTCTTCCGAAACAGCGGATTCAAATACAACGGGTTCACTCAGACATTTTTGTTTCAAAGCCTCCGCTTCTTCTTTCGTCTTGAATTTGTCGGATACAAGAGAAGTGTTTTCATCTTTGAGTTCAACTGTATAGAAAGATTCGGGTTTGAAGCTGTTGATTTCATCCTGTCTTTCCGTAATGAAAGCGAGAGTGGGTGACAGGACTCTTCCGGCACGGTAGGTTTTTCCGTAAGCAAGGGTGAGTAATCTTGAAATATTCATACCCACAAGCCAGTCGGCTTTCGCTCTGCATTCGGCAGCATCATACAGACTGTCATACTCTTTGCCGGGCTTCAGATTCTTGAATCCTTCTCTGATTGCTTCATCTTCCAGTGAAGAAATCCACAGGCGTTTCATCGGCTTTCGGCAGCCGGTGATTCTGTAAACGGTTCTGAAAATCCGTTCACCCTCTCTGCCTGCGTCACAGGCATTTATAACTTCCGATACATCTGAACGGTTCATCAGGCTTTTGAGAATCTTTAACTGTTCTTTCTTTTTGCCGTCAATACTATATTTCCATTCTTTCGGAACAATCGGCAGATCATCCAAACTCCATTTGGCGTATCTCTCATCATAGCTTTCGGGATAACACAGTTCCGCAAGATGACCGATACACCAGGAAACGATATATCCGTTTCCTTCACGGTATCCCTTGCATTTCTTATCCGCACCGATGACATTCGCTATACTCACAGCTACCGAAGGTTTCTCGGCAATAACAAGTTTAAGCATTGACATCACCGTCTTCCGAACTGCTGTAGATGTCATACATATCCTCGTCCTCGTTTACGGTTTCTTCCTCTTCATCGTCACCGTAATCCTCTGTATCCTCAACTGCAGGCTTCTGTTTGGTTCCTTTATCTCTGAACTTGAACCAATACAGAGCAAAACCGCCGCCTGCGAGAATCAGAACAATCACGACAGCGGAGCCGCTCTTGGAGTTTTTTCCCTTCGGTTTAACCTTGTCTTCCTGTTCATCCCCGGTATCTTCTGTCTGCTCCTCGGAAGGCTTTTCGGTCGTTGTTTCCTTTTCCGGCGCTTCCTCTCCCAAAAGAGCAAGCAGATCCGCTTCATCCACCATATTCAGGAAATGGACATTATCCGTATTCCCGTCACGGTCAACGATGATATAGAAGGTGTTGCCGGATTTGGTGGTAACGGTCAGGAACTGCTTCTGCTGCACCTTATCGCTGCCCTCTGATTCAATCTGGGAATAATCATCGACAAGGGTCAGGTTTCCGTCAGGCGTCAGCTGATAAGTATTGTTTTCACCGGTCTGCGGAAGCTCGACATCCTCTTCCGAAATCTTGATTGAGGCGATGTATTCGGGAATATCCGTCTTTCCGCTTTCATCGCTCGCGTAATACTCCGCGGCATAAGACGGAAAACAAAAAGCCGCCGTCATCACAACAGCGGCGAACAAACTGAGTATTCTTTTTATCATTCTGTGCTTTCAGCCTCCTTCTTTTTCTTTTCTTTGTTTTCTTTAAGGAAAGCCACAAGGTCTTCGGGAGTAAGATTCAACTGACGGCAGATAAGTCCGTATTCACCATCTTCGATTTCCCGAAGCTTTTCGTTTGCCTTGCGCTTTCTCTTTTTTAAATCTTCATTCTTTTCTGTCAGGCTTTTGATTTTCTCATCGTTCTGACTGATTTTCTTATCAATGTCATCAATCTCAGCCTTGAGTTTTTCTTTGTTTGTATTCATAAGCACCTCCGTTTAAGGATTCGGCAGTCTGCCGCAGGAGTAATAATGGCTGTTCCAGTAACTTGTATCATAAGATTCATACTGAATCGGATCACCGGCATCAACCATAATCCTGTTGACAGGATCAACGATAATACCGACATGGGAACAGAGCGTTCCGCTGTTGTAGGTGCCGGAAAAGAATATGAGGTCGCCGGGCTTAACGTTTGCCTTTGAAACAGGTGTGCACTTGTAATAAAGCTGTGTGGCGGTGAGCCTACCGAAATTCCAGCCGCTGTGGTTCACAACCCAGGAAACATAACCCGAACAGTCAAATGATGTTGAAGGCGAACTGCCGCCGAACACATAGGGATAGCCGACATATTTGTCCGCTTCTTCCATCATTTTCGCAAACCTTTCATCGCCCATATATGAAACGGGAATATCATAATGCTGCGCTTCACCGTCATACTTTCCGATGTATTCCGAATCAGGAAACAAATCCTCTCTGTTGCCGAGCGTAGCCATATATATCGAATACATACTCAGTTGACCTTCGCTGAGCATCTGCGACGGCACATGAGAAAGATTGTTGTTTCTGAGAGTAACATAACAGATAAAGTAATCGTATGGCACTCTTACCGTATATGATTCCATTGTCTGATAAGTATTGCCGTCGGCATCTACAACTGTCACATATCTGTATCTTGTCTCATATCTGTAACGGGTTTCTTTTACAACCCTGAATGAGAAGTTGTATTGTTTTCCGAATGCTGCTCGCAGTTCACTCTCCACTTCATCGAGCGTAAATTCTCCGTCATGGAGAGCGGATAGCATAGAGATAAGCACATACGGATCGTGACCGATTTCATCAAGGTCATAATGATATTCATCATAACTGTGAGTGCTTTCAAAGTTATCAATCTTTGACTGCAAATCAGCTTCAAGCTGACAGTATGCCTGCTCCGCGTTCAGCATATCCTCATCTTCGGATGCATAGGTGCTGAGTGTAACTCCGCCTGTCGTGCTTTGAACAAGAACCGTTCCTGTAGATGATAAAACACCGACACCGATAATAATTGCAAGAACAACACCGAGAGCAATGGCGACAAGACCTTTATGCTCCGCAACATATTCAACAACCTTATTCCTTGTTTCTTCGGTTGCCTTCTTTGCCGATTTCTTAACGGAATCGCCTAAAGAGGAAACAGAAGCGGATGCGGAAGAACCGTGCTTCGCGGCGTAGTATTCTTTGCGTATTTCCTGCTTCTGTCTCCACCTTGAATACGGATTGGATTTTGCTTCGGGATGTTCCGCTTTGTATGAAGCATATCTTTCTTTCAGGTTTTCATGGTCAATTCTCTGCTCATTTCTCACAGCGGTCCGTTCTTCACGAATCTGTGATTTCCGGGATTCATCCGTTACTTTTCTGTTTTTTCTGCGTTCATAGGTTTTGACGGTTCTTGTGGTGTTTTCAACCTGTCTTGAGCCTTCATTGACAGCCTGAACCGAAACATTATCTTCGGAGTCGCTTTCTGTTTTTTGCCGTATTCTGTTTGTTAACGCTTTACCCGGTAATTCTTTACCATAGCTGCCATCATCATTTCTGAGCTTCTTTGACAGTTTCGGCCTGTTCTCTTCAAAAACAAGACGCTTCTTCGTCTTCATTTCTTTCTTTGGTTTCTTGCCCTTTTTTGTCTTTTCGGTTTCTTCGGCAAGCTTATCCGCCTTCTTACCGCTTAACTCTTCCTCTGTGAAATTGAGTTTGTGCTTACGCTTCGGCATTGCAGTCAGCGACCAGCACAGCGGCTTTGACAAAAAGCTCCGGATTCTCGAGAGCTTTGCTTATTGCCTCAATGAGGAAATCATAAGCGTCCAGCGCTTTTTCAAAACCTTCAATGAAATCTTTGCCGAGATAATTGTATGTGGCTTCGTCAAAATCGGGGATTTCTGGAGCGTTATTTTTCTCAATCAGTTCAAGATATCCTTCGTCGTGTTCATCATCGGGGAAAATATCAAGTTCATCCTCTTCATCGTCGTAATCATCTTCGTAATCTTCCTCTTCGCAGCCAGCGAAATCATTTTCGATGTCACAGAAGAAATCATCGGTTACACACTCGATATATTCGCAGATGTCGCAGGGATCGGATTCGGCTGAGTTTTCGCAGAGACGGCAGATATCCTCCTGACCGATGAAATTAAGTCTCTGAACGCCGCCGTCGGTATTGAAGCATATTTTTGAAATATGCCTGCAAAGGTTGCGGACGCTTCTGCCGGGGTCTTTGAAACCGAACATCTTAGCCACGTCCTTTGCACAATAGAGAAGCTCGTCTTCCGAGGGGTTGTACCAAAGGCGCAGTGTTCCGTAAACCTCGCTGTCAATCGTTGCTCTGATTTCTGTGTTTTTTGTCATAATTTTGTTCTCCTTTCCCGCCCGAAAGGGCGCAAAAAAGCAGCCCGTTTACGAATAAACGAACTGCTTCTGTTTTAATAGATTGTTATTACCATTTCATCATGGTGTCTGAGATAGATATCCTCAAAATCAAAGTAAAGGCCGTAAATAGTCAATATTTCTTCCTGTAAATCATACAGTTTTTCAAGGATTCTCTCTTTACAGTTTTCAAATTCCTCTTCGGCGTTTGCGTTATAAAACTCGCGCTTGTCAGGTATAGGTCATCACCACTTTTCATGCCCGCATTTGCTCCTGCGGTTTAGTGGTCATGATTCTGTAAAGCATTGTATCCTTCGGGAACCTGTCAACAAACGGAATAATCGTACTGCCGTAAAACAGCAATCCTTCGCCCTCACCGGATGATGTGACATACGAAAGCTGATACTGTGAAATGTTCAGCTGTTTTGCGAGAATCTGTCTGTCACCGGCTGCCTGATTGAGCATATATATGTAGTCGCTGTTTTCAAAGATGTTTTCAATCTCACGGGACGAAAGCAGATCTTTGACATTCTGCGTTATGCCCGTTGGAATACCGCCCCATTTACGGAAACGCTTCCAGATTTCAACCGTATACGCCGCCGTCTGCTCTTCTTTGAGAAGAAGGTGCATTTCATCGATATAATACCTTGTTGATTTATGTGCCTCACGGTTGACGGTAACGCGGTTCCAGACCTGATCCTGAACTATCAGCATACCGATTTTCTTCAGCTGCTTGCCGAGTTCTTTAATGTCGTAACTGACAACACGGCTTTTAATGTCAACATTGGTTCTGTGGTTAAACACATTAAGTGAACCCGTGACATATATTTCAAGAGCCGTTGCAAGATATTTTGCTTCTTTTTCATCCTGCTTCAGAAGCTCATTGTAAAGGTCTTCTAAAATCGGCATATTTTCGGGTATCGGATACTGCAGATAATCTCTGTAAACCATACGAACACAGCGGTCTATAATCGTTTTCTCAACAGGCTGTAAGCCTTCCTTTCCGCCGACAATCAGTTCGCAGAGCGAAAGAATGAAGTCGGATTTAAGAGTAAGCGGATTTTCATCTTCACTATAGTTGAGATTCAGATCCATAGGATTGATATAGTCCTGAGATACGGGCGATATCTTTATAACCTGTCCGCCGAGATGTTCCACGAGCGCTCCGTATTCGCTTTCGGGATCGCATATGATTATATCGTCATCCGTAACAAGGAACACATTTGAGATTTCTCTCTTTGCGCTGAATGATTTACCCGAACCGGGTGTACCTAGAATAAGTCCGTTGGGGTTCTTGAGCAGCTTTCTGTCAACCATAATTATGTTGTTTGACAGTGCATTCAAGCCGCAGTAAAGCGCCTCTTTGCTTGACTGAAACAGTTCCTGTGTAGTAAACGGAATGAATATTGCCGCCGACGAAGTAGTCAGTCCTCTCTGTATATCAATCTGATTGTATCCGAGGGGCAGACAGCTCATAAGGCCCTCTTCCTGCTGAAAGTCAAGTCTTACAAGATTGCAGTTGTGCTGCTGTGCGATACTTGAAGCTCTGAAAACATCATTTGCTAGTTCTTTCTTTGTTTTGGCTACATTCATAACTATGAATGTCACAAGAAACATTCTCTCGTTTCTGGACTGCAGATCCTGAAGCAATTTCATAGCCTCATCATTATAGGTCGAAAGATCGCTCGGAATAATATCCATATCATAACCGGAGCGGACCGCTTTTTTCTGCTCTTCAATCTTGGATTTCTGCAGGTCGGTAATCTTTCTCTTTATTGTTTTTATTGCTTTGACCTGATCCATAGACTGAATATGCATTGATACAACCACATTGCTCTCCATATCAAGAAAATCGGCAAGAAGTCTGTCGTTAAGTTCGGGAGCGAGAATCTGCAGAAACGATACATTTCCTATCTGTTTTCCCATAACGAATTCCTTGCCGTTTTTAAATTCAAATGAAGATGGAGCAATATGGTCTTTAACCGACAATCCTGTTTTCACAAGCCAGTCCCAATCAAAGCGGAACGGTGTGTTTTCGCCGATGTGGAACATACCGTGAATAACCTTCAGCCTTTCAAAACCGTTCATCGGCTGAGCGTAAACTCCCAGTTTCTTGAAATTCTGAATAATATCGGTTTCTATTCTTTCAAGACGGGGCTTAGCGTCTTTGATATTGTTTGCTTCAATACCGAAAGAGAGATACTTTGTTTTGATAAGGCCGTTATTACCTTTTGAAAGCTGGTTGTTCAGAAATGTCTGATACTCAGCCGCTATATCGGCAAAGCCGTCGTCTCTTATGGGGATATTAATGCTTTCCGACACATTGTCGGACTGTCCGGTCATGTTTACAAAAGAAAACTGAAAACGGACAGACGAATCAAAATAGTTGAGGAAATCGCACCATGAATCAAATATGGCGTTCTTATCCTCGTTGCTGCTTATCTGATAGTTGATATCATTGAAACGGACTGTTTTTGTATAGAGAGTATCTGTCACCTTGCAGATACCGTCTTTGAACATCCGCTGAAACGGAATACTTTCCTGTGCGGACATTTCCTTCTTGTTTTTGCCCAAAGCCCTGGCTTTAGCTTCGTTTATCTGCTTTTGCTGTGCTTTGGTTACTGCCTGAGACAATGGATTTCACCTCCCTGTCAAATTTGTCCTGCTTTTCAAGCATTGAATAATAGTTTGCGGTTTTGTACGGTCTCTGTTTCGGGCGGAGAAACATTACATTCAGCATGTTCTTCGCAATTTTCTCAAACGGTCTGCCGTTTTTCTCATACATTGCCAGAAGCATAAACGGGATAACGGCCATTACCATAAGAATTGCCGCAGCACTGGAGCCGATGTGAGATTTCGTCAGAAAAAACAGCGGCAGTCCGAGAGCACCGCCGGCACCGAAACAGATAAGCTGTCTTTTAGTGAGGTTAAACATCACTTTGGTTTTTACAGCATTCAGATCTTTTGGTACGGGTACATATGCCATAGCGTTTCACCTTCCTTCTTAATGTGCATTGAAGATACTCTTGGCGAGTGATCCGGTCTTGAACAGCGAGAAACACAGCAATACTGTATATCCCATACAGGTCCACAAAGCGTATGAAATATCGTCCGTAACGGTGATATGTTCGATGAGCGCCGCATATATGGCAACGCAGACAATAATGAGAAACGCCTGGAAGGCAAGGGCAATCAAATTCCGCAGATAATTCCTGCCGACCTGTTCGCTTTCTTTATTCATCATTGTAGCCATAGGCACGGGAGCAACGGATGTGACAAGATAAATCTCTATCATCCTTCCGAATACAACCACGAGGATACATATCTGGAGTAATCCCATACAGAGTTTGACAACTCCTGTCTGCACCCAAAGACCGAGCAATGCTCCGAGCGTCATTGCCGCGAGCTTTTCATCTAGTCCGTCCATAAACAGCGACGAATCGATAGCAACACTTCCTATTGCGACTCCCGCGGCTTCATTGACAATATGCTGACCGACATCAAACACCGCCATTACAATATTCCAAGTATTGGTAACTATTAGACAGGCTGCTGATGATTTGAACACCCATTTGAAGAAGGCGAATGTATCGCCGTCATTCAGGTTGTTTCTGTCAATTACCATCTGCAGAAGTTCAAGCGACATAACGAACGCGAGAACCATTGCCGCTATCGGAACCATTACATTATCCGAAAGGCTTTTAACCATATTGTATATGGCCGCATTCCAGCCCTGCGGAGTTTTACCGACTGTTTCCGCTATCTCTCCGACCTTTGTGTTTACCTGATCGAACAGACCGGACAGATTTGAAGTGATACCGCTTGTGAGGATTTCCCGTAACCATTCTTCCAATGCTTCTTTTATTTTATCCAGTGTTCATCACTTCACTTTCTTTGGAAGCGGAAGCCTCCAAAGAGACTCCCGCTTCGATATTGGTCGGCTGATTTTTAACGGGTATCAGCCGAAAAGACCCGAAAGCAGCGGAACAAGAGTGATGCCGATAAGGGCGACGCCGCCGCCTGCCATGAGCTGCTTCATACCCTGTGACTTTGCGCCGGGGTTATCGTTGCCGTAACCTTCAAGAAGGTTGATTGCGCCCCAGATACCGAGACCTGCGCCGAGTGCTATAACAAGAGTCTGAAGAACTCCTACTGCTGAATTAAAAAATGCCATAAATTAAAAATCACCGATAACCGCGTCATTTCAGACCGCTGCGGTTTCGGCTTCTCCTTTCATATTTTATTGGTGTTTGCGGTCATAGTTTATATATGTAAAATCCCGCCTGTGCACCGGCGGGATGATTTGCTTTGCGGTTTATTCAACCGCTATTTCGTAAACATCACAGACTTCACTAGGAACAACCTTCAGTTTTGTTGACAGAAATTTTTCAACATCAAAAGTATTCCTCTCGTCATAGTCAGATAGATATTTATAGTTTGGATGTTTTGTAATATCGTACTTGTTTGAAAGAAAAGGTCTTACGCCTCTAAGCTGTAAAACACATTTACTGCCATCAAGAACGGACAGCTCGTCGATGCTCATCAGCTTCTTGCCGAGCTTCTGGTAGTTCAGGCTGTGCGAGGTTTCGCGGCCGCGGCTTTCGCCGGTATTGAAGGTGTCAATCGTTTCCTGCCCGAGGGCTTCGGATAATTCCTTCAAAGTCGTCGGTTCCGAGCCGCCGAGAAAGATGCGGCTATCACAGTTACCGATGATTGTATCGGCACTGTCTTTGTAGAGTGCCTTTAACTGAGACTGCGCCTGTAAAACAAGACAAGCCGAAATCTCACGGCTTCTGATCGTCGCCATAAGCTTTTCCAGATTCGGAATTTGACCGATATTCGCCGCTTCATCAATTAGACATCTGACATGAACGGGCAGTTTCCCGCCGTATACGTCGTCCGCTTTTTCACAGAGCAGATTAAACAGCTGAGTGTAGATCATCGAAATCAGGAAATTGAAGGTCGCGTCCGTGTCGGACATAATAAGGAATAAAACGGATTTCCGGTCGCCGAGCGTGTCAAACTCCAGCTCGTCATACATCGTGATCTCGCGGATCTCCGCAATATCGAAAGGCGCGAGCCTGGCGGCGCAGGAAATCAGCACGGACTTGGCTGTTTTCCCTGCCGCCAGTTTGTATTTTTCATACTGCCGCACGGCAAAATGATCCGGTTCTTTTTCGGCAAGTTCGTCAAACATCAAATCCACAGCGTTCTTGAAGGATTCATCTTCTTCCCTTACTTCCATTGAATTTAGAAGTGTTGCCAATGTAGTAAAATTCTGTTCCTCTTCCGGTGCTTCATACCAGATGTATCCGATTAATGCGCAATAGAGAAGTGTTTCCGCTTTAACCCAGAAATCATCGCCCGTTTTGCCCTCACCTTTTGTATTGGCAATAAGCGTAGTGACTAATTTCAGAATATCCTTTTCACTGTGGATATATGCGAACGGGTTGTAGTGCATTGACTTCTTGAAATTGATGGTATTGAAAATCTTTATGCGGTAATTGTTCGTTTGGAAGAGTTTGCCCACTTCATTCACGACCGTTCCTTTCGGGTCAGTAAGAACATAACTGCTGTGGAGTTGCATTAGGTTCGGCTTTATCCAAAACCGTGTTTTGCCCGACCCGGAGCCGCCGACAATAAGGACATTTTTGTTTCGTGCGTCCTTCGGATTTTTCGGGCGGTTGCTCATCATCAGTCTTTCTGTTTGGGTAAGAATGATGTTTTCCTGAAACACCGGATCTACAAAAGGGCGGATGTCCTCCTGCGTGCCCCAGCGGGCGGAACCGTATTCCTCGTTCTTGCGGAACTTCTTCGCGTTCTTGCTTTTGACATATACCGCAAGACGGATTGCCAGAGCACATGAGAAACCGATTATGAGGTCAAACGCATAAAAACTCGGAGCAAAAGATTCAAAAGCAGCGGAAAAGCCCTCCATAATACGAAGGGCTTTGTCCGAAAATGTGATGCCCGGAGTCAGGCGGTAAGCCTGTCCGATTTTTGTAAAGAGCAGAGCGAGAACAACATAGGGTATGTTAGGTATAACATATTTCTTTATGTTTATATTGCTCATCGCTCAAGTTCCTTATGCTTAACCTTTGTGGGCAGTTCTTTAATTGTCTGCTTCGCTTTTGAAAGCTTGTCGAGAACGGAATCTTTACGCTCTTTGGCTTTGACAGATTTCTTGGTGTAATCCTTGAAGGCTGCTGTCAGCGTATCCGTATCCTTAGCTTTGAAGAAAACAAGATATTTCGGCGGGTCAACGGAACGGTCTTTTTTGACCGCGTAATCCACACCGTATTTCCTCGCCACCCGGTCAAAGGTTTTGATGTTTTTATCCGTAATCTCGATATTTGTTAATCCCTGATTCTGTGCCGCAAGCTGTTTGACAGTCTGTTTTCCTCTGTGAACAACATCCTTTGTCTGTGCTTTGCCGTTCTTATAGTTTCTTTGATATGCAAGAAATTTTTCGAGAGCCTGCTTGAGTTCTTTGACTGTAAGCTTTGAAGTGTTGATTGCCAGGGTAACGGTCTTATTCTGAACTTCCTCCTGCATCTCAATCCCTCCAGTCTATGACGAAAGTGACATCGAGCACATTCGTACCTGTAATAGGCTGAGATGTTGCGGACACAACCGCTGAATAGGTCAAAGGCAGATTACTGCCTTTTGATATATTCCAGTTGCCCGTAATTGGCATGGTATTACCCGATACACTCTGAGAATCTCTTAATTTCAGACCGATTTTATGCGAATCCACCTTTTCGTTGGCCATATTGGTCGAATACGGAACAACTGTCCATCCGTTTTTCGGAGAAAGACTGATGCCTGTAACTTTAACGGCCGCAGTTGAGTTGTTTGTAATAACTGCATTTGTCGGAGTGTACACTTTTCCGTCTTTATCAATTACCAGTGATAATGTAGCCGGAACTGTAACCGAGAATCTCGTCATAAGATATCCGCAGTCATCACAATAGCAGTCATTGTCATCGTCGTGATGATCTCCGTAAGAAGTGTTCGTGTGACCGCAAACGCAGGTTGAAGTGAACTTATGTCTTGTATCGGAGACAGCCTCGCATGTTGTTGTGAAAGTATGATCCTCTTCATATTCCTTCGGATGTTCGCAATACTTACAGAGCTGTGTTACACGATGCTTTGTATCGGAAATATCTGAATATGTTTTCTGATTGTTATCATAAGCATGCTGCGAATAATGACCGGCACGATAATTACATACCGAACAAGTATCGGTATAGTAATGCCATGTGTTGTCGCTGTCTCTCCACCCTTCAAAATCGCGGACCATATTGTGCGACCCGTATTCATAATCTGAATACCCGCAAAGTGAGCAACTAACACTTCGTCTGTGTTTTGAAGTGTCATTTCCGCCCTGCTCGGTATAAAAACTCCATTCGCCGTAAACCAGACTGTGATTCTGCTGAATCGTATCGGTATATCCGCAAACGGAACAGGTTCTCTTTACACTGTGTTTTGTGCCGTCAACTGAAGTGTAGTTGCTGTATGTAAAGTCGTGATTTTGCTTGTCTGTTCTTGAGTATCCGCAAACAGAACATGAAACTGTTCTCTGGTGCTGAGTTGTGCTGAAGGCAATCCATGATGTTGAGGAAGTGTTATGTAGCGTTTTTTCGGTTGTCGTATAACCGCAATCGCTGCATGTGTTTGTTCTTTGATGATAGATACCGTCAACGCTTGTCCAGTTTCCGTATGTCCATGTGTGATTCTCGTATACTTTCTTTACTGTGCCGCATGACTTTGTATCTGTAATATCCTGAATTGACTCAAGTTCCTCGTTACTGAGATATCCGTCGTTAAAAGTACCATCCGCCAGCTCCTGAGAAATAGTAGTTCCGGTCGCGTTTACTCTTTTGGATCCCATACATTTGTATGTGGTAAGGTGATAACCGCCTTTACCGTAGGTTGTTCCGCCGGATGTTACATCGGCAGACAGCGGAGCATATGACTGAGCAACATAGTTATGACTGAACCTGAAAAGGGCCATCGCGTGTTTGGACAAGCCCGAATTGGTATAACTCGGACAATAAGCGATAAACAAATGGTCATCGGTTGTCATAGCTCTTATTGTGGCATTATAAGAGTTGCTTTCGTTTATTGTTGATCCTCCCAGATACGGAACCGAAGACGGTATAGTCGTGCCGTACAACAGAGGACCGCAAAGCTGAAGCTTTTTACTGCAGAGAGCTTTCGGACATGTAATTGACAGCTCCATATCTGCATAAGCGCTGAGATTTGTGCCGAAAACAATCATTGTAAAAATCACAAAGCTTACTATTATTCTGAATATCTTGGAGTGTTTCAGCGAAATAGTAAAGATAACTTTTGCAACCTCTTTATCCTTCATTGCGCCTGCGTCCTTGGATACCTTTGCAAAATAACTCAGCGGAAGATTCTCTGTCGGAGCGATATTCGGAAATGCTGATTCGCTTATTTCCATGTTTCCGCTGCCCTTTGTCACGATGCCGTTAATTTTAAGGGCAATGGTCTTATTACCCGAAAAGGAATCGTAACTGCCGACTTTGAAATCTCCGTCATTTACAGCTACCGCTTTAACCTTGACCGAACCTGATTTCGCATTGTTCGTGATTCTGGCGTTATTAGCCGTAACAACTGTGCCGTTATATATCTCGACAGGCAGCGAAGCCGGAACGGTTACCGAAATACTTCTGTAATCGTTAGCTATGGTAAGCTTTACGGGAACGGAAGCAGTCGCTTCTTTGTTTGCAAAAGCAGTAATGCAGGAAACAGAAAAGAGTGTCGCTATGGCAAGTAAGATTGCCGTAATAGTTTTAAGTTTCATATTTTTTACCTGCCTTCCTGTAAGAGTGGAGGGCGTTGCCGCCCTCCGTTGTAAAAGTATTGATTAGTATAAATTAAGCAGCGGTATCGAATTCAACAACGAATACGATATTTGCAACTGTCTTATTGGTTACGGCCGTTGAAACGGGAGTAACGATAGCGTCATAGGCAACAGCTACGCTGTTCTTGGTTGTATCGCCGACACCTGACATATAGCAGCCTGTTACGG
Organism: Oscillospiraceae bacterium; assembly: GCA_902792905.1. Lineage (GTDB taxonomy): Bacteria > Bacillota > Clostridia > Oscillospirales > Acutalibacteraceae > CAG-177. The sequence goes on from CADBBH010000008.1 coordinate 156,358, forward strand.
GAGCGGAGATAAGAGCCTGGGAATTATTGGTATTTGCGGTCTTAACCTGTGCGCCGTTACCGAGCTTCATAGCGAAACCGATTTTGTTGGAGTCAACCTTTTCGGATGCGAGAGTGCTCTTGTTGCCGAAGGGAACGAGAGTCCAGCTGTTAGCGCCGCTGATAGTGGCGGTCTTTACTCTGACTGCGCCGAAAGAGTTGTTTGTGATCTTTGCGTTATCGGCAGTTGTGGTCTCGCCGTCAGTGCCTACCGCAACGGGAAGAGCGGTGGGAATGGTAACGGAAAGAGCTGTCGGAGCCGGATCACCGTTGAGGGTGCCGTCATCGGTTGAGTAAAGGTTTACGGGAGTAGTGCCGTTACCGCCGTTTGTGGTAATGTCGGCTGCGAATGAGGGAACTGCCATAGCTGCGATAGCGCAGACAGCAAGAATGATGGAAATGACCTTTGTAAGTTTGTTGTTTTTCATAAGTAAAATTCTCCTTTGTTTCATAAGTAAAATTCTCCTTTGTTAGTTATAGTATATTTTTTAATTTGAACTGATCCGGTCAGTTCTTTACCGTGATCTGAATGATTGCGCCGGCGCATCCGAGTGATTCGCCCGTATCGGGATTCATATTATGGAATATCGCCGTGCATTCATAAGTTCCCGCAGGTAAATCTTCTGAAAGCATTGCTTTCTCTATCTTACTGCCTACGGGTATACCCTTAGATTCGTAAATTACATCACCGTTGTCATTACGTGTGATTATTACCTTCTGAGGGTATTTGTTGATTGTTTCATTGACTATCATCAGATTGCCTTCAGCTTCTCCGTTCTCAAATACGGGAGTGGTGTTCATGCTGATATTGATATATCCTTCCTCCACGCTGGCATTAAGGTTCTCGCGAACTTTATCTTCGTCAACCTTGTTCCAGCCGCCTTCAACGGCGTTGTCGTCCATAACGAAGCCGTTGTCGGGATTATCATCCTTTGCGCACCGTCTGACACCGAACAGAAGAAGTCCGGTAAAACCGATGATAATGCAAAGAATACCTGTGGTTGCCATGATGATTCTCTGCTTTTCCTTTTTGAAATAGCTGTTTGACTGTTTGTTGTTTTTCATAAACTTTTACCTCCGTATTAAAATATTGTTTTTCTTTGATTCGGATTTACACCGAATCTCTAAGGCGGAATTCTCCGCACAAGGCAGAATATGTTTTTCACCTCCTGTTGCTCATTTTTTATCGGCTGTATTTATCTCTTATCTGATAAGCATACCGACTACCTTTGCAGCGGCTTCAATGGCAAGCCAGACATAAAGACCGCCGACGCTGATAATGAAGTGACCCATAGATACGCCTCCTTTCGCTGTAAAATACAAAAAAGCCGGACAATGTACGATTGATTTCATACGCTGTCCGGCTGTAATTTGTTTAAGTTGTTCTTCAGATTTTCACGCCTTCGCTGTTTTGTTTTTTCAGACTCAGGCACCCTCGGTTTTATAACTATGCAATCTTTTGTGGTCAAGAACCACAGTCCTCCGAATCCGTCATCATCTGACTGACGACATAGATCGGGATGCTCTTCACAAAATTTAAGAAATTCATTCTTTTGTTTACGGTTATATAACCGTAATTCCACTTCATCGGATTCTTCATCATAACCGATATATGTAGCTTGTGATTTCTTAGGCAATCTATCCATTAAAAATCTTTCTCCTTTCGTTAGGTCCACATTTTCAGGCATTTTTCTCTCGAAATTTTCGAGAGTTTTTTGCGTTTTTCCCTCTCAGTTTTTCCTGGAGTGATATCAGGCACTCTGAGATATATCTATCGGTAAAAAGTTCATTTTATCGACTCTGCTGATTTCTCGCCCGCTTTATCTGTGCCTGGCGGAAATTCTCAAGAAGCTTCATTATTCCGTTTTTCATCTGCAATGGGGTATATGCTTTCGGAAAAAACTCTTTTATATCGTTATACCTTAATACTATATCCATTCCCTCGGGTTTCTTCTGCGCCTGCATCAAATCGAGCATAGTATCCTCATTGAGACTTCCTTCCTTACTCATTTTCCTCATTTTCTGTGCCTGGGAGAGTGAGGGAGTTGTCTGCTCACTCTCAATAGTTTCCATCAGCAAATCCTGCTCGGCAGGGGAAAGATATGAGACTTCGACCGCGGGAGTAATACCCATCTTTCTTTCGTCAACCAATCTCTGAAGTTTGGGATTGAGTTCATTAAGGCGGATATATCGCTGAATGTTTCTGGCGCTCTCGTTTGCTCCCTCTGCAATCAGGTCACGAGTCTTGCCTGAAAAAGTGTGGCCATTTTGTCCACCATTTTCCTGTATCAATGGCGGTCTGCCCATTCTCCTGTTAATGGCTTCCATTTTCATTTTATATGCCTTACCTTTTTCACTCGGCAAAATACAGTCTCTTTGAAGATTACTGTCCACCATCATAATGATGGCTTCATCTCTGGTGCAGTCACGGATGATAGCGGGAATTTCGGTTATACCGGATAGCTCGCAGGCGTGTTTCCGCCTGTGCCCGGAAATTATTTCATAACCACCCTCATCTCTCAGTCGCACGGTAATCGGGGTTAAGATTCCGTATTCTTTTGTACTCTCCGTAATCTCCCTCATTGCATCATCATCTCTGACGGCGAAAGGGTGATCCGGGAAATCATGAAGTTCGCTCACGGGTATCATTTCTATTGATTCTTTTGTCATAATTTTTCCTCCTTCTAGTTGATTTTTGACAACAAAAAAAGCCGGGCTTCTCAATCATTACGATTAAAAAGTCCGGCTGAAATACCGTATTCAATTAAAATGCGAGGGTTCGAGTCCTGTAAGTTCAGAAAATCGGACAAAAAGTTGCACCGAAAACTAAACCTGAAAATAGCCTCTAAAAAGAGTGAAATCCCTTGATATTCAAGGGATTTCAGAAGAAGTTGCACTTTTGTACAACAAACATGGTGGTCGTTACAGGACTTGAACCTGTGACCTCCCGCACGTCAAACTATTTGACAAACCCGAAAAGCCTTGATATATAAGGGATTTCGAAAATTTTTACGAAGGCAAAACGAACCGTCTTCGTAATGGGGGCTCATCGCCATGTGAGCGAAGTGTCATAGGATGAAATAAAAATCAATTAAGATATTAATACTACAGCGGGTTCTTGTTATGAATCCCGCTATTTATATTTTTTTGTATATAACTAGTTTTTAATGGGGACATTTTCGCTTTTTTCCTATTTAAAACGCAAATTATTCTATGATATAATAAGAAAGAAAAAATTTTTATTATGCGGAAGTTTACTTTTCATTAATATGCAATTCATTTTCAGCAATTATAGTATAATTTGGAGGCGATTCAGATGAACAATATTGAAAGCAATCGTTTCAAGTCAGAAAACAAAAAAATAATTACTGTATGGATTGTCTTAGGTGTTGTTTTTTTTGCAATTCTGTTGTTTTATGCTCACGCTTTTTTGGGTAATCCCATTTCAAAGTTTCTTGCTGTTAAAAACGCTGAAAAACTCCTTGAAAGCGGAAAATACGGCGAAGGCTATGAAATCAGCGAAGCAGGATATTGGTTTAAAGACGGCAATTATCATATAAAGGCAGAGAAGCCTGAAAGTCCCGATTCGGCATTTACTATGTATTTTGATATGCGTGGCAACTGTTATTCGGATGATTTTGAAGGCAGCGTTATTCAAAAAGGCAATATTTGTAATCGCCTTTTAGATGAATACCGTCATCTGATTGAGTCAGTATCAACAGCTAAAGAGAAACTTGATACCGATATAATATACGGATATATTGCATTTGATGATGATGCCGAATTCTTTAAACTTTCATCTGAAGGTAAAGTTCAGCCGGTCAAAAAATCAAATCTGAATGCAAATCAGGTTTTCGATTTGGAGCGTATCGGCTCTGAAGCAGGTGTTATTCACGTAAATATTAATTCCTCTGACTTTTCCCCCGAACATTTTGCCGATACGTTGGTTCAAATAAAGGATATATTTGATAAAGCAGGTGTGCGCTTTACATTGGTTACGCTTTTAATCACCGATAATGAACATGCAGAAGATGGTACACCGTTTCCGACAGCTGAACTTGTCAATTTTCCCTATGACGATATTTATGAAGACGGACTCGCCCAACGGCTTGAGAAAGAAATAATGATTGGCTAAGATGGAAACAATAATAGAATGAAGAGAGCGAGAAAAAAATAAATTACAACATATATCCTCTTTTTTAACACTGATGTAAAAGGTATAAAGGATGTGCTTTATGAAAAAGCAGATACTGTTTATATTGATGATAATTATTTTAGCGTTGTCCGGGTGCTCCGTCAAAAAAGATGTTGCCGTCGGCAGTGTTATTCAATTCGGAAAATACAATATTGATACGGATTTGTCGGATTCTGAGCCGATAGAATGGATTGTTATTGCAAAAGAAGACGGCAAACTGCTTCTGCTCAGCAGATATGCTCTTGAAGAAAAATACTTTAATACCGAAGAATGGAGCGAAACTGCCATCACTTGGGAAAACTCAAAACTGAGAGACCGGCTGAATAATGAATTCTATATGACTGCGTTCTCAGATAATGAGAGACAAAACATAATTCTTTCACATATAATTAACTCCGACAATTCTGAATTCGGAACTGACGGCGGAAATGACACCGATGACTATGTGTTTTTGCTTTCAGCAGATGAAGTTACAGATTATCTCACAGACAGAAAAATCAGAATATGCGAGCCGACTCCTTATGCGCAGAAAACATACCGTTATATTGACAGCGATTTGTCTGATGAATACAGGAGCTGTATGTGGTGGCTTAGGAGTATTGGAGGAGAAACAAACAGATTTCGTGTTGTTGACACATATTCTTCTTCGATAGGGCAAAACGGAACCGATCTTTCCGTGCCGTACTATGTAAGACCTGCTATGTGGGTCAAAAATGACAATTACAAAAACTATGAATTTACTACAGCGCAATGGAGTTCGGTCTATTATGAACCGGAAGAACCAAGCCGTTCTTTGCCCGTGACATTAACTTCCTCCCAAACTGAACAGTGAGGGTTTTTCGCAGATATCGTATAATATATGAAGGTACAATAATCATTTTTTCATATAAGGAGATCCTCAATATGAAGAGAATAATATCTTTGCTTTTGATATCGGCTCTCGCGTTCTCTTTTGCAGCATGTGGAAAAGTTGAAGATACTCGACCAGAAGAATCCATAACGGATATGACCGCCGAAGTCAAAGAGATGTTTGCTTCTCCTGAA
>CADBBH010000009.1 GCA_902792905.1 Oscillospiraceae bacterium
TCATAAATCAGTATTAAGGATGGCAATTCCTGTATAGATTGGAAGAAATTATTATGACGCTTTACAGACAAAAACCGCCTCTGTCGCAGACCGAATGAATGGTCACGGCAGGGGCGATTTTTTTGTTTTTTACGGAATTTTACAAAAAATATCCGTTTGAACGCTTTTTTATAAAAATCATTACTTAATAAACCGTTGAAATTACTGACGAAAACACTAAATCAAATATCCGTAAAAATATCCGTTCATCTGCATAAAAATGGTATTTTTTAACGATTTTCAGTCGTTTTTAGAAAAATAAATAATCCCTTATAGATCTCGGAAAGCCTTGATATATAAGGGATTTGAGTGGTCGGAGTGCAGAGATTCGAACTCTGGGCCTCGTGGTCCCAAACCACGCGCGCTACCACCTGCGCTACACCCCGAAATGAATATGAAGGGGTGTAGCGCACGCATATTACGAGCGCGAGCGAGTAATAAGGTTCTTCACGCACAGCGTGAAGGTTCTTACACCCCATAAAGAATTTGAGAAGTGGGAGGCTTTGAAGCGGAAACTTTGGGCTCTTACCTCCCGATTTGTTTTATTCTGTTCCGGGGTCAGCGCCCCGGCAATACTCGGGGCTGCCTTTATGACAGCCCCGCTTTTTTAATTTTTATCCCCAGGTGCAGGTGACTTTGAGGCCGTCGACGGTGTAGGATACATCGTGATACATATTATTGTCGACCGCCTGTGTGAATGCGTCTCTCATTTCCTCATTGGGGAAGGTTATCGAGAATATCTCGGTCATGCTCATCGGATGATAGAGGGTACTCGTCAGTTTGAACCCGTTCACCCACCAGTGCGGAGTTTCCTCGACATTGACTATCATATCGTCTCCGTGGAGCACCTGAAGGCTCATCGGCATGAGCTCGTCATCGGTGATTACATCGTAATATGAACCGAATTTGCCCTTCTCGCGGTTGTAGATGCCTACCTCACCGCCGTTGGTGCACATATAATTGCCCTTCCAGCACTGAATCATCCAGTCTCTGTCGTCATAGCTGAATTTGAAGCGGCGTGTGCGGTAGCGATACATCGGGAGCATATAGCAGAGCAGGTCATACTCAACGCAGAAGCCGAAATCGCGCATCCAGCAATACATCGGAGCATAGACGAACATATCATATACATTTGTGTTGAATCCGGAACCTATCATGCCTCTTTCATCGTTGCCGAAGCATTCGCCGGTTTCGAAATTGATGTATATTTCGGGGTGGAATATTTCGGTTGTGCCGTCCGAATAAGTTACGAGCAGCTCTACCTGATGAACATCCTCATAAGGAACTGTATAGACATCCGCTTTTTCAATGCCCGCCATATAGGCGCCGACAAGCCAGCAGAGATTTGCCTTGAGCCAGTCGCCCTGCTCGTTGAATTCATCGCGCTTCTCATACATCTCGGCGCGGTATTCCTTGGTATCAATGTGGAACACTTTGCCGATGACCTTCGCGGTGTCGCTTGTGTCGGGAAGATTTGTGAGAATCTTATAGAGATCGAGAGAGGAATTATCCTTCATATAGTCGCATAATTCCACGATATCATCCGATACGGAAACCTCGAAATTTTTGGGAGGACCGTAGAGAAAATGACCGGTAAGGAAATATATTACATATCTGATTGACTTGAAAATCGTGCTGGTAGCGATAATGGGAAATCTACCGGACAATTCGCTTTGATCATAGAAAACGCTTTTCCAGAACGAGAAGCTGCCCTTGGTTTTGTCAACCGTACCGCTGTTGCCGTTATTCTCACCGTTGTCTTCACCCTGCTCGCCCTCTTCGGGAGCGGCGGGGGTTACTGCGTCGGCAGGTACGGAAGTGACTTCGCCTTCACCGTCTGCGGGTTCCTGCGTTTCGGCAGGCTCTGCGGGAGTTTCATCATCTTCGGCTTCTTCCGCCTCATCGGTATCGTTGCCTCTTACAAAGAGCTTTTCAAATGCCGCGACCATCGTTTCAACGGGGTCAGCTGCGGTTTCTTCCTGAGTTTCTTCGATTGCCGGTGTCTCCTCAATTATATTTTCATCGGCAAATCCGGGAATTACCACACCTGCGAGCACTGTGAATACCAGCAGGAGGGAAATCAGAGTCTTAATCTTCTTCATAAAATCTTTTTACCTCCGTTTTCGGATTAAAGGCAGTTTAATCCATAACAAGTGTATTATACAATACCCGAGTCTAAAAAACAATATGCCATTTTTAATAATATGTCTGTATAAATTTCAAATATAATTCATAAAACAAACAAGACCGGGAGTTCAATAAATCAGCCCTCTCATCAAGGAGAGGGCTGTGATTTTTACTTTTTGATTGTGGAGTCCATAACGGTTTTTACATATGCGCTGCTGCCTTCTCCAACCTGCCTCTTGACCTGGTCTCTGGTCGGGGAATAGACATCCAGTTCGCTTGTTGAATGATGGAAGAGCATCTCGATTCTCATAATCGACGGGAAGACGATTATCGGCAGAATATATCCGCCGCCGCCCTTGTTCCAGCATTTTGCTGCAAACCAGCAGCAGTTGAAGAGGAAGAATTCCCAGCTGTTGTTATTCAGAATGAAATCGGTAACTTTTTCAAGCTGGTTCTTGGAAATGACCTTCTTGATATTGTAAATCCAGGTCATTTTCTTCACGTGATAATGTCTGTAGAGCTCAAGATTGTAATAGACTCCCTGGCCGTCTGTAGTGGCTGTGCTGATTCCGTATGAACCGACAGAAACACCCTGACCTGCCGGGCAGGTGTATGCGCCGACCTGGATATCGTGATCCGTCAGATTCTTGACATAGAAGAATACGTGGGGCTGGTAGCTGTTCCAGAAGGACATAAGATGCATTTCAGCGTATTCATTGAGATTCTCGGGCTTTGTGGGTTCCGTAGGATCTGTAGGATCTGTAGGGTCGGTTGGATCTGTAGGGTCGGTTGGATCTGTAGGGTCGGTTGGATCTGTAGGGTCGGTTGGATCAGTGGGATCGGTTGGATCTGTGGGATCTGTCGGATCGGTCTGGCCCGTGGGGTCTGTAGGATCGGTCGGATCTGAACCCGGTTCTCCCGGAGTTTCGCCTTCTTGAACTTCTTCGGTGTTGTCAATAATTACCGTTTTGGCATACGCGCCGGTAAAGCACATGGTAAAGACTGTCGCAACCGCAAGCAGTGCACAGATTATTCTTTTCATAGTACAACCCTCTCTTGAATATAAATACAGAGCCATTATACTCTGTTTATTTCAAAAAATCAATATGTGAATGGCTCAATTTTATTTAATATTTTATACTTGTATTTTTAATATAAATATCTTATAATATCTATAACTATTGTAAAATAGGTGAGTATTCCCAAAAACGAGGAGGAATTCAAATGAGCAAATATGTTATTTCTTACGACATCGGCACAACGGGTGTCAAAACCTGCATTTTCGAGATTGACAAAACAATAAAACTGCTCGGCGCAGGTATGGAGGGTTACAAACTCTATGTCTTCCCCGACGGCGGCGCGGAGCAGGATCCCGACGAATGGTGGGCCGCAATGTGTTCTACCACCAGAACCGCTCTCTCTCAGTGTGATGTCACTCCCGATATGATAGAAGGTATTTCATTCTGCTCCCAGGCGCAGGGTCTCGTGCTTGTCGATAAGGACGGAAAACCCGTTCACAGAGCATTCAGTTATATGGATCAGCGCGCGACAGAGCAGATTAAAAAAGGTATGCAGTACGGTCCGCAGATAGCGGGCGGCAACATATTCAAGCTTATTCCCTCCCTTATTATCACAGGCGCGGCCTCCCTCAGCGTAAAGGACCCCGTCTGGAAATATAACTGGATGAGAGATAATGAACCCGAGAATTTCAAAAGGGCATATAAATGGCTCGATGTCAAGGAATATCTCATCTGCCGTATGACAGGGAACTGCGTAATGACAAGAGACTCCGCGTTCGGAACCCTGCTTTATGATATCAGAGACGGTCATAAATGCTTCAGCCCCAAAATCTGCAAGCTGCTCGGCGTTGATATGAAGCATCTGCCCGATATTATCGACAGCTATGCCGTTGCAGGCAAGCTCTCGAAACAGGCCGCGGATGAACTCGGACTCGCCGAGGGTACTTCGGTATTCGGCGGAGGTATGGATGCCTCCCTTATCGGAGTCGGCGCGGGTGCGGCAGGTCTCGGTGACACGCATATTTATTCCGGAACTTCCGGCTGGGTATCGACCGTTGTTGACAAGAGCATAGTTGACACCACAGCCATGATGGCCGCTGCGGTCGGAGTTCAGAACGGCAGATATAATTATTTCGGCGAGCTTGAAACCGCCGGAAAATGTCTTGAATGGGTCAAGGATCACCTCGCTCTCGACGAAATCGGTATTTATCTTGAGAAGAAGCATGTAGCCGAATCTCAGGAAACGGTTTACCGTTCTCTTTATGATTATCTTTCCAAGGTTATCAGCGAAACTCCCGCGGGAAGCGGCGGAGTTGTCTTTACCCCGTGGCTTCACGGCAACCGTTGCCCGTTTGAAGATCCGAATTCAAGAGGTATGTTCTTCAATATCAGCCTCGAGACAGGCAAGACCGAGCTTATCCGTTCAGTTATTGAAGGCGTCTGCTTCCATATGCGCTGGTTTATCGAAACCTCCGAAAAGAAAGTCAAAACAAGCGATACAATCCGCTTTGTCGGCGGCGGCGCTCTGAGCGATGTCACCTGCCAGATTCTTGCTGATATTACCGGCAGGACCATCGAGACTGTTGACTCTCCGCAGAATGTTGGCGCGGTCGGCGCGGCTGCTCTTATGGCTGTAGGTCTCGGTATTATTGACGATGTCGGTGAAGCAAAGAAGCTTATTCCCGCGAGCAAGACTTTCAAGCCCAACGGGAAAAACAAGCCGGTCTATGACAGGAATTACCAGGTTTACAAGACTCTTTATGCGAATAACAAGAAGGCGTTTGCCTCCCTTAACGGTTAACCCGTAAAATCCCAGTCTTTATTCAAGGAGGAACTGAAATGAAAAAGATTACAGCGGTATTTGTTATTTTCGCGATTGCCGTTTGTTTATTCACCGCCTGCGCAAAAAAGCCGCAGGGCACCGAGCAGATAACAATACAGGGCGGCGACACTATCGATTTAATTACAAAAGAAGGAGGCGGGCTCGACAGAGATGACGAAGGCAATCCCATAGAAGTTGTCACAAACGATAAAGGCAAGGCCGTTACCGAGAAAGACGGCAAACAGGTTACAGTCGCGCTCGACCTTGAAGAATCCTGTCTTGTATATGATAACAAAATAGAATTCAAAAACTATTCCCTTGAAATTCCCAATGGCTGGAGCAACTGTGAAAGCTATAACAATACAAATATCAAAAAGAATGATTCCGATGACGGTATTCAGATTACCCGTCTCACCGACACAACATTCGAGAAAAAGTATGACGATGTGAAAAAGCTCTATGCGGCATCCGTCGGCATGTATCCCGATGCCGTTACCGAAGAGAAGGGCATCAAAGTCGGCGATATGAACTGCACCAGATACGAGCTTTATATTCCCAAGACTTCAAATGACAAGCCTCTCTATACCTGCTACATTTTAATCGAGCATGATGCGGCATTATATCAGATTCTGATTACCGCCACACGCGATCTCAGGGAAGATTTCGGTGAGATTGAGAAGATACTTAATTCAATTCAGTTCAAATAAGGAGACAGCAGATGTTATTCACTCAGGATATAGGCATTGACCTCGGCACTGCGAATACGCTTGTTTTCGTCAAGGGAAAGGGTGTTGTCATCAGAGAGCCGTCTGTTGTGGCGGTTGACCATAAGACAACTCCGCCCAAGGTGGTCGCGGTCGGTGTCCAGGCAAAGGAAATGATAGGCAGGACCCCGGGTTCAATAGTCGCCGTACGCCCTCTCAAAGACGGCGTCATTGCGGATTTCGATATCACGGCGGAAATGATTGAAACATTTATAAAGCGCACAATAAAGAAAAAACCGTTCCTTAAAATAAGGGTTCTTATCTGTATCCCCTCGGGAGTTACCGAGGTTGAGCGCAAGGCGGTTCACGATGCGGCAAAGAGCGCGGGCGCAAGTTATATTTCGCTTATCGAGGAGCCCATGGCGGCCGCGATAGGCGCGGGCATGCCTGTTGCCGAGCCGGTCGGAAGTATGGTTGTCGATATCGGCGGCGGCACAAGCGAGGTTGCGGTCATTTCTCTCGGCGGAGTGGTTACTTCGAATTCCTGCAGGATTGCGGGCGACAAGATAGACGAGGCGATTATCTCTTATATCAGGAAGAAATACAACCTGCTCATAGGTGAAAGAACAGCCGAGGACATCAAAATCAAAATCGGCTCCGCATATCCATATGAGGGCGAAGGTTCAATGAATATCAAGGGCAGAAATCTTATGGACGGTCTGCCCAAGAATATTGATGTTACAAGCGAGGAAATCAGAGAGGCTATGGCGGAGCCCATATCCCAGATAGCCGATCTCATCAAGTCCACCCTCGAGAGCACGCCGCCGGAACTTGCCTCCGACATTATTGACAGGGGCATTATGCTTACGGGCGGCGGCGCACTGATAAAAGGTCTCGACAAATTCATCAGGGAGGAGACCAAAATCCCAGCCGTTGTAGCGGGCAGACCTCTCGACTGCGTCGTTGACGGCACGGGCATCTGCCTTGAGGGCAGGCTTCCCAATGCCTCTGCGGACGGCAAAAAATATATCTGATTAACGGAGAACTTACGATGAATCGTTTCTTAAAAAGTTCAGGCTTCAAACTTTTTGCAGTCATACTTGCCGCGCTTATTGCGGGGAGTATTATTTCCGTTGCCTCGAGAAGCGGTTCATCGCCTCTGAACAGAGCGGTCAGCGTGGTTTTCGGGCCCGCTGCCAGAGCCGCGAGCGCGCTCTCATCGAGCTTCAGTAATCTCCCGATTTCTTTCCGTTCCTCTTCATATTACAAGAAAAAGAACGCCGAGCTTGAAAAGGAGATAGACCGCCTCAGGGAGCAGTTCGTGAATTATGAGGATCTCGTTCATCAGAATGAGTTCTATAAAGAATTTCTTGACCTAAAAGAGCAGCACAGCGACTATAAATTCACCGAAGCCGCGATAATCGGCTCCGACGCTGCGGACAGATTCGGCTCCTTTACTCTCAACAAAGGCTCTTCAAGCGGAATCAAGGTTCACGACCCGGTTATCTACGGCAAATATGTGGTAGGCACAGTCAAAAGCGTTACTCCGACCCGCTGTGTCGTGAATACTCTTCTGAATCCCAAAGTCAATGTCAGCGCTTATGATGTACGCACCCGTGAGGTCGGATATGTGACGACCACGGTCGAGTATTCCAAGCAGGGAATGTGCGTTATGCCCGGCCTGTCGCCCACAACGGCGGTCGCCTCGGGAGGAATCATTTGCACCGCGGGCATCAGCGGCGTATATCCCGCTGACCTTATTATCGGCACAGTCGATGATATAGTTGACGCGACCGTTGATATTTCTGCCTCGGCAGTTATTAAACCGGGTGTTGATTTCTCTCAGCTCACCGATGTTTTCATCATCACCGAATTTGACGGGCAGGCAAAATAATGGCTTTACAGATTAACCGTAAGAATACGATAATTCGCAGGGCTTGTCTCGCCGCAGCGGTAATCGTCTTCGCCGTGTTGCAGAATACGCCGGGATGGTTTCCGCGGATTGCGGGAGTGCGGGCTCTGATTCTCATACCTCTCGTTACGGCCATAGCAATGACCGAGCGCGAAAAAGCCGGTATTCTCTACGGACTGCTTGCCGGAGCTCTCTGGGATACGGTCGCGAGGGGTAACAGCTTCAACGCGATTTTTCTTGTGACTGCCGGCTTTGTCTGCGGCACGCTGATCAACACGGTCATGAGGAACAATTTTGTGACTCATCTGCTGCTTACCGGCACCGCGCTGGTGATTTACAATCTCGGATATTGGCTCTGGCACTATGTTTTCGCCGGTCTTACCGGCAGCTTTTCGGCTCTGATAACTTATTATCTGCCCTGCACCGTTTATACGGCGGTATTTTCGCCGCTCATTTATTTTGCGGTATATTGGCTCGGCAGAAAATTCAATGAATAGATAAAGGCAAATCAATGAAACTGAACATTTCGAGGGGAAGGCAGATTGCTGTAATCTGCATTCTGGTGCTTCTTTTCGGGATCCTCGGCGGCGACCTTTTCAAGCTTCAGGTCATCGAAACGAAGAAATACAAGGACATCGTATCCAACGTTTCTTCAAGGACCTCGCCGATAAGGGCGGCGCGCGGAGAGATAGTTGACTGTAACGGCAAGAAGCTCGTCTTCAACGAGCAGGGCTACTCGATTATCTTTGACGCGGCATTTTTCCCGGATTCCGACAACAAGCAGGAGAGAAACAAGATAATAAATAACCTCATTCATCTTTTCACGGCAAATCATCTCGAGTGGAAGGATACGTTGCCTCTTGTCTTCGGCTCAAACGGCAAAATAAAATTCAAGCCCGACAGCGATGTGCTCATAAAGAAACTAAAGAGCAGGGATATGCTCAATCTCAATGAATATGCAACCGCTCAGGATTGCTTCGATGCGCTTATTGAAAAATACGAGCTCGGCGATTTCGGCGAGAAGGATGCCAGAAACATCGCTTCCGTGCTCTATGAAATGGAGCGTACCTATTTCAGCATCAGCGCTCCGTTCACCTTCGCCGATAAGGTGCCCGAGAAGCTGGTTTCGCTAATAAAGGAGAGAAGCGATTTCTTCAAGGGTGTCGACGTTGAGGTTGTCCCCGTAAGATCTTATACCGACGGCACGATTGCCCCGCATATTCTCGGTATGACCGGACTCATCAACGCAGAGGAATATGCTCAGCTCAAGGACAAGGGCTATACCGATACCGATGAAATCGGCAAGAGCGGAATGGAACTCGCAGCCGAGGACTATCTCAAGGGCAAAAACGGCGAGAAGACAGTCTATACGGATGCCGACGGCAACCGCACCACCAAGATTACAAAGCAGCCTGAGCAGGGCGATACCGTGGTTCTGACCATCGATTCGGGTATGCAGAAGGTGGTTCAGGACGCTCTTGAGAAGGTCGTAATTGAGGAAAACAGCTTTCATACCATCGTTCCGAACGCCGGCGCCTGTGTTGTTCTGAGCTGTAAGGATGCTTCGGTCCTCGCAAGCGCATCCTATCCCACATATGATATTTCTACCTACGGTGAGCACGCGCAGGAGCTGAATACCGCTCAGGGTTCACCGCTCTGGAACCGTGCACTTATGTCCACCTACGCCTGCGGCTCGACCGCGAAGCCCTCTGTCGCCATTGCGGCGCTTGAAGAAAAAATAATCGACGAAGATTTTACCGTTTACTGTAACGGTTCATATACTTATATGGGCCAGCATTTCAAGTGCGAGCAGGCCCACGAAAACCTTTATGTCAATGTCGTTCACGCAATTGATGAATCCTGCAACACCTTCTTCCTGAAGGTCGGTGATATGCTCGGCATTGATAAGATGAATGAATACCGCACCCTTCTCGGCCTCGGTTCAAAGACCGGAGTTGAGCTCAACGAGGCGGTAGGTGTGCTTGACAGCCCCGAATACCGTACATCGATAAATCAGACCTGGCTGCCCGGTTATACGGTTCAGTCTGCAATCGGTCAGGCGGGTAACCTCTGGACTCCGATTCAGCTTGCAAATTATGTCAATACCATAGCAAACGGCGGCGTGCGATACAGAGCCCACCTCATCAAGAGCATAAAGAGCTTTGATTACAGCAGAACCAAGCTCGACAACGGCCCCGAGGTAGTGGTCCAGACCGGTATTTCGAAAGAGACAATAGATATAGTGAAACGCGGTATGCTCGAAGTCGGAACGACCGGCTACTGCGCGCAGTATTTCTGGCATCTGCCGGTAAAGGTTGCCTGTAAAACCGGTACCAGCCAGGAAATCAGGCGGACCGGAAACGGTTATTCCACCAAGATAAACAACGGTTTCCTCATTGCCTTCGCGCCCTATGACAATCCGCAGATAGCGGTGGCTGTTGTCGGCGAAGGACTCGTTTCGGGCAAATATCTTTCGCCGGTAGTTTCCGCGGCGATTGAATACTGGCTCGGCGCTTCCGATTCAGCCGAAGGCCTCGGCGCGGAGGAAGTTCTGCTTCCGTAATAATCATAATTCATTAAATGACAGAAAGGAGTGAGTAAATGGCCCGTATTTACGCGGTTGCCTCGGGTAAGGGCGGCGTAGGGAAATCCACCTTTACGGCGGGCATATCAAAGGCGCTGTCGTCGCTCGGCAAGCGAGTGCTGGCGATTGACTGCGATATCGGTCTGCGCTCACTCGATCTGCTTCTGGGATGCGATGAACAGGTGGTTTTCGACTGGGGAGACGGTATCCTCGGCAGATGTACCCCCGACAGAGCCGTGATTTCGGGTGATGTTGATTCCATTGCCGCTCCGAGAAAATATGACGAAGCTTTTTCGGGTAAAGCTCTCAGGGATATGCTCGGCGGCTTGATTAATAAATATGATTATGTGTTTTTTGACGCTCCCGCAGGTGTAGGCGAAGGGTTTGAAATTGCAGTTTCGGCCGCCGATAAGCTGATTGCGGTCACTACGGCGGACAGCATCTGTGTGCGCAGCTGCGCCGCCGCCTGCATAGAAGCGGAGCGCCTCGGAATATCGGACAGAAAGCTTGTTATAAATATGTTTGAGGTCAGGCCCGCGGTGCGCCGTAAGCTCCTCAATCTTGACGAATGTATAGATGAGACCTGCACTCCTCTGCTGGGCGTGGTGCCGATTGACAGAGTGCTTGCCTATGCTTCGGTTACGGGCATTTATCCCGATGAATTCTCGCCGTCGGTTCAGGCATTTGAGAGAATAGCGAAGCGGCTGACAGGCGAGAAGGTCGAACTTATCTGCGAATAGGTGATATTATGAATGACACCACCGTTGCCGCCATTTCGACACCGAATGCCCCGGGCGGCATAGGAATAATAAGAATATCTGGCCCCGACGCCCTTAAAATCGCCGCGAAGGTTTTTATCCCCGTGAACGGTTCGGATATAGCGCGGAGCAAAGGTTATCGTGCGTATTTCGGCTCGGCTGTCAGCGCGGGCGAAAAAATCGACGAGGCAGTCTGCCTTGTTTACCGCGCTCCCCACAGCTATACCGGCGAGGATACGGCGGAGATAAACTGCCACGGCGGTTTGTTTATTACCAAGCAGGTGCTCAGAGCGGTGCTTGACGCCGGCGCAGAGCCTGCAGGTCCCGGAGAATTCACAAAGAGAGCGTTTCTCAACGGCAAGAAGGACCTTGCCGCCGCCGAGAGCGTCATGTCGCTCATAAGCGCTTCGGGCAGGCAGGCGGCCGTTGCCGCACTGAATACTCTTGAGGGCAATCTCAGTTCAAAAATAAGGGAATGCTGCGCAAAGATAACGGGAGTATGCGCCTCCCTTTCCGCCTGGGTTGATTATCCCGATGAGGATATTGAGGAAATAAGCACGGCGGAAATAGAGAAGACTTTTGAAGAAGTAAAATCGGAACTTGAAGCAATAATAAAGAATTACGATTCCGGCAGAGCGGTTACCGAGGGAGTCGATACTGTTATAGTCGGCAAGCCCAATGTCGGAAAATCAGCAATAATGAATCTGCTCAGCGGTTTCAGCCGCTCGATAGTAACGGATATAGCCGGAACTACCCGCGATGTGGTCGAAGAGAAAATAATGCTCGGCGACATTATCCTTAAAATAGCCGATACTGCCGGAATTCACGAAACAGACAATCCGGTTGAGAATATCGGCGTCGATCTCGCGAGGAAGCGCCTTGAAAGGGCTCAGCTGATTCTCGCCGTCTTTGATTCGGGCGCTGAAATCAATGCCGAGGATATATCGATTATAGAGGAATGCAGAGGCAGAAAAGCTGTCGCTCTGCTTAATAAATCCGATCTGCCGCGTGTAGCGGACAGAGAGGTTATCGACCGCAGTTTTGATAAGATTGTCGAGATTTCCGCGCTGACAGGCGAGGGCGCGGATGAGCTTGAGAGGGCGGTCTGTGAAGTGCTGAGCGCCGGAGATTTTGACACAAATACCGCCTGCCTTACCGGCGAGAGGCAGCGCGCCTGCTGTCTTAAAGCGGCAAATCATCTTGAAGAGGGCCTTACCGCCCTGCGTTCGGGAGTCACGCTCGACGCCGTCAATGTCTGTGCGGATTGCGCGGTTGACGCTCTGCTTGAGCTGACGGGTGAGAAGGCGACGTCCGCCGTTGTGGATGAAGTGTTTTCAAGATTCTGTGTAGGAAAGTAAAGGTGAATGAATATGAAAAATATCATAAGAATTATTTCTTTGCTTCTCGCTCTTTGCCTTGTTGCCGGGCTTGCCGCCTGCGGCAGTAAAGAGCCCGAGGGGGACCCCGGTGAGAGAGAAATCAAGACAAAAGTAGCTGCAGTCAAGGACGAAACGGGCTTCGGCGCGTTCAAGATTATGACGGACAGAAGTTACGCCTACGATATGAAGTATTATGACACCGTGGACGAGGTTGCCGGTCTGATAAAGGACGGAAGCGTTGATATTGCCGTGCTTCCGCTTGATACCGCGGCGAAGATATATAATGAAACAGGCGGAAAAATTCAGATGCTCTGCACCGCCGCAACCGGCGGAATTCATGCTCTTGCCATGAAAAAAGAAGAGGAAACAACCTCCGCTCCGGCAAAAGACGGAAAAGACGGAGATGTCAAAGACGAGGACACCACCGCTTCGCCGATAGATTTTGAAATTATAAATGTTGAGAGCATCGAGGATTTCAGGGGCAGAACAGTATGGATGAACGGCACCGATTCTCTCGTAAAATGCCTGATTGAAACTCTCATCAAAAAGAGCGGAGTCGGAAAGGATATTGAACTGAAGACGGCCGATTCGGATGATGAAATAATCAAAAAAGCGACAACCGACCGCAGAGACATTTATATTCTTCCTGTTCTTTCGGCAATGAAAATTATCGGGGAAGATAATAATCCGAAGCAGGCATTTTCACTCACCAGAGAATGGAACAAGCTTTTTGATACTCCGCCCGTCACCGCCTGTGTGGTCGCGGGGAAGGATTATATCGAGGCGAATCCCGATATTATCAGCGAATTCCTTACTTTCATTGAAGTTTCGCTCAACTATACCGCCACGAGCGAGACTCTCGGTCAGCCTCTTGTTGATGCAGGTCTTTTTGATGATATAATCAAGGCGGCAAATACCGTTTCGGGCTGCAATTATCATTATCTCGAAGGTGCCGAGGCGAAGGAGGCAGCTCAGGCAACGCTTGAGATTCTTTGCAAGACATATCCCGACCTTGCGGGCGGCAAAACTCCCGGCGATGATTTTTACTATATTGCCACTTGATTTTATAAAAATAATATCATATAATATTTAAGGTTAAAGCCAAAGATATTTCAGGAGGATAATTCAATGAAAAAATTAATAGCACTTCTTGCAGCCCTTGCTCTTGTTATTTCACTCGCAGCCTGCGGCGCAAAGACAAATGACGAAACTACCACCACAGAAGCAGATACCGAAACCGAAAGCGTCACGGAAGAAATAACCGAGAAGCCCGAAGATACCACCGAGGCCGATATTTCCGAAGATGACACAACAAAAGAAGACGCTTCCGCAGAAGATACAACCAAAGAAGATGCTTCCGAAACCGAAAGCAAAACAGAAGAGACCACCGAAGAAGCTAAAAAAGCTCCCCAGACCAAAGAAGAAATCGTTGCTTATTTCAACGAGGCCGTAAATAAGGTTAAGACCGATGCAAAGTCCGTAACTAAGAATTATTCAAAGATTTCTCTCAACGGCAGCATGACTCTTCCCTCATCCATCAACGGTATTCTCAGACTTCTCGGCGGCGCCGATGAATTCGTCGGCGGTCAGCTCGAAAAGAACAGCCAGACCACTCCCGAGACCTATACAGGCTCTCAGATAAAGGCAAAGTATCCCGTTGAGAATGAATCCTACGGCTCAAAGCTCACTGCGGCCGATGTCAAGAGCGCAACCTGCACCGAGAAAGACGGCAAATATACCATCACCGTTACAACGGTTGCAGACGCCAAGAGTGCCAGCATTGCTCACGGCCAGGGCCACGCTCCCAAGGCTTTCAACGTTCCTCTTCCCGGTACAATTAATGAGAATATCCCCGGCGTTGCCACCGGTATTGTAGGCACTGCCGCCATGAACTATCCTTCAAGCACAGCAAAGATCGTTGTTGACGCGAAGACCGGCAATGTTATCTCTGCCGATTATGATATTTACTGGACCATCAATTTTGATAAGGCCGGTGTTATTATCCCGTTCGTAACCCGCGACAACTATGTTGTTAAGTTTTAATTGACAAGGAGCGTTCACGATGAAAAAAGAAGTCCTTGTTGAAACAAGCGCCAGACACGTTCATGTAACCAGAGAAGCGCTCGATATCCTCTTCGGAGAGGGTTTTGAGCTAACCCATAAGAAAGACCTTTCCCAGCCGGGTCAGTTCGCGAGCAACGAGAGAGTTGCCGTCGTCGGCTCAAAGGGTCAGTTCCCCGCAGTTTCCATTCTCGGTCCCATCCGCCCCGAATGCCAGGTTGAGCTTTCGCTCACCGACGCGCGTTCAATCGGCGTTGACGCTCCCGTCAGAGAGAGCGGAGATGTTGCGGGCAGCGGCGCCTGCAAGCTTGTAGGCCCGTGCGGCGAGGTTGAACTCAAAGAGGGCGTAATCGCAGCTCAGAGACATATCCACGCCACTCCCGAGGATGCCGAGAAATACAATCTCAAAGATAAGCAGCTCGTATCCGTTAAGGTTGACAGCGGCAACGGCCGTTCGCTTATCTTCAGCGATGTCGTCGTCAGAGTTTCCCCGAAGTATGCTCTCGCGATGCATATCGATACCGATGAATCCAACGCGGCCTGCGCCGTACCCGGACTCATGGGCGAGATTCTTGATTAAATAAAAGCTATATCAGGGCAGTTCGTTATGCGTTCTGCCCTTCTTTTTTGAGGTTAGTATGCAGACCGTTAAAAATACCGCTAGAATTATAATTTCAAAAGCCCTTTCTTCGTATTATTCTTTTCTCACCTGCTTTGGCAAAAGCGTGAAAGGTTTTCCGCAGACCCCCGCGGATTTCAGGCCTGTTCTGCGCTTTGCCGCCTGCAGTGACATTCACGTCAGCGGGAAAGAATCAACCGAGAATGAAAAGCACCCCGAGGAGGAGCGCCTCGCGAAGCTCATCCGGTTTATGTATGATTACTGTGCAAAGCAGGAATACAAGGCCTTTGACGCCCTGTGTATCGCGGGTGATATGACCGACGGCGGCAGGGATTTTGAATACGATTCGTTCAACAAAGTAATAGAAGATAATCTGAGAGATGGAACAAAACTTTTAATCTGCACCGGCAATCACGAATATATTGCCTATCGCGATAAAGATGCTTCAAAGGGCGCGAGAATGTTTGAAGAAAAGATTCAGCCGAATCAGGATACTCACGAAATCATTAACGGCTATCATTTCATTCTGTGCTCCTATTCCGAAGACGGCAGAACATTCAAAGGAAAGCTTCCGTGGTTTGATAAAGAGACAGAAGCCGCCGTCAGAGAGAGCGGAAAAAAGCCTGTTTTTACCTTTCAGCATCCCGCTCCGCAGGGAACGATTTACGGCTCCGTCTGCTGGGGCGACAAGGATATACCGAAGGTTTTCCGCAAATATCCTCAGATGATAAATATCTCGGGTCATTCCCATTATCCGGTAAACGATCCGCGTTCAATCTGGCAGAATAAATATACCGCTCTCGGATGCGGCACGCTGAGTTATTACGAAACCGATCTCGACGGATTCGCGGGAAATTTCCCCTATGAAACGCACAAGGCGGCTCAGTTCTATATAGTTGAGGCGGATGCAGAAGGAAACGTCAGGATTCTCTCATATGATTTAATTACAGATCAATTCTTTGACAATGAATATTATCTTACGGGTCTCGCCGGAAAGAACTACGCATATAAATTCGCGAAGATGAAACGCTCGGGCGAGAAGCCCGTATTCCCGCAGAATACGGAAATCTCAACCCGCATGAACGAGCACCTCGATACAATCCTGACCTTCACCGGCGCAGAGGATAAATACTGCGCGGAGAGCTACAAGGTATCGGTCTTTGCCGGCCTGAAGAGCGTCCACTCCTCAAGCTTTTCCGGCAAATACATGTATCTTTTCGAAGATAATAAATATGAAATCAACATAGGCAAGTTAAAACCTGGCAAATACGCCGCATATATCAAGGCCATGAATCCCTATGCAAAGACATCGAAGGAACTGAAATATAAGTTTGAGGTATAAACAAAGCCTTCCCCTTGAGGGGAAGGTGGCTTGCCGAAGGCAAGTCGGATGAGGTGTGAATTTGAATAAAACCAATAATCCAAAACTAAAGCAGTTTGCTCAGGAACTGCGTCATGAAATGACAAAAGAAGAGCGGCATCTCTGGTATGATTTTCTGAAATCACTTCCGGTTACGGTAAATCGCCAGAAAGTAATAGGAAACTACATAGTGGATTTCTATTGCGCTTCGTCAAAGTTAGTTATAGAGCTTGACGGTTCGCAACACTTTATGGATGAAGGACTTGAATATGACAGAAGACGAGATGCTTATCTTAAAAGCTTGGGATTGACAGTTGTAAGATATGCAAATTCAGATATAAACGATAATTTTGACGGAGTGTGCGAGGATATCCTGAGGAGATTATAACACCTCATCCGGGTTCGCTGCGCTCACCCACCTTCCCCTCCAGGGGAAGGCATTAACCATTATTGGAAACCATTAAGGAGACACTATGGATATAAAAGAAATCCTTTCAAAATGCGATCACACCCTGCTCGCTCCTGCGGCGACATGGGATGAAATAAAACAAATCTGCGACGACGGAATGAAATACGGCACGGCGAGTGTCTGCATCCCGGCCTCGTTTGTAAAAAGAGCAAAGGAATATGTCGGCGATAAGCTTGCAATCTGCACTGTCATCGGCTTCCCGAACGGCTACGATACGACTGCCGCGAAATGTTATCAGGCGTTTGACGCCGTTCAGAACGGTGCGGATGAAATCGATATGGTAATCAATATCGGTGCGCTCAAGGATAAGGATTATGCCTTTGTTCTCGATGAAATCAAGGCGGTCAAGGCACACTGCGGCGGAAAGCTGCTCAAAGTCATTATCGAAACCTGCCTTCTCACAGACGATGAGAAAATCAGGATGTGCGAAATCGTCTCGGAATCGGGGGCCGATTATATCAAGACTTCGACCGGCTTCTCAACCGGCGGCGCGACATTTGAGGATATACAGCTCTTTGCGGAGCACGTTGCTCCCCATGTCAGAATCAAGGCAGCGGGCGGAATATCATCGCTTGAGGATGCCGAAAAATTCATTTCTCTCGGCGCGTCCCGCCTCGGCACAAGCAGAATAGTAAAAATCGCGAAACAGCTTGAAAGCGAGTGATAATATGGAATTCATAAAAACTCCGCATATCAATATTCTCAATGATATCGGCTTCGGCAAAACAGTGCTTATGCCCGGCGACCCTCTGCGCGCGAAATTCATAGCCGAAAACTTCCTTGAAAACGCCGTCGCCGTCAACAATGTCAGGGGCGTTAACGGCTTTACGGGTTATTACAAGGGCGTAAAAGTTTCGGTAATGGCAAGCGGAATGGGTATGCCCTCAATCGGCATCTATTCCTATGAACTTTATAAATATTTCGGAGTCCAGAATATAATCAGAATCGGCTCGGCGGGCGCTGTTTCAAAGGAATGCGGCCTGCGCGATATAGTTGCGGGCATCGGTGCCTGCACCAATTCATCCTTCGGCAGGCAGTACGGGCTTGACGGCGATATCTCCGCGGTCTGCAATTACGACTTGCTCTCGATAACCGAAAAGATTGCCGCCGGAAAAGAGTTTCCTCTTAAAATCGGTTCACTTTATTCTTCCGATACATTCTATGATGATACACGCTCATCGCTCAGCTGGGCGAAGATGGGTTGCCTCGCGGTTGAGATGGAGGCGGCGGCGCTTTATATGACCGCCCTGCGTCTCGGTAAGAGAGCGCTCGCTGTCTGCACGATAAGCGATCTCTGCTATGAGCCGTTTGATTCACTTGACGCCGACGCGCGTCAGAATTCATTCACACAGATGATGGAGCTTGCGCTCGAATCTGCGGTTGAATATGAGAATTTACCGCACCTTGAGCCGAAAGAGTGATAATAAGATGAAACGCGTATTTCTCATTGTGCTTGACAGCTTCGGTATCGGAGAAGCACCCGACGCCGCTGCATTCGGAGACGCGGGCTCAAATACCCTGCGTTCCGTGTCATCAAGCGAAAAATTCAATATAAAAAATCTCAAAAGACTCGGGCTATTCAATATCGACGGCGTTGATTATCTTGATGATGAGCCCCTTCCCGCAGGTGCTTACGGGCGCCTTGCCGAGCTTTCAAACGGCAAGGATACGACCACCGGACACTGGGAGATAGGCGGAATCGTGTCGGAGAATCCGATGCCCGTTTTTCCGGACGGTTTCCCGGATGAGGTCATAGCGGAATTTGAGAGGCAGACCGGCAGGGGTACCCTCTGCAATAAGCCTTATTCCGGCACTCAGGTAATAAAGGATTACGGCGAAGAGCATCTGAAGAGCGGCAGGCTTATCGTTTATACCAGCGCCGATTCCGTTTTTCAGATTGCGGCAAATGAAGCGATAATTCCTGTTGAGGAGCTTTATGAATACTGCCGTATTGCGCGCAGAATTCTCACCGGGAAATACGCGGTCGGCAGAGTTATTGCCCGTCCGTTCATCGGCGATTCGCCCGAAAACTTCGAGCGTACGCCGAAACGCCACGACTTTTCGCTCGAGCCTTCTTCGGATACAGTGCTCGACTGCGTTTCAGAGGCGGGGCTTAAATCACTTTCCGTCGGCAAGATATACGATATATTTGCGGGCAAAGGAATCACGGACTTTGTCTATACCTCGGGTAATACCGACGGAATGAATAAATCCCTTGAGATGCTGAAAAGAGATTTTGAGGGGCTGTGCTTCATAAATCTGGTTGATTTCGATATGCTCTACGGTCACCGCAGGGATGTTGACGGCTATGCAACCGCTCTGACGGAATTTGACAACTGGCTCGATACCGCACTCCCGCTTCTCAGAGATGATGATATAATGATAATTACGGCGGATCACGGATGCGATCCGGCGTTCACAAAGACCACCGACCACACGAGGGAATATATCCCCGTGCTCGTTTACGGCAGAAAAATACGCCCCGTGAATCTCGGGACGCAGAGCGGATTCTGCAATATCGGCAAAACAGTCTGCGATTATCTCGGTATCGAAAACACCCTCGCAGGCGTAAGCTTTCTTGACAGGATTGTGTAATTATGGATAACAGAGAACTTATTAAGCTCGCTCTTGAGGCGAGAAAGAACTCATATTCGCCCTACTCGGATTTCAAGGTGGGCGCCGCCCTTCTGACGAAGAGCGGGAAGGTCTATACCGGTTGCAATATTGAAAACGCAGCTTTCGGTCCGACCGTCTGCGCGGAACGCACCGCATTATTTAAGGCGGTCAGCGAGGGTGAGCGGGAATTTGTTAGAATCGCCGTTGCGGGCGGGAAAGACGATATCCCTGATTCTTATGCTTTCCCGTGCGGTGTCTGCCGCCAGGTTCTCGCCGAATTCTGCGGAGCAGATTTTGAGATTATCTCCGCTGTTTCTCCGGAGGATTCTGTGAGCAGAACTCTGTCTGAAATGCTCCCCGATTCATTCGGCCCGGATAATCTCGGATAATTCTTTTTTGTATAATTCTACAAAATATCGGTAAATTTACAGTATATAATTATTTTTATTTTATTCTTAACTTTTTAACAGATCTGTGCTATAATGAATCATCGCATAATGCACATCGGCATTATTCAGGGGAGTTATTGAATGTCAAAAAGAGAGAAATATGAGGATATTTCCAGCAGCAGCAAGCCTGACGGTATCAAAGAAAAGGCGGGCTACATGTCGGAAAAAATCAAGATATTCTTCATGCGCAACCACAGGAGGAACCTCAAGGCGGTTCTGAGTGTGGTCATTTGTCTTGTGCTTGTGGTGGTCGCAATGGGCGGAGCTTATCTGCGTAAGATTCTCAGCCTCATCAAATTCGATCCGGGTAACTTCGGCAATCCCAATGCAACCTTTGCGGATGATCAGGATTATGACGAGAATCTCTCGTTTGCCACTATTTCCGACATCGGCGCAAGCTCGATAAAGGAATACACCCGTAACTGGGCAATGAACGGTGACAAACTTTACAGCAAGTATGTGGTGAACGTTCTTCTCATCGGCGAGGACGGCAGGGATGAAGACACCTTCCTGCGCTCTGATACAATGATGATTGCCTCGGTCAATACCAAGACCAAGCAGATTACTCTCTGCTCACTTATGCGCGATTCATATACCTATATGAATATCGACGGCGAAGACAGATATGATAAGATTAACGCGGCTTACGCCTGGGGCGGAGCGTCGAAACTGATGGAGGTCATTTCAAACGATCTCAAAATCAAGCTTGACCGCTATGTATCGATTAACTTCAATTCATTCGCCAAGGTCATAAATCTGCTCGGCGGAATAGATGTTCCCGTCACTGAGAAGGAAGCGGAGTTTATGAACCGCACTACCCATCTCAATGATTTTGTCGCGGGTGACAGCGTTCATCTCAACGGTGAAAAGGCGTTGATTTACGCCAGAATCCGTAAGCTCGACAGCGATATCGAAAGAACCCAGAGGCAGAGAAACGTTATTTCCGCCGCCCTCAAAAAGGTTAAGGCATCATCGGTCAGCGATATCAATAATCTTATCGAGACCTTCCTGCCGTATGTAACGACAAATTACAAAACCGGCGAAATTGTTTCTCTTGGCACTCAGGCGCTCAGCGGCGGCTGGCAGAATTATGAAATAAAAGGTCTCGTTGAGCCGGGTGAGGAAGCGCGCCTCGCGGTCAATAATTTCCAGACTTTCACAGGCAAGGCCTTCGTCTGGATAGTTGACTATACTCTTGCCGCCCACGAAGTTCAGCTCGCGATGTACGGCAATACGAATATCGAAATCGGCGATAATCATGTTTCCCCGACTGACATGGCGGACAGCGACCACGGCACGACCTCTTATTATCAAAGCACGCGCAACTACTATTATTCGTATCAGCAGAGTCAGTATCAGACGACCACGCGCCGCTGGTATCAGTGGACAAAGGCGACGGAGAATCCATACGCAGATACGACAAATATAAGAGACCGCATATCCTCGGCGTTCTCAAGAGATAATACAACCGCCGAATACCCGACCGAGGCACCGACTTATTCGCCTCCTACCTACACGCAGCCCTATACCGAGCCCTCAACTGAAAACTTCTCGGCGGTAATACAGTAGAATGAATAATTAAAGCAGGTGCAAACGCACCTGCTTTTTGTTCTATTTCTTTTTCTTTATAATTGCGAAAACAACTCCCGCACAGGCAGCGGCAGCAACGCAGGCGGTGATTATCAGCGCGGTTTTCGCGGAGCTGCTCTGCTTTTCATCTTCACCGCGTTTTAATTCCGAATAATCTTTTTCGGAGTGTTCGGATGCGGGTTGTGTTTCAGTTTCGGACTGTGTTTCGGATTCGTTTTCCTCTTCGGTCTCGCTTTCCGATTCAGTCTCTGTTTCGGTTTCGGTCTCTTCAACCCAACCATCCGAGTCGGTCATAAACGATATCACTGACGGATTAGTGATAGCTTTGCCGTTTCCGTCAACGGTTGCAAGCCCTCTGTATTGGCTCGTGACTGCGGGCGAAAAATCCTGCTCCGCGACAAGCCACGAATAGTGATTGAGAAGCAGCGCAGCCCTCGGAGCGAGCGAGCTTGAGGTCAGGCGAACCTGCGATTTATCCGCGGTCGCGGCGGTGACATTATTCCATGAAGTCAGAACAAAAGCGGCATAGTTTGAATATGTGTCGCCCTTGCTCGAAAACATCCAGAATTTCATATTCCGTATTGCTTTCGCCTCGGTATCTGAAACGAAAGTACGCGGCGAAAACAGCATGATACCGTCAAAAAAGTCGGGATGCGCCTGGGCGAGATTGACCGCACCGGTTGCTCCGACGCACCATCCTCCGATAAAAATGCGGCTTTTATCGACATTGTGTTTTGAGACGAAATCATTCACCGCGGCGAAAATCGGTTCTGTCGGGCAGGTATCAAAATACACAGGCTCGGGAGCCCGCATAATCATTATATACATTCCGCCGCCGTTCGCTACCTTCGCCTGATATTCTTCACTTGACCAGTATGCGAAATCGTTCGCGTCAAGCTCGTGACCTTCGGGGGTTCCCTCTCCGGCTCCGGGCATCAGCACGGCAAGCGGGCATTTTTTATCTGTTTTCGGGGCAAAATAGCTGTAACTGATGCTCAACCCGTCGGTTCTCGGACCGCGTGAGCGGGACCACTGGCCTCTGAGAGCAGACAGCCCGCTTGAAAAGCTGACGGCGCCGGCGATTACCGAAGCCGAACAGGCGAGCAGTATTATGCAGAGCAATACAGACAATACTCCTGATAGTTTTTTCATATTATTCTCCAAAACAAAAGAGCGGTATGAACCGCTCTCATTGCCTGATTGATTATTTAAGCGCTGCCTTTGCCTTCTCGGTAAGAGCGGTAAATGCTGCGGGGTCTGCGATAGCTATCTCGGAGAGCATCTTTCTGTTGAGATTGATGTCTGCCTTCTTGAGACCGTTCATGAAGGTTGAGTAATTCATGCCGTTGAGCTTGCAGGCGGCGGAAATTCTGGTGATCCAGAGCTTGCGGAAATCTCTCTTCTTCTGCTTTCTGCCGATGTAAGCGTAGTTGCCGCTCTTCATAACTGCCTGTTTTGCGGTCTTGAAGAGAGCATGCTTTGAGCCGTAGTAACCCTTAGCGAGCTTAAGAACTTTATTTCTTCTCTTGCGAGTCATAATCGCGCCTTTAATACGTGCCATAATATAATTCCTCCGTTAAAATACGATATTATTTGTAAGGTACAAGTCTCTTGATCTGTCTGACGTTGGTTTCGTCAGCAACGCTGACCTTGCGAAGATTTCTCTTGCGCTTGGTGCTCTTTTTATTGAGAATGTGTGACTTGTAGGCATGAGCACGCATGGGCTTGCCGTTTTTGGAAATCTTGAAGCGCTTCTTTGCGCCGCTGTGTGTCTTGATTTTGGGCATAGTTATATCCTCCTATAATTTTTCATTACTTTGAGCCCTTGGGGGCCATGAACATAAGCATCTGTCTGCCTTCGAGCTTTGCCGGTTTTTCGACAGTCGCGCATTCTTCTAGAGCGTCTGCGGCGCGCTGCATAATGCCGAGACCTATCTCGGGGTGCGCCATTTCGCGGCCTCTGAATCTTATCGAAACCTTGAGCTTGTTGCCGTCCGCAAGGAATTTCTTTGCGTGGTTTATCTTGGTATCGAAGTCGTGAGTGTCGATGTTGAGAGAAAGCCTGATTTCCTTGGTCTCGATAATCTTCTGATTCTTTCTGGCTTCCTTCTCTTTTTTGGCTTTTTCAAATCTGAACTTGCCGTAATCCATAATCTTGCACACGGGCGGAGTCGCCTGAGGCGCGATTTTAACAAGGTCGAGATTGCGTTCCTCTGCAATCTTGAGAGCTTCGTCGGCGGACATAATACCTAACTGCTCGCCTGTGTCGGAAATAACTCTGACCTCTTTGTCACGGATTTCTTCATTGATCTGCTGTTCCTGCTTGCTGATGCTAAGCACCTCCCAAAGGTAATTGAAAAGCGAGGCAGTAACACTCTCTGCCTCGCATAGTAAATCAACGCACTGCGGCTAAATGACCGCTTCGCTATTGACCGACTCGGGATAAAGCCCGGAAGGTGAGAGCAGACTGCTCTTCTTTGTTGTGAGGGTATTTTAATATAGGACAGGCGATTTGTCAAGCGTTTTTTCGGATTTTTATGAAAAATATTGAATTTTAAGAAATAATACTGTAATATATACTTTGTATAATAATGCAAATAATCAACGGAGAAAACATATGAATTACGAAAATATGCCCTGCCCCGTTTGCGGAAAACATATGCACGAGGGCGACGATATAGTGGTCTGCCCGGATTGCGGAACTCCTCAGCATCGCACCTGCTGGATGGAAAACGGCGAATGTGCGAATGTCTCAAAGCATTCCGAAGGTTTTGTCTGGAATCAGTCTCCGAAGGCTGAACCGGAAATCCGAATTCCCGAAGTCAAAAATGTTCCGCCCGAGGAAGCAATCAAAATCTGCCCCTCCTGCGGCAGTGAGAATCCCGGAGATTTCAATACCTGCGCACGCTGCGGCGCGGACATATCCGGCGTAGAGAATCAGGCGATGTTCAACGCGCCTCCCGCCGAAACGGAAAACCGCTGTCCTTACTGCGGTATGCTCACGAATCCCGGCGACAAGCTCTGCAAGCATTGCGGAGCGCCGCTTCTGCTGATTCCAGATCAGAATACGCAGTATGCATACAGCGAGAATAACCGTGTAATCGGCAGACACACAGAGGGTGAGCTGACCTCTTACGTCCGCAAGAATACCAAAAGATATATCCCGCTTTTCGAAAAATTTGAGAACGGCAAAAAAGTTTCTTTCAATGCAGGCGCTTTCTTCTTCGGACCGCTCTGGTTCTTTTTCAGAAAGCTCTATAAGGCAGGAATAGCGTTTATAATCATTGCCGCGTGCATTTCGCTCTTCTATTCTTCGGCGGCAAGCAAGATGAATGATATTATGAAGCCCTATACCGAGGTGCTTCAGAATCAGACCGCCACTCAGGAGCAACTGACCGAAATCACCGATCAGCTTGTCAAAGAAACACGCCGCCCGTTCGGCATAGGTCTCGGACTGACTCTTCTTGTCAATCTCATCAGTGCCTTTGCCGCGGACAGAATATACTATAAGAAAATTACGGATGACCTTGATTTTGTCAAATCCGAAGTTCCCGAGGAAAATATGCGGCGTATTCTCTCTGTCAGGCGCGGAGGCACATCAATTCTCAGTGCTCTCTGCGGGTTCTTTACTTATCGTATTGCCGCGACCGTGATTCTCTATATTGCGGAATTCATAACCAACCATTAGAGGAGTGCTATTATGAAAATCAGGAAAGCAATAATTCCCGCCGCCGGTCTCGGCACGAGAGTTTTGCCCGCCTCAAAATCCGTACCGAAGGAAATGCTGAATATCGTTGATAAGCCCGCGATTCAGTATATTGTCGAAGAGGCGGCGAGAGCGGGAATAGAGGATATTCTCATAATCACAAACAGAGGCAAGGTAGCTATTGAGGATCATTTTGACCATTCCTTTGAACTTGAAACACAGCTTGCCGCGAATCCCGCTAAGGCATCGCTCTATGAAAGTGTGAAAAAATGTTCTTCTCTTGCGAATATATATTTTATCCGTCAGAAAGAGACGAAAGGCCTCGGCCACGCGATTCTCGCCGGAAAATCCTTCATCGGTGACGAGCCCTGCGCGATTCTCTACGGCGACGATGTCATAATCAATGATGAGAATCCCGTTATCGGTCAGATGTGCAGACTCTATGAAAAATACGGCAAGGGCATGGTCGGAGTCAAGGCGGTTCCCGAGGAGCTTATTCCTCTTTACTGTACGCTCAATGTCACGCCCGTTGAGGGCGAAGCGCGCCTTATGAACTGCTATGATATTATTGAGAAGCCCAAACCCGAGCAGATTATGTCGCCTTACGCGATTCTCGGCAGAGTCATTCTGCCTCCCGGAGCGATGAACCTCATTGAGAGGGGAGTTGCCGAAACACCCGAGGGCAAAGAATTCCTGTTCACAGATACACTGACTGAGCTCGGCAAAGCGGGCAACCTGCTTGCTTACGATTTTGACGGCAGGCGCTATGATATGGGCAATAAGCTCGGTATGATGAAGGCAAACTGCGAGGTTGCTCTTGACCATCCCGAAATCGGCGCGCAGTTCAGAGAATATATCAAGGAACTCGCATCAAAGCTGTAATTATCAAGCAATACTTCCGCAGAACTTTTCTGCGGATTTCTTTTTTGAGAATGCTGCCCAAAGTGAAATTTTTCATTGAAATATTAAAATTAATTATGTATAATTATATAGTTAAGTAAGATTACACTTTAACTATATAATTCTTCTTGAAACAGAAAGGAGAAATGCCCGGTATGAGAAAAATATTCGGGTGTCTGCGGGAATACAAATGGCCCTCGATTCTGACGCTTCTGCTCATGGTGGTCGAGGCGTTTATCGAGACGCAGATTCCGACAATTACGGCAAATCTCGTGAATACAATAGAGGGCTTTGAGGGGCTCGCCGGTACCGCTACCCCCGAAGCGATGAGCGGAGTTATCAGCACGGGCATAAAGCTCGTCTCGATGGCTGCGGTTTCGCTTATCTGCGGCGGTCTTGGCGGCTACGCCTGCTCCAAAGCTTCCGCAGGCCTCGCAAAGAATCTCAGGCACGATATGTATGAGAGAGTCCAGACATTTTCGTTTGAAAATATCGATAAATTCTCTACCTCATCGCTGATTACAAGACTTACTACCGACGTCACCAACGTTCAGATGGCGTATATGATGATAATCCGTACCGTTGTGCGCTCCCCGATGATGATGGTATTCTCGATTATTATGGCATACCGTCTCGGCGGAAAGCTCTCGCTCTTCTTTGTGGTCATCGTTCCCGTGCTCGTAATCGGTCTCGCTTTTATCGGCAAGACTGTCTTCCCCGCGTTCAAGCGCGTTTTCAAGAGGTATGACCTTCTCAATGAATCGATTGAGGAGAATGTCCGCGGAATGAGAGTCGTCAAGGGCTTCGCCAGGGAGAATTACGAAACGGAAAAATTCAAGAAGGAAGCGGACGGCATCCGTAAGGATTTCACTTTTGCGGAAAGAGTGGTCGCTCTCAACGCGCCGCTCATGCAGATATGCATGAATTTCAATATGGTATTCATCCTTTTCGTCGGTGCGAAGCTGATAGTCCAGAGCGGCGGCGAAACCATCAAGGTCGGCCAGATTTCCGCGATGCTGACATACGGCATGCAGACTCTTATGTCGCTGATGATGTTCTCCGTAATTTTCGTTATGGTTACCATCAGCGCGGAATCCGTCAGAAGAATCGGTGAGGTTCTCAAAGAGGATTCGACTCTCGTCAATCCCGAGAATCCCGTCATGGAAGTCAAAGACGGCTCGATAGATTTCAGCGGCGTTTCATTCAGATACTCAAAGGATGCCGAAGCCGACTCGCTCAGCAATATCAGCATTCATATAGACTCCGGCAAAACAGTCGGCATAATCGGCGGCACGGGCTCGGGCAAATCGACTCTCGTCCAGCTTATCCCCCGCCTCTATGATGTTTCGGCAGGCGAGCTTAAGGTCGGCGGCCTTGATGTAAGAAACTATGATCTCGAAACCCTGCGCGACAGCGTCGCAATGGTGCTTCAGAAGAATCAGATTTTCTCCGGCACAATAGCCGAGAATCTCAGATGGGGCAATCCCGAAGCGACCGATGAGCAGGTCAAAGAAGCGAGCAGACTCGCTCAGGCGGATGAATTCATATCCTCATTTCCCGACGGCTACGATACCTATATCGAGCAGGGCGGAACGAATGTTTCCGGCGGTCAGAAGCAACGTCTCTGCATAGCAAGAGCGCTTCTCAAGAATCCGAAAGTGCTTATTCTCGACGACTCGACCAGCGCGGTTGATACCAAGACGGATTCTCTCATCCGCGAGGGCTTCAGAAGCTATATTCCCGAAACCACCAAGATTATTATCGCCCAGCGCATCGCCTCCGTTAAGGACGCTGATATGATAATAGTTATGGATAACGGCAGAATCACCGATTACGGAACTCACGATGAACTGCTCGAAAAGAGCGAAATCTATCGTGAGGTTTATGAAGAGCAGACGAACGGAGGTGACTTCGATGAGCAGTAAAATGCCTCCGAAAGCGGGCCCGCGCGGCGCAATGCCTCAGGGCAAGCCGAAGCTTGATATCGGCATTCTCAAGAGAATTATCAAATCACTTGTCGGATTCTATCCGAAGCTTGTTCCGGTCGTAATCTTCTGCATCATCTTCTCCGCAGTCACCGCGGCAATGCCCGCCCTCTTCACACAGAATGTGGTCGCACTCATTGAGAAATGGTATGTGACGCGCGACTGGGCTGGAGCAAAAGCGGAAATACTGCCGAAAATTCTTTTGCTTGTGGGCATGTATCTTCTAGCGATTATTTCATCTCTCGCCTTCACTCAGATAGGCGCGTATCTCACCCAGGGTTTCCTTTTCAAGATGCGCGGAGCAATGTTTGAGAAGATGCAGAGCCTTCCAATAAGATACTTTGACAGAAACAAACACGGCGATATCATGAGCCGCTATACAAACGATATTGATACCCTCCGTCAGCTTGTTTCCCAGGCGATTCCGACCCTGCTGCAGGCGGGAGTTGTGGTAATATCGGTGCTCGGCATCATGCTCTGGTTCAGCGTATGGATGACGCTGGTTGTTGTCGGAGGAGTTATCGCGATTATGTTCGTCTCCGGAAAAATCGGAGGCGGCAGCGCAAAATTCTTTGTCCGCCAGCAGGCTTCGCTCGGCAGAGCGGAGGGCTTCGTTCAGGAAATGATGAACGGTCAGCGCGTAATCAAGGTTTTCAATCACGAGGAGCAGAGCAAAAAGGATTTCGACGAGGTCAACAACGCCCTTTATAATGACAGCTTCAGGGCTCATGCCTTCGCGAATTCGCTCGGCCCGATTATCTTCAATATCGGCAACCTCCTCTATGTTCTTGTCGCCGTTGTCGGCGGCCTGCTCCTGCTCTCGGGAGTCAAAAATGTCAGCATATCCGGTATGGCATTTTCAGTCAGTCTGATAGTTCCCTTCCTCGGCATGACAAAGCAGTTCACCGGCAATGTCAACCAGGTAGCCCAGCAGTTCAACACCGTCGTTATGGGTATGGCAGGCGCAGGCAGAGTATTCAATCTGCTTGATGAAGAGGGCGAGGTTGATGACGGCTATGTAACGCTCGTCAATGTCAATATCGCGCAGGACGGCACAATTACCGAGAGCGACAAGCGCACCGGCAAATGGGCGTGGAAGCATCCGCATAAGGACGGCACTCTCAACTATACCGAGCTCAAGGGCGATGTCCGTCTCAATCAGGTTGATTTCGGATATATCGAGGGTAAGCAGGTGCTCTATGATGTGAGCGTCTATGCCGAGCCCGGTCAGAAGGTCGCTTTTGTCGGCGCTACCGGCGCGGGCAAGACCACAATCACAAATCTTATCAACAGATTCTATGATATCGCGGACGGCAAAATCCGCTATGACGGTATAAATATCAATAAAATCAAAAAATCAGATCTTCGCCGCTCGCTCGGCATCGTGCTTCAGGAAACCAATCTTTTCACCGGCACGGTTATGGATAATATCCGCTACGGACGGCTTGAGGCAACCGATGAAGAATGCATCGCCGCGGCAAAGCTCGCGGGCGCAGACGGTTTCATCACCCGCCTTCCCCACGGATACAATACCGAGCTTACCAATAACGGCTCAAATCTTTCGCAGGGTCAGCGTCAGCTTATCGCGATAGCGAGAGCGGCGGTCGCCGATCCGCCGGTAATGATTCTCGATGAAGCGACCTCGTCAATCGACACGCGCACCGAGGCGATAGTACAGGCGGGTATGGATAAGCTTATGGAAAACAGGACCGTTTTCGTAATTGCCCACCGTCTCTCGACAGTCATGAATTCAGATGTGATTATGGTGCTCGATAAGGGCAGAATAATCGAGCGCGGCAGCCACGAGGACCTTATCGCCGCAAAAGGAACCTATTATAAGCTCTACACCGGCGCTTTTGAGGAAGAATAATACAGTCCGGGCGGATATTATCCGCCCGCTGTTGATATTCAGAATATATTTCAAACCGTATTCATCCGCCTTTGTATAAATGGAGGAAAATAATATGAAAAAGACGAAGAAACTGCTTGCCGTTATACTCTCCGCCGCGCTGATTATCGGCTTATTCACGCTGACAGCGAGCGCGATGCAGATTTTTGTGAAAACTCTGACCGGAAAGACCGTCACTTTAGAGGTCGAGCCCGGAGATTCGGTTGACAATGTCAAGGCAAAGATTCAGGATAAAGAGGGCATCCCGCCCGATCAGCAGCGCCTGATTTTTGCGGGCAAGGAGCTTGAAGACGGCCATACCCTCGCGGATTACAATATCCAGAAGGAGAGCACTCTTCACCTGGTGCCGAGAGTCAAAGAATACAAACAGGGCGATATTATCGAATACGGCTCATATCCGCAGAGTGAGGTTAAGGACGAGGAAACTCTTGCCGCGCTCAGCGCGCTTGTCACAGACGATATGTGGATAAGCTATGGCTACTACGGCAGCGATACGGGTGAACAGGACGACGGCGCAATGCACCCGACAGACTGCATGAAATATGCCGATGTCACATACGGCAACGAAAAATACAGGGCGGTAAAAATAGATAATCCGAAGCCGGCATACACCTATCTCAAGGTTGAATATAATTCAAATCAGTATAACAACGGTTACAGAGCGCCGGGTATTTACTGGTTCAAGTATGAGAGCCTGAAGTGGAGAGTGCTCGACCCGTCAACGGGGCTTGTTATGTGCGACGGTATCATAGACTGCCGCCCGTTCAACAGCTTCAATCTTAAGGACGGTTACGATGAAATAGGTGACCCCATGATCTGGGGTAACCCCGAAAAGACCTATGCCACCAATGACTATGAGCACAGCGAAATCAGGGCTTGGCTCAGCGACGGGTTTATGAATACCGCTTTCTCACAGGATGAGCAGGAGAATATAGATATATCCGTTCTCTCAAATAAACACCTTTATGATCTCTCCGGCAGGGCAAACAGCACAAATCACTTCAGCGTTTATAATCAGCCGGATACGGAAAATAAAGTATTCCTGCTTTCCTGGGATGAGATAACCGATCCTGATCTCGGCTTCAGTGTGAATACCACAGGCGACGCGCCCGACAGAATGCTCGCAGGCAGCGACTACGCGAAGGCCCAGGGCATCTATACTTATAAAATCGGCAATCAGGAGAGTGAATATGACGGTAACTCTTCGTGGATGCTGAGAACGCCGACAAGCTACAGAAACGGCATATGCTTTGTCGGTGTAAACGGATATGCGGAAAACTCCGGTTATGATCCGAACTGCGATGAATCTCTATACGGAATCTGCCCGGCTATGAGGCTCGGCAAGGCAGTAATCCCGCGAGAGGATGCTCCGGTTGAAAAGAAATACACAGTAAGATTTATATTTGACGGCAATGTCATTTCCACGGCAAAATATAAAGAGGGCGAAACGATAGAAATACCCGAAGCTCCCTGGAATTACCCATATTATTTCGTCGGGTGGAATCCCGCGGTTCCGGCGGTAATGCCCGCCGAGGATCTTGCTTTCAACGCGGTATTCAGCACCAAACCTCCGGAAAACCCCGACAGCTCCGGCTTCAGTCTTCCGGCATTTGCCGAAAAGAGCGCGCCGTATAAGACCATTGTAACGGTCAGCGTGACTCTCAGCGTGCCCGAAGGCGCGTCGGTTTATATTGACGGCAGGGAAGCGACCGTGAACGGCAATAAATATTCGGCCGATATCGGTCAGGCCGCCTCATCGAGAAACATAAGCATAGAGGTAAAGCAGGGCGGAAGCACAATTGCTTCATCCTCGCTCACGCTGAATGTCAAAACCGATTTCTTCAGTAAACTCGGCTCGTTCTTCGGCAATTTTCTCTTTAATCTTTTCAAATGGAAATCGGTAAACATAGACTATTGAACGAAAAGCCCGCAGGAATCATCCTGCGGGTCGTAAATCGGTATTATTGGACTTTTCCCGATAATACCGGAAAAATCAATATTATCAAGGAATTCGGCGTGATTTCGGTCACGCCGATATTTCTTTGTCCTGGTGTTTTTCTGATTCTTCGGCATACCGCATCAGACTTTTAACGGGAATAAACCCTATAAAGTCGTATTTGAAGTGGATTTTGCGTATGCGGTGTTTCTTTTAAGTGGATAATTTCTGCTCCTTTGAATAAACAATGCCCTGCTTGCCGGGGATGGCATCAAGTAAAATCCCCGATTTTTGTGTCGTATTTGTTCTTTGAATTGTTTTCCGGAACGGGAACGGGATATCTGCCTGTAAAGCATCCGTCGCAGAAACAGACATCTGCCTCCTCCGCGATTTTATGAGTTGATTCCACCGAGAGATAACCGAGCGAATCGGCTCCGATTGACGCGGCTATATCTTCCGCTTTTTCATATTTGCAGGCGATGAGGTTATCTCTGCTGTCGATATCGGTTCCGAAATAGCAGGGGTGTCTGAAGGGCGGAGCTGACACGCGGACATGAACCTTTTTCGCTCCCGCCTCGCGCAGAAGGCTGACTATCCTTGCACAGGTTGTTCCGCGCACTATGGAATCATCTATCATTATTACCCGCTTGTCTCTGACGGTTTCTTTAATCACATTTAATTTCAGGCGGACAGTATCTTCGCGGCTCATCTGCGAGGGCTGAATAAAGCTTCTGCCCGTATATTTGTTTTTGATAAACCCGATGCCGTAAGGAATTCCGCTCTGAGTCGCATAACCGAGCGCGGCGTCAAGCCCCGAATCGGGAACACCTATAACAACATCGGCTTCAACGGGATGCTCTTTTGCGAGCAATTCTCCCGCTTTCATTCTCGCGTGATGAACGGAAACGCCGTCAAGAACCGAGTCAGGCCTCGCGAAATAGATGAATTCAAAAACGCACATTGTGCTTTTTTCCTTCGGGCAGATATGAGTTTCGAATGACTGCATACCCACCTTGGTGAATTCAATAATCTCACCCGGCTTTACATCGCGGATAAGCTCTGCTCCGACCGCGTCAAGCGCGCAGGATTCGCTGGCAACGCAGTAAGCTCCGCCCGGCATTCTGCCGATACAGAGCGGCCTGAAGCCGTTGGGATCGCGGAAAGCAACCATCGAAGTAGCGGTCATTATAACGCAGGAATAGGCACCCTCGATTTTACCCATGGTTTTTTCGACTGCCTCGCGGGTATTGGCGGAATTGAGTCTGTCATCCACCAGAGAGTAAGCTATGGTCTCCGTATCGGAAGTGCCGTGAAAAATGCCGCCCGAAAGTTCGGTTTTCCTGCGGATTTCATCGGAGTTTGTAAGATTGCCGTTATGAGCGAGAGCAAGATTTCCTTTGATATGGCGAATTACAAGCGGCTGAATATTATTGATATCCTTGCCGCCGGTTGTGGAATAGCGCACATGGCCGAGCGCCATATTGCCCAGACCGATGCCGTCAAGCTTTCCGGCGCTGAAGACTTCGGAAACAAGTCCGTCGCCTTTATAGTGGGAAAACACTCCGTCGTTGTTTACGGCTATTCCGCAGGATTCCTGGCCCCTGTGCTGAAGGGCGTGAAGCCCGACATATACCAGACTCGCGAGGTCCGATATCCTGCTGTCAAATATTCCGAATACTCCGCATTCTTCATGAATTGAATTAAACATAGTTCTCCTAATCGGCAGTGTAAAGATTTGCATACGGTCTTGACGTTTCGGGAACAAGCTTTCTGAAGGGCTTTTTCATTATTTCGTCATAATCGGCTTCAAAATACCGGCAGTATTTTCTTACATATTCCTCAAGTTCTTTTCTGTCCTGCTGAGTAAGATTTGTGATTTTGATATTGGGCGAGAGATTCTCTTTCGGGAAGGAGCCTCTGACAAACATTTTGCCGCCGTGCATACCCGAAGCGCAGTGTGTTCCGAAAAGCTTTTCGCCGTGTCTGAGATTAAGACCGAGCAGAACTATTGTCCCGCCTGCCATATATTCGCCGAGGAATGAACCGGCGCAGCTGCCGATAACAAGAACCGGCTTCATATCCCGGAATTCTTTCATATGTATTCCGCCGCGGCAGCAGACATTGTCGCGAACAAAAATCCTGCCGTTCCGCATTCCGTAACCCAGAGCGTCCCCGGCGTGGCCGTGAATGACAATCTCGCCGCCGCCCATGGTGTTGCCGACAGCGTCCTGCCCGTGCCCGTGAAGAACGATTCTGCCGCCGCTCAGGCAAAAGGCGAGGTCGTTGCCGGCCGTGCCTTCTATCTCAAGAGTTTTTCCTTTTCCGAGAGCGCAGCCGAGATACCGCTGGCCGTTTACCCCGGTTACGGAGACTTTGTTTTTGGAAAGGAACTCTTTATTGATGTCTTCATTGACTTGGGTATATCCTCTGATTCCCGCTTCAACGCTCATGAATCAATCGCTCCTTTCATTCTTTTATCTCTTTCTGTTTTATCGAAAATAAACGGCTGGGGAACCGCGGATATATCTCCCGTCAGCTCCTGAAGGTCTACTCTGCGTTCGATCAAACTTGTATAGATTCCCGCGTTTTCGCTTGAATTTATAAGCACATAACCTACAAGGCGGCCGCCTTCAAATATCAGGCGCTTATATGAATCACCGTTACGGATTATTCTGTCGGAGTATGCGCCGCCTTTTGCATTTATAAGCCCGCAGGTGCAGATTCGAAGACCGTAAAAATCGATGGCGTTTACCGAATAACTTCCGTCAATTCTGATGCTGCCGCCCGCCATCTGAGAACCTGCGGCAATGCCCTGATTGACAGCGTTGGGCCAGAGCGCGATAACTCTCCTGCTGCCGTCAAGCATATCTTCCGAAACAGTGCAGTCGCCGGCAGAGTAGATGTTTTCATCGCTTGTCTGCATTGTTCCGGGATCGGTGATTATTCCTCTGTTGACTTCAAGGCCCGCTTTCTCCGCAAGCGCGGTTTCGGGGCGGACACCGACGGCGAGAATAAGCAGATCGCAGGCGAGCTCCTCTGCGCTGTCAAGGATAACGGAGGTTATTCTGTCCGAACTGCTTTTCGCCTGCGCGACCGTGCGCTCAAGATGAAATTTTATATGCCCCTGTGTTTCTAGATATTTTTTGACGGATACGGCCGATTTTTCATCGAGTATCGAGGGCAGAACACGCGGAGCAAGTTCAACAACATCAACGCTTTTGCAGATTTTTGAAAGCCCTTCCGCCGCCTTCATTCCGATAAGTCCGGCTCCGATTACAACGGCTCTTGTGTTCTTATCCGCCTTTGTTTTAATCTTTTTGACCGATTCAAGATCGAGGAAGTTCATAGCGTTGCTTTTGCAGGAAACATTCTTCATAGGCGGTATAAAAGGCTTTGAACCGGTGCAGATGCAGAGCTTATCGTAAGAATATTTTTTTCTTCCCGCTTTAACGGTTTTTGCCTGCCTGTCGATTGATTCTATCTCAACACCGGTTATTATTTCAATGCCGTTTGTTTTATAAAAGGAATTTTTTCGCAGATACATTCCGCTCTCTTTTACAGCGCCTTTGAGATAATAGCTGATTGACGGACGGCTGTAGGGCAGATAATTCTCTTTTGTGAAAACGGTTATCGTGCCGTCTTTATCCTCTTTTCTTATCTGCTCTGCGCAGGCAAGACCCGCCGCTGAAGCTCCTATTATTATATATTTCATTTGATATCATCTCCTGAATCGGTATAGATGAGAGCGTGATTCGGGCAGTTTTTAACGCACGCCAGCTCCGCCTCATTCCTGCATAAATCGCATTTGACGGCAGTCTTGCCCTCTTTGATACAGCCGTAGGGACATACCGCAAGGCAGGTCATACAGCCGATGCACTTATCCTCATCAACATAGACAATGCCGGTCTTTGCGTCCTTTGTCATAGCGCCGGTAATACAGGCCTTTACGCATTTGGGATCGTCGCAGTGGCGGCAGTTCAGCGCCAGGGAGCGCATATTATCGCCGTAAACCGTTACCCTCGATGCCGGAGCGGGCTCTTCATATTTATTTGCCCTGATTATGTCTTTTGAAACAGAGTGAGCCGTTTTGCAGTGAACCTCGCAGAGACGGCAGTTGAGGCAGAGTTCTTCTATCGCATATATTCTTTTCATTTCACCGCCTCCTATTCGCCCGCGTGTCTGATGCCGAGTATTTCAAGTTCTTTTTCGCTCAGACCTATTCCTCTGAGCATCAGTCTGTTGCCTCTTAAAGAATCAATGGAATTGATACCCATTCCGCCCATAATCTCTTTAATTTCGTGATTCCACGCGGTTATGAGATTCACAACGCGTTTATACATAATATCGGGA
This sequence comes from Oscillospiraceae bacterium, assembly GCA_902792905.1. Lineage (GTDB taxonomy): Bacteria > Bacillota > Clostridia > Oscillospirales > Acutalibacteraceae > CAG-177. The sequence goes on from CADBBH010000009.1 coordinate 36,295, forward strand.
TTGAGGCGCTTTGTAAGTTCAGGCCGCTGGGTAGCGATTCCCCAGTTGCATTTGCCGGTGTTACAGGTTCCGCACATATGGCAGCCCATAGCTATCAGCGGAGCCGAAGCGCAGTAGCAGGCATCAGCGCCCAGAGCAATCGCTTTGACTATATCCGCAGAGCATCTGAATGAGCCCGCGGCAACAAGCGATATGCGCGAGCGTATTCCTTCATCGCGAAGGCGCTGATCGGCAGATGCCAGAGCAAGTTCTATAGGAATACCGACATTATCCCTTATTCTTACCGGAGCCGCGCCCGTTCCGCCTCTGAAGCCGTCAATCGCGACAATGTCGGCGCCCGCTCTCGCACAGCCCGAAACTATTGCCGCGGCATTGTGAACAGCCGCTATTTTGACGGATACCGGCTTTTTGTTTCCGGTTGCCTGTTTGATTGCCCAGATAAGCTGGCGCAGATCTTCGATTGAATAAATATCATGATGAGGCGCGGGCGAAATCGCGTCGCTGCCCTCGGGAATCATTCTGGCGTTCGAAACTTCAACGCTTACTTTTTCACCGGGCAGATGGCCGCCGATTCCGGGCTTTGCACCCTGACCTATTTTTATTTCAACGAATTTTGAATTATTTAGATAATCGCTGTAAACTCCGAATCTGCCCGAAGCGACCTGAACTATCGCTCTGTCTGTAAAGGGTTTCAAATCCGGATGAAGTCCGCCCTCGCCTACATTGAAAAGCGTGCCGAGCTCCTTCGCCGCCATAGCGAGTGATTTCTGAGCGTTCAGACTTATTGAGCCGAAGCTCATTGCCGAAAACATAACCGGAGTTTCGAGGACAACCTGCGGCGGCATATCAACGGTAGATTTTCCTTTTTTCTCAACGGTCAGCTTTTCGGGCTTTCTGCCGAGTATAGTGCGGATTTCCATAGGCTCGCGCAGAGGATCGATGGAAGGATTTGTTACCTGGGAAGCGTTGAGCAGGATTTTATCCCAATAGACGGGATAATCCCTGGGCGTTCCCATACCCGCAAGCAGGACTCCTCCCGTCTCCGCCTGGCGGCAGATCTGCTGCTGATACTGCGGTGTCCAGTTGGCGTTTTCTCTGTAATCGCATACATATTTTTCGATTCTAAGCGCGCCGGTCGGGCATAAATCAACACATCTGTGGCAGGCAACGCAGGAATTCGAATCGGAGATAACCGTTTTTCCGTCATCGGCAAATAAATGGCAATCATTTGAGCACTGGCGCACACAGCAGCCGCAATTTATACAGCGCTCCTTATCGCGGATGACCGTGAATCTGCGTGGGATGTAATTGACAGACATTTAATCATCCTCCCTTTCATCAATTTCAAGCGGAACAAATACCGGCTCCGCTCCGCTTACGGACCAGACCTTTTCGGGTTCGGGGCAGATAATTCTTATTGCGCTCTCCTCGCTCGCGAAATACGCTCTGTCGCCTTTAACCGCCGCTGTCAGAGAACGCAGTTTGAGACGGTCGTTGATGGCGAGCAGTCCTTTGTTTGAGCCGAGGATTACGGAAAACGGTCCGTTCACCAGCGCTCCGCTGTAGATTGCCCGCAGATTTGTGAAATACTCTCTGCTCTCAGCGTCCATTCTGTCTATCTCATCCCATTCGGGAGCGGTGAGAACATCCGCGGCTACATTCGCCGGCAGACCGTGATGCCTTATCAGATGGTCAAAGAGATAGGTGATAACTTCCGTATCTGTCTGCATGGTGCATTTATAACCGAATTGCTCGATATATCTTCTGTTTGTATCGTAGCTTGAAATCTCGCCGTTATGAACTATTGACCAGTCGAGAATGTTGAAAGGATGGGCTCCGCCCCACCAGCCGGGAGTATTGGTCGGAAAACGGCCGTGAGCGGTCCAGAGATAAGCGTCATATTTATCGAGCATATAGAATTCGCCGACATCCTCGGGATAGCCGACGGCTTTGAAACAGCCCATATTCTTGCCCGAAGAGAAAATATATGCGCCGTCAAAAGAAGAGTTCACGCGCGTTACGCACTGAACAACATATTCGCTTTCATCAAGCCGCGAATTCTTCATACGGACTCTGTTGACTCTGCCGAAATAGCGCCAGATATCGGGGCCGTTGCTTATTGAATCGACTGTCCTTGTCGGAATTCTCTCGGCAACATCTATGTTGAAATGCTTGAAGAGAAACTCCTCGCACGCCTGATGCGCCTGAGCGTTTTCGTAAAAGATATGAAACGCATATTCATCCTTGTGCTCGGGATAGATTCCGTAGGCGGCAAAACCGCCTCCCAGACCGTTTGAGCGGTCATGCATAAGCGCGATGGATTTGATTATTTCCGAGCCGTTTATCATTCCGCCTTTTCTGTCGATAATCGCGGCAATAGCGCAGCCCGACGGAATTCTTATCTGCCCTTCCTTTAACATAATCAGACTTCCTTTATAATTGTTCTTAAAAAGCAATATCCGGGCAGCGTAAAACTGCCCTTAATTGCCTGTATTATGCTTTTAGATATCGTCCTCACCCTGAAGAGCGTCATAACCGCGCTCTCCGGTGCGGACCTTGACGACATCGTCAACCTCATAGATAAAGATTTTGCCGTCGCCGATATTGCCTGTATAGAGCACCCTGCGCGCGGCGTCAACAACATCCTGCACGGGCACTGCCGAGACAACCATTTCAAGCTTCATCTTCGGATTGAGATTCATTTCCTCTATCTCAACGCCTCTGTATTTCTTGATGTTATGGCCTTTCTGAGTGCCGCAGCCCATAACGTTTGTTACCGTCATTCCCGTAACGCCGATATCATTCATTGCGTCTTTGACCGCTTCAAACCGCGCGGGATTGAATACCATAACTATTTTAGTAAGGGCGGGTTTGCTCTTTGCAATATATGATTCAACCGGAACGGCCGTTTCCACAGGTTGAGCGGGAACGAGAGGCGTGACATCTTTCGCGTCGGGCAGTATTGCCTTCATTGAAGCGGAGGTCGCGACCGCCATAGCCGGCATAAAATCGGCATAAGCTGAGGGAAGATTGTGCTCTGTAGCGTCAAGACCTTTGATTTCCTCTTCTTCGCTGACACGCAGGCCGTGGAATTTTTTGATTGCCGTGAACACAATCAGCATTGTGCATACCGTCCAAGCGGCGACGCTGACAAAGCCGAGAGCCTGCAGACCGAGCTGCCTGAAGCCGCCGCCGTAGAATAATCCTTTTCCGACACCGTTCGCGCCGGTCGAGAAAAGGCCGACAGCGAAAGTACCCCACATGCCGTTTGCGAGATGAACGGCGCACGCGCCGACGGGATCGTCTATATGAAGTATCTTATCTATCACTTCAACCGCGACTACAACCAGAATCCCCGAAACGGCGCCGATAATTATCGAGCCGAGAGCGTCGGTGCAGTCACAGGGCGCTGTTATTGCCACAAGTCCCGCAAGCGATGCGTTGAGGCTCATTGAAACATCGGGTTTACCGTCTTTAATCCAGGTGAATATCATGGTAACAACGGTCGCAACCGACGGAGCGAGAGTTGTCGTTACAAAAATCGAGGCGAGCATATCTGTATCAGTCGCGGCTGCGCCGTTAAAGCCATACCAGCCGAACCAAAGTATGAATACGCCCAGCGCGCCGACGGTCAGATTATGGCCCGGAATTGCCCTTGCCGTCTTTTTGCCCGTTGCCTTATCGATTTTATATTTTCCTATTCTCGGGCCGAGCATCGCGGCTCCTATAAACGCGGCTATACCGCCGACCATATGAATTGCCGTTGAACCGGCAAAATCATGAAAGCCGAGTTTCGCGAGCCAGCCGTCTGAATTCCATATCCAGCCGGCTTCTATCGGATAAACCACTGCAGAAATTACCGCGGAATAGATGCAGTATGAAGAAAACTTCGTCCTTTCGGCCATAGCGCCCGAAACTATCGTAGCGGCCGTAGCGCAGAAGACAAGATTGAAAACGAAATTTGACCAGTCGAAATGAGCGTAATCGGTGAAAACTCCGAGAGTCGGCATGCCGATAAACCCGCCGAGGCACTCTTCGCCCATCATCAGGCCGAAGCCGAGCAAAATAAACATAATGGCGCCGATGCAGAAGTCCATCAGGTTTTTCATTATTATATTGCCGGCGTTCTTGGCCCTTGTGAATCCGCTTTCGACCATCGCGAAGCCGCACTGCATAAAGAATACAAGCGCCGCCCCGATCAGAAACCATACGCCGAATACGCTTTGTGTAACGGCGGTAAATATTGATTCATTCATAATATATATAATTCTCTTTCCTTAATATAATATGCGGCGAATGCACAGTTAATACGCCGCCGGATTATTCAAGTGGGGGAATGCCCTCGGCATTTTAAAGGGCATTCCCTGAGGAAAAATGTAGAGGAGCGTCGTGTTTTTCAAGCGGAAATCAATAGTTAATCATGTATTTTTCGATTTCCCACTGGCTGACCTTGGTTCTGTAATCATCCCACTCCGCTTTCTTGCCCTTGATATAGTTGTCAAAAGCCTGCTCGCCGATTACTTTCTTGATAAACGGGTCTTTCTCGGCCTCGGCAATTGCCTGCTCAAGAGTGCCGGGAAGACAATCGATGCCTTCTTCAGCCAGTTCTTCTTCGGAGAGGACAAAAACATTCTTATCATAAGCGGGTTTGGGAACAAGTCCTCTCTTTATGCCGTCAAGGCCTGCGGCAAGGCAGAGCGCCATTTCAAGATAGGGGTTGCAGGTGGGGTCCGGGCAGCGAAGCTCAACTCTCGTTCCCTTGCCTCTCGCAGCGGGAATTCTGACGAGACAGGAACGGTTGGATGTGCTCCATACCAGATAGCTCGGCGCTTCATAGCCGGGAACAAGGCGCTTATATGAGTTGACGGTCGGGTTTGAGAATACCGCCATGCCCTTGATGTGATCCATAATGCCGGCGATGAAAGAATATGCCTCTTTTGAAAGACCGAGTTCGCCTTCGGGATCGTCAAACAGATTTTTGCCTGTCTTGATATCGTAGAGACTCATATTCGTATGCATACCGCTGCCGTTGATTCCGTAAATCGGCTTCGGCATAAATGTCGCGTGAAGGCCGTGCTTTGTGGCATAGGTTTTAACAACGTGTTTGAAGGTCATAACCCTGTCGGCTGTAGTCAGACCGTCGCCGAACTGGAAGTCAATCTCGTGCTGACCTTCGGCAACCTCGTGATGAGACGCCTCGATTGTGTAGCCCATTTTTTCAAGCGCCAGGCAGATATCCCTGCGGCAGTTTTCGCCGTGATCTATGGGGTTAAGGTCAAAGTAACCCGCCTCGTCGCCTGTCTGCATGGTCGGCTTGCCGCTCTCGTCAAGTTTGAAAAGGAAAAACTCGCATTCGGGACCGACATTGAATCCGTAGCCTTCCGCTGCCGCTTCGTCTATTACTCTCTTGAATATGTTTCTCGGGTCTCCGTCAAAGGGAGTTTTGTTATCAGCCTTATAAGCAGAACAGATGAGACGGCCTGTCTGAATCTCGTGATGCTTTCTCCAGGGAACGATTGCCCAGGAATCAAGGTCGGGATGAAGATACATATCGCTTTCGTCAATTCTTGCAAAGCCGTCAATTGACGAGCCGTCGAACATACAGTCATTATCAAGCGCTTTTTCCAGCTGCGAAACCGTAACAGCTATATTCTTCATAATACCGAACAGGTCCGTAAACTGAAGCCGGATAAACTCAACATTATTTTCTTTTGCGCTCTTCAGGATTTCTTCTTTTGTGATTTTGCTCATAATTATTTCCTCCGTTATTTTAGTTTTTAATTCATTATTTCACATTCATTATTCCCGTCCGGGAACCATTCTCCGAAAAAGTTACCGCAGACAACGTTATTTGTCATGGTATCAACCTCCTCTGAAACAAAAAGGGGCGCTCTTCCTTAGCGGAAAAGCGCCGTTGCTTAAATAATACTAATGGCAATATAATCAGAAAAGGCGTCTGTGAGCCGAAACCCATAGACGCCTTTGCCTTCGTTGCTTACATTTTACGCCCGTATTATTTCTTTGTCAACCGTATTATGGCAGATTGAATCAAAATCGGAAAATGCGTGAAATGTGATTTGATATGATGAATACTTTTTGTGCAGGATGATTAAAAGACAAACCTGGCATGTTTTTTGCTTTTAATTCATATTATCGGTTTCCGCAGTCTTTCCGCAAGACCGATTATTAATTAAGAAAGAAATAAATTTTGTATGTTAAAATAATAATTATTATTTTATTCAGTATTCTATCATGACTGCCCGAGAATCAAGGAAAAGAATATCTCCGGCAGCAGAAATGCAACCGGAGAATTCTTGAATCCTTTTATTACCAACCATGTAAACAGTCCGCAGTAACAATATTTAAATTACCGGTTTATGAACAACTGCATCATCCTGCGGGCTGAATTCTTCTACATTAGAATCTCAATCTTATAGTATTTTTCCTGAAACTCTGTGGCTTCGAAAATCTCTTCCTTGGTAAAACTGTATTCATCGGGACAGACAACCCATTTATCTTCGATGTCATCGAGCCTGTGAATAACGGCAATTACTTTTCCCTCAAATGAATTAACTGCTTCATAAACGCCGAGGATATAGACATCCTGCCATTCTCCGTCAGGAGCTCTCAGCCCTTCAAAATATCCGTAATTCACGGGATAAACCAAATTCTTGTGTTCCGGATGATGTGAGCCGAGCGGTCTGTCAACTGTAACGCGTATAGTTTTACCAAGGTATTTCCTGCCCATATGTTCATTCCATTCACGGTTGCAATAGTTATGGAATTCTTCTGCCAGATTGTTTTCCTCATAATACCAATTACACGCTGATATTACCTGCTCATCATCCATTTCTTCAACTTTTTTGGTCCGGTATTTGTAAACTTTGTGCTTTTTAAGGAATTCCCTGGAGATTAAAGCGATAAAATCATAATAATCCTTAAAATTATTCATTGCATTCAATCTCCTGTCTGTCAAATATTGTTTTCACGATATGAGAGGCGAAAAAACGGACTTTTATATATCCAGAATTTTTCCTTCCCATTCGGGATCGGAATCAACGCCGAGCAGGGAGGCGACGGTCGGGGCAATATCAAGGATGCTTCCGCCGTCTTTGACCGCGTTTTCCTTTGACGGCAGGCGGACAATTACGGGAATTGTCATATCTTCGGGAATATCATAGCCGTGAGTTCTGTCGTGACCGCCGTGATCAGCGGTGACGATGACGGTATAATCATCGGGGATTCCCCGGCATATTGTTTCTATACAGCCCCAGCTGCCGCTTACCGCGCGCAGGTATTCATCGTTCATCCATCCCGAATTATGACCCGCCGCGTCTGACCAGCCGAGATATACGAAGGTAAAATCGGGCAGATCCGAAGCAATGTAATCCTTAGCGAGGCCTGCAATCCGCGGATTGGCATTTTCATAGCTGTAAATATGCCCTGAAACATAGCAGGAATAAGCGAGCGAATCGGGGCGCGCCAGATCCTTGATTTCCTCCCAGTTATAAAAGAGAGCGCATTTTTTGCCTGCTCTGCGGAGGACTTCGCAGATTCCGTTCACCGGCCTCACCTGCGGCACGTAGGTATTAGTGAGAATTCCGTGCCGCCCGGGCTCCACAGAATGAAACAGCGACATGTGGCATGGCAGGGTGACAGACGGCATAACCGTCTGCGCCGCCGGGAAATACACGCTTTCAGAAAGCATTTCTTTAACGAAGGGATGCCCGCACGCCTCAAGGGAATCCGGGCGCATCCCGTCAACAAGTATCAGAACAGTTTTATTCATATCAGTCATTGGGAATTACCGGTGTCCAGTATTCATTATCATAAATATCGGTCACAAGATATGTCGCCGAGCATTTTTCGGGATTGGGGACATAGACATCGGAAATCTTATGATTGCCGTTGTAGATTAATTCTTCGCCGTAAAGATATGAATCCTGATACTCGCCGTCATAGGTGTAATAGTCACAGACAAATTCAATCTTGTCGCCCTTGTTGAGCGCTTCCATACCTTTGGCAACCGTCTCGGTCTCGCCGTCCCTGTAATCTCTGCGGGCGCCGGCGATGTATCCTTCGGGATGCTCCTTATCGAATACGATAATCAGATTTGCCCTCTCGCCGTTGAGCAGTACGGGCACTCTGCCGGTGGTTGTTTCTTTGAAAGTATCAATATGATAATAGGGAACGGGCTGATCGTCGATGGCGAGCCATGTTCCGCTGAAATCGCTTACAAGAGCTCCTTCGTCGGTTATCTTATATACATTGTCAAGGCCCATATCGATATAGCCATTGCCGTCGTCATAGAAGAGATTGAGCTCAAGCGAATGAATCTGTTTCCACTGACCTTCGCTGAGAGTCATCTGATAGTTGCCGCCGACCTTTGTCCAGGCAAAGTTTGAAGTGTCAAGCTGGTTGCCCGAAATCGTTTCGGCCGCAAGATCAACATCAAGATTTCTGCCGAGGAACGAGCCCGCAAGGCCTGCAAGGTCACCGAGCCCGCCGAGGGCCGGTGAAGAGGAGGTTGAGCCGCCGCCGAGGAAGCTGCCGAGAATACTTGTGATATCGACGCCGGAGGAGGGCGACTGGCCCGCGAACTGGCCGAGCAGCGAGGGCAGCGGAGAAGCGGGCTGTGAATCCTGCGCCACAACCTGACCCGCGGCTTCAAGTGAAGCAAAGGACTTGATGCATTCGGTATAATTGCTGTCAATATCGAGAGCTTCATAAGCCTGAACTGCGCTGGGTACTCTTGAGGCCTTCTTATACGGGAAATAGATTGCGAGACCGTAGGCATTGCTTATGGAGGAAGAAGTCTTATTATATTTTACTGCGCCGAGAAGAGCGTCTGCGAGCGCCTTTGCGTCATCGGTGCCGATATTATATGCGAGGTGTACGAGGTCAATCTGGTCTGTCTTGCTCGATACCGCGAATTCGCGGGTATTTGCTCTCGCATCGGAAACCGCCTTGTATTCTTTGCCCTTAAGTTTTGAAACTGTTTCGGTCGCGAACTTGCTGAATTCTGCGGGAACGGTAGCAGTCAGTTCCGCGAGGTCAACCACAGAGAGCGTGGTCTTCTGACCGGGACACTTCTGATTGCAGAAAGAAACGAAATCATCAACTATGATTTTGCCTATTTCAACAGTCTCCATTGAAGGATTCTTTGAAAGAGCGGTCAGCCAGTTTGTGTAATACCAGCCGACGCCGGGCTCAGTTTCCTCCGAGCCGATAAGATAATCGGCGTAATTATCGAGCATCAGGGCATTTTCAAGAGTTCCCATAAGGCAGGCGTCAAAGCCGATGAAATCGAATTTTGTGCCCGATGCCTTGAGCGCGTCGTTGATTCCTTTAAGAGTCAGTGAGCCGGCAGTTTTGTTTCTCTCATCATAGCCGAAGCCTGAAATTGAGCCGCCGCCGTGATCCCACATTATAAGCATATTGCGGTTTGCCGGATAATTCTTGGTGCAGTAGTTTATGAATTTGGTAAGCGTTGTCGCCTTGGTCATCGGGTCTCTGCCGTCATTCTGAACAAGGCACTGCATATTGCCGTTCGCAATTTTCCATATCTGGTTTACGCTGTTGCTTATCTGACTGATTTTCCATGAAGTACAGCCGCCTGTATAGATGATGACATCTACATTGCTGCCGATTGTGGCCGCGGCCATTTCCCTCATATCGTTGCTCGCCATTCCGCCTCTTGTTTCAAGGTCGGTGCCGCACATATAGACCATAACGGTCGCTTTGTCTCTGCTGTCGCCGTAAATAACGGTTCTCTTTGCACGCGCGCCTTCAGCGACCGATTTGTCGAGCTTGCCGGTGTTGGCAGGCACTACCCAGTCGGATGAAACGGTGCTGTTGGTGAATGCGCTGAAAACGCTTGCTGTCGGTGTTGTGTTATTTGACGGAGTGCCGTTGCCGCCTCCGAGCAGATTGCTCAGGCCGAATCCGCCGCCTCCGAGCAGCAGAGCAAGAAGTATGGCGATTATCCCGCCCTTTCTTCCGCCGCCTGAGCGCACGGGGCCTCCTCCGCCCTGCGAACCGCCTGATGACGGGGACGGATTTCCTCTGCCGTGATATCCTTCCTGTCTGCCGACAGGACCCGATCCGAGCCCCTCACCGCGCTTGTAAATCGGCTTGCCCTGACCGGTCACATTCTTCTGACGACCCTGCTGTTCCATAACAAGACCTCCTTGAATTTAATCCGCCTTTATTATACTTTTTTTACATTAAAAGTGTCAATACTTTTAGTGTGAAAAACGGAAGGGATCAAAACCGTAGTAAACAAAAATAAAAAACTGGTGCAATCGGCGGAAATATATGATATAATCGGCTTGAGGTGAAGAAAATGAAAATTGTAATTCTTGACGGATATGCCGAGAATCCGGGCGACCTCTCGTGGGACTGGCTCGGCGGATACGGCGAATATAAGGTTTTTGACCGCACTCCGGCGGAGCTTATTGACGAGAGATGCGCCGGCTGCGATGTGATAATTACAAACAAGACACCGCTGACGAGAGCGACGCTCGAAAAAATCGAAAATCTGAGATATGTCGGACTGCTGAGCACCGGGTATAATGTGGTTGACTGGGAATACTGCAAAGAAATCGGTGTTCCTGTCTGCAATATTCCGACCTACAGCACAATGGCAGTCGCGCAGAATGTTTTCGCGCATATCATTGCCTATACAAACAGAGTAGCCGAGCATTCCGCTTCCGTTCACGCAGGCGAATGGGCGTCAAATCCCGATTTTTCATATCAGGTCGCCCCGATCTACGAGCTTGACGGCAAAACGCTGGGCATAATCGGTTTCGGCAAAATCGGCAAAGCGGTCGCAAAAATCGCCGTCTCTTTCGGAATGAAGGTTCTCGTGCAGACGAATCATCCTCAACCGACCGAAGGAGTCGAATTCACAGACAGGGAAACGCTCATAGCAAGCTCGGATTTTATCACGATTCATACCCCGCTCACTCCCGAAACACAGGATATGGTGAATGCGGAATTCCTCTCGAAAATGAAGAAAACCGCTATGCTGATAAATACTTCACGCGGACCCGTAATCGATGAAAATGCGCTGGCAGACGCTCTTAAAAACGGACAAATTGCCGCGGCGGGACTCGATGTTATGCATAAAGAACCTCCCGAAAAGGATAATCCGCTCTGTTCTCTGCCGAACTGCTCGATTACTCCCCATATTGCCTGGGCGGGTTATGAAACGCGTGTTCGTCTGATGGAAATCTGCAAGGAGAATATCAGGGCGTTCGCCGAAGGCAGTCCAATCAATCTGGTTTATTGAGGAAAAGACTATGAAAATTCTTGTAATTGACGGGCAGGGCGGTCAGCTCGGAGCCCAGATAATAAAATCGGTCAAATCAAAAATTGCGGGAGCTGAAATAACCGCCGTCGGCACAAATTCCGCCGCTACCCTCGCAATGCTGAAGGCGGGCGCGGATAACGCAGCAACAGGAGAAAACCCCGTAAAAGTCGCCTGCAGGAGCGCTGACGTAATTATCGGCCCTGTCGGCATTGTAATTGCGGATTCACTCTTCGGCGAAATAACGCCGGATATGGCAGTTGCAATCGGACAGGCGGATGCCGTGAGAATTCTTGTTCCGATGAATAAATGCGAGAATCAGGTTGCCGGCGTTCCCGATCTCTCTACCGCTGCGCTGATAAATGATGTGACCGGAAAACTCGCGAAACTGAATATCGAATAAAAAGAAAGGCACGGTCTGACCGTGCCTTTTATCTGTTATTTTATTATTTCCGCTTTCCACGGGAAATCAAATATTTCTCCCGGGGCGAGTGAGCGGATTTCACGCTTCTTTGAGATGTCGTCCTTCACCTCGTGCGAGTCGTTGATGCCGTGCCACGGCTCAATGCAGACATAAGGAGCGCCGGGCTTCGCCCAGATTCCGAGCACGGGCGCGTCACCGAAAGTGAATTCGATTTCGTTTTCGCCTTTCAAACGCAGTTTTTTCGATTTCAGCCCCGAAATAATCAATGCGTCGGGCTCAAAGATTTCTTTTGTTATCACTATCTCTCTCTCGTTGTCGAGCAGAGGGAATTTTTTATCTATGAGCAGATTCGTGCTGTCGATTCGCTCGGTGCAGACTGTCTCCGGCTGTTCAAATTCAATTACATCTCCCAATTTGCAGTTGAAAGCAGGATGCGCTCCGATTGAGAAATACATGGTTTTACCGTCCCTATTAATAACGGAGAGCGTATTTTTCAGCGAATTGCCTTCAAGCTCAAAGACCGCGAGCAATTCAAATTCAAACGGGTATTTTTCCAGCGTGTCAGTATTGCTCTTAAGCGAGAATACCGCTCTTGCACCTGCACATTCAACCACATCGAAAACAAGTTTTCTTGCGAGGCCGTGCTTCGGCATTGAATACTCCCTGCCGTCGTAAAAATACCTGTTGCCGTTGAGCTGACCGATTACCGGGAAAAGTATCGGTGCCTGACCGTACCATATTTCTTCCCTGCCGGGCCAGATATATTCCTTGCCGTTTTCTTTCGATTTCAAAGAGTGAAGTTCAGCGCCGAAATCGTTGATTTCACATGTGAGATATTCATTTTCAATTCTGTAAAGCATAAATTGTTCTCCTTTCATCCATAGTATTATTTTATTACGAATACATCTTAAAGTCAAACAAAAGTGAATGATTTATTTACGTTTTTCACAAATATATTATTGTAAAATGAAATATAATAGTATATAATTATTAAATACAGTAAAATGAAGGCGAAGTGAAGGAATGAAAACAAAACAGAAGGTCCTCATTGTTTGTCTGCTGGTGCTGTTTATCGGCGCCTCTGTTTTTATGTCGTTCAATATGATCTCCCGCCCGACTTATGAATTTTCATATATCGAAAATTATAAAGATACGGGCAAATCGGGCTATGTCTTTGACGGCTTCAACGGAAACGGCAGTACTCCCGAGATTCATATCGACCATCCGTATTCAAAGGTAAACGGCAACTGGGTTCCCGATGAGAGCAAGGATGTCATCGGGGTTGACAACTATACCCTTGTCAGCGACGAATACGTCAAATATATCTATATAGGGCCGACTGTTGAGCATATCGATGAGCAGGCTTTTGTTTACTGCAAGCAGCTTCGCGCGGTTTATGTTGACGAGGCGAATCCGAATTACTGTGATGTTGACGGTGTACTTTATACCAAGGATATGAAGACGATGATTCTCTATCCTATCTGCCGCTGCACACAGCTTGTCTATGATGATATCGCCGAATACGGCGATGTCAGGAATATCGGCCTCGATGTCAAGGAAAACTATGATATCAATGGTAAGGACGATGCCGAATTATTCACGGCCCTTCATAAGCAGATAAGAGAAACCAACGGTGACGATTTTACGCAGGCGATGTTTGATGAAATGCTTGAAAAGAAGGTTACCGCCCCTTATATCGGCACTTACTATGTTCTCAAGGAAAAGACTGCGGGCTCGCTCAAAGTTGAGAAGGCATGGAGCTGTGACGAGAAGTATACGGTTCCCGACGGAGTTGAGAGAATCGCGGGCAACGCCTTCTATAAATGTGACAGACTTATTGAAATCAATCTGCCCGACAGTGTGAAAGAAATCGGCAATATGGCATTTTTCAAATGCTACGGAACTTCGCTCATCCGCCTTCCCGATTCGCTTGAATCCATCGGAAATGACGCCTTCAGTTACTGTGAAAATATGCGCTATGCAATCTTCATTCCCGAAACGGTTAAGCATATCGGTCACCACGCTTTCTATAAATGCAATAACGATCTGAAATACTACATGGGCGCGAAATCAGACGATGGCCTCGATCTGGGCGGCAGATGGCAGGCCAGAAGCGACAATAAATTTGAGGCAGATCCGCCGCTCTGGGGTACCACCCGCGAGGAATGCGATAAATACAATCAGGAGCTCTATGACAGAGATGCAAAAGAGGCCGAGGAGGCCGCGAAGAATGCGGAGCCGACCAATTCCTCAAACTCCTCAAAGAGCGAAGTCAACACCACCTTCATAAAGCTGATTATGGTATTCTTCTTTATTCCCGGCTTCCTTTATATCGGCGTTCAGGTTATAAGGGCAATGTTCAAGGAAGATTTCCTTATGACGAAGAGAGGCAAAAGAAAACTCGAAGCGATCAAGAAAGAGAAGGAAGCAATCCATCAGTCCTATGTTGAGGCGGGTGCTCTGGAAATGCAGGAGAATCCCGCGGAGGAGCCCGAAAGCACGGATAATACGGAAGATTCAGAGGAAGGAGGGGATGAATAATGGCAGGTGCAGGCAAAGGCGCAAAACTCAAATCGTTTTTCAATGAGTTCAAAGACCATTGGAACACACCCGCCCCGGGCAAATATGTGCCCTATAAAGAGTATCTCTCCGTTTTCTTCGGAGTCGGCGGAGACCATTCCCTTCAGAGAGTGCTCGGCTATCTTTCGTTCGGCACCGGCTGTTTCCTTGTAATTTTCTATTATGAAATCCCCGTTCTGACCTTTTCGATAATAGGGGCTTTCTTTATGGTTCAGGGCTATTTCTGGAGTATCCTTAATATGATTATTTCGGATAATCTGGGTTTCCTGCCGAAAAAGACGGAAAAGAAGATGTATGTTCTGTATTTCTTCTTCACTGCGTTGGGAATACTATTCCTCGTATTTGATTTTTCAAATATCATTCCCTTCCCCGAGAGAATGCGCAATTATCTTGAATCCTTCCCGGGTATAAATATGAGGAACACCCTCAAAATTTTCGGCGCTCACTGGCTTGTCTGCGGCTACGGCGGAGCGAGAGCGATATTCATCCGCAAAAGATGGTTGCCGAAACTCGGCAGATACAAACTTTTCGCGTACCCGAATGTTATCCCCGCGATGATACTTGTTCTGCTTATCTGCTGGCTTCCTCTCTATGAGAAGCCGCTCTACGAGAGAGTATGGATGCTTTATCTCCTCTTCTCGCTCTATGGAATGTTTACCTATACGGGCGGAGCGTCGGCGATTTCGAGTAACATTTCGCCCAACGCCCATGAAAGGATGCTTGTGCGCTGCTATCCGGAAAAGCTCAGCCATCTTTTCAATTCGGTATTTGTTGTTTCCGTGCTTCCGCTTCTCGCTTCCACTTTCACGGGCGATATAACGAATATCAATACATACAGATACATTATCCCGATTATGATGATGCTCTGCACGTTGCTTATGTTCAGCGGTATCGGTAATATCAAGGAGAGAATTCCGCAGCCCCCGATAGAAAAGAAAAAATATATCCCGTTCTGGGACGCAATCGCCGGAGTCCTCAAGAATAAATATCACTGGATAAATGCGATTTCCGGTCTTATCGATGCTTTGGGCAACGGCTCGCTCGCCGTCAAGGATATAATTCTTATCTATACTTGGCGCGAGAGAGGAATCATCTATGTAATCGTTCAGAATCTTATCTCAATGATGGGTAATCCCGGAGCGTTCCTCGCTCCCTGGATAAGAAAGAAATTCCAATACAGAACCCTTGTTCTTTTCAAGCGTCTTGTGCTTGCGGGGCAGTGCTTCGGATATATCTGCGCCTTCTATTTCTTCAAGGATAATTATTTTATGAGCGGCCTCATTATGCTTATTTCCCTGTGTATCGGCGATATGCTCAAGAGCGCGCTCGACCTTGCGGATAACGATATGGGCGTTCGCCTGAGAGACTATCAGATGTATCTTTCCGGCGAGAGACTCGAAAACTATGCGGGCGTTGTCGGCTGGTTTACCGGTCCCTTCGGAGCGATAATCAGCCTTATTATCCCGATTCTATTCTACCGCGTCGGTTTTACTTCCGACTACGATATTCTTTTCGTTGACGATATCAGAAGTAAGTGCATGATGATAGGCATGGCGTTTGACCTTGTGGGTCATATTCTCTGTATATTCCCGTATCTGCTCTTCTGGGATTACACAGACGAAAAGCACGCGAAGGTCATTAGAATTCTCGAAGAGAGAGAACGCCTTGCGAACGCCGGCGCGAGCGAAGAGGAAATCTACGCTGTCGGCAAGGATGAAAAGCTTTGATACAGTTATTACGGAATACTTTGCTTTTGGCGGAGTATTCCGTTTTCAGTTCACAAATTGTTAATTTTTTGACAACAAGAGTGCGGTTGAAATTTCGCGGAGAGAAAACTATAATTATATGTGCAGAGATTACCTGCGGTATATTCAAAAGAGTTTTTATTAAGGAGGCAGTTGTAATGAAAAAGGCCAAAAGTATAATCAGCGTAGTTCTGGCGCTGGTCATGGCGGCTATGCTCGCCGCGCCCGCTTTCGCAGCAGAGGCAAAGAGCATCAAATTCCTCAATGATTTTATTGACAGCAAAAGCATTGCAGTCAAACTTGATGATTTCGCTTTCTCCGGAACCGGAATTCCGCTCAAGAATGTTGAAGCTAAAGCAAAATTTGAAGGCGAAGGCAAAACAAAAATTGCCGCCAAGGGTGATGTCGGCCCTCTCAGCAACGTAAAGATTATCGGCAGCGGCAATGAGCTCAACGGATATTTCGCGTTTTTCAAGATCAATGTCAAAGAGATAATCGGTCAGAATTTCAATATCGACGATATCGCAAATCAGTTCTATCCCATTCTTGAAAAGCTTGACAAAGAGAAGGTTTCTCTTCTTACCCTGAAAGAAACAAAGGATGTTTCCCTTAATAACTACGGTACTGTCAAAGCCGAAATTCTCACCGTTTCTCCCGATGTAATTGCCGAGAAGATTACGGCAGAGGCAATAAAACAGGGCAAGCAGGCGGAAATCGAAGGCAAGGATATTGAGGCTCTCATCGCACTCGCAAGAGAGCTCAACATTGAAGAGCTCAATTATTATATCGCGCTCTATGCCGTAAGTCAGGGCGAAAACGGTATTGCATCGTTCTATTACAGCGGCGACAAGCTCGTCGGCGCAAAGATTAACCTCGTTGACGAGGAAACCCTTCAGGAGCAGTCGTTTGATACCACCGAGTCAATCGGTCTCAAGATTGAGTCGATTTCGACCGGTGTCAGCGATTCCGATTTCAATGCTCCTTCATTTGCGCTTGATATCACCGGCCTTGTAAAATTCATCATCAATCTTTTCTTTAAAAACTGATTGGACAATTCCGTCCCGCTGCTCCGGCAGCACAGGGAGTTGTATATGGCATGGGGAGGCAACAGCTTCCCCGTGTTCTTTTTCGGAAATACAAAAAGGAATACCCGTTCATCTGGGCATTCCTTGATTTTTATGAATCCTTCAATCCGAGAATGTAATCGGTAGATACGCCGTAATACTTGGCGAGCTTTATCAGAATATCAGTCGGAATATCACGCTGGCCGAGCTCATAATTGCTGTAAACCTGCTGAGAACAATGGAGAATTTCCGCAAGTTCCCTTTGAGTTTTATCGTTTTCCTCCCTGAGGTCGCGGATTCGCTGATACATATAATCACCCGAGCCATTCATAGTTTAAGTGATTTTATCACGCAGGGAATTCATATATTGACTTTTACCGCAAATTGCAGTAAAATAATGTTTACAATAATCCGAAAGGGGTAAATAAAATGATTTGTCCAAAATGCGGAAACGAATTCGGAGAAGGTCGGTTTTGCTCAAATTGCGGCGCTCCGAGAGCAAATGCCAACCCGACAAATCCCGTTAATCCACCTGCTCCAAATTCAAACAAAATGAAAACTTGTAAATCCTGTGGTCAGCTGATAGCGAAAAGCGCAAAGAAATGTCCCAACTGCGGTGCAAAGAACCCTCAGCCGGTCTATAAAAAATGGTGGTTCTGGTTAATCATCTTAATTTTTCTTTTTATTATTATCGGAGCTGCCGGCAGCGGCGACAATGATACTTCATCCGACAGCGGCTCTTCCACAACCAAATCAGCCGGAGTCATTGATACCACCAAATCAAAAGAAAATGACCTTGGTCAGTATTCGGTAGAAATTTTGAACGCAAGGATGACTTCAACATACGATAACAAGCCTGCAATTGTAGTCACGTATAAATTTACGAACAATACAAATGATACTCCGACGGCTTTCTTTACCGCATTTGACGATGAAGTATATCAAAATGACGTGGGGTTAAACAGCGCATATTTTCTCAGAGACGGGGATCCTTATAACAGCGATAACAGCACAAAAGCGATTAAAAAAGGTGCGTCTATTGAAGTTGAACAAGCATATGAGCTGAATGATTCAAAAACAGAAATTGTAGTAGAAGTAAAAGAATTGTGGAGTTTCAGCGATAAAGTAGTGTCAAAGACATTTAAGTTTTAACTGACATATCCCCATCTGAAAAACAGATGGGGATAATCTATATCTCATACTTCATTTTTATCCTTCCGAGTTTTTCGCGGAAGGGTTTTTCGAGCAGCAGTGTAAAAAGCACATTCGAGAGCGCGTATGTTGCAGTAAACGGAAGAGCTGTGATGATTACCGCCCGGTATGCGGAGAGACTGAATTCATTCATTTCCCATATAACAGTGAATATATCCATAATAAGCGAATAGGCAACTCCCGCTGTAAGAGTATAGACACACAGGCGGATTTTATGCCCTTTGAGAAATTCTCCGAGCATACCTGCGACCATCCCGATAAGCCCCCAGGCAAGCATCTGAAACGGAGTCCAGGTGCCCTGAGATGCCGCAACATTTGAGATGAGCGCCGAAAAAGCGCCGATCATAAATCCTGCTTCGCCGCCGAGATAAACGGCCGCGAGTACAGTCACCGCCGTTATCGGATTTACTCCCGGAAGCGGGGAGCAGATAATCCTGCCGATTGAGGCGATGGCTATGAAAACCGCTGTCAGCACCAGCCGTCTGGTGCCCGTCTTTCTCTTTTCAAATCCGCAGAAGAAGATGACGAGAGTCAGTGCGCAGACGGCTGTAATCATCCAGAGCATTCCTCTCGCTCTGAAAATGAAGAGCCCTGATATTACGAGCGCGGGCATAAGGATAAAAGGTATAAAAACGGATAATGTCTTTTTGAGAGGGCTGATTCTTTCTGTATTCATCACGAGCCTCCGAGACATTTTTCCGCGTCGTCAACGGTGACTATAAAGGGATTGTACGGCGACACGATGCGGTTGATTGACGTTGTATAAAAAATGTTTTCGGCAAAGAATCTGTGCGGCTCGTCAACCGTCGTGACGTTGCCTCTGAAAAACATAGCCGTGCGGTCGGCGCAAAGAGCGGCGAATTCTACATCGTGCGTGACCGCAATAATCGTAATCCCTTGATCTTTAAGAGATTTAAGTACTTCGCAGACCGTCCTCTTCGCTTTTGCATCCAGCCCTTTTGTCGGTTCATCGAGCAGGAGAAGGCGGGGCTTTGAAGCAAGAACCTTTGCCAGCGCCGCAAGCTGCATTTCACCGCCGCTGAGATCATAGGGATGAATACCGGCAGCATAACTCAAATCATATGGGATGATGCTGAAATCCGCGCCGGCTTCGGCAAGCTCGTCCCCGAGCGTGCTCTTTACAAATACGGACTGCGCATTCTGCGGCAGCAGGGCAACACAGTTGTCGTAGAGCGACTGTCCGCTGTATTTCTTTATGTTTTTGCCGAATATTTCTATTCTGCCTGCATAAGGGCGGACCAGCCCCGATACAGTATAGAGCAGGGTCGATTTTCCCGAGCCGTTTGCGCCGAGAATACAGAGAATCTCACCCTTTGCGGCGGTCAGCGAGGCGTTGAAAAGCACATCCGGCTCATCTTTTGAATACCTGAAGCAGACATCCCGTATCTCCAGTGCGGGGTCTTTTATTTTTTCGTTTTTTCCGGGAATTGAATCTGCAGAACTTGCGTATGACAAGCGCGCGGAAAACCCGGATTTTTCGAGAAATTCACGCCCTTCACGAACCGTCAGCGGACACTCTCCATCTCCGCAGAATAAATTGAAAAGTTTTGCGCTGCCCGGCAGTGAATCAAATAGGAAATCGTCGCGCCCGATTTTCTTTACAACATCGCGCGTTTCCCCGCAAATCCCGATTTTTCCGTTTTCAAGGACCGCAGTCTTATTGCCGAGGGGCATCACGTTTTCAAGGCGATGCTCCGTGATAATTATCGTGATTCCCTGCTCGTCATTGAGTTTTTTGAGCGAGGAGAGAAATTCTCCCGCAGCGACCGGATCAAGCTGGGAGGTTGGTTCATCAAAAATGATTACATCGGGATTCATAGCGAGCACAGAGGCGAGCGCTACGGTCTGCTTCTGACCGCCAGAAAGCTCGGCAATATTCTTGTCAAAGAGAGAATCTATGCCGAAGTATCCGGAGATTTCAGCGATTCTGCGGCTCATCTCGGATTGTGTGAATTTAAGGTTCTCCATCCCGAAGGCGATTTCGTGCCAGACCTTGTCCGTCACCGTCTGATGCTCGGCCGATTGACAGACAAAGCCGATTTTTATGCTTTCGGAGGGCGTGAGCAAATCGACACTTTTTCCGCTATAAAGGATTTCTCCGTCTCTTTCGCCCTTCGGCGAGAGCTCCGGTTTCATGAGGCGCAGGAGAGTCGTCTTTCCGCTTCCGGTCGCGCCGCAGAGAATCAGGAAGTCGCCGCGCTCTATCTTCAGGTTGACTCCGTCGAGAATCCGCCCGCTCCCGGGATATGAGAATGAGAGATTGTTGATTTCAAATAATGCCATCTGAGCCGGTCACCTCCTTCGATAAATGTCGGCATCATACACAGAAGCGCAAAGGCGATATATCCGGCAACCGCGCCTGTGTCTGCGCGTATAGCCGTGATTTCGGGATAATACCAGAATTCAAACGCGCCGCTTGCAGTTGCGTAGATTGAGACACCCGCAAAAGCAAGAAAAGCCAGAGAGAAAAAGGCATCCCGTCTCTTGAACGAAAAGATTGCGTAAGGTCTTCGCCTTCTTCCCGTATATCCGCGCGCCGCCATGCTGTCGGCTGTGATGATGATATTTTCGGTCGCGTAGGTAATCATAGCCGAGAAAACACGCGAAACACCTTTAATTCTCGATATTATCGTTTCGCCTTTATACAGTCCCATCGCCTTTTGCGAGGCGTTGATTTCCTTAGCCTGTCTTGCGAAAAGAGGTATGAACCGCAGAGCCATTGTCAGAATCAGCGCGGCCTTAGGCGAGGCCTTGCCGATTGTATATATAATTTTATCCGATGTCATAATATCCGCAAATGACGAATACCAGTAAATGACCGATGCTGCCGTAATGCCCGTAACAAGCCCGAAAATAAAGGCTTCATAGGTTACGGGATTGTTATTGATAACGAGCAGAACTGTTTTTCCGTTATGGCTGAAAAGCGGATTGACAATGCAGCATCCCGCCGCCGTAAGCAGCGCGGGAATATGCACACCGTATTTTCCGCCTTTTCCGCGAATCAGCAACAGCGAAAGCGAGCCGATAAGCGAAATAACGGCGGTTACCGGATTGAGGTTGAACATCGCGATAACAGCCGTTACTATGAAGTATCCGAATACGGCGGCGGGATTGAATGAAGCAAAATCAATCATTTGAGGTCATCTCCGATATTGCGTGTATATTGCCATTTTATGCAGTCGCCGTCGTTCAATGTATATTCACCGCAGCCTCTGTCGGCAAATTCGCCGTTTACCGAATACATCCAGCCCGAGAGATTGCCGTAGTCAAATTCATAAAGATAATTAACGCCGGCAATATAGGCGCGTGAATGGTCGGAGAGAGTCTGCGTATTGTCTTCAATCTGAATTTTATATTTTTTTGCCGCGTAAATGAGGCAGTCATAGACCGTTGAACCCTCATCGAGAGTGAATTCGGTTTCGGGGAGTATGATTCCGTCGGAGGGCGTGACGCTCTCTTCGCCTTCGCCGGCAACGGTTTCGCAGGTTATGCTCATCGTGACCGTCACGGTGTCGGCTGAATTCACCGCGGGAGTTTTATAGTATTCATCGGGAGTTTTGATATCGCCGAAGAATATGCCTGCCGTGCCTGCGGCGGCTACGGCAAATATGATTATATAGTTGACCGCTTTTTTCTTTCTGATAATCAGAATCGCCGCGCCCGCGAGCGCAAGCGCCCAGACTCCCGAAATCAGAATGATTTTGATTTTCGGAAGTGCATTCTTATTATTTTCATCGTCCGTAATTTTATTATTGTTGTCTTTTTTATCAGCTTTCTGAGAAACGCTTTCCTGCGTGTATTCTGAAACGGAGGGAAAAACTGTTGTATTTTCTGCCTCAATTGCAGATTCCGAATAAGTAACCGAAGCCGTTCCTTTTGTTTTTTCGGTAGGTTTGATTATTCCCGTCTTTGCTTGCGCGGTTGTCCCGGACTTTTCGGGTTTTGACGTTGTTTCTTTTTTTGCTCCCGAAGCAGTGTCGGTTTTTGTCTTTTCAGCGCTGTCTGTGCTTGCGGATTTATCGGGTCTTGTCGTCGTCCGTCTGCTGTATGATGAATAAACAGCCGTTGTCTGCGCGGAGGTCTGCGCAGCGGCACGGGTTGTTGTCGCAGTGTTATCACTAATTGCAGCAGGCCGTGTTGTTGTAGCTACGGCATAAGCTTTTCCACCCTGCTTTTTTGGAATTCTTATGCCTGTTTCAATATCGTAGAGTGCGCCTTTGCCGCTCTGCATACGATAAATAGAAATCAGCGAATACAGTGCCTGAACGGTCGCCATGGAGTTATAGCTTCCGCTGTCGTGAGTATAACCGCCGTCGGCGAGTTTGAATGACATCAACGAATCGACCGCGCTTTTGCCGTTTTTTATAAACCTTGAATCGGTGAGCGGGTTTATGCCCAGTGCTGTCAGCGCGACGATAACCTGCGCTGCGCTCTCCGGATTCTTCTTGCCGCTGTCAATGAATCCGCCGTCGCTCTGCTGCATTTCCGAAAGAGCGGAAACGGCGCTGTCAATCGCTTTTCTGACAGCGGCATCCGACTTGAAATGCGCGAGCGCCTGAACCACCATTGCGGTAACATCAACCGTGCTTTTTGTTCCGCTGAGTGCCCAGCCTTCTTTTTCTTTGGTTTCGTTGTCTGTTATCTGCATAGAGAGCAACTTATCAATGTATGGTTGACCTGAAGATTTCGGTTCTTCACAGCAATTTGCAATCAGGTGAAGTCCGTAGACATAACTCATAATCCCCAGTTCACCTACGTCATTTTTCAGCCGATCTTCAACAAAACTTTCATTTGTGTTCATCGCAGCAAAAATGAGTGCCAGAAAGAGCCGGGTTGTCGGTGAACTGTTGCTGTATTTTTTCAGCGAATCGGCATATTTCGAACAACTGAGAGCATCGCCTTTATACTGGATAAGCGAAAAAGCAAAGGTGTAGTATACGCCGGGATTTGCGGCAAAGCCGTTGAGCATCTGCTGAATATCCTTTACTCCCGCGCGTTTCATTTCGCTCTCAAGAATTGAATCAATTTCATTCTGAATACCGGATGCGGAAACGGCATCGGCCCGGAGTGAAAACACCCCGGGCAAAGCCGTAAAAACTATTGAGATAATTATGATTGCGGCAAGAGCCGCACATCCGGTTCTTTTCATAGATTAAGGATAAAGCGAAAGTTGATCAGGGAAGGGGAGCGGGATTGATAAGTCCGGCTGCTTTTTCAAGAAGGCCGCTGAAGAAATCCTTGATTGTGTCAATGATTTTATTTAGCAGGCCGATAAAGTTGAACTGAACTGTAACCTTGCAGATGGGAGGAGTCAGGATAACCTGATTTTCACCCTCTGCCGCCTTCGGAGCTTTTGCGCTGATGATATGCTCGCCCGATATGGGAATAACAACGCTTGCCTTGCCGTCCTTATCGGTCTTCACTCCGGTCGCAACGCCGTCAACGGTGATTTCCGCACCCTCGCAGGGAACGAAAACGGGCTGCCAGTTTTCATCAAAACCGCTCGAGTAAGTGTAGGTGACTTCTACGGTATCATAGGAATTGGCCTTGACATTGTTTTTGTCAAAGAAAGAATAGCTGTCGCTCCAGTTTTTTGCATCCTGGTATGCCCAGGCATAAAGGAAGTCGCCGTCTTTTACGGGATCCGCAAGTCCCATAGCCATCTGATTATTCAGATAATAGCCGAGACTTCCGCTGTTCTCTTCTCCCCAGAGCTTGCCGAGGCTGAGCCCGTACTGGCCGGTATATGAATTATAGCCCTTTGCGGCTCCACCTTCATAATACTGCTCGTGAGCGCAGTAGAGAGCGTCATTAATTGTGAGTGCGCCGTCATTGTCGATATCCGAAACAACAACGGTCTTGTTGGGAAGGACAAATTCGCCCTTGCTGCTTGTGATTGTGCAATAGACGATTGTTCTTGATTCTTCCGCTGCGAATGCAGGCACGGCAGCGCTCAATACCATCATCAACGCGAGCAATACAGATAATGCTTTTTTCATAATGTTTCTCCTTTATTCTTTCGGATGAAATCCGTTTTTTGACAAAAAACAACGCCTTCCCGCTACCGGAAAGACGCAACCCAAAGAGACCTTCGCAAACCTGCGAAAGCCGACGGCGTCATTTCCCATTCCCGGAAATTTTCAGGAACACCGGCGGCTCAGCGTTATCAGACACAGCAACCGCTTGATTCCCTTATCCGCGTGCGCCCGAGGAGCCTTCCGACTGTAACGGCAATGGATGTTGCGACGGATTTTCACCGCGCTTTCCTCCCTTGATTGCGGGCGCTGTTAAATTTTACTGTTTCATTTTAACACAAGAGCTGATTTGTGTCAACCGCGTATTACCCTTCAAACACGCTCCGGTATTCCCCGAGGGCGATTGCGGCGGCGATTGCGGCGCCGGCGGCGGCCTCCTCATCATAAGGCGCGGTCAGAGGGGCGGTGCCGAATACTCTTTCAATGTATTTTGCCATCGCGGGGTTTTTCCTTACGCCGTTGCCCGAAGCGATAATCACCGGATTGGCGGGTCCGGAATACATCTCGTGAAGCTCGGTTACTATCCCGAGCGCGACCGAAGCGGCAAAATCCTTCAGGGTAAAATTGCTCTCTGTGAGATTTGAGAATCCGCCCGTCAGCGACGAATCGGTCCTTGTGCCGCAGAAACGGCAGTCGGCAATAAGATCGGTATACGGCGCGTTTTCAAGAATTCCGTCAAGGAAAGGGTAGAAAGAATCAATGCCCGCACCCGCCGTATTTGCAATTTCACGGCAGAATTTTTCGAAATCCGAGAATGCCCTGCCTCCGCAGAGAGAGCATCCGGCGGCAAGACAATATCTGCTGTCAAACGGCCGCAGCTCCGCGCCCGGAGTGATATCATCAGCGTTTTCAATAAGGTAAGAAATCTGCGAGCCGGTGCCGATATTGATGAGAACACCGTCTTTTTCAGGAACCGAGCCGATAAAACTCGCCTGATTGTCGCCGACGCAGACCGCGACGGGAATGCCTTCCGCGGTTTTGCCTGCGATTTCAAACTTCGCGGTCACGCGCGGGAGCAGTTGGCTTTCATATTCGAAACAATTGCTTCTAATATCAAAACAGCCGAGCGAGGCGGCGTTGGTTATATGCATAAGGGGCTCCGCTTTTCCGCAGAGTTTCATTGCGATATAATCGCCGGCTGTGCAGATAAATGCGGCGTTTTCGGGAACAAGCCCGTTCTTTTCGTTGTAAAGATGCGTAGCCAGTCCGTAGCCCGGAAACGTGCCGAGAATTTCGGCGGCGGTTTTGCCACCCTCAAGCGGTTCTGCGCCGCGCATATCCTGCCATATAAACAGCGGAGAAGCGGCGTTTCCCGAGGCGTCCGTATATATAATTCCGTGCATCTGCCCTGAAATTCCGACTGCTTCATATTCTCCACTCAATTCATTGAGAATTCCGTTAACGGTCTCAAGAATCAACTGAGGTTCCTGTATTTTTTCAAACGGCAGACTGCTTTTTGTAAAAGCGTTATTAGCCTGTGACAGGGATTTTATGACTTTGTGAGTTCCGGTATCAAAGAGCACCGCTCCTATGCCGGTTGTGCCGATATCCAATCCGAGTATTATCATATTATCACCTCAGCAGATGGCGGTTGAGCCGGGATCAAGGCGCGTGATGATATCCTGCTGAATAGCGGGCGAGAGATCGAGGAAATTGACAAAGGTGCCGTGAATTCTCATTATGTAAATGCCCGAGGGAGCGTATTTCTCCGGCTCCGCTAGCACCTTGCGCAGAATCTCCGCGGTCGTGACATTGACATAGAGATAAAACGGGGAAACTCCCTCTTTTAGAGGATTGAAGAAGAGCGGAGAGATGACTTTATCCCTGAACTCGATGCCCTTATCCTCATAGCTTTCGGACTTGAAATATTTCGGGTCAATGCCGAGATGGGAGGCATAGCCGCCGTTGAATTTTTCAAACGGCATTTTCATATTCGAGAGTATTCTGAAACCGAGACCGTTTTCCGCACTGCCGTAGAGTGGGTCAACTCCGTAGCCGAGCATATCTCTTGATTTCCTGCCGTCGGGTGTTGCTCCCACCCAGTATCCGTAGAGCAGGTGAGTGGATGGCGACGAATAATCCGCGCGGAAAGGATTGCCGAGATAATTCCCGGCGCCGGTGACGATATCTGCGACCTTCGAAGCTATTTCACCGGCTTCATTGTCAATCCTTTCGATATTGTTGCCGAATTTGTCGGCACCGAGCAGAAATTCGCGCAGTTCCTCATATCCTTTGAAATCGGCCTTAAGCGCGGGAACAAGTTTATCCGCATCCTGCGGGCGCTCCGCAAGAAGTCTGTCAATTGCCGCAAAGCTGTCGGCTATAACGGAAACACCGTGAATCAGGCATCCGCTGCCGTTGTATTTAGTTCCCTGTGCGTGAATGTCGCGTGTGTCAATCCCGTTTTCAAGACCGCCCATAAGGCAGGAGAGAAAGGGAACACGCTGAGTCGAGAGCGCCGCGGAAGCGCCGTTTGCGAAGTTTGCCATCTGCGCTACAATCTCCCGCGTATTTTTATAGAATTCCTCCCTGACATTTTCAAGTTTACAGGCGGGGATATCAATGAGTTTTTCGCCGGTAATCGTTGATACACCGCCGGTCAGTGTCATTTCAAGAATCTTCGGCAGATTCAGCCAGCTGTTGGTTGTGTTGCCGTTATCTTTGCCCATAATGAGCGGTTCCTGGCATCCCGCTATCGAGATATCGGGCAGATCTTCCTCATCGACGCCGTGCGCTTTAAGCACGGCAAAAAGCGAATCATCGTTAAAAAATGACGGCGTAAGTTTGCCGGGCGAAAACAGGAATCTGCCGATTTCGCGGTAAAGCTTTTCGGGCGTATTCTTATGAAGCTTAAGTGACAGAATCGGCTGGGGAAGATTCATATCATAGTATGCGTCAAGAAATGCGTAAGTTGTTTCATTTGAAAGATCTCCGCCGTCAATATCCCTGCCGCCGAGAATGATATTCTGGGAAATCGCCCAGCTTCTGTCGGCGACATTGAAGAAAACGAGAAAATGCCGCAGAAGTGCTGCCGTATCCTCGCGCGAGAGCCCGTTTCTGTATGGCTCAAAGATTCTGTCAGCGTTTCCGACCGAGAAAGCAAAGGGATTCGGAGTCTGCTCAAGGCACATTATCTGCCACATTATGATAAACGACTGAATAGCCTCGCAGAGGTTTTCCGCGCCGTTTTCGGGTACTCTGCGAAGATTCTTTTCCATCTGTAAAAGAGTATCTTTCTGTTCTCCTGAAGCGCTTTCCGCTTTCCGGGCGGCAAGATCCGCGTAACGGTTCGCCAGAATTACCGCACATTCAAGCGCGATGCGGAACGCCTCATAGCCGTTTCCTTCTTTACCCTCGATTTTTTTGAGCATGCCCGAAACGCCGTTTTTAAGCGCAAATCTCATATCGGGAATCAGGTGTCCTGTTACCTGCTCAAAGAAGAAAATGACTTCTTTGGTATAGTTTTCGGCTTCCGAATAAACAGCCGAGAGTTTTTCCGCGTATTCGCTCTTTGCAAATTCAGAGCGTGCTTCGGCAATTCTTTCCGCGGTAAATTCCTCATTCGGCTCAATGTCGCCGAAAACGGCTGACGGGTCGCAGTAGCCGCAGAATTCCTCGACCTTGAAGGCGGGGTTTATCAACGCGTAAGAGCGCGCGAAGGCATCATCCTGCGTACCCGCGAAGATGTTGAATTCGCTTATATCAATCGGTATCGTCCTGACTATTTCACGCAGGATTTTCGCCTTTTTTATCTCTTCGTTTTCGCCCGCGAATTTCTTATCGAGAGCGAGCTCTTTTTCTTTCGCTATGAACCAGCCGTCAAGACGGCAGCCCGCTCTCTTCTGAATGAAAAGCTTTTTTGCCATCTCCGAAATCTGTTTATTGTCAAGGATATTCAGCATCGCCTCGCCTCCTTATGTTTTAACTGTTTTCAGGCCGCAAGAATTAAAAATGCGGGTGAATTTATCCACCGTTTCCGCGCTTACAAAAGCGTTTTCCATCTCATATTTTCCCTGCCACTTGTCTTTGCCGTATTCGTGATAGGGAAGGAATTCGAATACAGCATTCGACGTATCAAACGCCGAAAAATATTCAGCGAATCTTTCGGGGCATATATTAACTCCGCCTATAAGGGGGATGCGTATATGAATCCGCCTGCCGGAATTCAGAAAGAATCCGATATTTTCAAGAGTCTGCGTATTTGAGTGCCCGGTCCATTCTGTATGAGTCTCGTTATCCGGATGCTTGAGGTCGATTATCAGATAATCGATAAATTGAGCCATTTCGCGAAGGGCGGGGATAGAGCCGTTTGTTTCGATACAGGTTGAAATTCCGCTTTCCGTCAGCTTTTGCAGAAGGGGAAGCAGTTCCGCGCTCTGCAATGTGCATTCTCCGCCTGTGAAAGTAACTCCGCCGCCGTCAAAAAAAATCATCCTGCTTCGCAATATTTCGTCATATATATCATTGACCGTAATATCCTTGGCCGCAGGATTCTCAATCGGAATCGCGTCGGCGTTCGAGCACCATTTACATCTGAAATTACAGCCCTGCAGATGATAGACCAGGCGGTTGCCCGGCCCGTCCTGCGAGTAGTTGAAACCTTTCTGGAGAATTTTCAAAGCATTTACCTCTTATACCAATATCCCCTCCGTCGGGCGGAGGGGGCGTTTTTAAATATTCGGAGTTACGCTGAATCTGATTATGCGCTTGTCGTCAGTGAAAAACTTGACAAATTCCTCGGTCGGCATATTTGACGGCGCCTTGACTACCACTTCATAGTGGAATTTGCCGTCGAGGCTGTCACCGTCATTATCAATGGAAATCTCTTCAAGCTGTGCGTTCCATCTTTTATCTACAGCCTCAAGAAATTCTTTGCGGAAATTCCCGTCCTCCTGAACGTGAAAATCGAGCTTGTTGTCGCTCCAGGTTTCAACGCCGAATTTGTATTTATGCATCACAAACTGAATCACGACTATGACTATCATTGAGAAGAGGCCGATAACATACATACCTGCGCCGATGGCGAGGCCTATGCCGGCTGTCGCCCAGATGCCTGCCGCGGTGGTGAGGCCCTTGACACTGGCGCCGTGTTTGAAGATAACGCCCGCGCCGAGGAATGAGATGCCGCTGACTACCTGAGCCGCTATTCTCGCCGGGTCGGCATTTCGCGTGCCGTTAATCATTTCTCCTGAGATTGCAGCCATATCCATAAAGGCATATTTTGAGACTATCATCATCAGAGCCGATGCGCAGCAGACCACTATATGAGTGCGCAGACCTGCGTTTTTGAGTCTGCGGCTTCTTTCATAGCCGATAGCCGCGCCGCAGATGCAGGCGACAAGAATCCTGACAAAGAAATCAAGATACAGCCACGGCGAAAACTGCTGTGTGAGATACTGAATGAAATGCATTCTCTCTCCTTCTTTCCTGAATACATATCCTTTAATATAATATTGTATTATAGTATATCGTAATGAAATATGCAAGGATTTTTTGACGAATTTGATAAAAAACGGTCACATTTCACAATTTAATTGTAAATAATAGGGCAAAGAGACGATGGATTACATCCCCGGGCATATTGAAAAAAACTGCGGTAAGTGATATAATAAATAGGATATATCACAATTCTTCTGGACTTACGGAGGATTCTTATGAAGAAATCAATCTGTCTGCTCTGCATAATGCTTACGGTCTTTCTGTGTGCCTGCGGCAGGGTCACATATACCGGTAATTCGGGTGTTCCGCAGTCGGGAGTCAACACATCCGAAACGCAAACCACAAAAAAAGAGAGCCCTACCGTAACCGACGGCAACGAGCTGCGCAACCGTCCCGAAATCTGGGCGGCCAAATATCCCGAAATGATGACTGAACTCAACGAATTCTTTATCGCGCGCGGCGATGATACTGTTTTTTACTACTATAAAACCGGCAGCACCTTCGAAAGCTGGGTCAATTCCGAGCTGAATATCGATAAATGGTATTATCACGCCGGCAAGATTATTTCAAACGACGGTAAGTGGGCGGTTGACAGGGCCGAGGAGCTCTCGCCGATGAGCACCTACGAAGCCAAGGAATACAGCGGACCGACTCTCTCCGCCGAGCAGAGAAATCCGAAGCCCGGCGTTGTTTACGCCGCGAATTCCTGTACTCCGTTCACTCTTCTGGGCCTGCGCCTTGACGGAGACGGCTCGCAGGAGGGCAACGGAAAAGAACTCGCGCTCAAGGGAATCCGCTCCGATTTCAAAACAGGAGAATCAATCAAATTCTATATAAACGGCTCAAATGCCTTTGACGGTCCCGAGAATGTGCTCGCCAACAAGCTCAGAATATTCTGCCTGCCTCACAGGGACGCCAAGGATTATATCATAATGAGCGCCGACAATGTTGCGGCTATAAGCGCTTTCAGCGATTACTATAAAGACGCCCCCTACGGCGGCTGGAATTTCGAAAACGCGGTCAATAACGATGAGCAGAACAGCTTCCTCCCCGGCACCTATGATATCCTCTTCTATTATGAAAACACCCTTGCGTATTATCTGATGATAAATATTGAGTGAAATAAACAAAACAATCAATATGCAACAGCAACAGAAAACTCCGGTACCTCAACGGTGCCGGAGTTGATTTATCATTTCTCATTCACTATTTTTCCGGTCATATGATCCGGGGTGAGCTCGAGCATTTGAACATGTGCGAGAGAGCGGAGAATTTCATCATCCAGTTCTTTCTGTGTCGGAAAGAATTTTTCACCGAATTTCCGCACGGTCACCAGCGTTTCCTCCGGGTCGTCGATGATTCTTATCCTGCCGAAGATTATGA
The DNA here is from genome assembly GCA_902792905.1 of Oscillospiraceae bacterium. Classification (GTDB taxonomy): domain Bacteria; phylum Bacillota; class Clostridia; order Oscillospirales; family Acutalibacteraceae; genus CAG-177. The sequence goes on from CADBBH010000009.1 coordinate 67,509, forward strand.
CGCTCGTGATATTCAGCGCCCAGTCTCCATCCTTGCGGAAACCTTTGTCATAAACGCAGAAGGATACCCGGTTATCCGCACGGATTGCGTCGAGTTTATGTCCTTCCTTCGCGCAGTGAAAATAGATTTTATTCTTTTCCTCATCATAGTAAAAATCTATCGGCAGGGCGTATGGATAACCGTCTTCCCCGTGAACGGCAAGCACTCCGCGCCACTCATCGCGCAGGATTTTTCTGCATGTTTCATCGCTGACCTGTTGCTTGAATCTTCTCATTTTTCTGAACATATTATCGCCTCCAGACTATATTTTAGCATCATTTTATGTGCCGCGCAACCCGATATATTTTGATTGACAAGAATTCACCGATAATATATAATTACAGCAGATAAATCTGCATCCGGAGGTGAAACAATGAAAAGGCTTACTGCGCTTTTCTTCGTGCTTATCATATTTTTCTCACTCTGTTCCTGCGGAAAAAAGAGCGGGAACGACCCTGAAAACACAGGCAATACTTATGCGGACGACTTTCCGCCGCCCGTTAAATATAAGACCGAAAACAAGGATTATTCCGAGGAATTCAAGGATGAAGAGGGTAATGTGATAGCCCGGCTTGAGATTTCCTATCCTGTTGTCAGCAGTAAGGACAGACCCGATGCCGCCGAAGAAATCACGCAGTGGTTTGAGGAATATAAAGACAGTGAAGCGGACAGTATCAGGATGAATCTTGACTCGCTCAAAGAGCGCAACCGGAAATTCGGCATCGAAGGCGTGACTGTTACCAGAATTGCTGTTGAACCCTATTATCAGGGCGGTTATCATGTTTCTTACACGATAAAGAAGCAGAGCGGAACCAATCCCGATGAAGATGACGGCGGACTTACCGGATGCACCTTCTCTCTTGCCGACGGTTACCGCCTCTCGCTCAAAGCTTTGTATAAGAGCGAAGCCGAGAATCCTCGCGAGGAAATAAAAAGGTTGATTCAGGAGGAAGCCGATGTTTCCTATTCCGTGAGAGGGAACATCGCTCTTTCCGAGGAGCAGAAGAAGATTCTCGATGACCTCTTCGATGACGAAAGCTTCTGTATCAAGGAGAATACCATCTATTTCCCGTATTCATTCAAGACCCTTTCGAGCGGAGCGCGCACCGGCTTCTATTTATGCCCCATCGATTTCGACTACGCCGAAGATGTGCTGATAACTCCCGAAGAATACTACGAACAGAATTATAAGGATTGATAATATGCCCTCTGCATGGATAGCTGTCTGCATATCGGTAATAGTAGTTTTTATGGTGATTGGCAGACAGAATAATTATATGAAATACCGCATAATTGAGAAAAAGAAAGGAAAGAAAACCGAAATGTCAGTTGAAATGATAAAGGACCTCATCGGTCAGAATGTAATTATAAATCTTTTTAATGAATCCCTTGCTTCGCAGGGTGTTATAATCGCCGTGGAAGATAACTGGATCAAGGTTGAAGAGAAGAAAAAGACGAGAATTATCAACGGCGATATGATAAGAGATATCGCGATTGTTCCCGAAAAGAAAGTTAAAGAATAATTCCGCCGACTCCCTGCCTCTTACCGGATGCAGGGAGAATCCATATACTCAAGGGAGTGAACGGTGTTGACTGAGGATGAGAAATACGAAAAGATAGGGAAGACCGTATTTTCAATCACATATTTCCTGTTCGCGCTGAGAATGACCGTATTTTTCTCGGCCGCCGCGCTGATTATCCTGCTCATCATCGGCAAGCCCCTCTGGATTGCCCCGATTGCGGGTGTCATCGCTTTCCTTGTTTATCGGGCAATCCGCCGCCTCATACTCCGCTTTTTCCTCAGACTCGGAAGAGGCGAATAATTCAATATATGTTTTGCCCTCTCCGGATGTGAGAGGGCGTTTTTGTTGCAGTTGCTCTGTCATCCAGAGCGTAGCGAAGGATCTCATTGACGGGTGCATTAACCGGCAGAACAAAAAAGAGAATTCTGCGCGCCGATATAAGCGAAGCCTCCCGGTCCGGGAGGCTTTTTCGTGTCAGGTTTTCGTGCTAAACCATAATCCGGTGCATATCATCTGCGTACCGCAACCTCTGCGGGGCTGAAAATCTCGTCGTATTCCGTATCGAGAATATCTTTCAGCAGAAGGATTTCGTCGGGGTAAAGATGCCGCTGGCCCACCTCGATTTTTGCGACCGCGCTTCTTGTGATATCGCATCCGCCGACCTGCATTTTTACCGAAACCTGCTCCTGTGTCAGTCCTGCCTTTTCCCGAAGAGAACGCAGATTTGCGCCGATAATTCGGTCATATTCTTTGTTCATAATGATGCCCTCCATCCTCTGCACCCGAATAGGTGCAAAATTTTCTTGACATCATTATATTTATTTGTTAAAATAAAACTGCACCTATATAGGTGCAAACGAGGAGTTTTTTTGATTCAAATATCTTTTTTTGGTTCAAAAACGGTTATTTGGCTTAAAAAGACAAATTGCAGAAATTTATTTATGAAAAGGAGAACTCTGATGAAAAACAGTATTTTCAAAAAACTTGTTGCTCTGTCTCTTGCTGTTCTGATGCTTGTCGGCTCGGGCATCGGCGCGGCTATTGCGGGCATCGACCTTGCCGGCCTTGTCGGCATCAAAGCCTCTGCTGAGGATCCAACTAATGAAATTTTCTATGATGAAAACAAAGGCCTTTTCTTCACGGTTGATTCTGCTGCTAATATCGTTGGAACCGATAAAACAGCATTAATGCAACCGCCCTATTATTCTGATGGGACTTATACATTGCCCAATCAGGTTACGGATACTAATACGGGTAAAACTTATAATGTTGTCAAGGTTAATCATTTTGCATTTATGAATTCTAGAGAGGATATTAGTAAGATTGTCATTCCTGATTATTTTAATACCCTAACCTTAACTTCTGCTGCTTTTGCAGGAATGGATAATCTTGTCGAATTCGTCCTTGATCAACCGGATGTTATTACTGAAGGTCCGCTTTTTGAACTTGTATGTAATTATAGTGTGGTCAAGAGTGAGATGACCAAGCCATTATCAGGTGAAGATTTACGTAATTTGGTAACCGCAATACTCGGAACTACGGCTACCGGATTTGACGGAACACTTGCTTCTTTGACAAAGCAACAAAGGAAACAAATCAAGGATAAGATAGAGTCAGATAATCAATATAAAAGACAATTCCAATATAATAATTTTACAGATACCGATGATCCTGAAAAAGTTAAAGATAATATTACTCTCAAAATTCCAGTAGCCAACAACTGTTATCCACTAAGAGATAATTATGGCGTTTTACAACTTTCTGGATCTTCCGAAGAAATGGAAGCAACTGTTAGATTCTACTCTGTTGAAAGCGGTAGCGGTGTATATTCTGACTATGCAGATTTGGATTTTAAGTTCACCGAGAATATTAGCAAATTGACTAATGTTAATACCATTTCAAAAGAAGATATTGATGAATGGGACTATAGTGCCCAAATATATGATAATCCAGTTGAATTCTCTTCTGTTGTATCAGAAGAAGGAAAAGTTATTGGTCTATATAATGAAGATGGCGAAGAGTTATCTCAGGGAATTGTATATTTTTTATTTTCGGAAGTAAGTGGCTTTTCTTACGATAATATTGTGGATGGAAACGGTTCACAGAACAAGACGTCAACTATTGTTCTTCATAAATCGCCGGTTGCATCAATCGCACTTGGCAATGAGATAGATACTATTCCCGATTATTTGTTTTACGATACAGACATTAAAACTACCCCTTTATCTAATATAGTTAGAATTGGTAAATTTGCATTTGTTGATTGCGATGGTCTTACAGCAATTGACTTGGGGAATGTCTCTGTGATAGAGGAATATGCTTTTGCGGCGTGTGATGGTTTAGTAGAACTGGTTATTCCTGAAAATGTTCAGAGCATAGGAAGAGAAGCGTTTAGTCTTTGTGATAATCTTGACACTGTAAAATATAATACAAAGTCTTGTACAATTGGAACTACTCCTTTCAAGGGATCAGGCGTGACTACTATGATTTTTGGTGCAAACACATCTTCGATTCCTTCAAATATCGGATGTAGTGTCCCAACGCTCAATAGAGTGGTCTTCCTTGCAGATACGAGTGAATTAAAAATTCAAGATGGCGCATTTCTTGGTAGCGATAGCATTAATAATATTGAAGTGATGGATTCAGATAAGTGGGAAGAAGTCGTTATCGGGGAGAATAATGGATCCATTAAATACAAAAATACATTAGTTAAAACTCACGAACACAATTGCGTACCGACTACATATCCCGCGACCTGTTCTGCGGAGGGCTATACCGCTGATGTTTGCGTTTGCGGCGAGGAATTAAATAAGAGAGATATCCAGCAGAAAATAGATCATACTCTTCCTGAGAATCCTATTTCAAGTGTTGCTCCTTCTTGCGAAGGTCAGGGCTACAATCTCTACATTTGTGAAGTTTGCGGCGAAGCAGTTCAAAAGAATGTTCAGGAAGCCCTCGGTCACGATTATTCAAACGCAGTTACATATCCTGCAACCTGCACCGAACCCGAAAAGACAGTTGGCACCTGTTCCAGATGTCAGAATGTAGTCACTACAATAGGAGCTCCCGCTCTCGGTCATGATTTCGGCGAATATATCTATAATAATAATGCAACCGCGACAAAAGACGGAACCGAAACAGCGAGATGTTCCCGTTGCGGAGCAACAGATACCAGAACTGCTCCGGGCACAAGCTATCAGGGCAAACTCAGCAATGCAGTATTCAACCCCGGCGAAGAAAAGAAAGTCGAATACAGGTCAAAGGTCGTTATCACTTCCAGAGCTGCCAATGTTCCCGATGGATTCTATCTTGGTATAACCGTGAATAACAAGCTTGTTGCGACCGGCGATAATGAAGAAGTCACATATACAGTTGATGAAATCACCGAAGGCACCACATTCTATACCTACATTTTTGATGCAAACGGCAAAATTGCTACCAAGAATCCGCACAAGACCGACGTTGCAAACGTAAATACCGGATTCTTTGCAAAGATAGTCTCTTTCTTCAAAGGTCTCTTCGGTATGCTTCCGACAGTTAATTTCGGTTAATAAACAGCAAAATGCAGAATAAAACCCGGAAATAATCACGGCCCGTTCCCCAAGGGGAGCGGGCCGCTTCCATTGCAGTTGCTTTGTCATCCTGCGAAGCGAAGGATCTCATTCACGGGCGCGTTAACGCAAAAGAATTCGTCACGCTTCGCATTCGGAATGGCAGGACGTGAACGACGACCGCCCCACAGGTAAGGCAGGATAACATCCGCCCTAAAACAGGACTTGCGCGAGTTTTTATAATCAATTATAATTATATATGGTTTTGTCACTCCGAATATGATATAATTTAATTATAACAGCGGATACCGGTTTGATGCAATCTGCCGTATCAAAGCTTAACCGGGAGGAAAAATAATGATTAAAAAAGCAGTTTGTGTGCTTCTTGCTTTTCTCATGGCTTTTGCCGTTCAACTGACCGCTTTTGCGGCTGATGGCGGCACGGACTTGCGTCTTAAATTTGACGAAAACGGCGATTTCAATATTCTTCACCTGACAGACTGGCATTGCGACTATCCTCTGCCTGCTGTTCATAAGCAGCTGGTGCTTGAGTCTGTTGCTGAGGCAGACCCCGATCTCGTGGTGCTCGGCGGCGACCTTTCCGAGGCATCGCACGAGGATCAGCAGGCGGCAATAAAAGAAATCTGCGAAATATTCGTGCAGGCGGAGATTCCTTTTGTTATTACCTTCGGCAATCACGATTATATGCATGGCTACACGATTGACGAAATGTTCGCTTTTTATAAAGAATACGGCGGCGATTACTTTATCGGAACGGATGAAAACCCGGAGCTTTTCGGCTGCGGCACCTGCAGCTTGCCCGTATATTCAAACGACGGCAGTAAAATCGCATATAACATTTATTGTTTTGATTCGGGTGACAGAGCCGTTGTGGACGGCGAGGATAAGGGCTATGATTCCGTTCACGCCGATCAGATTGAATGGTATTGTGCAAAGGCGGAAGAACTGAAAGAAGCAAACGGCGGCGAGTATGTGCCGTCCGTAGTATTCCAGCATATTATCGTGCAGGAGATTTATGATAAGCTTTTCCCCGTTGCCGAAAGCTATAACGCCGGTCTCAGAGAGTACGAGACCGTGACTTACGATCTTACACCGATTCCGAATTATTCCAATGTAAAGGACGGCTACATTTTTGAAAAGCCCTGCCCGGGTTATTACAATCACGGCCAGCTCGATGCGATGAGCAAAAACGGCGACGTGCGCGCAATCTTCTGCGGCCACGACCACTACAACAGCTTTACCGTTGAAATTGACGGTGTTGATATCATCAATACCCCGAGCATCAAACCCCACATTCTACTGAGAAAGATCAACTGGGGACCGAGAGCAATCACCCTTCACGAGGACGGCACCTGTGAAAACAGAGTTCTTATGGCGTGTGAACTTGCGCAGAAGGAAGGTTCGCAGCTTGTGTCTGTCGGTGCAGTCTCAGATATAGAGATATTCATTGTTAAAATCTGGAAAATATTTGTCGACATCTCAATTCCCTTCTGGAGCAAGGTGATGGGATTCTTTTACAATTTCTGATTCGGGTCAGTAAAAGCCAAAACACTGCTAACGAAAATCTCCTTTTTCAAAGGTCTTTTCGGCATGCTCACGACTGCATATGTCGTTAAATAATATAAAAAGACTAAAATTAATTATCCGAAAACCCAAGCCCGTTCCATAAGTGGAACGGGCTTCAGATATATAAGAGCAATCAGGCAAAATCATATATAATGTAATACAATATATAAAACATACTATATATAGCACATATTAATCAGGCGTTGAAATACAAGGCCCTGCACGTACATTTTCTCTCGTTCGCGGCACGCCCGGGAGGGTTGACAAAATGCTGAAAAATAGGTAAAAAAACTTCTTGACAAGGGAAAAAAAAGGTGGTAATATAGCAAGGCACTCGCGAAGAGCGGGAGCGAGGAAGAAGGCAGAGCGGGGCTCAGGAGAGCCTGAAGCGGAAAGCCGGAAGCCAAAGCGCACCTTGAAAATTAAACAACGACGAAAGACAAGATTA
>CADBBH010000010.1 GCA_902792905.1 Oscillospiraceae bacterium
CGAAAAGTATTCTGCCGATATAACGGGTTTTCATATGGGCGGAGCTTACGCAATGGGTTTCTTATCTCAGCTTGCGCTCGGCTATGCGGCAACGGGTATTTCTTTCAGAATTATGCCGTTCGTGCTGATTTGTTTACTTGGCTTAATGCTCCTGTGCAATGAGCTGGCCGGTAAAAAAGCAAAAAAATACAATATTCCGGTGAACAGGGTGTAAACCGGCAAACCGGAATTTGTTTAAGCCTTCTCCTTGAGGAGAAGGTGGCGGCGTAGCCGCCGGATGAGGTGTTAATCTCAATTAATTCCACCTCATCAGTCATCTTCGATGACAGCTGTCTCGCCTGTCGGTTCGGTCGGCGCTTTCGCTTCGCGAAGGTGTCCACAGGACACCCGCGCCCTCAAGGGGAAGCCGATTTCAGATTCCGGTTTGTAGGGCAAAAAATTTAATAAGCATTGTGCCGCTCACTTATTGTGGGCGGTATTTTTATACCTTCTGAGGTCTGAGGCCCGAAAGTTAAAGTCCGTATTTTTGGACTTGGTTTGTGAGAGAATTACAGTGAGGCAGGGACGAAATATTAATAATTTCGGGCAAATAATAACTGTTTTTATAAAGGAGGCGTAAGCTATGGCATAAGAATATCTCCCCGGTACAATCGGAGAAAGAATAAGAGATTTGAGAAAAGAAGCAAAACTGAATCAGGATGAATTCGCAGAGGCAATCGGTATCAGCAGAAGTACACTCGGCGATATTGAATTGGATTAAAGGTCCATATCCTCAACAACAGCCCTGGAGATTGCAAAGTATTTCAATGTTTCGGTTGACTTTGTTCTGGCAAAAACCGATAACCCCAAAGTAATAAACTATGACCTTAAGGTGCTGGGGCTTACGCAGGAAGCTGCGGATAAACTCTATACAAATCAAGTCGATACCGGAGTTCTCAACCTTCTTATTGAGCATGAAAAATTCGGAGAGCTGATGCATCTGATATCCCAGATAAATATCCAGTTAAGCTCTTTTCGCCGATCATGCGCCGACGGGAAGGCTAATATTCAGCAAAATCCTTGAGATACAAGGATTTCACCAAATGACAAAAAAGACGGTAACCATTAACGGTCGCCGTCTTTTTTATTTTATCGGGTTGCGGTCATTGCGGTCAGATTAAAAATATCATTTGTGTTTTTTAATTCTATTATTATATTTTAAGTATACCGAAGCTTTGTAAGATTCCGGAGATAAGAATGGCGAATATAAAAATCGGGGCAATCCATTTAACCATGACGCTGTAAAAGCCCTTTGACCTGAACGTACCGTTGCTTTCGACCTCATCAATAATGCTCTTCGGTTTAATGACAAAACCGACCATAATACAGGTAAACATTCCAACAAGCGGAAGGAATACATTATTGGAGATAAAATCAAGGAAATCGAGGATGCCGAATCCGATGATTTTGATATTGCTCCAGATACCGAATCCAAGCGAGCAGACAGCGCCGAGAGCAGCGCCGTAAGCCGCAACTATAAGAGTCGCGGGAACACGCTTCATTCCGAATTCGTCAATTATTCCCGAAACTATCGCTTCAAGTATGGAAACGGAGCTCGTCAGAGCGGCAAACAGTACCAGGAAGAAGAAAAGTGCTCCTATAATTCTGCCCGCCGGCATTTCGTTAAACACCTTGGGCAGAGTCTGAAACATAAGAGACGGACCGGTACTCAAAGCAGTCTTGTCCCCTCCCGAGAAATTAAATACAGCGGGAATTATCATAAGACCTGCAAGAAAAGCGATTGCCGTATCAAACAATTCGATTTTATGCGTTGCTTCCGTTATCTTTTCTTCTTTGGAAAGATAGGAGCCGTAAGTAATCATAATGCCCATCGCAAGGGACATTGAGTAAAAGAGCTGGCCGAGCGCTGCGAGAAAAGTCTTGAAGCTGAGCTCTTTGAAATTCGGCAGAAGATAGTATTTGATGCCGGGTAATGAGCCGGGTCTTGTCACGACATACACAGACAAGCCTACGGTTATCACGAGCAAGGCGGGCATAAGTATTTTGCTGAGCTTCTCTATGCCCTTGTTTACGCCGAAAAGCACAACCAGCGTGGTAAGCGCAAGGAACACGCCGAACCAGACGAGCGGCTCAACGGAAGACGAAACATAGCCGCCGAAATATGAATCCTGCGCCGCTGCGCCGAGGTCCGCAATCGTGGCATAAGTATATTTGGTTACCCAGCCGCCGATAAGACAGTAATACGGGAAAATAAGGACCGGGACAAAGGTTGCGAGTTTTCCGAGCCAGCCCCATTTTTTGCTGAGTTTGCCGAATGCAGCCAGAGGACTGAGTTGAGTTTTTCTGCCGATAGATATTTCGGTTATCATAAGCACGGTGCCGAAGGTCACAGCAAGCAAAATATAGACGAAAAGGAATGCTCCTCCTCCGTATTTTGCTGCAAGATACGGAAATCTCCAAAGATTTCCGAGACCAACTGCGGAACCGGCAGCCGCAAGTATAAATCCGATTTTGCCTGTAAATGTATTACGGTTTTCCATAGAAAAATATACCTCTCATACAGTATTTTTGTCCATGTATTATATCATACAAATCAATTAAATCAAGTCGATTGTATTCTTTAATCAGTCTCCCCTGTGATCAAATACCCTCTGCGTCTTCTTTTCGGATCGCGGAAGAGTATTCAGCGAAACAACAGCAACATTGGGGGTGACATTTAATCTTGACTTGAATATTGATTTTATTTCATCGGCGGTTCTGACAAAATCAACTCTGCCGTCCGCCTCAACGGTAATCATAATAATATCGCGATTTTTGGTTTCATCGTGGGCGATATCAATTTTATATTCGCTCGATACGCCGTCAACCATCCCGAGAATCTCTTCAACCTGACTCGGGAACATATTGACTCCGTGAACCTTGAACATATCGTCGCTTCTGCCCTTTATGGTATCAAGCCTCGGATAGCTTCTGCCGCAGGAGCACTCGCCGGGAATTATTCTGGATAAATCGTGAGTGCGGAAACGGATGAGCGGAGCGCCCTCTTTCACGAGCGTGGTGATGACTATCTCACCCTCTTCGCCGTCGGGAAGGACCTCGCCGGTCTTCGGATCGATAATCTCCGTATAGAGAAAATCGTCAAAGATGTGCATTCCTGTCTGATCGGGGCAGTTGATGCCTATTCCGGGGCCGTATATCTCGGTAAGGCCGTAGATATCATAGAGCTCAATGCCGAGTTCTCTCGCGATATAATTCCTCTTGGCATCGCTCCAGCGCTCCGAGCCGATAACGCCCTTCCTGAGTTTGATTTTATCCTTCAGCCCGCGCTTGTTGATTTCTTCGGCGAGAAGCAGAGCATAAGACGAGGTGGCACAGATAACCGTTGATTCAAGGTCAATCATCATCTGCAACTGCTTATCGGTATTGCCCGGTCCCATAGGAATCGCCATTGCGCCGAGTTTTTCGCAACCCGCCTGGAATCCGATGCCAGCAGTCCAGAGACCGTAGCCGGGAGTAATCTGAATCCTGTCTTTTTCAGTAATTCCCGCTATTTCATAACATCTCGCGAACATCGTCGCCCAGTCATCAACATCTTTGGCGGTGTAAGGAATAATGACCGGTTTTCCGGTAGTGCCCGAGGAGGAATGAATACGGACTATCTTCTCATCGGGAGCCGCCTGAATCCCGAGAGGATAAGCGTTTCTGAGGTCCGCTTTATCGGTAAAAGGTATTCTTTCAAAATCTTCGGGAGTTGAAACGCCGGTAATACCCGCTTTTTTATAAACCTCGCTGTAATAATTGCCACTCTCGATAATTCTTTTTATCTGCCTGTCAACCATCGCAAGCTGTTTTTCATTGATTCTCATATTATACCTCCGTTTTATATACCGGCCTTGCTTCCGATGTTGAAGCCGGTAATGAACGCGTTCTTATTGATTTCGGCATACTTTGCCGGAACGCGCTTTTCAATCTGCGAGAGCAGTGTTTCTTTGCCGATTCCGAGCTTTCCGCTGCCACAGGCAATGCCGAGAAGAATTATATTGAAGAATTTCGACGAACCGAATGGTTCGCAGACCTTATCGGCATCAACAAATATACTGCTGCATCTGCTTTTAAGATAATCAATCATAACACCTGCTTCGTAGCCTGACGGTCTGAGCGCTTCTGTGACGGGCTTAACCGCACAGGTGTTGACGACGACCGTTCCACCCTCTTTAAGATATCTGAGGTTTCTCACTGCCTCAGCAGGTTCAAAAGCGAGAATCAAATCGGCACTCCCGTTCGGAATCAAAGGTGAAAAGGCCTCATCTCCGATTCTCACGTGGCTCGTTACGGAGCCTCCGCGCTGTGCCATTCCGATAGTTTCGGCAGAGTGAACGGTATCACCCTGCTCAGCTGCCGCGGCTGCAATTATCTTTGAAGCGAGCACTGTACCCTGACCGCCTATGCCGCAAATCATAATATCTTTATTCACCGCAAGCACCTCCTATCGCTCCGAAAGGACAGATTTCGCTGCAGAGCCCGCAACCGGTGCAGAGATTGGAATCAATCCTTACTGTTCCGTCTTCTGTAACAAGGGCGGGACATCCTATTTCTTTTATGCACTTTTTACATTTTTTGCATTTATCCTGATCCACTTCGCATTTGCCTTCCGGCTTGGTAATCGCTATACAGGGAGACTTGAAGATAATCGCCTTTACTCCCCTCTCGCCTGCAAGCTTACTGACGGTTTGTACCGCTTTATCGAGCTCAAGCGGGTTTACTGTTTCGATTCTTTTTACTCCCATTCCCGAAAGTACTTTCGAAATATCGACCTTATCGACAAAATTGCCCATCATATTTCTTCCGGTACCGGGATGAGGCTGATGACCGGTCATTGCGGTGGTTGAATTATCAAGAATACAGATGACGATATCCGCTTCGTTATAGACGGCGTTGACAACACCGGTCATTCCCGAGGCAAAGAATGTGGAATCGCCGATAAAAGCAAAGCAAACGGCTTTGTTGTCTGTGTGATTGAGACCCTGCGCCATCGTTATACCGGCACCCATACAAAGACAGGTGTCAACCATATCAAGAGGCATTGCATTTCCGAGCGTATAGCAGCCAATATCTCCGCAGAAGAATGCTTTTTTGCCTTTCATTGCCTGCTTGACCGCGTAAAAAGACGCTCTGTGAGGACAACCTGCACAGAGAACGGGAGGCCTTGCGGGAAGAGGCGGTATTTCGTTCATGCCATTGGATTTTTCTTTAAACGAAACACAAAAGAAGCTACTCAAAATATCAGCACAGAGTTCAACGCTGTTTTCGCCGTTATGGGGAACCGAGCCGTCAAGTTTTCCTGAAACTTTCAAATCAAGGTGATATCTGCCCGAGAGCTTTAGTACCTGTTCTTCTATATATGGGCTGAGCTCTTCAAAGCAGATGACCTCTTTCACTCCGGACAGCGCATTGAGAACAAATTTTTCCGGGAAGGGAAAAGCGGTGGCAACTCTGATAATTCTTGTGTCTCTGTGATTCTTCAGCGCTTCTTTTACATATGCATAGCTAACACCGGAGGCGATAACCGCTTTTTCGCCGGCATCACCTTCAGTTGTGTTGAAGCGGAAGGAGGAAAAATCATCGGCAATTTCCGAATTCCTTTTTTCAATTATACCGTGATTGAGATAGGAAAGGCGGGGAAAAATTACCCATCTGCCTGAATCTTTTATAAAGCCCTCGTATTGCTTCGGTGCGAATTTTTCGGGAACATCAACGGCAGCGTAAGCGTGGCATACCCTGGTAGTGGGTCTGAAAAGGACGGGGGTTGAATACTTTTCGGAATATTCAAACGCCTCGCCTATCATTTCAAATGCTTCTTCGGGAGATGAAGGGTCAAACACAGGAATTCTGCAAAAATCGGCATACCGCCTTGTATCCTGCTCGGTCTGAGAGGAAATCGGACCCGGGTCATCGGCGCTGACAATTACCAGACCGCCTTTGACTCCGACATAAGCGACGGACATAAGCGGATCGGATGCTACATTTAGCCCCATCTGCTTCATTGTCACAAGTGCTCTGGCTCCGCTGTACGCAGCGGCTGCGGCCACCTCGAGAGCGGCCTTTTCATTGACCGACCACTCAAGATGGACTCCCTCATGGGGATACTTTGAGACAGTCTCGATTATTTCGGATGACGGAGTTCCCGGATAACCGGCGACAAGATTTACGCCCGCCGCCAGAGCGCCCAGCGCGATTGCGCCGTTACCCATTACGTATTCTTTCATTTATGATTTCACCTCGGGAAAAGTTGATATTGAAATATATTATATTATTTCAAATTGAAAAAATAAAGGATTATTTGAAAAACAAGCTCAGTATTTTTTTAACAATCGAAAACAGAAACCTGATAAAATTCAGATATGAAGGATGCTCTTTTAAGCTGTTGAATGCATCCGGAGCACCTTCGACGGGATAGACCGTATCGGCATCATCATCCGCTTCAAGATACTGCGGAAATTTTTCAAATGACGAAACGGTTACTTCTTCGCTTGTAAATACCAGATTGAAAAGCTCATCAATACCGGCATTCGCGTTACAGTGGAGCCAGCCGCGCACAAACCAAGTGATTTCCGGCAAAGCGCAGGTTGAGGCATCAATCATATTGTCGGGTGACAGATATTCTTTATTATTCAAAGAATTGAGATACTCATCTGCGAGCGGTTCTTTAACATCGCCGCAGGTGGCTCCGAGAGAAGCGTACTTAGTGTCAACCGTTCCGTCGGAGGTCGATTTCCATAGCGTTACAAGCGGTGTTCTCTGAACATCATATCCGCAGATGAGACATATCTTGACGCCGTCATTTCTCGCGGCAGTAAGATTATCGGCTATATTCGCCATTGCGTTTCTGTAGGCGAATACTTTATCGTGTAGTCCGCCTTCGGAAGGCAGTTTCATGAATTTCACGGCTTCGTCAAAGTATTCCCCGGGAACGAATGACCAGATACCCGGAAGTGTTCCGAAAATCGGAATCAATGCCTGCTCAAAGACTCTGTCTCCGGCGGCTTTTATAATCTTATCACCGAGCGCACATATACCGTCAATGACGCCGGCGCCTTTGAGAACATCAAGAAGAGCATAGAGTGTGCCCTCAATGAAATCATCGGCAAAGCCCGTTTCAAGATAAGGAATCGCGTCCTCGCCATAGCGGGTAAGAGCTTTTGAACTGAGCTCGACTTTGCCGCAGTAGGCCTCGCCTGCGACCGCCGTGCCGAGCAGAGGGCAACAGCGGCAGATTATCGCGTCAATGCCTTCGTAACCGTATTTGTCAAGATAAGCCGAGAGGACCACGCCGCCCATGCTCGAGCATTTGAGCTTGACGGAATTGTGGCCGGTCAGCGCCTTTACCCGAGCGATAAATCCGTGAAGGCGCTCGGCATGCTCATAGGGATCAAGTCGGAAATCATAATTGAAATAATAATCGCTGTCTGGGCCGTGCTTATCCCCCGCGGGGACATTGATGAACGGAGTCGTGACATTATCCTTTGATTTTCCTTCATTATCTAGGGCGAGGTCGCCCATGCAGGCATTTACAAATCCTGCGAGCGCAGTGCCGAGCAGATCAGCATCACGCGTCAGGATTCCCTTTGAAATATCCGGCAGAGCGTCGCCGAGATTTGCGAGAAGGAAATCCGTGTCAATATTCCAGAGCTGCTGCTCGTTTTCGGTGCCTGCGTCTCTGATAATCTGCGCACAGCCGAGAGGGCCGACATAAATAATCGGCGAAAAGCCGCAGCTGCAGCCTTCCGCGGCAAAGGCGGGAACCGCCGCGCAGGCCGCAATTACAGCGCACATAATAATTGAAATCAGTTTTTTCATATTATTCTCCTTCCTTATTCACCGATGAGGAAACGGTATCTTCAACAGATGCAAATCATTCAAGCTCAATTTCATCACCGGGCTCGAGAATAATCCTGCCCGGGGCGCTGAATTTTTCGGCGCGGGACCTTTTGAACAGTCTTCCGGGGGCCATGTGATAAGGAATGCTGTGCTTTGCCCCAACCAACGATGCGCACTCTGACGCTTCGGCAATATTCATATTGAATATCCCGTCACAGCAGTAAAAAGCATAATCAATATTCCTCTGAGCAAGCAGGGACATCTGCTCTGTTTTGCTCGTATCTCCTGAAACATAGACGGATACTCCGCCGGGCAGAGTAAGAATGTATCCCACGCATTCTTTAACATTGTGATTTCTGTTGTAACCGGCCTCAACCGCTTCAACGCTTACATAGCCAAGCTCAAAGGTCTGATGCTCTCCGCCTGCAAGGGCTTCTTTCCATGTAATGACGCGGCAGCCGGGATTGCGGTTTTTAATCATATCGGGATTATCATGATCGCCGTGGGCGTGCGTAATCAGGATCAGATCTGCGGCGGCTTCGTAGCCGTCACCGACATAAGGATCAATGAATATCACCTTTCCTCCGCCCGTCGTGATTCTCAGGCTTGCATGCCCCTGATAAAGGAGCGTGTCTTTCGCATTATTCATTTTCTCTTCCCCTTTGCTTTGAGTTGAAATATCTCCGCTCTGCTTTTCCGCGCATGAGGCGAGTAAAAACAGACAAGCTGCGAGCAAAACTGCAATAACCGTTTTTTTCATATCACTTATACTGATAACACCTCACGTAGTCGACAATCATGGCTGTCGGGAGGTGGGGGTTGTTTTCGATTTTTTCATCGACGCCGATTGAGATAATCAGATAGAGGGGAACCTCGCAGACGCCGCCGAATGAGGTGCGGGCAGTCTCTATACCATTGACATAGAAAATATATTCGTCCTTATTCCACTCGACGCCATAGGTGTTGAATTTGTTATACGGATAATCAGCGTAATAAAAGCCCTGATTCTCGTGCTTATGCGCTTCTTCATAGGCATCGACATGAATGGTCTGAACTATCGAACCGAAGGCCGGGCTTTTTTCATCATAGTCTGTATTAGTCTCAAGAATATCAATTTCAGCGCCGCTTACTCCCCCGTCCGTATCATCCGCCCACATGCCGTCAGTCAGAAGCCAGAATGCGGGATTGATGCCCGAACCCTCCGGAAGTATACAGCTTATTTCAAAATAGCCGTAGAGCTGTTCATAGCCCTTATGGTCTCCGGCATAATTCTTATTCGGATTTGTTTCCATGCCGTAAGAATAGTATCCGGGGCCTTTTGGACCATTCTCCTTGTATTCAACGGAAAGCTTCAGGCATCCGTCATCGGTAAAGGAAACAGCATCCCTGTTCCACCAGCAGTAATCCCTGCGCTGTGTATCGTTATTGCCATAGACATAATGTCCCTGCCAGATTTCCGTATCAAAGCCGTGATCAAATTCATCAGACCAGACGAGCTCAAATCTACTCATATCCACCGCGTCCTTATACGGTGTGACGGGAGTATCGAGCATAAAAGCTCCAATAAGCTGAAAAACAGCCGTTACAAGTGCGCCCGCCCTCTTAAAATCAAAAGAAAACAGTGAGCTGAAGAATCCGCCGATTGCGGGCAGTATCGAATTGAGGGCATTTATCTGCCTTGCTGCAAACATCAAGGTTATTTCTTTCACTCAATCACCTTCCGACTTGATTTTAAACAGTATCAGTCTACTGCCCTTCGAAGACCTACGCCGTATTCCATAGTGTCACGCATCGGAACTGCCATTTCATAAAGTCGGGTAAGAATCGCATCCCTTTCCTCGTCCGGAGCTGTCAGGGACTGATGATGCGCCTCGAGAACGCAATCGCCGGTGTAGCAGATATCCGCGAGGGCGAGGAAGAATTCCTCCCAGTCGATATTGCCGTCGCCGGGAATAAGATGACCGTCTCCGCTGCCGTCATTATCCTGAATATGCAGAGAGAGAGGAACGACGGAGCACTTTCTCAGGACATCGGGCTCAAAGCCGCTGCAATGCGCGTGGCCGACATCGAAGCACCACCCGAACCACTCGGAATCAACCTCTTTTACAAGGTCGGCGATGATGCGCGGATCTGCGGACGCTCCCCAGAGAATGTTTTCGGAGAGAATGATTACCCCGCATTCCTTTGCCTTGGGAAGCCATTTATTAATCGCTTCGGCATTGACCGAAATGAATTTTGATTTATTCTTGATTTCGTTGCCTTTTTCATCCCTGCAGATAGGATGAACCACACAGTATTTTGCGCCGAGAACGGCCGCGGCCTCAATGGACCTGCCGATTACATCGCCCGAACCCGCGTCGCCGGGAGCGTGGGAATGAGTATAGGATACGCCGTCGGCATCGGCGCGCTCTTTAAGAGAAGCCTCCCAATCAAGATAATCATCCTTCAGGAATGGCGAACCTTCAAATACCCAATAGTCAAAGCCCATGTCGATACCCTCATAACCTATGGCGGCGAGGCGGTCAACGGCTCTGTCGGCCGGATAGCCATCCTCAAAGACATCGGTGGTTGTGACTATGAGCGGATTGAAAAGGAGCAGGACAGAGGAACCGTCCATCGCGACGCGGTTTTTGGTGATTCCCATTTCGTCAATCCAGGAGCGGACCTCTAAGGTTTTCAGATTGCCGTTGCGGTTGTCCCATACCCAGCTGGGAGTCGGCCAGAGACACATTTCGGGCGAAACGGCCTCATAGAAATTCCTGCCGACGCCGTCCTGGCCGTGATGAGCCATTTTGCATATATCGCAGTCGAGCAGGCCGCTGTCGGCCCATTGGGCAACGGTCTTGTTGCCTGCGTTGACCTGAGCATCGCCCGTAAACAATATGCTCTTTCCGCCGAGATCCATGCGGAAAATAACGGAGTGTTCATTGACATCGATAAAAGATTCATCGTAGGTGTAAAGCACGGTGATTTTTGCCGCGCCTATATTGAATATATCGCCGGTGTTAAGAATCTGCACCTTTTCGGGAAAAGCCTTGCTGATACGGTTGAATTCGCCTACCATCTGCGCGCCCTCCTCCTGAGAGCGGGATTCATAGAGCTCAACCGGAGCGTAGTTGAGCAGAACCTTTTTGAACGATACCTGATTTGTGCGGTTTTCGGCGATCTCATTGAAAACTTCAACGTGGTCGGTATGAGGATGAGACAAAAACCATGCGTCAATTACGGGCTTTTCCTGCCCGGTCACGGCTTTGAGATACTCGATGAAATAATCCGTTTCGGTTTTGAAACCGCCGTCAACAACAATGACTTTGCCGTCTTCCGTAGTGATGATAAAACTGTCGCAGATTGTGTCGGTTACGGATTTCAGCATATGAACCGCGTTTTTATTCATGGTGTTTCTTACCATTTCTCTCTTCACCTCGGAACGATATTTCAGCCGGTTGAAAAAGGCGGAAATCTTATTGAATATATCTTTGAAAAGCTGAATTATTTCATCAAAGAATCCTCCCCCGCTCTCCCCGGCTTCGCCGGTCTGTGCATAGGCCGAAAGAGCGGGCATTACGCCTGTAAAAATCAGGGCCAGCGAAAGAACAATACTGATTATAATCTTGATTTTCATCTGCATTCTCCTCTTTTGATTGAATAAAAATATACTATCCTCATTAAATATATAATAAATCAAAGCAGATATAATTTCAATATAAAAATGCAAAAGGACGGCCGCGAGACCGTCCTTTCACTAAGAAGGATTGAAGTTTATCTGAAAAAGTTACTTGAATAATCGGGATTTCTTTTTGATTTCTTCGATTCCGTCACAGGAAACAAGAGTGTAGCCGGTTTTTTCTATGACGGATTTGATTTCTTCATAGTCGAGCGCGGACTCGGAAATGATTTCGGTCACGCCGTGTTTATGAGAGGAAGAAACTTTCTTTACCGCAAAGCTGTTTCTTATCGCATCGTTGATATGCGCCTCACACATTGAGCACATCATTCCGTCTATTTTAAGCCTTGTTTTAATCATTTTTATTCTCCGCTGAAATTTGATGGCATTTGCCTGCCATTGCGCAGTGGGCGCAGTTGTTTCCGCAGGTGGATTTGCCTTTTTTCTTATCTTTAACAAGACTTCTGATAATACCGGCTACAAGGAACAAGAGCACGAGACCGGCAAGAATCGTGCCTGTATTTGCAATAAACCATTCAAGCATATCTCCGCTCTCCCTTCATATTACTTTGATGATATTTCTTTTGTTTCAAGAGTTGTCGCTTCTTTATACTTTTTGAAGAAAAGCATATAAATCATGCAGCCGAGGACTGCGACAGCGGCAATAATACCGATAATGTTCGCGTTTCCGGTAAATATTCCGCCGAACTGGTTTATCATAAGAGCTATCGCATAAGCGAAGCCGCACTGATACGCGATTGCGAACCAGGTCCATTTTGCGTTATTCATCTCGCGTCTGATAGCGCCGATAGCCGCGAAGCACGGCGCGCAGAGGAGATTAAACACAAGGAATGAGTAACCGGTGATTCCGTTGAACACTCCTGCGAGAGTCTGATAAACGGTTCCTTCGCCACCGCTGTAGAGAACGCCCATTGTTCCGACGATATTCTCTTTCGCAACAAGACCGGTAATCGAAGCAACCGCCGCCTGCCAGTTACCCCAGCCGAGCGGTATGAAGAGCCACGCAATTGCGCCGCCGATTTTTGCAAGAATAGAAAGACTGAGTTCATCCTCTTCAAGCATACGGAAGCCGTCTGCGGCAAAGCCGAATCTTGAAGTAAACCAAACAACTATCGTTGAAAGCAGGATGATTGTACCTGCCTTCTTTATGAAGGACCAGCCGCGTTCCCACATCGAGCGCAGAACGTTTGAAACTGTCGGCAGATGGTAAGCCGGAAGCTCCATAACAAACGGCGCGGGATTTCCCGAGAACATCTTTGTCTTTTTGAGCATAATACCTGATGTGATAATTGCCGCCATACCGATAAAGTAAGCGGATGTAGCTACCAGGGCCGAGCCGCCGAAGAGCGCGCCGGCTATCATGCCGATAAACGGAACCTTAGCGCCGCAGGGAATGAAGGTAGTGGTCATAATCGTCATTCTGCGGTCGCGTTCATTTTCAATTGTTCTTGATGCCATAATGCCGGGAATTCCGCAGCCGACGCCGATAAGCATCGGAATAAACGATTTACCCGATAAGCCGAAACGGCGGAAAATTCTGTCAAGTACAAATGCGATACGTGCCATATAACCGCAGGCTTCAAGGAACGCGAGAAGCAGGAATAGAACCAGCATCTGGGGAACAAATCCGAGAACAGCTCCGACACCGGCGATAATACCGTCAATCACGAGACCTTTTACCCAGTCTGCCGCGTTGATTTTATCAAGAATATTCTCCGCTATGACGGGAATACCGGGAATCCATACTCCGTATGCCGCGGGGTCGGGTTCTTCAAAGCCCTTTTCTTCAACATAAGCGGATGCGTCCTTGAATGACATCGGAATTGCCTCTTCGTCATCTTCGGGTACTTCCGAGAAATAAACGGTCATTTCATCAATTGCAAGCGTTTCTTCATCTTCGACTTCAACACTTGCCGTTTCGGGACCGGTAACGGATTTGATTTCGGAGATTGCCGATTTTTCGTCGAAATCCTCGGCTTCCGTATCAATATCCACATAGGCGGAGATTGCTTTCATTGCGGCATCGTAATTATCCGCTTCTTCAGAATAAGCTTTGCCGCCTATACCGAAGAGATGGAAACCGTCGCCGAAAAGATTGTCGTTGGTCCAGTCAGTCGCCGCCGCGCCGATGGTAACCATCGAGATATAATAGACAAGGAACATAATTGCGGCAAATATCGGCAGACCGAGCCAGCGGTTGGTGACAATTCTGTCAATCTTATCTGAAGTAGTAAGACTGCCTGCGTTCGCTTTCTTATAGCAGGTTTTTATAACTTCGCCGATATAGATGTATCTTTCATTTGTAATGATGCTCTCGGCATCATCATCCATCTCTTTTTCCGCAGCTTCGATATCCTGATTTATGTGAGCGAGCGTGTCGGCAGGAATATTCAGCACTTCAAGTACTTTTTCATCACGTTCGAAAATCTTGATTGCATACCAGCGCTGCTGCTCTTCGGGCATCGAATGGACCGCCGCCTCTTCAATATGAGCGAGGGCGTGTTCAACAACGCCGGAGAATGTATGCTGAGGTACGGTTTTGCCGCTCTTCGCCGCTTCTATTGCAGCGTCGGCAGCCTCATTGATACCCGTGCCTTTAAGCGCTGAAATCTCGATAATTCTGCAGCCGAGTTTTTCACCGAGAGCTTTTATATCGATTTTATCGCCGTTTTTCTTGACAATATCCATCATATTGACGGCTATTACAACGGGAATACCGAGCTCGGTGAGCTGGGTAGTGAGATAAAGATTTCTTTCGAGATTGGTGCCGTCAACAATATTCAGAATAGCATCGGGGCGCTCATTTATGAGGTAATTTCTGGCAACTACCTCCTCAAGAGTATAAGGAGAGAGAGAATAAATTCCGGGGAGGTCAGTAATTACTACGCCATCGTGCTTTTTGAGTTTACCCTCTTTCTTCTCAACTGTGACGCCGGGCCAGTTGCCGACAAACTGATTTGAGCCGGTGAGGGCATTGAATAATGTGGTTTTACCGCTGTTGGGGTTACCCGCAAGGGCAATTCTTATATCCATAACAAATTATCCTTTCCGCAACCGGTTAGTTTAAGCTAACCGCAATGTTAAAAATTAAGAGTCTTTGCGTTCAAGTGCGTTCAGCTGACTTCAATCATTTCTGCGTCCGCTTTACGCAGCGAGAGTTCATAGTTACGCACGGTTACTTCAATCGGATCCCCGAGAGGAGCAACCTTGCGGACATAGACATCGATTCCCTTGGTTATACCCATATCCATAATTCTGCGCTTGACAGCGCCTTCACCGTGAAGCTTCACGACTTTAACGGTTTCGCCGATTTTTACATCTCTCAATGTTTTCATATCAAATCCTCCTTGATTATAATCAGATCATTATTCTGCGCGCAAGATCTTCATTGACCGCAATACGTGATTCCTTGACCTTGACAATTACATTTCCACCCAGTGTACTTATAACCGTGACTGCGCTGCCGACGGTAAATCCTAAATCTTCAAGATGCTTTTTGACGTCGGGGCTTCCGCCTATTTTTTTAATGATGTTTTCCTCGCCCGGTGTAGCTACGGGTAACGGCAGCATAATCGCACCTCCTCAAAAAGTTAGTGTATGCTAACTGTGTTTCCGGATAAAAGCGGTGAAACCTTTTACGGCTCCGCCGCCATAATATCTTTCATTTATATTATAGTTAGCTTTTGCTAACTTGTCAAGAGCTTTTTGTCAATAAACACAGAAATTTTATGATGTTATTGGTTAAAATAACCTTCATATTAATAAATCATTTAATAAAAAGTTGACTTTTCGATTATTTATGATAAAATACTTTTGGTACGGAGGCATAGCTCAGCTGGTCAGAGTGCCTGCTTCACACGCAGGAGGTCGTGCGTTCGAGCCGCACTGTCTCCACCATATAAAAAAGCCTGCAGCTCCTGTTCAAAGAGCTGCAGGTTTTTTATTTTAATCTGTAATTATGAAGCTTTACCGGTCTTCTGATCGATTGTAATTGTATTCCTGGTCGTAGATTCAATTCTCGCCGAATCCTGTGCGGAAATATCACCGTCAAGATCAAGATCCGCCGCTTTTACAAGATAAGCAATGTAAGCATCTTTTGAACTGTCGGACCATTCCTTGGTTCTTGTCTCGAGCTTTAGCCTGGATGAATCCTGAGCCGAAATATCGGTATCACCGTCAATATCACCGAAGATTACGATATAGAACTGTTCAACCAAGGAATCATCGGCGTTGTCGATAACCTTGATAATTGCGCCTGTGCCCACTTTATCTTTGCTGTTAAGCTCTATTTCAATTCTGCCGTTGCCGCTGGCTTTAACATAATCGGCGATTTCATCTTCGGTAATATTTGCTTTAAGACCATATACATAGTAAGTATCGAAGCTGTCTGCAGAATAAGCATATTCATTGGGTTCGATAATCTTACTCACGCCGTAAGGTGTAGCTTCAAGATCGCTGTTCCAGGTCTCTACCACACCGTCTCTCTCAATCATCGCGGTACTGTCTTCATCTACCGGTACGAGTTTGACGGGAAGCTTGACAAATCTGGGATCTCCTTCAAAAACGGGATTCACATCTTTGGGATTATTCAATACGATTTCGGGCGAAGAGCTGGTAGCCCAGTTTCCTTCAACATTATCAAGCGAAGTGTAACCGAGGATATCAAAAAAGATAGTTTCGCCGGGAGCAATCTGAACGGTATGAAAAACATCAGTTTCACCGTTTTCGTCAAAGTCGATATCATCAACCGAGAATGTTGCAAAACCGGTGCTTGCCGTTCCCGAGGCGGTAATCGTGACTGTGTATCTGGTGTTTTTATCCAGAGTGTATTTGCCGTCAACGGGCTCAACCGCATTGCCATCCTGATCTGTAACAGCAACTTCGGCTTTATAATTTGCCGTTACTATATCAACTGTTTTAACTGCGGTACTGGCGGTGAACCACGCCCAGGTAACCCCCGTTAAACACAAGGCAAAGAAGATAATCAGTGCAACAGATAATGATATGCTGCTGAGGAATATGCTTCCTTTCGCTGCAGATTTTTCAGGTGATGAGTGTAATTCTTTCAATTACAATCCCTCCTTAATGAATGATTGTTTTGCTGTCAAAAGGCACAATCGCATTGAGGCCTTCTGATTGAACCTTTTGACAGCCCTCCGGTAACGGACCGGAGGGGGCCGTTTATTGCATGTAACTTCCGTAAAGTTCAATCAGTTTGATGATATCATCAAATGTGAATTTGCCTTTTTCCACGGCAACCTTAAGATACGGGCCGTTGAAAGCAACGAATGTGTCATAGCTTACATAATCCTTGAATACGGAATAGTCATAGAGGCCGTACTTCTCGACATCGGCATCAAACTGCTTTTTATCATAACGCATCTTTTTGCCCATATCAATCCAGTTATAGAAATCATCGGGCGGCGCTACCGTCAGAAGATTCTGGGCAAAAGCGTTCGAATTCTGAGCCGATGTGATCGAATAAGCCGTAGTATATTCATTCGTCACAAAAGCGTTGGTAAGCTTAATCTTTTTGAACCTGCCGTTATCCTTCAGACTGACGAATTTATGACCGATATACTCTTTATAATTCTGCGCGGTCGGATAAACATACTTATTGAGAGTGTAATCGAATATACCGTGATCGGCAATCAGTCTGATAACCGTTCCGTCGCTGAATTCAAGATTGAGAACATCGTAATCATCTTTTCCGTGGTTGACAAGGATTGCAATATCCTTGCCCTCAGTTTTACCGGTAAAGAAATTATAGCTCAGTATCTTATCGGTATAAGCTACTTTTTCTATCGGCTTCTGCGTACCGTCGGCAAGTGCGATCTGCGTACCGGTGGCAAAGCAACCGCCCGCTTGATATGTCATTTCGGAGAAATAATACTGTATATAATAGTAATAGGTAGTTCCGTCATTGGAAACATAGTGATACTGGACAAGATGGGCGCCCGCTCCATTCGATTCAAGATTATCCTTTTCTATTTCCTTACTCGTGTAACAGAGGCCGTTATTATTTTTGCCAAAGCCATAATACTGGGCATTCATCGACCTGCCGTATGGCTGGTTTCTAAATGCTGCGCCGTTTGCATACCCAAATACTGCGCTATCGGGCCCGTTGTCCTGCGCTTTGCCGTGCGGCCAGGTCGAAGAACTTGAATTATAAGTATACTGCACCTGTCCTATATTCTGACCGGTGTTCGGATAATAATCAACAATATTGATAGCATTGAAAGCAGGAGCAAAATAGTATCCTTTTCCGGATGAATAAGCTGTGTTTCCGTTGCTTGATGTGGGTCCGACCGTAACTATGGGATAATAAACCGTCTGACCGCTGACTGTGGTTGAGCCGAAATTGCTGTCGGTTGCGCTTATATCGGGCATAACATAGGTATTATTATTTATAATAACCTTTTTAGCTGTTTTTGCCCAGGTGCTAACATATGAGAATTCAGCAAATTTGAACTCGACTGACGGTTCAACTGCCGTTACGTTAATCTTGAGTCTTTCGGTATATGTTCTCGATAACTGGTTGGCATCCGAATCATAATTATACGGATCGGTGTAGGTATATATAACGGTATAATCGCCGATTTCGGAAAACGGAATAGTCTGATTGGTATAACTGACACCGTTCATGGAGACGGTATAATCGAGAGTATGTCCGTATTTGTTGATGGTAAGAATCATCGGATCCCAATTGAAAACAGTATCCGGAGTTTCTTTATCGAAAGAAATCTTTACCGTCTTTGAGGCGCTGTCGTAATAACAGTAATTATTATCGCCCTCTGTTTTGGGTATATAATTCTTATTTGTAAAATCGAATGTCAGCTCAGGTAATGTATAGTAGTTATTCGGCGGGAAAATATAATCTTCAAGCATTTCCGGACTGCCCTCAGTGGCTTTTGCCGTGTAAACCGAGCCCGTATATCCCGCAAGAGATTTCTCAAGGAATCCGTAATTATTGCCGGTATTATCGGTAAGAATCGCCTGAGCCTGACTCGATGAGATATCGTTCGCGCTCGAAAGGAAGACAATTCCCATGTTTACATAAGTGTTGCCTGAATTCTTATATGCATAAGTAGTATTACTGTAAACGCTGCTCAGCATACTTGAATAAGCCGAAGGAACGTCGGCATTAGTCAGCCAGTTATGCTGCTTGAAAGTGCCGTTCAGGGTCAATGTGGTTCCGGAAACGCTCGTAACATGAACGCCGAGACCTTTTAATCCGTGAGTGGAGTTTGTTGTGACGCAATCCTCAAAGATATTGTCTCCGCCGGTTATCTGGATGTTACCGATAGCACCGCCGTCAAAGACGCAGTTGTTGAAATACGTGTCGGCATTATGGCCGTTCATAACAGCGTATCTGCCGCCTGAGAAGTAAGAATTATAGCATTTGCATCCGTTGACGCCGATATTTACGGCGGGCGCGTAACCGGGATTGTTAACTCCGTCGGTTACTGCAGAGGTGGGTTCATAGCCTATAAACTGAACATTATCAACAGTTCCGTTTGATATATCCACAAATCCGGCGGTCTGTGAAGGATTTGAGCGCGTATCTGTTATGCAGAAGCCGTTGCCGTAAAGAATGCGGCCGCCCGAAACTCCGAGGCCCGAAGTGCGAATATCGCTTAAGAGAATATCATTGCCTGAATTCCAGAGAGATGAATTAACACCTACTGCTCCTGAAAAATTATTGCCATCGACAACTTCAAGATTGAGCTCTGCTAAATCGCCGTTATCAAATTTTGCCTGATGGCCGTTATAAAGCATTTTGACTTTGACAACACCGTTGCCGGTAAATTTAAAACGGCCGTTTTCAAAGAATTCCTGAGCGGTAGCATAGGTTCCGCTTCCGGGAGTGAATGTAAACCCGAGATTTGAGGATCCTTCGATTATCTCAGAAGTAAAGGTTATAAGAGAGGGGTCAAGATCGTCTGCATAAGCAGTAATGGAAAGAGGATTAACGGAATTGGAAGTGGTTTCATCCTTCTTTTCAAAGAACAATGAGGCGGGAACATTATTGCCGTTGCCTACTCTGTAGTTATAAGTCAGATGGTTGTTAAGCGGACTTTTGAACGTAGGCTCTTCTCCCTGTTGGGGTTCATCCGCATAAGCTCCCGCGCTGATTTTAAACGAAATGTTGTTTAATCTGTTGTTATTCTGATCATATGTTCCCTGATACTCGTTGCCGGCGGAGTGCTTCATGGTGAATTCAATGGCGCATGTTTTGCTCTCGCCGCTTGCGAGCTCAAGATTGCTGAGCAAATCGGGTGACTGAAAACTGTCATTCAGAGTTCCGATATACGTTTTGGAAGTGAGATCGGAGATGTCATTGCAGAGATAAACGTCAATTACATCGCCGATGGGGTGCGCACTGATGTAATCAAATATGTCAAGCTCGGGATCAGGAGTATCGATTCCGAGATTATAATTGAAGTCATAATCTCCTGCGTTTTTAACTTTGAAATAACGCATTTCTGTATGATCGGGCTCCCATCTGACGTCGCTGCCGAAGGGAATCTCGTTTCCGGTGGTCTCAACATTTTTCCAATCTTCAACGGCCGGATCGGCGGACCAGTAAAGCTCTATTTCAAAATTGCCGTTTTCATTCCCGGCAAAAAAGGTCTTGCCGAAAACACTGAAGCCGGACTGCCTGCGTTCAAAGGTTGAAAGACAAAGAACGGAGGTAATCAGAACCAGCGATATAAGTGAGAAAATCAGTTTTCTTTTGGAAGCGCGCATAAAAGCAGCTCCTTTCCTGACGGTAACCAAAAACAATAAAAAGGATTATTGGCTTTGATTACCGTTCACCCCGGTTAGGGGGTGAACGGAAAATCAATTCAGAATCAGAATGCGTAAGTATAGGTACCAGCGGTTACATACTCACCGGTCTCAGCACCGGAAGCATCTCTCTCGAAGAGACGAAGCTCAACGGTCATAACAAGGCCGGAAATATCGGAAGCTGCGCCGCAGTTGAATTCCTTAACAAGGTTGCAGCACTCTTCATAAGTTACATAAACATCCTTGGTATCCTTGAGGAGTCTGATCTCGGTGCCTTCTGCGATGTCATCGGCATTGTTGAAAGCAATCCAGTCAGCGCTCCAGGAATCATACTGACCTGCAAGGCATACTTCGCCTGCGGGAACAGCCTGATTGAAGGAAACAACATAGTCAGCATTCCAACCGGCATACTTCTCTTCGGGTGCTCCGGGGATCGGAGTGAAGGTATAAGCTGTGTCAAGAACGGTTGCGTTGCCGCCTTCGGGAGTAACGGTGGGCATCTCATCGAGTTCCTTGATGAGAGCGACTACTTCTTCATAAGTAGCCTCGTCATTATCCTGAGTAGCATAAACAGCAATGGCAATGCCGTCGGCAGTCTTGTCCATATATCTGTTGCCGGCATTCTTATCCATTGAACCTGTGAGCTTGATAGCGTCGGTGGTTTCGCCGGAAGCAAGTCTGCCCTCAAAAGTGGTGGCATCCTGACCGTCTATTTTCCAGGTGATGACATCTGCAAGTTCATTGTCGCCGTCAACGCCGATAACGCTGATCTTATACTTGATATTGCAGGTGCCGGTGTTCTTGAGGTATACATCCTCAACCGTGTAGCTGCAGCCGGGCTCCCAGAGGGTATCTTCGCCTGCATCTACGAATGAAAGAGTCTTGCCGACAAGAGTGGCGTCTGCACTGTCAACAAGGTCAATATAGAGATTACCTGACTTAACTGTGTTGACAAGAGACGAGGTGGATGCTGACCACCAAGCGAATGTGGTTCCAAGAAGCATTACGAAGCAAAGAGCAAGGGAAATAACGCTTGCTGCTACTGCGCTCTTGGAAGAGTTTTTCTTGAGCATAATTAATCTCTCCTCTTTTATTTTAGGTCTTTAAGGCCTTGATTAATATGATCATGCCGGGTATTCTGCGTTTGCGGTTGTCTGCTTTGCGTAAACGGTAATGCTGATTCCGCTTGCTGATTTGCCCATTACACTGTTGGGAGTTGCGTGCTTCATCGTTCCGACAAGGAGAACGGGAACATTGGCAGCATTGGCAGCAATCGTTCCTTCATAATCGGCAAGTTCGACAGTTTCGCCGCCCACTTTTACAGACCAGTCAATCCACTGACCGAGATCACCTGAGCCGTCAATGCCGGTAACTACAATCTTGTATTTAAGATCGAGATCGCCGTTATTCTTGATATAAACGGGTTCAAGCTCATATATACCGTCGGGCTGCCACAGATTTGAATCGCCTGTAAAGTTGACTGTTCCGCCTACTATGGAAGCACCTTGAGCGTTAACGAGCTCGACATCAAGAGTACCCGCCTGGATAGTGTTTACATTTGTCGAAGTGCTGTCATTGAATACCGCGTAGGTGGTTCCGATAAGCATTGCTATAGCAACAGTAATAATCAGGATGCCGGAAAGCAGTGATTTTCCGAATGAATTTTTACTCATTACATTACTCCTCCTTTCTGAATGATTATATACATAACGCAAAAGCGTTTTGATACCTGAACAATAATTATTCGTTATCTTCTTTTTCTTCGCCGTCATCGGAATCTTCTTCCCGCGAATCTTTGTCGCCGGATTTCTGATCCGAAGCGGCACCGCCGCTGATCTGCGCCTTGAGCGCTTCAAGCTCCGCCATCATTTCCCGGGTTTTTTTCTTTTCAGCGGCGAGTTCTTCACGCTCTGACTGAATGGCGTTTGCCTGCTCCTTCTTATATCCTCTGAATGCCTTTACGGTATTGATTGCCTGAATCGCAATGAAAAGCATGAAAGGGATAAGAATGCAGCAGATATATCCGGGCACTGTTTTCAAAAAATTGAAAAATTTTCCGACTTTTGGAAGTCTGAACTGATATTTGCCCTCCACACTGAAATAGTCAACAACTGTTAGGTCATCGGTATTCGTGGTGGTGCCGTAGGTTACAAATCCGGGCTCGCCGTCGGCTGTCGTAGTAAGGCGACGGATTTTATGGGTAATAGTTTCTCCGTAACTCGCACTGTTTTTGGAGACGAATGTAATGATATCTCCTTCTTTTAGGGTGGAAGGGTCAACCTCTTTGACCACTACCACATCGCCGGCTTCGAAATCCGTAGCCTTCATTGAATCGGAAAGAACGATATAACCTTTATATCCGAATATACTGCGGTTGCCCTTGTCCAGAGTGGAAGAAGAAATAAAAGTAAACAGCATTATCGCTACTGCAAAAATCAGCAGCAGCCAAGTAATAACCGATTTGATAACGCCGAGAGTTTTTTTCATTGGAGTCACCTCAGAAAGAAATTAAATCATACATTTCAGCTTTATGCTGAATTTAAATCCCCAACAGAAGTAATTAAATTATGTTACTATATAATAAGACTAATTATACAGATTTATTTTACTGCAAATATAGAAATATGTCAATATTATTTTTTTAGTTTAACATTAAAACTTTATTATAGTTAAAGTCAAACATCTGAAACACACTCTTTTCTTGACAATGTATAGCAATCGCTGTATAATAATTTGAGGTCAGTTTAAGAACCGGTGAATGTCAAAAAAGCCGCTTTTAATATGCTGAACTGCATTCACAAAGGGCAGCAGGCCTCTAGAGACACAAGGCATTCAAGATTCAGGCCGCACTGTCTCCACTATATTTTATACGGAAGGAAGATGCCGTTTGAAACAGCTTAAAATCGGTATAATCGGCGCCGGCAGAATCGGCTCCCTGCACGCGAAATCAATCGCGTATAACGTACCGACCGCAGTCGTTGCGGGAATCACTGATGTCAAAATCGAAAACGCAAAAAAAGTTGCTGAAGAGCTCAATATTCCGAAGGTTTATGCGGATTATAAAGAGATGCTCGCCGATCCCGAGGTTGAGGCGGTTCTCGTCTGCTCCTCGACTGACACACATGCGGATATCGCAATTGAAGCGGCGGCAGCAGGGAAGCACATTTTCTGCGAGAAGCCCGTTGACCTTACACCCGAAAAAGTCCGCGCAGTTATAGAAGCCGTCAAGACAGCAGGCGTCAAGCTTCAGGTAGGTTTCAACCGTCGCTTCGACCATAACTTCGCAAACGTCAGAGCAATGGTCAACAACGGAAAAATCGGAGACGTTCACATCATCAAAATCACTTCAAGAGACCCTGCTCCCCCGCCGGCAGAATATTCAGCAGTCAGCGGCGGAATGTTCCTTGACATGACCATTCATGATTTCGATATGGCCCGCTTTCTCGCAGGCGCTGACGTTACCGAAGTATATGCTAATGCGACATGCCTTGTCGATCCCGCTATCGGTGAAGCCGGCGATGTTGACACAGCGGTTATTTCACTGAAATTCGCAAACGGCGCTGTAGGCGTAATCGATAACAGCAGGCGCGCGGCTTACGGCTACGATCAGAGAATCGAAGTATTCGGAAGCAAAGGCGCGGCAGTCGCTTCAAACGATACACCGACCAATGTTGTTTTCATGGGCGATGAAGGCGTTGTTGCCGACAAGCCTCTCTACTTCTTCCTTGAAAGATATATGCAGTCATTCAGAGATGAGATGCTTCAGTTCGTTAACGCAGTTCTCAATGATAAAGATACTCCGACAAACGGCGAGGACGGTCTCAATTCTATTCTTATCGCTCTTGCGGCAAAGAAATCCGTCGCTGAGGGCAGACCTGTTCAGGTCAGTGAAATTCAATAATATCAAGGCGCTCTGCTTCGGCAGAGCGTCAATTATAAGGTGATATAATGAACATTGTCATTGTTATACTTGCTGTGATATGCGCGGTCATATTACTGCTTCTTGCTCTGCTTGTATTCGCTCTGATTGCGGGCCATTTCGTTCCGAAGAATCTCAGGAATATCCCCGATAATCACTCCCCTCTTTTCGCTGAAGGAGAAGCACAGATAGGCGCCCACCGCGCAGGTGCGGGCATTGCCCCGGAGAATACTCCGATGGCGTTCGATCTTTGCCTGAATTCTGATAAATTCACCGTTCACGAGCTTG
The DNA here is from genome assembly GCA_902792905.1 of Oscillospiraceae bacterium. Lineage (GTDB taxonomy): Bacteria > Bacillota > Clostridia > Oscillospirales > Acutalibacteraceae > CAG-177. Next base: position 24,561 of record CADBBH010000010.1, read on the forward strand.
AATTCGACCTGCATACAACCAAGGATGATAAGCTGATTATACTCCACGACCCGACACTCGACCGCACGACCGATGCAAGAGAGATTTACAATAAGGATAAGATATTCCCGCAAGATCTGACTTATGAAGAAATCAGCAAGCTTAATCCCGGCGAGAGTTTCGTTACGGACAGCGGTGAAATGCCTTATAAAGGACTGCGGGGCAAAGATATTCCCGACGGACTTAAGATTCCTCTGCTTGAAGATATAATCGATAAAATCGAGGCTCACGGGAAGTATCTGTACAGTATTGATATCAAAGACAGCGGCGAAAGAGGTCAGAAGGCAGCAGACGCATTGATAAAACTGACTCGTGAAAAAGGTATTGCCGACAGAGTAATTATTGCTTCCTTCAATAATGATATTACGAGATATCTTACAAAGAATTATCCGGATACGCAGAGATCCATAGGTGTATTTGAAGGCGTGTTGTTTTATTTCGCATGCGCTTTCAATATAAGGCTGAAAAAAGAAAAACTGCCGTTCAAGGCGGTTCAGCTTCCGGCTAACCAGTTTAAAATCATTAAACTCGGAACCGAAAGATTCGTAAGATATTGCCATAATCTCGGAATCGCCGTTCAGTATTGGACCATTGATGACATTGATGAAATCAAGCGTCTGAGCGGCATAGGGGCAGATTGCATAATCACCGATATACCGGATAAGATGTATAGTCTGCTGTATAAATAAGATGTTAATAATCACCCAATTACAACAGCGGCATGGATGAATCCGTGCCGCTGTTTCGATTATACGGTATTCAGTTTTTGCTCTGTTCAGAATATTCTGAAAATGTCAGAGAATCCCTTTCCTCCGAGAATTCTGTAAAGGAAGACTGAGAAACGTTCCATTGCATCGGCAAGAGCGTCGTTTGCCTTGTCTTTCGCCTTATCGGAGAATGATTTTTCACTTGAAACGCCGTTTATCTTATCGCGGTATGCCCAAACTTTATCCTGTGCGGCATTGAACGCATCGGTATCGACTACAGTGTTATTCAGCTGAGCTTCAAGCTCTGCAAGCGCCTGCTCAAAGCCGGCCTTGTCTTCAGCTGAAAGTTTTGATGTATCAAGCGCTTTTATTGATGCGAGCTGAGCGCGGATGCTCTTGCTGTTTCTCGCCTCATTGAACTGCGGGAATTTCTCGGGATAGGAATCGACCGAGGTAAAATTCTTATCGGTAAGCAGGCAAATGGCGAGCTTCATAATCACATCATTATTGCCGGTGCTCTCGTGATTCTGATTATGGAAATAGAATGTCTGATCGGGAATGAAGCCCGCACCCGCATCGACAATACGATATTTGTCAACATACTTGTCGCCTTTTACCGGAACATAATCATCGGGAAGTTTTTCGTTGACGGGCACGCTGAAAGCGTTCATAGAGGTGGAATTGAGCTGGATTATACCGTCACCGTTGAGAGTCTTCCAGGAATCAGCTATCGGGTAAAGATTTACATTATAATCGCAGATATCAAAGACTTCGCAACCGTAAGTATCAACCTGATACTGAATATTCTCAAATCTGTTGACCTGCGCCTCATGGAAAGCATCGGTCTGCGCCTTGATGAAAGCATCTTCGGGGTCATCAAGGTATTTGGCGGCAGCGGCGGGATAGTTTGCCGACGGTATCAGTGCCCACATAGTAGTCGTATATTTGAGATACGGGTCAACAAGACCGTCCGCAGCTCTGTCAAGTATATCATTGAGGACCGCATTCGGAAGAATTCTTAGAACAACGGTCAGAAGATTACCGAGCCAGGGAGTATCTCCGCCCTTGATTAAAGTCGGGAGCATTTCTCTGTAAAGCGCAACATCATCATCAATGAGACCGTGCTCATATATATCGCCGAGCAGAACCGTTCCGTCAATAGCGGGAACGATATAAATCATCCGGTCAACATACTGACCGACATCTTTATGCCTTGCAAGAAGGTCATTGGCAAGCGAACCGCCCTGACTGATGGGAACAATATTTGCTTTGCCTGTCGGTGATGCATTCGCCGCCTTAACTATAAGTTCATAAAGCTCATCAACGATTTCATCAATATTGCCGAATGAGCAATATGAGAAATAATAAAGATGATCCTCGCCGACTATATCGGCATAATCATTGAGAGGAATCTGAGCATAGAGCCAGTCTTTATCGGCCTGAGTAAGAGTTGCTACTGAATCGGTATATTTATCGGCGCGGACATTCGCAATCATTTTACCCTGACTGTCGCACTTAACCTTGCCGGCGAGCACTTCACCGAGAGTTTCCCCGACGCTCTTCGCAAGCATATGACCGAAATCATGCTGAGTAAAAAGAGTCAAAAGCAGAGGCCCGAGACATTTGCCGAGCGCTTTTTTGATGATATCGGAGGTCGAATCAAGGAAAAACGGCATTTCATATTCCTTGCCCTCTGAATTAAGAGCTACAGTCCCGTCGTCATTATAGAGACGTGTCTTGGACTGAAATACGCCCGGTATTACAACGGCGTTACTGGTATTCTCCGGTGTTGCGCCGGGATTGGTGAGATAAGGATAAAGGCCGTTTTTCTCAACGTCATCCTCGCCTACCGCGGTAACTCTGCCGTTACCGGCGGAGGGCTCCTGAGTTTCAGCCGACGCAAGAAGCATCACGCTTGAAATAAGCATCAGAGCCGCGAGAATAACCGCAATAAGTCTGTTCATCGAATTCTTCATTTCAGCATCCCCTTAAAGTTCAGTATAAATGTATATTATCACAATCAAATGTAAAATACAATATTATAATTGTAACCCCATAACCGTACCGCCAAAGGCGGAAACGAGCACCCTGAAGCCGTTTCGCTTATAGAACCTGACAGCGGAAGTGTTGCCCGAGCCGACAATCAGCATAACACCCTTCACACCCTTTGATTTAAGGTGTGAGAGCAGAGTCTTCATCAAAGCCGAGCCGCTTCCCTTACCGGTGAATTCATCAAGTATATCAATATGGAGATGGGCGGGATATTTGCGCGAGAAGAATCGCAGAACTGCCTGCTCGGCAACAACTTCAATCATATCCTTGCCTGCGTTATTCTTCACGATTTCAAAATAAGGTTTGTAAGCTTGTTTATATTTCTTAAAGTCTTCGGCGCAGATGATATACCCGACGGCATTGTCTTCGTCATCAACGAGAGTAAAGCAGTTCTCCGGCTCACGTTCAATATAATATTTGCAGTAGTTATTGAGGATATAATCCCCAACCCGCTTATTATTCGGCGCGTCCGGCGGCCCGGTCAGCAGGCATACTTTCTGCACCTGCTCCCTGTATTTATCACAATAATTCACAACTTTCATTTTATCACCGGTTCAATTATCCGATATTACCACTCAAAAGTCAATGAATACTCTTGAAAAAAATATTTTATTCTGTTATTATTGTTAATCGGATTGCAAATTAATATACTTTGAATAAAGGAAATCTTATGACTATTTTTATTAAATGGGCTCTGCTGTTTGCAACCGCGGAACTGATACTGACTGCAGTGCAGTTCGGTATGAGAAAACACGAATTCAAAGAAAAGACTCACATAATTTTTATCATACTGAAAGCGGTAATCGCCATCGGTTTTGCCGCGATTGTATTGGCAGGCCCGGTTCAATTAAGACCCGCTCAGCCGATTATGATGGCGCTCTACTGCGCGCTTTTTGCCGATTCGGCGGCGGACATAGTCTGCACGGTAATAGCAAAGATCAAAAAAAGCGAGCTGAAGTTTGCCGTTTCCAAAACAGTTTCACTTTTATTCGGAATACTGTTTTTCGTTTACGGCACCGTCAATATGCAGATTGTAAGGGCGGATTATCATACATATACTTCCGAAAAACTTAAATCCGAATACAAAATAGTTTTTGCCGCCGATATTCATATCGGAAACACTCAGCCTTTTTCAGTTATTGAAAAAGAAATTGAAAATATGAAGGCGGAAAATCCGGACGCAATAATTCTCGGCGGCGACATAACCGATGATTACACCACGAAAGAACAGGCACAGCAGCTTTATTCTCTTCTGGGTAATTGCGGAATCCCCGTCTATTATCTGCACGGCAATCACGACAGGCAGAAGCATGCTGAATATGCTCACGGTATGCAGTATACGGCAGCGGAACTTGAAAGAATAATCAGCAGCAACGGAATAATAGTACTTAAAGACGAATATATTTCACTCGGCGATGATCTTCTTCTGCTCGGCAGAGAGGATATCAGCGAGAAGGGAACAAGAAAAGAAGCATCAGATTTAAAAAATCCCGATAAGAGCAAGTATCTTATTGTTGCGGATCATCAGCCGGTTGAATTTGAGGAAAACCTTGTGACGGGCGCAGATTTACAACTTTCGGGACACACTCACGCTGGGCAGTTGTTCCCGCTCGGTGAGATATTCGGCCTCTTTTCCTATTCAAAAGGAGAATATAAGAGCGGCGACTCGCTGATGCTGGTAAGTTCCGGCGCCGCAGGATGGAGAGAACCTTTCAGAACAGATGCCCACTCGCAATTCGAAGTTATTACACTGAAACCCGTCAGGTGATATAATTGAAAAAAGCAAAATCTTGGATAGCGGTAATCTCCGGCAGCATTGCAATAATACTTTTTACTGTAATTATGATTGCAGTCACGGGAAAAACATATACCGCCTATATCAATAATCCATACAAGACTTCAGAATCCGAAATTGAATGCTCGGACAGCAGCGTCATAGAATGCACGAATATCGGCACAGAAAAAAGCTATACCGCATTCCGCTTCAGAGGACTGAAACCGGGCAAAGCGCAGGTAAATATCTGGATTATTTCCGGCGAAAACAATCTCAACAAAACAGGAATGATTTTTCAATGCACCGTGCTTAAAAACGGAACGGTATTTTTAAGCGGGTACGATTTCGGAGGGCACAGATTCCTTCTGCTCGGAATTCTGCTGCTGACTCTGTTTACTTCAGTCGTTTCATTTCTTCAGTTCAGATTTCATAAAAAGTCTCAGTTCTTCTCATATAAAACCGTGCTCTCGCTCGGTCTCGGAATGTTCGCCGGCATTATCGGCCTGATGTATGCGGCACTTATCGGAATATACTTGATATTCCCCGCACAGTTTGACAGCTGGCAGGTATTCAATATCGCCGGAATCATCACTTCTGCGATATTTGCACTTTCTCTGCCGATGATTGTCATTTTCGCCATTTTCCTCTCGGTCAGCAATATCTCATTGATAAGGCACGAGGGCTTCAGAAAAAACAACCTCTACGGGCTGCTTATCAGCGCGGTGCTAGGCGCCGGTTCAATTCTATGCGCGGTTTTGCTCGCAATGTTTCCGAATTCAACCTCGGAAACCGCTAGAGACATTGCCGGCTCGGTAATACGCGCTTCGGTTTCATCGGCCTTTGTCTATCTTGAATTCCTGCTGCTGTCCACTCAGATATGCATGCATTATGCGGCAAAGCACGAGCCGAAATACAACCAGGATTTTATAATGATACTCGGCTGCAAGGTCAGAAAAGACGGCACTCCTCCCCCGCTTCTCAAAGGCAGAATCGACAGAGCGCTGGAATTCTATAAGAACCAGATTGAAAAAACAGGCAACACACCCGCTTTTATTCCATCCGGCGGTCAGGGACCGGATGAAGTAATAAGCGAAGGCGAATGCATGAAGGATTACCTTATTGAAAGCGGTATAGAAGAATCGGCAATATTCCCGGAAACGGAATCGAGAACTACACTTGAAAATATGAAATTCTCAAAAAAGATTGCCGATGAATATAAAGAAAACGCTAACATTCTTTTCTCAACCACGAATTATCACATTTTCAGAAGCGGTATTCTCTCGGCAAAGGCAGGACTCCGCGCTGACGGCATCGGAGCAAAAACAAAATGGTATTTCTGGCCGAATGCGCAGATGAGGGAATTCATCGGCCTGCTCGCGAGCGAATGGCTTCTGAATCTGATATTTATCATTTTGACCGTCGGTTTCGCAACGGTTATCGCGAATATATCGACAATTATCAGCCGGTTTGCAATGATGATATAAAAATCACCCGCAGGAACTGTTCCTGCGGGTTTTTATGTCCGGTTTTTATTAATACATTCCGCCGCCCTGAGCCATTGCCGCAGCAGCCGCTGCTTCAGCTTTGGGATCGGGGATATCAGTGACAAGGCTTTCAGTGGTAAGAACCATTGCCGCTACCGACGCGGCGTTCTGAATAGCGCTCCTGGTAACCTTTGTAGGATCAAGGATGCCGGCCTTTGCCATATCGGTATATTTATCATTTGCAAAATCATAGCCGTAGCCGACCTTCTTGGAGGTATAAATTGCGTTTACGATTACACTGCCCTCAAGACCCGCGTTTGCCGCTATCTGGCGGATGGGCTCTTCAATTGACTTGAGAACGATGCTGATACCGGTCTTTTCATCGGCATCATCGGTCTTTGCGAGAAGTGCTTTGACAGCATCCGCGGTATTGAGCAGAGCAACGCCGCCACCTGCTACGCATCCTTCTTCAACAGCAGCCTTGGTTGCTGCAAGAGCATCCTCAATGCGGAGCTTCTTTTCTTTCATTTCAACTTCGGTAGCAGCGCCGACCTTAATGACAGCTACGCCGCCGGCAAGCTTGGCAAGACGCTCCTGAAGCTTTTCCTTATCAAATTCACTGGTTGTATTCTCAAGCTGAGTCTTTATCATATTGACTCTCGCGGCTATATCTTTCTTTGAGCCGGCGCCGTCAACGATGATGGTGTTCTCTTTGCTGATTTTGACCTGTCTTGCTTTACCGAGCTGAGACATCTGGGTATCCTTGAGCTCAAGGCCGAGATCGGAGGTAATGACCTCGCCGCCGGTAAGAGCCGCGATATCCTGAAGCATTTCCTTTCTTCTGTCGCCGAATCCGGGAGCTTTGACGCATACGCAGGTGAATACGCCGCGAAGCTTATTTACAAGGATGGTGGAGAGAGCTTCACCCTCGACATCCTCAGCGATAATTACGAGCTTCCCGCCTGCGTGCATTGTCTGCTCAAGCAGAGGAAGGATATCCTGAATATTAGAGATTTTCTTATCGGTGATAAGAATGTTTGCATCGTCAATAACCGCTTCCATCTTATCGGTATCCGTTACCATATAAGGGGAAATATAGCCGCGGTCGAATTCCATGCCTTCGACAACTTCGCATTCTGTGGTGGCAATCTTGGATTCCTCAACGGTGATAACGCCGTCTGCGGTAACCTTTTCCATTGCCTCGGCGATGAACTTGCCGACTTCTTCGTCACCGGATGAAATTGTGCCGACTCTGGCTATATCCTTGGAACCTGCAACGGGCTTTGAATTCTTTTTGAGCTGAGCTACAACAACTTCAACCGCCTTTGCGATACCTTTTTTGACTTCCATCGGGTTTGCGCCTGCGGCAACATTCTTGAGGCCTTCTCTGATGAGCGCCTGAGCAAGGAGAGTAGCGGTGGTGGTACCGTCGCCTGCAACATCGTTTGTCTTGGTGGAAACTTCCTTGACGAGCTGTGCACCCATATTCTCAAAGGGCTCCTCCAGCTCAACTTCCTTAGCGATTGTGACACCGTCATTGGTGATGAGCGGAGCACCGTATTTCTTATCGAGGACTACGTTTCTGCCCTTGGGGCCGAGTGTGATTTTTACTGTATCGGCGAGCTTGTCAACGCCTGCCTGGAGAGCTTTGCGGGCCTCTTCGCCGTAAATAATCTGTTTTGCCATTGTTATTTCCTCCCTTATTTGGTAACTACTGCCAGAATATCACTCTGGCGGACTATGGTATATTCTTCCTTACCGAGTTTGACTTCGGTGCCGGAATACTTGCCTGCGATAACTTTATCGCCGACCTTGACATACATCTTGACCTCTTTGCCGTCAACGAGTCCGCCGGGGCCGACTGCGACAACTTCGGCAACCTGAGGCTTCTCCTGAGCGGATGCGGCTAGGATAATTCCGCCGGCGCTCTTCTCTTCGATTTCAACAGACTTGAGAACTACTCTGTCTGCAAGCGGTTTAATTTTCATATTTATACCTCCAAATAATAATTGCACAATGTTTGGCACTCTGTTCGGTCGAGTGCTAATTTGTATTTTAACACCAATTGACGAAAAATCAAGAGTTTTTTCAAAAGTTTACAATTATGTAATAATTCACGGGCATAATTGACTTTATAATTCTGTAATGTTAGAATTTTTCTATATTATTTAAATGGTGAATTATGATTAAATCCGAAAAGATAATCCCGATATTTGAGAAACTGAGCAAGTTTACCGTTACCGGCTACTACAGCCTCCTGCTGTTTGCGGTAGCGGGTGTCTTCATATTCACCGGCAAAGAAGTTATCGGCACATATATTCTCGCAATGATTGTCGCCTCAACTATTATTTTCAGTGAAGATCTGCTGCCGGCGCTTGAGGGAATACTTGTCATCTGCTGTTTTGCAATAAGGTGCAAAAATTCCGCTCCCGAATTCTTTTCGATGTGGTACCTCGGAATACCAACGGTTGTTTTTGTTATTCTGCGTCTGATTCTGTATAAGCCGAAATTCAGATCTCATTCGTTTACTCCGGGTATGCTTGCAGTCTCCGCGGCTATCCTGCTCGGCGGTGCGGGAATAATCTACTGGAAAACATATTTCTCTCCTACCTCGCTTTTTTATATGTTTTCTCTCGGTATCGGCATGGTGATACTCGTCTCATTCGTGTCGCCTTGTCTCAAAGCGGACAGAGGATATGATTTTGCGGACAGATTCGCTCGGATTCATATGACTGTTATATTCACTCTCGCTCTCGCGCTGTTTCAGGAATATATTTCAAGGTTTGATGAATTCTCACAGAAATACTCGGTTCTCCCCTTTCAGTGGCGAAACAATGCAGCAACGATACTGATGATGTGTATGCCATTCGCTTTTTATCTCGCGGCAAAGAAATATGCCTGGACTTTCGCCGGTCTTCTCGACTATATTGCAATTCTTTTTACCGGCTCGAGAGGCGGTCTTATCTTCGGTACAATCGAAATTGCAATCTGTCTTGTGCTGATGCTTGTTATTGACAGAAAGCATAAGAAATACAATATAATTCTCATTTGCTCGCTTGCTGCCGGCGTAATTCTCGCGAGCGGAATACTCTTTGAAATGATAAGCTACACCATTCAGAGAATGCTCAATCCCGATGAGAATTCTATCCGGCTTAAGCTCATCGAAAGGGGCATAGGAGATTTCAAGGCGAGTCCGGTCGTCGGCAGAGGCCTTGCGTATATGGGAAACAGGGACATCCATCACAGCGCGAAGCACACTCTATGCTGGTATCACTGCTCGATAGTTCAGGTTTTTGCTTCCATGGGCATTATCGGTGTCGCGGCATATTCCTTCCTGAATTACCAGAGAATCAGATGCTTAATCAAGAATCTGTCATTCTTTTCGGTGATTCTGTTTACGGCGTTTATCGGGCTCGAGATGATGTCACTCGTAAACCCCGGAATATTCGCTCCGTTCCCCTATCTTATGCTCGCGACAATATACTTCGCCGTTATGGAAAACTGCAATTCAAAAGATACCGAAGGCCTGAAACGAATGATGAAAGGCGATAAACATGAAAGTTCTGACAATAGGTAATAATTATACGGGCGCAGCTTTGTCATATCTGCCCGCTCTTGGAATCGCAGGCAAGAAAGAACTGCTGCTTTCAAACCTGAGCATTGACAACTGCTCAATCGAGCATCATTACAGGAACTATATTGATGAGGCGGAAGCGTATTATTATGAAACGTATCTGCCCGGTATTACGGAAATGATGCGTCCCGACGGCATTGCTCTTCACGAGGCGGTTGAGGATGATGACTGGGATATGATACTCTTCTGTCAGAATCCCGCTCTTAGTGCAAAAAAAGAGAGTTACAGACCGTATCTCGGCGAACTTGCCGCTTACTGCAGGCTTATGCATCCGGAGGCAAAGCTGATGCTTATCGAACCGTGGGTAACTGAAGATAACCCGCAGGAAACAGCTGAAAGAATTCATGAAGCCTGCCTGACCGCCTCGGCGGAAGCTGAGCTTGACGGAATAATCAATATCGGCAAAGCATGGCAGATTGCCGAAGGCACCGGCTCGTTTGATTCGCTTACAACAGAAGGAAATATGCCCGATGATAAGGGAAAATTCCTTTGCTCCTGTGTTTTGTATGAAGCGATATTCGGTGAAAGCGCGACCGATGTCGATTTTAATCTTCCGGGTTATCCCCATGAAATATCCGATCTTTTGAAAATCTGCGCCGAGAATTGAGGTAATGATATGATATTTGCCAATCACGCCCACCTTTATCCTCGCGAAATAAGAGACAACGCTGATGCCGCTGCTCTGCTGGAATTCCTCGATGAGACGGGAATTGACAGGGCGGTGGCTTTTGCGCCGTTCCCTCATCGCCTCAAAGAGGAAAATTTCGCCGAAGGCCACAACAAGTGGCTTTACAACGAAATCAAAAACGAAAAACGCCTTACCGGTTTCGGCACGGTTGATTTTGATAAAGATGTTTCCGACGAGGTCAAGAGAATAGCGGATTACGGTTTCAAAGGAATTAAGCTTCATCCGCAGGCACAGGAATTTGCCATAGACGGAGAAAAAGCGTTCAAAGTATACGCAGAAGCGGAAAAACTCGGACTATTCATTTCTTTTCATACCGGTATTCACTGGCACAGACTCAGAGACAGCCGCGTCATTCTCTTTGATGAGGTTGGCTGGAATTTCCCCACGCTCAAGTTCAGTATGGAGCATATCGGCGGATATCACTTTTTCAATGAGGCGCTCGCCGTTATGGTGAACAATTCAAGGGAAGGTACCGGCGATGTCTATGCCGGCTGGACTACTATCCGCGACAGATACGGAAAAGACTGCTGGGCACTGACCGATGAACAGCTTGAAACCGTAGTACTTCAGACCGGCGAAGATCACAGCATATTCGGAATTGATTTCCCGTTCTGCAAAAAAGAAGATATTATATGGGATATTGATAGAATAAACAGGCTGAATCTGACGAATGAATGTAAAGAAAAAATTCTCGGCAAAACGCTTGAAAAGGTGCTCGGTCTGTAAATGGAAAGAATAATTGCTTTATTTATGAGTATTATTTCTATTATATCAATTATTCTGCCGTTTCCCGTTGCGCCGCAGACGGAGTCGGTGAAGTTTGCCTCTTCCCTCGGGGCGGGCTGGAATCTCGGCAATACGCTCGATTCCTGGCAGATTCCCGAGCCGGATGATACCGAGACCTGCTGGGGCAATCCGAAGGCGGGAAAGGCGTTGTTTTCCTTACTCAAAGAAAGCGGCTTCAACTCGGTAAGAATTCCCGTCACATGGTTTCAGCATCTTGACGCGGACGGAAGAATTGAAGAGGATTGGCTTGACAGAGTAAATGAGGTTGTTGATTATGTTCTTGACAACGATATGTTCGCGATACTGAATATTCAGCATGACGATCAGGACTGGCTTATCACGGATAATGAGCATGAGCAGAACGCAACCTCAATTCTTGTGAATCTCTGGAAACAGATTGCGCAGAGATTCGCCGATTATGACGAAAAGCTAATATTTGACATAATGAACGAACCGCGTGTGGTCGGCACTGAAACGGAATGGAACGGAACTCCCGAAGCTCGGCAGATTATAAACAGGATGAATTCCGCCGCTCTCAAAGCAATAAGGGAATCTGGCGGGAACAACGCAGACAGATACATTTTCATTACAGATTATGCCGCAAGCGATATTGAAGAGAATTATACTGCTCTGGAAATCCCGGATGATTCTCATATAATGGTGTCTCTTCATTATTATCCCGGCACGGCGCACCGCTCGGAATTCAATGACTGCGCAGAGAAACTGTCTCTAAAAGAAAAATACAAAATTTATAAAAAGCTTCGCGGATTCTACAAAACATTTGCCGCAAAAGGAATCGGAGTCTGCATTACCGAATGCGGGTGGACAGACAGAGAGAATCTTGAAAATCTTGCCGAGCGGGCGAAGTTCGTTGTCAGCACAGCCAATAAAATCGGCTTCTGCTGCTTTGTCTGGGATAACGGCGCAGATTTCAGACTGATTGACAGAAATGAATTGAAAATCGCATATCCTGAATACACAAATGCGATAACCAATCAGAGGGTCAGATAATCGAGGAATAGTTATGAAAATAAAATGGCATGACGGCTTCAGTGTAAAAGTGAAAGCCGGGAACGGTGAAGTCTGTATTTCGGCAAACAGAGAAGGTCTGCTTTCATTGGCGGATCAGCTGGCCGCGCTTGCGAATGAGGGAGCAGGCAGTCATATCCACTATGATGAATATAATTCTCTGGAGGAATGCTCCGATGAGCTTATAATAGAATTAATAAACTGAATTTTTAACGAAGAGAGGAAATTAAAATGGGTTTTAGGATTCTGGTTATCAACGGCAGTCCGCATAAGAATGGCTGTACTGCCACTGCTCTTAATGAAATGATTAAAATATTTGACGAAGAGGGTTTTGAAACAAAAGTACTCAACATCGGCAATCAGAAAATTCAGGGGTGTATCGGATGCAACACCTGCAACTCCAAAGGCAAATGCGTATTCGATGATATTGTAAATGAGACTGCTCTTGATTTTGAGAAAGCGGACGGACTCGTTATCGGCAGCCCTGTCTATTACGGCTCACCTAATGGTTCTCTGCTAGCATTGCTGGACAGATTATTCTTTTCTTCATCATTCTCAAAGCATATGAAAGTCGGCGCAGCGGTAGTCTCCTGTCGCCGCGGCGGAAACACTGCTTCATTTGACGCTCTGAACAAATATTTTACTATCTCATCAATGCCGGTTGCACCGAGTACTTACTGGAATCAGGTGCACGGATTCACCCCCGATGATGTCAGAAAAGACGCTGAGGGTCTGCAGACAATGCGCAACCTTGCGAGGAATATGGTCTTTATGATAAAAGCGATTTCTGATGCAAAAGAGAAATACGGACTGCCGGAAAAAGAGACTGAAGCTTTCACAAGCTTTCCTGACGGGAAATAATCATCATTAATTATTTCAAAATGTGTGTGAGGTTTTCAACTCCGTTGTCGTTAAAGAGATGAAAGGGGTGCAAAGACTATGAAAAAAACTGTTCTTTCAATATCGGCATTCATACTCGTTCTTATTATAACCGCATTCTCATTCTCTTCCTGCGGCAGCAGCAAATCTTACGATACTGTTGATAACGGCTACTCAGGCAAGAATTACGGATTCTCGACCGGCAACGGCGTTTCCGATGAAGAATACGCAGAAGAGGAAACCCGTGCTTACGATGATGACAACAGCAATTCATCCCGGAGCAAAAGCGGGCTGAATATTGAAGACGCGCAGACAAGAAAAATAATCAGGAACGCTTCCCTTGAAGTAGAGACAAAAGAATTTGATAAATTTATTGCTGAAATTGAAAAAGCGGTAAACTCCGCAAAGGGTTATATCGAATCATCGCAGATTTACGGCAACTCATATTACTACTGCGACGGCAACCGCTCGGCAACAATGAAATTCAGGATTCCGGCAGAAGACCTTGATGCTTTCCTTGAAAAAATCGGAGATATGGGAAATGTTAAGGCAAAATCAGTGTCGGCAACCGATATAACCGCAAATTATACCGATATACAGGCAAGAATCGATTCGCTTGAAGCTGAGAGAAAAGCACTGCTGGCTATACTGGAAAAAGCGGACAAGATTTCCGATATCATTCAGGTTCAGGATAAGATTACAAGCGTAAACGCAGACCTCGACAGCTATAAAAGAAGCATTAAGAATTATGACAGCCTCATCGCCTATTCGCAGGTAACCGTTGACATTTCCGAGGTGGAAAGAGTAAGCTCCGCCGGTTCAAAGCTCAGTTTCATGCAGGAACTGCGCGAACGTTTTTCGGATAATCTCTATAATATCGGTCAGGGACTCAGGAATTTCGCAATCTGGTTTATTTCCTCTATCCCCTACATTCTGATATTCGGCGCTGTTGCAGCAGTTGCAATAATCATCATCAAAAAGATTATAAGAAAGAAAAAGGCAAAAAAATCCGCAAAGCGTAAAGAAAGCGAACAAAAAGACAGCGAATAAACACTAAGAATAAGTAATAACCTCTCTCCCCCGAGAGAGGTTTTTCATTTGACGTTACAGATTGATGCTATTATGCGAACACCCGAAAAGAGCAGAGATAATCCGGATGACAATAATATAAATATATGCTATACTATTAGTAATAATTTAATGAAGAGGAAAGAGAACGGAGGAAACGCTGTGAATAACAAGTATCCTAACCTTTTATCACCAGCTAGAATAGGAAATGTTGAGCTTCGCAACAGGACCGTTATGGCCGCAATGGGTATGAGCCAGTCAGACGACGGTTTCGTGAGCGAAGCGGTACTCAATCACTATGCCGAGCGCTCAAAGGGCGGAGTCGGCGCGGTCATAGTCGAGGTTACCTGCGTTGATTCACCGCTCGGGCTAAATACAAAAGGTATGCTCGTTATCGACGACGATAAGTATATTCCCGGAATGACAAAGCTTGCCGGAGTTATACACGAGGGCGGAGCGAAGGCGTTCCTGCAGATTTCGCATACGGGCAGAGGCGCAAGGCGATCTATTATCGGCGCTCAACCGGTCGGTCCGAGCGCAGTCGCGATGCCTTATTCTTTTATGATGGGTCTCGCAAACGAAACTCCGCGCGAGCTGACAATCGAAGAAATCAGAGCGATCGAGGATAAATATGCCGAGGCGGCTCTGCGCGCCAAAAAGGCAGGATTTGACGGCATCGAAATCCACTCGGTCGGCTACTACCTCGGTCAGCAGTTTCTCTCGAAGAAGGCAAATATCCGCTCCGATGAATACGGAGGCAGCCGCGAAAACAGAATACGTTTTCATTTGAATATAATCAAAAAAATCCGCAAGCTCTGCGGCGAAGATTTTGCGATAATAGTAAAGCTTTCTGTAGTCGAGCAAGGGCCGGACGGCGGAATATCAATGCTCGACGGAATGTATTACACCAAAAAGCTTCAGCAGGCGGGAGTTGATTCGATTGAGGTGCTAGCGGGCAAATGGTCAACGGAGCCGGGCAAAAAAGAGAAGCCCGAATCCGCCTATCCCGACTGCATGGCAGTCATTCTCTGCCTGCTTATGAAAATCGGCGTATTCCTACAGACAGGCAGAAAGATAAAAATTCCCCTCATCGGCGGAGGCAGAGCGCAGAATCCCGAAAAAGCGGAGAAGGCCATCGCCTCCGGCAAATGCGAAATGATATTCATCGGTCACGGTCTGCTCGTTCAACCCGATTTAGTCAATCTCGTCAGCGATGGCAGAGAGGATGAAATCAGGCCCTGCATCGGATGCGGACACTGCATAAACGAACAGCTTCAGCACGGTGGCAGAGCAATCTGCTCAGGCAATGCGGTGCTCGGCAGAGGCGATAATACTTACGGCTTTGAACCGGCACAAAAGAAGAAAAAAATTGCCGTCATCGGGGCGGGAGTTGCCGGAATCGAGGCTGCGAGAATCGCGGCATACAGAGGTCACGAGGTCGATTTATTTGAAGAATCTGATGCTATAGGCGGGCAGATGAACTTAGCGGATAAGCCGCCGTTCAAGAATCATTTTTCGCTTCTTGTCCCCTATCTCAGGCGGCAGATTGAACTCTCGGGCGTAAAACTGCATCTGAATAAAAAAATCACGAAGCAGGATATTCTCAATATGAAGCCTGACGCTGTTATCTGCGCAACAGGCCTTAAACCGGCGTCTCCACCGATTCCCGGTGCGGAACTCACAGTTAATGCCAAAGAAATCCTCGCAGGAAGGCAGGCGGGCAAAAACGCTGTTATAATCGGCGGTGGGTCTGTCGGCTGTGAAACTGCGGAATTTCTTGCCGAAAGGGGCAAAAAAGTAACTGTAATAGAAATGCTGAACACTCTTGCGGGAAACACCGGAAAAACCGCGCAGTCCATACTGCTAGGACATTTGAAGGGAGCCAAAGTCAGTCTGCTGACGGAATGCAAAGTTAAAGAAATAAACGCAAACGGCGTTTCATATACAGATAAGGACGGCAGGGAGCATTTCGTGAAAGCGGACACTGCAATTCTCGCAATCGGTGACAAGCCCGATACTTCTCTTTATGATTCCCTCAAGAATGAATTACCCGAAATCTATAATATCGGCGATTCCGCAGGCGGTGGCATAATCCCCTGCGCCGTTTATGACGGATATACGCTCGGTTGCAGAATCTGACATCGATTAAAACTTCACTTAATAAATACACGATTATTGATTTTTATAATGAATAATGATATAATGTTGAATTGAAATTGCGGTTATACCTGCAGTCATAATTCAAAATTCAAGCGAGGTTGTTGTATGTTTAATCTGATTCCGCTCGCCGCGACCTTAGGCAAGAAGCTCGACACTTCCTTTTTCGGGCTTGACACGGCGATTTTCTCATTCTTCGGCTCTCTTCAGAGCGGCTTTATGACGATAGTCGCGAAGCTTTTCACCTCACTCGGCGATGAAAATTTCATTATACCCGTCGCAGTGCTTGCCCTGATTCTCTGCTTATTCAAGAAAACAAGAAAATACGGCATTGCTGTGCTCTCGGCAGTCGCAATCGGTACGATTATTACCAATCTCTGCCTCAAGCCGATGGTTCTCAGAGTCAGGCCTTACAATACCCTTCAGCTCAGTGACTTCTGGGCACAGTATAAGAACTGGTATGCCGCGGTCGGATCGCTCTCGGAGAGCGACTATTCCTTCCCCTCAGGTCATACCACCTCGGCTTTTGAGGTCGCTATAGCCCTCTGTCTCTGCCTTGCAAGTGACAAAGAAGGTAAGGTCGCCTGGATTCCGGTCGTTCTCGCGCTCGGCACAGCGTGCTCGAGAATCTACCTTATGGTTCATTACCCCACAGACGTAATCGCAGGCGTCTGCGCCGGAACAATTGCCGGCATCTGCGGCTTTATTATTGCAAAACTCGCTCTTCTCATTTTCTCAAAATCTGAGAAGCTCGATAAAATCTGCCTCGAAAATTTACTGCATTTCAATGTCGGCAAAGGATTTTACATCATTCTCGCGGTTGTTGTCATCGCAGGATTTGGATTCTCCTTCGGTCATCTTATGACCGAGAGCGACGAAATCAAATGTGCCTATAACCAGGAATATGACTGCAACAACAAGGCGAGAATCGGCGAGGAAAAATATCCGCCCATTGACGGCAAAAACTACTGCAAGATTCACTGGAAGGAACTGACCGGTGAAGGAACGGAGCAGGCGGATGAAACCGCTGAAGCGGGCGAAGAAGTCACAAACGAGACCGCAACTCTGCCTCAGAGTGAAGAGTCAGAACAGACGAATGTCGCGGCATAAACGATAACACAAACCGGCGAAAGGAGGATAAGCATGAAGAAATTCAAAAGATTTCTCATAATCGCGGTGACCGCACTTATAGCGCTCGCCATGCTTTCCTCCGTCGCTTTTATCGCGGCCGAAGCCGATCACGAATGCTCGGGAGAGGACTGCGCGGTCTGCTGCGCGATTTCGGCCTGCGTCAATATCTTAAAATCATTCTCGGCGGCGTTTGCCGTCGCCGCGGCAGGTGCCTTTGCGTTTTCAGCGCTGACAGACGCCGTTATTCATTATGAATCCGCTCGCTTTGTCAGGACTCCCGTCGCGCTCAAGACAAAACTTCTGAATTAAATCCGATTTCATAACAGGGAACCGCTCTCTCACGAGGGCTTTTGGGTGTATGCCGGTTCCCTGTATTTTTGCGCCCGAAATCAATTTAATCCGGAGGTTTTTTATTTATGAAAAAAATTATCACAGTAATAATATGCGTTCTTGTCGCGGCCGGTGTATTCGCCGCCTGCGCTGTCAATAAAGATAACAATAATACCAGCACCGATGTCCGCCCCGCTTCCGGGGCGGAGAAGCTGAAGATAGTAACCACGATTTTCCCCGAATACGACTGGGTAAGGCAAATACTCGGCAAAAGAATCGATAACGCGGAAATCACACTTCTGCTCGACAGCGGTGTTGACCTGCACAGCTATCAACCGACAGTTGACGACATAGTCAAAATCTCAAACTGTGATTTATTCATCTATGTCGGCGGCGAGAGCGATGAATGGGTTGAGGATGCACTCGCTCAGGCAAATAATAAGGACATGCTGACAGTTAATCTCCTTGAGTCGCTCGGCTCGTCGATAAAAGAGGAAGAAGTTAAGGAAGGCATGCAGATTGAGGAAGAAGATGATGAAGTCGAAGAGGAAGAGGTCGAATACGACGAACACGTCTGGCTCTCTCTTAAGAACGCCGCAGCCCTCTGCAAAATCATCTGCGAAAAGATCAGCCTGATTGACAAGGACAATGCAGAAATATACAAGGTCAATACCGAAGCGTATATTTCAAAGCTTAATGACCTTGACGGGCAGTTTCGCGCAACCGTTGATTCGGCGAAAGTCAAGACTCTTGTTTTCGGCGACCGTTTCCCCTTCCGCTATCTGACCGATGACTACGGTCTCGATTACTATGCCGCTTTTATCGGCTGCTCCGCAGAGAGCGAAGCAAGCTTTGAAACCATCGTTTTTCTCGCGAAAAAGCTTGACGAACTCGGGCTTAAATCGATTATGCAGATTGAGAGCGCGGACGGCAGCATCGCCGGTGCAATAAAGGACGCTTCGCAAACGAAGGACCAGACCGTTCTCACCCTCGATTCTATGCAGTCAACACTGTCAAAGGATATAGACGGCGGCGTTACATATCTCTCAATTATGGAGAGCAATCTTCAGGTGCTTAAAGAAGCGCTCAAATAATACGAAAAGAAGGTGCAGTTATGGCTCTGCTGACCTGCCGCGCGCTCTCTCTCGGATATGAGGGGAAAGAGGTCGCCGGCAATATAAATTTTGAAATCGAAGCGGGCGATTATCTCTGCATAGTCGGCGAAAACGGCTCGGGTAAAAGTACTCTTATGAAAACTCTGCTCGGTCTTCAGAAACCGCTCTGCGGAGAGATAATAACGGGAGAAGGATTAAGGCAGAAGGATATCGGCTATCTGCCTCAACAGACTGATGTTCAGAGGGATTTCCCCGCATCTGTTTGGGAGATTGTTCTCTCGGGCTGTCAGGGCAAAAAGGGCCTCAGGCCGTTTTATTCCGCTCAGGATAAAAAGCTTGCCCGCGCGAATATGGAAATAATGGATGTTTTCTCCCTCGCCGGACGATGCTACCGTGAGCTTTCGGGAGGTCAGCAGCAGCGGGTCCTCCTTGCGAGAGCCCTCTGCGCCGCAGGTAAAATGATTCTCCTCGACGAGCCCGTCGCGGGACTTGATCCGAAGGTTACCGCCGAAATGTATTCTCTGATTGAACAGCTCAATAAATCTGACGGTATAACCGTAATAATGATTTCACACGACATTGAAGCGGCGCTGAGGTATGCGGATAAGATTCTGCATATCGGCAACGAAATCTTTTTCGGGTCAAAGGGTGATTATCTCAGCTCCTCGGCCGCCTTTGCTTCTCTGAAGGGAGGCGATGCCTGATGGCACAGTTTGCCGATAAACTCGCCTATCTTCAGTATTCCTTCGTTCAGAACGCGCTGATTGTCGGAGTTCTCATAGCGCTCTGCTCATCCCTGCTCGGAGTGACGCTCGTTCTCAAGCGCTTTTCTTTTATCGGAGATGGTCTCTCACACGTGGCATTCGGAGCTATGGCAATCGCCGCGGTTCTTCAGCTGACGGACGATATGCCGCTTATACTGATTGTCACGGTATTCAGCGCGGTGCTGCTGCTGCGCACGGGGCAGAATGCCAAAATCAAAGGCGACGCTTCTGTCGCGATGATTTCCGTCGGCGCGCTGGCAATCGGCTACCTGCTGATGAATATCTTTTCAAAATCAAGCAATCTCTCGGGCGATGTATGCACAACTCTCTTCGGCTCAACCTCGATTCTGACTCTGAAAAAATCGGAGGTCATAATATGCATCGTCCTCTCAGCGCTTGTGATTGCGGCATTTATCTTCTTTTATAATAAGATTTTCTCGGTCACCTTCGATGAGAATTTCGCGCTCGCGACCGGAGTGAAGGCAAAGACCTACAACCTGCTGATTGCCGTTATCGTGGCGGTAATCATAGTGCTCGCGATGAATCTTGTGGGCTCGCTTCTGATTTCGGCGCTGATTATTTTCCCCGCGCTCAGCGCAATGCGCGTTTTCAAGAGCTTCAGATCCGTAACGGTCTGCTCGGCGGTTCTCTCCGTAGCCTGCGCTCTGTCGGGAATTATAATCTCCGTCATTGCGGGAACACCCGTCGGCTCAACGATAGTCGCTGTCGATATCGCGGCGTTTACCGCATTTGCCCTCATCGGCTCAATTTCGGGAGGTAACAAATAATGAAAAAATTAATCTGCATTGTATTTACTCTGGTTTTCACCGTCTCACTCGCTTCCTGCGGCTCCGAAACAGAAACCAGAGGCGGAGCCGTTCAAAACGGCAAATCTGTCGATGATATTCTTTCATCAGCCTCTGTTGACAATTCAACGGCGGCAAAGTCGGATGTTCCGGTAGAAAAGCTCAAAATCTTCTCAAAGAATATACCGGACGGCAAAAACTTTGCGGTTGATTTAACAACGCTCAACAAGACAATGGTTTATACCCGCGTTTCCGATATGGTTATGAATCCGAATGAATACGAGGGCAAATCAGTAAAAATGAAGGGCACATACGCCGTCTATGAGGGCAAAGGAAGAAACTATTATGCATGCCTCATTTCGGATGCTACTGCCTGTTGCTCGCAGGGAATCGAATTCCTGCCCAAAAAGGCACTGAGCTACCCGGACGATTATCCGCCGGATGGCACAGAAATAACAGTAACCGGTATATTTGACATCTACTATGAAGGCGACGACCGATTCTTCCAGCTAAAGGATGCCAGTGTTTATTACGGCGGTTAAGAATTAACAATTTAAAAGGCGGCTGCCAAATGTGGCTGCCACTTTTTGCATTTATGCATTTAAAGTCAACACTTTTGCACTTTCCACAAAAATCTATTGACAATTTTGTGCAACGCTGATATATTCAGTTACATCATTCAAAGGAGGCGACAATAATGACATTTTATTCTGAAAAGCGCGAACAGCATAAGTGGTATAATTTTGCGATTCATAATCGGAGAATGGGATTTACACGCCTCTTTTGTCATTTAATCCGGCAAAACAGCATCAGTATTTCCTGACATCTCCGTATATCCGGAGATGTTTTTTTTATTTGTATTTTTTTAAAAGAGGATGGTTATTATGGGATTTATTACTTTGAAATGGAGAAACAACAGAATAAAAGTGAATACTACGGATATAGTTTATGCCGAGAGTTGCAACAGACATCTGATTATCTGTACATGCGACGGTAAAAAGACGGAAATTGTCGGAAAACTCGGCGAATTCTTCAAACTCCTGCCGGCAGAACTGTTTATCTGCTGCCATAAAAGCTTTGCGGTCAATCTTAAATACATCGCCGAATTCAATGAATACGGAGTGGTTATGACAAACGGAGAAACCCTGCCCGTAAGCGTGAGAAAGAAATCGGAAACTCTCAGATCTTTTGATGAATTCTGCACCGGAAGGTCAAATGAAAAATGACAATAATCATAATTATCTCCCTTTTTATGACCGCCGCCGGAATTATTATCCGCAGAAAAGCAGAAGATAAAGACCTGAAACTCGCCGCTGCGGGACTCAGCTTCTTCGGATTGATTATTATGCTGACCGTCGCTTTCTTCATTTCATATAAATATGAATCTCCGCTTTCATATATAATCTTCGCGCTGACATTCATTGCCGCTATCGCTCTGAGAATATATGCCGCGTTCAAAACCCGATAATGTAACAGCCCTCCTGCGAAAGGAGGGCTTTGGTTTATCTTTATTGCAATGTGCTGTGTGCGGCAATTATGCCTTCGCCCCAGGCGAGTCCGCGGACCTGAACAGTATATTCGTTATTGGCGGCGGGAACCGTAACTTTCATGCGTATAGTCCATACGGAGAAGCCGTTTGCGGTATCAAGGTCAACAACGTTGGTAGAGGTTGTCTGATATGTCGCAGACTTTGTCTTGCCCGTATCAGCATTTACATAGCTTATCTTGATTTTTGAAACATCATCGGTCGTTGTGATATAGAAATGTTTATATACGGCACCGTTTTCTTCTCTGTCAGCGGATACGGCCGCTAAAACCGAATAGGGCTCAGATTCCCCGCCATCGGGAGCGGGAGCGAGCGCGGCGGCGTTTTTGCCGACCTTGATATTAAACGAATAATACGAACCGGTTTCTTTATCGACGGCGGTTTTCCATTCATTGCTGTCGGAAACTTTGAATTCTATACTCCAGGTCTGGATATCGACCGCCTGCGTGCCTGCGTAGTTGAATACCATCGGAATATTCCAGACTCTGCCGGTGTCTGAATCGGTGACACTCGCCTCGGTTGTGCCCTTATTGTAATTGCTGTATTTGTAATAGGCTGTGCAGGCGTTTCCGCTTTCATTCGTGCCCGTGAATTTCAGCCAGGTGACAGTATCCGAGGTGGTAATATTCCATGTCAGCTTGTCTCCGCGGACAACCTCATTCGCGCTGATTGATGCGGAATTCACTCCTCCGCGAAGTCTGAGAACAAGATGAAGGGTACTCTCCTTTTGAATATTGTAATCGGCAAGGGTGTGCCCGTCTTCAAGCTGCTTTCCTGCAAATATCAGACGCTGCTGATCGGGAGGAATACCCTCTTTATCCTGAACCTTCGCCTTGACCGCATCGATTGAATCAGACGGCTCAACTTCAAGAGTAATGGTTCTGCCGGACAGAGTTTTCACAAATATCTGCATCGCGCTCGCCGTGACGGTAAATACGGCAAGGAGCAGAGCGGCGGAAACTATTACCGCGAGGAATCTCTTTGTCACTTTCATTTCGGGCCTCCAATTTATCTGAAAGATAATACTAATAATTATTGATTAATAATTACTTTCTGCTCACTGTCGACTGCTTCCCGCTCACTGTTTTCCGCTGCTTTACCGTTTTCCGCGTTTAGCTTTTCGGCGCGTTTTTCGAGGCGTGGCTCTATTGTTTCTTTATATATAATCGCAAACATTGCCGCGAATGGAATAGCGAGAATTATACCGAGAATACCTGCAATTTTGCCGCCGATAACAATGAGAACAAGAGTCCAGACGGCAGGAATTCCGAGCGAATCGCTGAAGAGCTTGGGCTTGATAACCATGCCGTCAATCGCCTGAAGAACACAGGAGAAAATGAAGTACCATAGCGCCAGCATCGGATTCTCAAGTATCAGGAAGAATACGCCGATAACCGTACCTATCATCGGGCCGAAGGTCGGTATTATATTTGTTACGGCTACCACGACGGCAATCAGTGGCGCGTAGGGCATACGCATAATCAACATAAAAATCAGGGTTACGATACCGACTATGCTTGCATCCAACAGCGTGCAGCCGACATATCTTATAAAAATCTTGTGACATCTGTTGAAAAGGGCGTTCCCTTTTTCGATTGTTTCCTTTGTGTGAATGGCACCGCGGATTCTTTCGAGGAATGTGAGAAGCGTCTTCTTCGCGCCGAGGAAGCAGAATCCGAACAGAACACCTATTCCGAAATTTGAAAGACCGCTGCCGATTTCGCCGAGTTTGCCGAGAATTGCCTTGGAATTATTCTTGACTGTTTCCATTATTTTTGCCGTAAAATTGTCAAGATAAGCTTCTATCGCTGTTATGTCTATATGTATATTGTGGGCACTCGCAAAGGAATTGCCTTTTCTTATGAGTGCGTGAAGTTTCTGAGTGTAGATATCCCAGTTTGAGACAAGTTTTGAAACGCTCTTTGTCAGCGAGGGAATCAGCGCAACAAGCAACAGAGCGATAATCAGCAGTATGCAGATAATCGTCAGGATTATTCCCCAATTATGCCTCGCAGTCTCATTCTTCAGCTTTTTCAGGACTTTTCTCTCAAAGAAATCGTCTGCAACCGGATCAAAGAGATAGGCAATCACTATACCGATGAGCACCGGGGAAATAAACGACCAGAGGCCGGTGAAAAACGGCTTGAAAACGCTCAGATGCTCCAGAAATTCGTAGAGCAGAACCGCGGCGCACGCCGTCACGATGTAGCCGGTATTCCTTTTTGTAAAAAAACTCTTTATCCTGTTCATATTCGTCTCTCAATCCTTAAATATTTCTTTATAATCATTGAAATAAGGCAGAATGAAGTCGAATGTCTCTTGCAGGCATTCTCTGCCTTTTTTGAATTTTGTCACTATTGTCCAGGCGTGGTTTCCGATTATGCCTGTGCCCTCATATGATGCGAACGGAATGCCGAGAGCCGTATATTCCTCCATCATATCATATCCCTCGAATCTCAGGCGGTCCATGCTTGCCGTAGTGAAGAATACGGGCGGAAAACCGGTTGTAATATGAGGATAAGTCAGCGAGCCCTCATCGGTTTTGAGAAATTCCAGGGCGCTCTCATAATCCCTGCCGAGGAACGAGCAGACCATCATCTTCATATCGGGGAATTTCGACTGCGGCTTTTCGGGATTCAGAAGGCGGCGAAGGTCAACGCAGCCGCAGTGGCTCACCATCGCTTTTATACTGAATTCATTATTGTGTCTGAACTCAATGCCGAGCTTTGAAGCGAGCGATTTATCAGCCGCCAGCGCCGCCATAAAGAAGATGTAGTAACCGCCGGCGCTCTCGCCCGCGAGCAGAATACTGCCCGTATCGTAATTGTATTTATCGGCGTCGTCAAATATCTTATCAATCGCCGAACAGATTTCTCTTAACTGCTCGGGAAAAACTTTCTCCGGTGCGTAAGTGTAGGAGATTGAGGCGGTGTAAAAGCCCTTCTCCGCGAAATTCTGAAGATAGGTGTTTCTCATTTCGGTTATACCCGAAACCCAGCCACCGCCGTGAATATATATCATGAGGGGCTTCTTTGTATCAAGCAGATCTTTTCTGCAGTAAGTATTGAAATACTGCAATTTTCCGTTTCCGTAGTGAATATGCGGTGTGTAAATGAGATTTGCCGGAGTCGGTTTGTAGGTCAGAGCATAGGCGAGGCCCTCGGTGAAATTATACCAATAAGTGCCTGCCTTTCCGCGGTAATAGACTTTTTTATCCATAATCTCACACCTTTAAAGTATTATCTATAATGCATTATACCATACCTGCGGCAAAATACCACCCCTATTTTTCCGCAATTGCAAAAATAAGCGCTCTATTTTACCTGTTAAACCGTTTATTTTCCACACGACGAATGGTAATATATACGCAAGATAAATCGAACGCAAAACCGCAAAAATAATCGACGAATCAATCATATCTGTGTTGCATTTAATTTATGTTTATGATAATATATTTATAAAGGAGGGAGAGTAATGCAGAATGTAATCATCTGGGCAGTCGCTCTCGTCGCTTTCCTTATCATTGAAGGGGCTACAGCCCAGCTCGTGACCATCTGGTTCGCGGCGGGCGCGCTGGTTTCCCTGATAGCCGCGGTATTCAAAGCGCCTTTCTGGTTGCAGATTGTTCTCTTTGTCGGCGTATCGGCGGTAACGCTCTTCGCCACCTGGCCGCTTGTCAGAAAAATCAGAAACCGCAAGGCGGAGAGTCTGAACGCGGACCGCGTGATAGGTCAGACGGCTGTCGTCACCGAAACGATAGACAATATCGAGGGAACCGGCAGCGTCAAGATTGACGGAGTCGTCTGGACGGCTAGGACTGCCGATGAAGCACCCATCGAAGCGGGAGCGCAGGTCACAATCGAAAGAATTGAAGGCGTCAAAGTAATAGTAAAGGAGAAATAACCATGCCGTATGTATTCATTGCAATTTTAGTTCTGATAGTCATTGTCATCATTGCGAACATCAAAATCGTTCCGCAGTCAAAAGCTTATGTTCTCGAGCGTCTCGGCGCTTACAACACCACCTGGCAGACCGGTTTCCATGTAAAGGTTCCTTTCATCGACAGAATCGCGAAGCAGGTCTCTCTCAAGGAGCAGGTAGTTGACTTCCCGCCCCAGCCGGTTATCACGAAGGATAACGTTACAATGCAGATTGATACAATCGTATTCTTCCAGATTACCGACCCAAAGCTCTTCGCTTACGGCGTTGAGAAGCCCATCATGGCTATCGAAAACCTCACAGCGACAACCCTTCGTAACATCATCGGCGAGCTCGAGCTCGACCACACTCTTACCTCCAGAGACACAATCAACGCCAAAATCAGAGGCATCCTTGACGAGGCGACCGATCCCTGGGGCATCAAGGTAAACAGAGTTGAGCTCAAGAACATCCTTCCTCCAAAAGAGATTCAGGATGCGATGGAGAAGCAGATGAAGGCAGAGCGTCAGCGCAGAGAGGCAATCCTCACCGCAGAAGGCCAGAAGGAGAGCCAGATTCTCGTAGCAGAAGGCCAGAAGGAGAGCCAGATTCTCCGTGCGGAAGCCGACAAGCAGAGCGCGATTCTCGCGGCGGAAGCTGAGAGAGAATCCAAAATCCGCAAGGCGGAAGGCGAAGCCGAAGCCATCCTCAAGGTTGAGGAAGCGAGAGCAAAGGCAATCGACTATATCAATCAGGCGAATCCCGGTCAGGCATATCTTACCCTTCAGAGCCTCGCCGCGTTCCAGAAAGCGGCAGACGGCCAGGCAACCAAGCTCATTATCCCGAGCGATCTCCAGGGTATCGCGGGTCTCGCGGCCAGCGCCAAAGAGATTCTCAAATAAGTCAATAAAATGTATTTCCGGCGGCGGAGTGAGAAATCGCTTCGCCGCACAGAAGGTTTAATATGAAATTTACTGCAGCGGTCTTTGACCTCGACGGCACCCTTATCGACACCCTCGAGGATCTTAAAAACAGCGTGAATTACGCTCTGGGTCAATTCGGTTTCCCCGAAAGGACCTATGATGAAATAAAGTCATTTGTCGGCAACGGCGTGGCGAAGCTTGTTTACAGAAGCGCCCCAGCCGACACAGCAGACGAAACAAAAGCAAAGCTCCTCGCTCTCTTCAAGGAGCACTATATGGCGCATTCAATGGTATTCACCGCGCCTTACGAAGGCATTGAGGAAATGCTGACTGAGTTGAAAAATACAGGCGTCAGAACTGCGGTTGTCACCAACAAGATGCAGGATGCCGCCTTTGATATAATCGGAACCTTTTTCGGCAGTCTTATAGATGTCGTCATCGGGCAGGTCGATTCCCTTCCCCAAAAGCCCGAGCCCGACGGCGTGTGGCTCGCGATAGATAAGCTCGGCGAAAAGCGCGAAAACGCCGTCTATATAGGCGACAGCGATGTTGACTGCCTGACCGCGAAGAACTCCGCCCTGCCGGTCATCGGCTGCGTATGGGGCTTCAGAGGGCGTGAGGTCCTCGAGGAATGCGGCGCGGACTATATCGCCGAAACCCCTTCGGATGTTGTAAAAATAATTACGGGAAAAGTGAAATAAGTTGGTTTTTTCTAGTCTTCTATTCGTCTTTCTTTTCTTCACCGCCAATATCATCACCCAGGCGGTAATCAAAAATGTTGATACCAAAAATAAAGTTATGCTCGGCTTCTCGCTGGTGTTTTACGCCTGGGCAGGTCTTCGCTATCTGCCGCTGCTGCTGGGTATGACTTTTATCTGCTGGTTCTTCGCCCTGAGAATAGCCGGAAATCAGGATGAGAAACGCCGCAAGCTCTTTCTGGGCATCTGCGTCGCTTTGTGCCTGCTGATTCTCGGGGTTTTCAAATATCTCGGCTTCATCCTCGGAGAAATACAAATTTTCACCGGCGTTCCCGAGGTCATTCCGAATATAGTTCTGCCGATAGGCATTTCCTTCTACACCTTCCAGCTGATTTCCTACGCCGTCGATGTTTACAGAGGCGATACCGAGCCGCAGAGGAAATACTGGTTGCTGCTCCTCTATTCAAGTCTGTTCCATCAGTGCATAGCGGGTCCGATTGTCAGATACCGCGACATCGCGAATGACATAAGGACCAGAAGGACAAAGCCCTTCGAAATCAGCATCGGCATAACGAGATTTACCGTCGGCCTCGCGAAGAAGGCTGTTCTCGCGAACGGCTGCGCCGCCATAGCGGATAAATTCTTCGCCGCGGATACCGTCGGCACCGCCTCCGCCTGCGGAATCTGGCTCGGAGCCCTCTGCTATATGCTTCAGATTTATCTCGATTTCTCGGCATACAGCGATATGGCGATCGGCATGGGCCTTATGTGCGGATTCCACTATAAGGAAAACTTCGATTATCCCTATATGGCGGATTCGGTCACCGATTTCTGGCGCAGATGGCATATTTCCCTGAGCTCCTTCTTCCGCGATTATGTCTATATTCCTCTCGGGGGCAACAGATGCTCCGAAACCCGTCAGATGCTCAACCTCCTCGCCATCTGGTTCCTGACCGGAATGTGGCACGGCGCGAGCTGGAATTATATCATCTGGGGTCTCTATTATTTCGTTTTCCTGCTCGTTGAGAAATTCATCTGGCCCGGTTTCAATAAAGTGCGCCCGGCGCTGCGCCGCGTCATTGTGCTCGCCGTCGTCTTCTTCGGCTGGGTCATCTTCAGATTCGAGGATCTCAGCGTTCTCGGCTCGGCTTTCAGAGGCATGTTCTGCCTCAATCATAATTCTTTCCACGACGCGGTCACGGGCCTTGAATTCAGCAACAATATATTCTTTATCATATTCTGCGTCATAGCGGTCACTCCGCTCGGCAGATATCTCAAGCGCGTTTTTGCCAATATTGCGAAGGATAAGGTGCCGCTTCTCTATATCTACGCCGGTGTTGACGCGGTTATCCCTATAGGCCTGCTTCTGCTCTCGATGATGGCTCTCGCGGGCAACAGCTACAATCCGTTTCTCTATTTTCAGTTTTAAGGGGGTGCGGAGTTGAATAAAGAAAAAGTCAAAAAGATATTCGGCGTTCAGCGGCTCGTGAAATCGGGTCTCTTCGCCGCCTTCATAATCATCATAGCGTTTATCGGCATTCTCTGGTTCGCCCGCCCCAAGACATCCGAGGTCGAAAAGAGAGACCTCACGAAATTCCCGAAGCTGACTCTCGCCGGTATATGGGACGGCTCGTTTTTCAGCGATGTCGATACCTGGTATGCCGATACATATCCTCTGCGTGAGGGGCTGATTTCATCCTATCATTCCCTGCAGTCTCACTACGGCATCCGCACAGCGCAGATTATCGCCGCTCAGCCTGAGGAGGAAACTGAAGAGGATGACGAAGACACGTCCGAATTCACCGGGCAGGATGTTCCTCAGACCACAGCGGATCCCGATGAGGGACTTGAAGAAGGGCGCGGCGACATAGATGCGCAGGCGGAGCCTGTCGGCGGAATATATATCGCGAAGGACAGCGGCTACGGCCTCTATTCCTACAGCGCGAAGAATTCGCTCAGATACTCTCAGCTTCTCAACCGCCTTGCCTCAAATCTCAGCGGGAAGGCGAAGGTCTATTCGCTGATAGCCCCGATTTCGGCGGGCATCATGCTCTCTGATAAAACGAGAGAGAGCATCGGCTGCGACGAT
This sequence comes from Oscillospiraceae bacterium, assembly GCA_902792905.1. Taxonomy (GTDB): domain Bacteria; phylum Bacillota; class Clostridia; order Oscillospirales; family Acutalibacteraceae; genus CAG-177. Next base: position 54,178 of record CADBBH010000010.1, read on the forward strand.
CAGAATCCCGCAATCGAGACAATGCTCTCAAATATGGATGATTCCATCGGCAAGGTCAATGTTCATCATACCCTCAAGCGCCACAATACCGAATATATCTTCTTCCGCACCGACCATCACTGGACAGCGCTCGGCGCCTACTATTCATACAGGGAATTCTGCAAAGTCAAGGGCATTGAGCCCGAGGAGCTTTCAAGCTACCGGACCATGGAATTCAAGGGCTTCCTCGGCACCTTCTATCAGCAGAGCCGCAGGAATCCGGCGCTCGGCGCGAATCCCGATACGGTTACGGCATATATCCCGAATGATACCAACGATATGACCTGCTATATGAAGCAGGGCGACAGCTATAAAGAATACAGCTGGAAAATCATCTATGATGTGACGAATTATCCGCAAGGCGAGAAATATAACTGCTTCGCCGCATCCGATCAGGCATATAACTATGTTCATAACGAAAAGAAGACGGACGGGACGTCGATACTCGTTGTCAAGGATTCCTACGGCAACGCGATGATACCCTTCCTCATAGACCATTATGAGCATATTTACTGGATTGACTACCGCTACTATTCATCCTTCGTCAGATGGAAGGGCGGAGCGGATTCCTCGGTTTCCGCCCTCGTGACGGAGAAGGGGATTAAGGATGTCCTGATTCTCAATAATATCAATTTTACCGGCGCAAACAGCACGCTCGATTTATTTGATAAACTTTACAGATAACAGGAGGAAAAATTATGAAAAATCTCAGAAAGCTTTTCTCGCTTATTCTCTGCGTCTCGCTCGTGCTCGGCACTTTTGCCGCCGGCGGGATGACCGCCTCGGCGGATACCGTTTACACCGTCACCCTTGACCCGGGCGAGGGCAGCGGCGAGCCGATAGTTTACCGCTCATCCGACCAGACCGAATTTCCGAATTGGCAAAATTCAGAGGACCTGCATTTTTATCTCGAAGATGACGGCAGAATGGGATTCAGCTTGGATGAATTATATGTTCCCGATTCTTTCACCGCCCCCGAGGGATATGAGTTTGACGGCTGGCAGGGCGCAAATCACTACAATATTCTCAACTCAACAGAAACGGTCTTCACCGCGAAGTGGAGATTTGTATATGACCCGAACGGTGCCCGTTACAGCTTATCCCCGTCCGAATATACAATCGAAAACAGCGGATACAACGATATTACCTGCTCGTTTGATTCGCTTTATTTAGGGAGAGTAACCGATAAAGTCGGCCCATATCAGGCAAATGCAATCGTTTTCTATATAAACGCGGGCACTCTGACCGACGGGAACGGCAACAGCATTCCTTTCCTCGTGGATAATAGTTTTCATTTCGGCGCGGAAGACAGAATAGACACAGGCCATAGTTATTCTTCACAGGAAGAAACATTTATAATGTCAGTGTGGATTGACCCGGAAGAATACGCCGCCGCGGCCCCCGGCACCTATACGGGCGAGCTTGTTTATGACAGCGAGTGGAGAGCCAGAAGTGGTGTCGCAGGCGAATCCGGCTCAATTGCCCTGACTCTTGTCATCCCGGAGCCGGAGACCGTTTACACCGTCACCCTTGACCCGGGTGAGGGCAGCGGCGAGCCGATAGTTTACCGCTCTTGTGATCAGGATGAATTCACGGACTGGAGACATGCCGAGAATCTTCATTTCTATCTCGAGGATGACGGCAGAATGGCATTCAGATTGAATGGAGATTACTGCCCCGATACTTTTACTGCGCCTGATAATTACATCTTTGATAGATGGAGTGAGGATTCTAATTACCATGTTCTCTCCTCAAACGATACGGTATTTACTGCGTTGTGGAAAGAGGACGCGACACTTCTTGAACCTGCATATTACAGTTTGTCTCCCTCCGAATATACAATTGTCAACAGCGGATATACCGATATAACCTGCTCATTTGATTCTCTTTATTTGGGAAAGGTTAATGATTATGGAGTAGAGAGGAAGGCAGAGGGACTCGGTATATTTATTAATGCCGGAACACTGACTGACGGGAAAGGCAACATTATTCCTTTCCTTGTAGATGAAATGTATCATTTTGGCCCCGAGAACAGAGTAAGCGTTGGGCTTAGATCTTCACAGGATTATCCGATTACAATGTCACTGTGGATTAATCCCGAAGTCTATGATGCTGCAGCACCGGGCATATATACGGGTGAACTTGTGTATGACGGCGGATGGTATTGTGGCCAGGAGAATTTTATCAGCGGTGAATCCGGCTCAATTGCTCTGACTCTTGTGATTCCCGAGCCTTCTATTGAAGAGCCCTCTATTACAGCAACCATCAGCGCAACCGAGGTGGTCCGTGGCGACAAGCTGACCTGGAATATCACCACTCCGGCGGATGTCACCTGGCTGAAATTCAACGGCACAGACGAAAGCGGCAATGCCTACACTTCATATTACAAATACAGCAACTACAATAAAGGCACAACCGAGGCGAGCGTAACAGACACGGATGCCGGCAGAGTCTGGAATATCCCGATGGTATTCAACTACGCAGGCACTCAGGCGGTTGATAACCAGACCTGGACAATCGAATACCGCGTGAGCGGCTCGAATGAATGGAAATCCGCGCCCGGCGAGGCGTTCAATATCAAAGTCGGCAAGAACGCCGCCGCGCTCGCTCCCGCTCACGATGGCTGGAGTTCCCCCTATATGTTAATTGATGCGTTTTATTGCACCAAAGAAGAAAACGGAAATACTTATAATTATTTTTTAGTTGAAACTTCAGACGATGTTTCAAAGATTAAAATCAGCTATGTGAACGCAGAAACAGGTAAGACCAAGAGTGCCACTTATCAACTCACTTCATCAAATGTTATTGATAAATACTATGAAGACGGTGCGATGGTGTGGACAATCCGAATGAAAGTTACCGCTCCCGCACGAAATGATGAATACACCGTTCAGTGCCGCGGTCCCGTCTGGGGCGAAGGCGAAATTGCCTCAATAATAGAATAATTAGACAAATCTATGCCCTCTCCGAACCGAAGAGGGCAATTTTATGTTTATTCTTAAAACCACTTTTTCTTTTTCGCGTAAATCATCAGGGCGGCAACAACGAGGACCGAGAGGGAAATGACATAAATATAGCCGTATTTCCAGGCGAACTCCGGCATCGAATTGAAGTTCATTCCGTACCAGCCGACTATGATTGTAAGCGGGAAGAAAATCGTGGTGAGGACTGTGAAAAACTTCATCGAGTGGTTGAGCTTCAGGTCGAGCGAAGACGAATACGCGTCGCCGATATGGTCCGCAGAATTTTCGAGGGAATCGATATCGTTGACTATTCTCTCAATTTTACTCTGAAGATTTGAAATATAGATTACATCCTCCTCGCGGAAAATGTCATTGTCGTTGTCACTTAAAGTCTCGGCAATATCGAGCAGCTGCTCGTAGTAATTATTGAATCTGAGAAGCTCCTTCTTTATGTCAAGAAGCTCGATATTGAAGTTGTCGTCCGCGCTGTCGGAGACGATTTTTTCCTCCATTGCGACAAGCTCATTGCGCGCTGTTTCAATTATCGCGCCGCTGTCGGAAACGAGCGACTCCATGAAGGCGCTGACCACCTTGGCGGAATTGATTTTCTCCGCCGGGAGTCTGTCCGTCACGCGGCGGAAAATGTTCACAGTCGAGCCGTCACGGTCGCGTATATCGACGATGAGAATCAGATTCTTTTTTAGAAAAAGCGCGATATAGTCATCCTCGCCGCTGCCCGCGGGAACGCGAAGCTCGGTAAAAGTATAGTTTCCGTAAACCTCGACCTCGGTTCTGAAAAGCGGATTCGCGCGCTTGCATTTATCAACGGAACCATCGGAAAAATCGAGCTTTTCTTTGATATTCTCGAGTTCCTCGCCGCTGACAAAGCCGATTGTGAGAAAAGAATCGTTTATATCCTCAAAAGCAATTTCTCTAAGATCGTTATCTGCTCTGTAAAACACATTCACACCTCGCGGTTTTTTTACATTCCCCTGCGCCTGACGCAGTTTTCGAGTTTTATTGCCTCATATACGCCCTCATCAAAGAGATCGCATATCTTTTTGTATTCGTCAAGCGGGAGCGTTTCAAGGGTTTCGCCCGATTTTATACAGAGGGCGACAACCTCGCCGGTCGCTTTATAGGCATCTCTGAAGGGCAGTCCCTTTGAGACGAGATAATCGGCGCAATCCGTAGCGTTGATGAAGCCGCCGGCCGCCGCTTTCCTCATATTTTCGGGCAGGACCTTCATTGTGTCAATCATCGGGACGAGGGTGGTAAGGCAGATTTTAACAGTATCGAAGGCATCGAAAATCGCGTCCTTATCCTCCTGCATATCCTTATTGTATGCGAGGGGAAGGCCCTTCATAACGGTCAGCAGAGTCATAAGATCGCCGAATACCCTGCCGCTCTTGCCCCTGACAAGTTCTGTAATATCGGGATTCTTCTTCTGGGGCATAATGCTCGAGCCGGTTGAAAAAGCGTCATCAAGCTCGATGAATTTGAATTCCCACGAGCACCAGAGAACTATCTCCTCGCTGAGCCTTGAAAGATGAACCATAATCAGCGATAGAGCCGAAGCAAGCTCGATGCAGAAGTCTCTGTCCGATACTCCGTCGAGAGTGCTGGCGGTATAGGTATCAAAATCAAGCAGGTCCGCGGTCAGCTGCCTGTCAATGGGATAGGTCGTGCCCGCGAGAGCGCCCGAACCGAGAGGCGAAACGTTCATTCTCTTTTTCGCGTCCTCTACCCTGCCTATATCTCTTTTAAGCATCTCAACATACGCCGAAAGATGCGTCTTGAAGGTTATAGGCTGAGCCCTCTGAAGATGGGTATATCCGGGCATAATTGCATCTGAATACTCCTCCCCTTTTTTAGTGAGAGAAGCTGACAGTTCTCTGAGCAGAGCGAGAACAGCATCACACTCGTTCCTGAGATAGAGCCGGATATCGAGAGCAACCTGGTCGTTGCGGCTTCTGCCTGTATGAAGGCGTTTGCCCGCGTCGCCTATTCTCTCTGTCAGCGTCTGCTCGATAAAGGTATGGATATCCTCGGCATTCGGGTCGATGAGAAGCTCGCCCGAAGCGATTTCGCTCTTTATTTTCGCAAGCTCCGTAGTTATTGCGATGCCATCTTCGGCGGAAATGATGCCCTTCGCCGCAAGCATTGAAGCGTGAGCGATTGAGCCGTCTATATCCTGCGCGAACATTCTCGAATCCGTCGCTATCGAGGAATTGAAATCGTTTGTTCGTTTGTCCGCCTCTTTTGAAAAGCGGCCTGCCCATAATTTCATAGGTTTTCTCCGTTCAACTGATATTATGCGGATAAACCCCATCGGAAAATGGGGTTTATTTCAATCGGAAATTATTTATTGTTTCTCTCGGCGTCGAGGATTGCCTTGACTTTGAGAGGAAGGCCGAAGAGATTTATGAAGCCCGCGGAATCCTTCTGATTATAGACATCGTCGGCATCGAAGGTCGCGAAATCTTCGCTGTAGAGGGTGTAGGGCGAGGTAACGCCCGCGTTGATGATATTGCCCTTGTAGAGCTTGAGCTTGACATCGCCGGTGCAGGTTTCCTGAGTGACATCAACGAAAGCGGAGAGCGCCTCTCTGAGAGGAGTATACCACTTGCCGAAATAGACGAGCTCTGCAAACTGATGGGCTACTATCTCCTTATAATGCATTGTGTCTCTGTCGAGAGTGAGGGTTTCGAGAATTTCATGCGCCTTGAAGAGGATTGCGCCAGCGGGATTCTCATAAACGCCTCTTGATTTCATGCCGACAAGGCGGTTTTCGACTATATCGTCGAGGCCGATGCCGTTCTTGCCGCCGATATCGTTGAGGTATTCGATAAGCTCAACGCCGCCCATTTCCTTGCCGTCAACGGCGGTGGGAATACCTTTTTCAAAATGGATGGTGATATATGTATCCTCATCGGGAGCCTGCTGGGGAGCGACGCCCATTTCAAGGAAGCCGGGCTTGAGATACTGCGGTTCGTTTGCCGGATCCTCAAGATCGAGGCCCTCGTGGCTCAGATGCCAGAGGTTCTTATCCTTGGAATAATTGGTTTCGCGGTTGATTCTCAGAGGAATATTATGCGCCTCGGCGTATTCAATCTCTTCCTCACGGGATTTGATATTCCAGATTCTCCAGGGGGCGATAATCTCCATCTCGGGAGCAAATGCCTTGATTGCAAGCTCGAAGCGGACCTGGTCGTTGCCCTTGCCGGTGCAGCCGTGGCAGATGGCGTCCGCGCCTTCTTTCTTCGCGATTTCAACGAGTCTCTTCGCGATAATCGGGCGGGCAAAAGCTGTTCCGAGCAGATAGAGTTTTTCATATTTGGCGCCGGCCTTGAGAGTCGGGAAAATATAGTCATTGACAAAAACGTCCTTGAGATCCTCGATATAGAGCTTGGACGCTCCGGTCTTTATTGCCTTTTCCTCGAGACCGTCAAGCTCGGTGCCCTGGCCGACATCGCCAGAAACCGCGATAACCTCGCAGTTATTATAGTTTTCCTTGAGCCAGGGAATGATGATGGATGTGTCAAGACCGCCAGAATAAGCGAGAACTACTTTTTTGATTTCTTTCATAGCGTTAACTACCTTTCCGGAATTCATTTGATTATGAATACATTATACACGAATTATGCAATAAATCAAGATTATTCTGAATTTTTATTCATATTTGTTGAAAATCTCAAATAAATCTGCATAAAATTGCGGATTATGTAAAAAATATACAACAGAATCTCATTTATCAATAATGAGTCCGACTTTTTTCTTCGCTTTCTGAAGGGTGCGGTAAGCGATTCGCGCCGCCTTTTCCGCTCCCTCGTTCGCGGTCTGCATAAGGAAGGCCTTATCCTTCATCAGGCGGGCATATTCCTCCTGTACAGGTCTTATCTCCTCGATAACCGCCTCGGCGACCCTGACCTTGAAATCGCCGTAACCTTTGCCCTCGAACTCTTTTGCGATTGCTTCGAAATCAAGACCGGTGCAGCAGGAGTAGATGGACATAAGATTGTTGATGCCGTCTTTTCCGTCGGCATAGCGCACCTGCGCCTCGCTGTCGGTAACAGCTGATTTGAATTTTTTCATAATGACATCGGGCGAATCAAAAAGGAAAACACTTGCCTTGGGGTTTACATCGCTCTTTGACATCTTCTGAGTCGGATCCTGCAGGCTCATTACCTTCGCGCCGATTTTGCCGATATAGGGCTCGGGAAGTTTGAAGGTGGCGCCGCGCAGATTATTGAATCTCTCTGCGATATCCCTCGCTATTTCGAGATGTTGCTTCTGATCCGCACCGACCGGCACATAATCCGCCTGATAGAGCAGAATATCCGCCGCCATAAGAACAGGATAGGCAAATAGACCGACATTTACGTTATCGGCGTGCTTCTGGGATTTATCCTTGAACTGGGTCATTCTCTGCGCCTCGCCGAACATCGTGTAGCAATCGAGGATCCAGGCAAGCTCCGCGTGGGCGGGAACCATACTCTGAATGAATATTATATTCTTTTCGGGTGAAAGACCGAGCGAAAGCAGAGTAGCATACATTTCAAGAATCTGCCCTCTGAGCTTCGCGGGCTCGGGATGAACCGTCAGCGCGTGAAGATCCGCTACGGCGAAGAGGCAATCATTATCCTCGCTCATTGTCTGCCAGTTTTTAAGTGCTCCGAAATAATTGCCGATGGTCGGGATTGAGGTCGGCTGAATAGCGCTTAATACAACGGGTCTGCGCTCCGGTGTTACTTGATTTTCCATCTTACTGTCCTTTCATTTCCTGAGCTGTTTTCGCAAGAAGTTTGATACCTTCAATTATTCCCTCATCGGAAGGAGTTGAGAAATTGAGGCGTATATAATCGCATGGTGCGCTCATATCGGTAAGGAAAGCGTTGCCGGGAACTACCGAAACGCCGTTTGCCGATGCCTTTCTGACAAAATCGAGCATATTGATTCCATCTTTAAGCTTGGCCCATACGAAGAGGCCGCCTTCGGGGCGATGATAATCGAGATAATCAAGAAGGTATTCATCCATCATATCGCACATGAGATTGAGCTTGCGACGGTATATCGCGCGGATTTTTTCTACATGGCCGGCGAGCTTTCCGTCTTTTAACCAGTTATATACGATGAGCTGGGAGAGCATAGTGGTATGAACATCCTGGGTTTGCTTGGCAACGGTCATCTTGGCGATAACCTCCTTGGGCGCGACAGTGAATCCCACGCGGATACCGGGGGAGATAATCTTTGAAAACGAGCCGGAATAGACTACAATGCCATCCGTATCAAAGCTCTTTATTGCGGGCACATCTTCGCCGGAAACCCTGAGATCTCCGTAGGGATTGTCCTCAAGGATTATAACGCCGTATTTCTTCGCAATATCATAAATCTTATGCCTCTTCTCAAGCGAGGTCGTGATTCCGCCGGGATTCTGGAAATTCGGGATTGTATATATGAATCTCGCATTTTTCTCGGTTTTAAGCTTCTCTTCGAGAATATCTGTATCCATGCCGTCCTTCTCGAGAGGAACTCCGACTAGCTTCGCGCCGAAACCTCTGAAGCAGTTGAGAGCGCCGATGAAGGCGGGTTCCTCGGTGATTACCGTATCGCCGTAATTGATAAAGACCTGAGACATAAGGTTCATTATCTGCTGGGCACCGCTTACTACTATGACAGCGTCATTCCCGGAACCGACGCCGTAGCGTTCCTTTGCGAGTTTTGTAAGCTCCTCAATCAGAGGGGCGTAGCCCTCGGTAACGCCGTATTGAAGCGCAAGAATCGGGTCGTCGGCAAGAATCTTCGCCGCAAGTTCACGGACATCGTCAACCGGGAAGGCATCGGGAGCCGGATTTCCCGCGGAAAGAGGAATTGTATTCCCCGAATTTTTAAGTATTTCTCTGATTACAGACGGCTTCAGGGAAGCCATACCTTTGGAAAAAGTGTAATCCATATTATCACTCCATTGAAAAAATATTTGCTTTATGATATAATCACTCCGACAGGAGAATTGATTATGAAAAGAAATTATGACGCCGTCTTCTTTGATTTTGACGGCACAATAGCGGACACTTCAAAAGGAATATTTGCCTCAGCAGACTACGCCGCCGAAAAGCTCGGTCTTCCTCTTCCCGATGACGCCGGGCACAGATATTTTATGGGGCCTCCCCTGCCCGAATCATTTGAGGTCATCTTTGGCCTCAAAGGCGATGACGCGATGAACGCCGTCAGGAAATACAGGGAATATTATACGGCAGGCGGGATGTTTGAGCTTGAATTCTATCCCGGTATGCTTGAATTCCTTGATGCACTTAAAAAGAACGGAATAAAAACGGCTGTCACCTCGTCGAAACCCGAAATGTTTGTTTCTCAGATACTTGAACATTTCGGCATCACCGACAGGATAGATCACATTGCCTGCCCTCACGGCGACGGTATGCCCGAATCAAAATGCTCGCTGATAACAAGGGCTCTCGAATATTTCAAAATCGACAGGAACAGAGCGCTGATGCTCGGCGACCGCTACCTCGATATGCAGGGAGCGGCGCAGGCTGGGGTTGACGGCTGCGGAGCCCTCTGGGGCTACGGCAGCGAAGATGAGCTGCAGAAAGCGGGAGCAAAATTCACTGCGAAGAGTGTTTGCGATGTTTCTTCTCTCGTTTTTTCAGAGGAATAAGAATAAGAAGCGAAATAACAGCACTTAATGCCGCAAAAGTATTCGCTTTATCAAGACCTGACGGCACTGCCGCCGGGTTTTTTATTCCCTCGCGGATGAAGGCGATGCCCTCGCCGTCGGGAATCAGGAAAATCACAAAAATTATCAAAATGTATACAGGCAGGAGCGTCTGAGCAAAATCAAGCGGCTTTTTGCGAACAGGCACTGGCAGATTCTTATCAAGGATATTCTTCTTGAGAACGGCAATTACTACAGCGGCGCAGATAACACCGGCGACACCCATCACAATATATGATACAAGCTCATTTCTGCTCTCTGAAATAAGATTCAGACCTTCAAAGAAATCTGCGATTCTCAGACCTGACGCCCTTACGGGAACAGCGAGCAGGGCAAAGCCGAAAGTCAAAAGGAGACTATAGGCAAAGCGTATGCCTTTATTCGCTATAGCAGGCTCGTTTCTGTAATGCCTGCCGGCTGTGTATTTATCCGGCAGAAGAGCGATAATCAGCATTATGCCGAGGCCGATGAAAAAGCCGGTAAAATATTCCCAGAGTCCCCAGGATTTTATATTCAGGAAAGCGGGAATTGATTTGCCGAAAAGGATTGAACCACGACTGCCGGAATCCGAAATGAGAAATACATCGGATACCGTGATTCCGATGGCGGCGAAGATATTGATAACGAGCGAAACAAGGGCGGTAATCTTATCTCTGAAAGCAATAAGAGCCGTCAGAATCAGAGCGAGAGCTCCGCTTGCGAAGGCGATATGCTCAACACATTCGGCGTATGCCCTGCCGAAGAGGAGTTTCTTGAGCCCGGAATAATTGAAGAAGTATTTAAGATACGCCTGCTTTGCGTTTGCGAAACCCGCAGACACCGCGAACTGCGAAAAATTCTTTTCCGCCTCGGGTATAATCAGCTTCATAAGATAATGCGCGTAAGTTGTCTTCGCGATATATACAACCGCGAGAAAAACGGCGGCGTAAACCGCGTAATGATAAAACTTATATTCTCTTGATGAAAACAGGGTGCCGGCAAAGATGCCGTAAAGGCAGATGAGGGCGAAGCCGGTCATAATCAGCATTATGAGGCCGTGATAACCGTTGACAACATACTGAAGTTCCTCGCCTGTTTCGGGCGACGCCGCGCCGCTTCTCATATATCCGCCGGCAAGGCCGTTAACTACTCCCCAGGCGGGAGTCGCGAGAAAAGCGGTGATGCATCCGAGAGGCAAAAGCTCATATTTGATTTTTGCCCTGTTGCCGTAGAAGGCGAAGACGAGCAGAGTCATAACGGTAAAAACGCCGGCGAGTCCCCATGCGGAGCCGAAGCCGTGTTCACCGCGGACTCTCCACATAAAGCCGCAGACAAGCGCGCCGAGAATTATACTCGCGATTTTTCTGCCCTTGCCGAGCCTGTTATCCGCGCTCATAGACGCACCTCCGTTTTTAATGATTAAGTAAATTATATTTTATTATATATCATATTAAAAGAAAATACAACCTGAAATTATTTGCAATTTGCCGATATGATGATATAATATAAGCGGTGATAATATGGAAGAATTCAGAAAAGAGTATCTCGGCTCGGGCATTACAGCACTTGTCTCCGATGAACACACATTCGGAACAGATGCCGTGCTGCTCGCGGATTTTGCAAATATACGGGTTAAAGATATCTGCTGCGATCTCGGCACGGGCTGCGGAATTATTCCCCTGATCTGGTGCAAAAACGAGGTTAACAAGATATATGCCGTCGAGATAAGCAAGAAGGCGTCTGCTCAGGCAAAAGCGGCAGTTGAGCTAAATAATCTCGGCGACAAAGTCGAAATAATAAATAAGGATTTGAGGGAACTCAAAGGCGTTATTCCCGCCGGCAGTGTAAATATTGTAACGATGAATCCGCCATATACGGCTGAGGGAGCGGGAATAATCAGCTCAGGCGAAGCCGATAAAATCGCGAGGCACGGCACGATGTGTGATTTTGACGATATATGCGCCTCGGCCTCATATATGCTGAATTTCGGGGGGCGCCTTTGTATGTGCATAAGGCCGGAGAGAATGTGCGAATTGTTTATCTCGATGCAGAAGTCGAAAATCGAGCCGAAAAGAATAAAGTTTGTCGCGAAACGCCCCGGAAACAGACCCTGGCTGGTGCTGGTTGAAGGCAGAAGGGGCGGAAAGAGCGGACTGACGGTCGAGAGCGAGCTTTTCGTTTACGGCGAAGGCAACGAATACAGCAAGGAAATGAAAGAAATTTATAAAGATTACCTGCTTGAACAGAGGTGATAAAATGAGCGGAAAACTCTATGTGGTCGGCACTCCGATAGGCAATCTCGGCGATCTCTCCCCGCGCGCGCTCGAAGTGCTTGAAACCTGCGATTTCATAGCGGCCGAGGATACGAGAGTTACGATGAAGCTGCTGAATCATTTTGAGATAAAGAATACTCTGATAAGCTATTTTGAGCATAACAAATTCGAAAAAGGGCCGTATATAATTGAAAGAATTCTCGCAGGCGAAAACTGCGCGCTCGTCACAGACGCGGGAATGCCTGCAATTTCGGATCCCGGAGAGGATCTGGTAAAACTCTGCATCGAAAACGGAATTCAGGTGGAATCTGTGCCCGGTCCCTGCGCATTCACAACTGCGCTCGCGATTTCCGGAATGCCGTCAAGACGCTTTGTTTTTGAGGGATTTCCGCCATCGGATAAAAAGGAGAGAAAGGAATTATTCTCTTCGCTCGCGAGTGAAGAGAGAACTGTTATCTTTTATGAGGCCCCTCATAAGCTCTCAAAAACGCTGGCTGACCTAGCTGACGCACTCGGCGCTAGGGAGCTCGCGATAGTCAGAGAAATAACTAAAATTCATGAGGAAGTCATAAAGACCGACCTATTATCAGCAGCAACGAAATATGCGGAAAGCCCTCTCAAAGGCGAGATAGTGCTGATAATCGCGGGAAAAGAAAAGGGTGAAAAAGAGTCAATGACTCTTGAAGAGGCAATAAAATACGCTCTCGACCTGGTCGGGAGCGGTGAAAGCAAAACCGAGGCCGCAAAAATCGTGGCCAAGGAAAGCGGTTATAAAAAAGGTGAAATTTACAAGGCAATTATATGAATTCTGAAGGATTTGCTTTGATATATTCACCCATAAGCTTCGATACGGTGCCGTCTGAAATGAACGGCGCCGCTTTTTTATCGGCTGCTTCAATCTCAGACGGGATGCACGAAACCTCTTCGTTATCGGAATCATAGGCATTGTATTCGAATTTAACCGTTTCTGCGAATTCCGCACCGATGATTTCAGATGCCTTTAATGCGTAATCGGTCAGCGGTCTGCCGTTTGCCCTGAAGAAATCGCTGAGCGCTTTCTCCGATTCATCGGCAAGAACGAGCATCGAATAGACACACTTCTGCCCATCGGTCAGCAAATCGAATTCGGCGTTCATATCGGGTTTATCCGCGACTCTTTTCTGAAGAGCGAAACCCACACCTCTGAAAAGCTCAACAGAATCAGCCGATGAAATGAGTTCCGCCGTAAGAGTCGTAAACTTCTCTCGGAGTTTTTTATCGGCTTCGAGCTTTTTGATAATCTCCTGATTTTTCTTTGCACGTTTCTCACTTGAAACAACCGCTTTGATAAAAACGATAACCGCAAAAGCAATCAAAACCGCCATCAAAACCGCAAGCGCGGGGTGGGACTTATAGTATTCAATCATAATTATACTCCTTGAATCTTATATTTGCCCTATCTCTTATCTCCTGCATCAGCCTGCAGACTTGTAAAGCATTTTTACTTGACAATAAATATTTCTCATCAGCCGGGTTTTTAATATAATTCTCAAAATTCTCCGCCTCGAAACCCATCAGCTCGGGCTTGGAGTATTCGTGAATAATCTGCTCTTTTTCAGCGTCGCTTTTATATAAAAAGACATTTATCAGTTTCGATATGGATTCTATGTGAATTGTACCCTCATCACCGAAAATTTCAGAGCCGGAGTAATCCTGGCCTGTTTTTGAGTGTGTAAAGGTAATTAGCTTGTCACCATAATTGAATGAAACCGAGCCGGAAGCATCTGCTCCGCTGTCTAAAAATACTGCGTCGGCAGTGATTTTTTCCGGAATTCCGAATAAATCGAGAGCCGGATAGACGCAGTAGATACCGAGGTCCATCAAAGAGCCGGTCGCCATCTGAGGATTAAAAATATTTGGATTCTCACCGCGCAGATAGGCGGGATACTTTGACGAAAGCTGGGAGAAATCAAAATGAGCACTCGTAATTCTGCCGATTCTTTTCAGATTCTCCCTGAGTACTTCCCTTGCGGGAGTATGCATATACATTATCGCTTCGATATAGATAAGACCGTTTTTGTCGGCAATCCGTTTGCACTCCTCATACTGCTCAGGAGTAACCGTTACCGGCTTTTCGCATATGACGTGTTTTCCGGCTTCAAGGCATTTTTTGCTCTGGGGATAATGCATCACATTCGGGCTCGCAATATAGACGGCATCCATATCGCTTTCGAGAAATATATCGAGATTTGTGTAAATCGCGGGGATTGAGTTCCTCTGCGCGAATTCCCCGCCTTTTTCAGCGGTACGCGAATAGACTGCCACGATTTCGGAATCCGTTTTGAGACGGACACCCGCAATAAATGATTCGGCTATCCAGCCGGTGCCGATAATCCCGTATTTCATTTTTTATTCTCCTTAAAGCTTAACGATAAGTTCCCCTGAAAATGACTGCCTGTAATCTTTATAAACAAATTCGGCCTCTATGCGCGGATCGGCATACACTCTGAATTCTATGCCGTCATCCGTTTTGATATAAGAAACCGAGATTTTTCCGCGGACCGTCTCTATCGAGCCCGAGGCCCTGCCGAGGCCATCGACAATGCAGGGGGATATCAATACGCTCTCAAAGCCGCTCGATTCTTTCTTTTGCTTTATGCCGAGCAATTCGGTAAAGATAAGCTTCGTAACCGCGCCGAACATCGGATGATTCCGGGAGGATTCGCCGTTCCAGTTTTCCCAGAGGGTGGTTGCGCCCGATTTTTTCATATGCGCGAATGAGACGGGGTTTTCGTTGGTCAACAGGTCAAAGGCGAGCTGCCCCTCCCCTGTCTCAAAGAGATACCGCGCGAGCACATCGGTCGCGATAATTCCCGTATCATATTGTCCGAGCGCTCTGTATTTTTCGATTACTTTATTTTTTACTCTCTCATCGCCGAGGCCGACATCAAGAGCGAGGCAGGACGCACCGTTAATATCGCCGCAGAAGGCTCTTTGCTGGAAGCTGAAATAGGCGGCGTTGACGGCATTCCCTATATTCTTAATTCTCTCGTCAAAGGCGGGAATATCATCCTCCCTGCCGAGAATAACTGCTATCTCCTTCGCCTGCTTCAGAAATCTGATATAGAGGCAGGAATTGACATAGGTTTCGGGAAGCTGAATCGGAGTCGGCGGAAGCCAGTCTCCGAGACACCAGCCGCCCTCCTCCTCGCGGCAGACGAGATGATTCTCACTGCGGGAATCAAGATAATCAAAGAAGGCGAGCATTTTCGGATAAAATACCTCAAGGACGGATTTATCTGCGTAAATCTTCCAATACCTGTAAGGAACCTCAACTATCGCCCCTCCCCAGCCGCAGGGACCACCGCCTCCGCCCATAGCGGGCGCTGTATGCTGAACATGTCCGCTCTCTCGGCACTGGCAGTCCGCGATATCGCTGAGCCATTTTCTGTAGAATTCTTTGCTGTCAAGCATAAGCATAACGCTCTCGGCGCAGAGCTGGCCGTCTCCGGTATAGCCGAGACGCTCTCTGTGAGGACAATCCGAAGGGACACCCGAATGCATATTGCAGAGCTGGGTATATACAAAAGTGTTGTAGAGCCAGTTGAGATTCTCATTATCGCTGTCAAAGGTTGATGTCACCTTGCAGTCGGTATGAATAACATCTATTCTGACCGGACGCGCGTCGCCGGTAACCTTGATATATCTGAAACCCTGCCAGCCGAATCGGGTCTTGTATTCCGCCTGCTTTCCGTCGGAAATATATTCGTCGCTGTATCTGCCGTCATCCGAGAAATGAATTCCGAAGCGCTTTCCGCCGCCGATTTCCTCAGCGTAATCGACTTTGAAATACTCGCCCGCCTTATCGCATTCGAGCACCGCTCTGCCGACGGTATTCTTACCGCAGTCATAGAGCTTCGCGCCGTCCCTTTCACCGATAAGTTTAATATCCGTTATTGTTTCAATCACCTTATCAGCGGGCGCTGTCTGATATTCAAAAACCGTAGCCGGAGTTTCAATTTCACGCGAGGGGGCAAAATCAGATACGTCGGGAACGGCCGTGAAATCCTGGAATTCGCCGAAATATAGATTGCATTTTCTGAAATAGCCCGGGTGGCAGAGGGTGGATTTATCGCTGATTATATCTCCGCCATCCCTGCGGATAATGTAGCAGAGCTTCGGAGTACCGTAATCGACATTGCCCTCGGCATCGCGCATATTCTGATGATAATAGCCGGTGCCGAGCATGATTTCCAGAGTGTTTTCGCCCCCGTCGATATAATCCGTTATATCGTATTTCATACAATATGTGCGAAAACCCATTTTGTCAAAGAGCGGATAGCTCCATCCGGACATATCGCGCTCCGAATAATTCGAGGCACATGGAACAAGCAGATCGTCGCCGACTCTTCTGCCGTTAATATGCATATCAAACCAGCCGAGACCGCAGATTGCGATTTCGGCTTTTTCATTTTTAACGCCGTCAAATTTCCTGATAAAAATCGGCGCTTTATCTCCGTTCGGGCAATCAATCCATTTTGCACTGCCAAACATTTCAGTCTGATTCATTCTGCATTATCCTCTCTTTTATTCTTCAGTCAATTCTGCGAGGCGCGCACTCATTTTCTCCCATTCGGACAGAAGAACTGCCTGCGACGCTGTCAGTTCCTCGATTTTCGCGGTAAGTTCAATGACTTTTTCGTAATCGGCGGCCGTTTCGGGCGAAGAAAGAATTCCGTTCGCCGCCGTAATCTCGCCGTCAAGACGGTCAATCTCCGCCTCAGTTCTCTTTATTTTTCCTCTTAAGCGGTTGATTTCGCTCTCGCGCTCCTTGCGCAGCTTATATGAATTTATCTTCGGTGCGGCCGCCTCGTTTTTAACAGCCGGCTCATTAAGAACTATGTCACAGTAGGTATCATAGTCACCGTCGAATTTCTCAAAGCCTTCCGGTGTTATTCTGAATATTTTATTTGAGAGCTTGTTTATGAAATATCTGTCATGGGAAACGGCGATAATAGTGCCCTCAAAATCGGCGAGTGCCGCCTCGAGCACCTCTCTTGAAGGAATATCGAGATGATTGGTCGGCTCGTCAAGAAGCAGCACATTCGCGCCGCTGAGCATAAGTTTCAGCAGGCAGAGCTTCGCTTTTTCGCCGCCGCTCAGGGAATCGACGCTCTTGAAGACATCATCGCCCCTGAATAAAAACAGCGAGAGATAATTTCTGACCTTCGTTTCGGTAAAGAGCCGGTGTTCATCCCAGATTTCATCGAGTACGCTCTTTCCGCCTCTGAGACTTTCGAGAGACTGGTCGAAGTAACCGGCTCTGACATTCGCCCCGAATGAAAAACTTCCGCTGTCGGCGCTCATCTGCTTTGTGAGAATACGAAGGAGAGTCGTCTTCCCGCAGCCGTTGGCGCCGATGATGAACGCTTTGTCATTTTTATAGACCTGCAATGTCCCGTTTCTGAATAGGACCTTATCTCCGAAGGATTTCGCGAGCGAATCGGTGAATAAAACGTCGTTGCCCGTCTCGCTTTCGGGGGTGAATTTAATACGGATTTTCGAGAGCGGTTTTTCCGGCTCGACAAGCTCCGCCTTCTTTTTTTCTAGCATCTTTCTCTTGCTCTCGGCGGTTATGAAATTCCTCTCGCGCGCGAATGAGCGTTGCTGCTCGATTATGCCCTCAATGCGCTTGATTTCGGCCATCTGATTCTCATAATGCCGCCTCTCGGTCTCGATTCTCTCCTCGCGGAGTTTTGCGTAGCCCGAATAATTAACGGCGGCGCTGTACGCTCTCTTATTCGCGAGCTCGACCGTTTTATTGCAGATTTTATCAAGAAAATATCTGTCGTGCGAAATGACGAGCACCGAGCCCTTATACGCCTGCAGATAGTTTTCGAGCCATTCCGTGCCCGCTATATCAAGATGATTGGTCGGCTCGTCGAGAAGCAGAAGATCCGCCCCGCTCAGAAGCAGTTTACACATTGAGAGCTTTGAGCGCTGCCCGCCGCTGAGCTTATCGCAGGTCAGCGTGAATTCCTCGCGGGCAAAGCCCAGACCGGTCAGCGCCGAGGCGGTCCTGCTCTTATAAGTGAGCCCGCCGTCGGCTGCGAATTTTTCCTGAAGCTCCGCCTGTTTGAGGATGAGTTCATCCCTGTTCTGAGGATTTGATTCGAGCAGGCGCGAGAGCTTTTCTATCTCAATCTCCGCTTCAATAAGCGGAGTAAACGAAGTCAGGGCCTCGTCATAAACAGTTCTGACGGAGCCGGCGCAGGCGTGCTGCTCAAGATATCCGATTTTGGTATTTTTCGAAATGAAAACGGCGCCGTCCGTCGGCTCGAGCTGACCGGTAATAATCTTGAAAATTGTGGTTTTCCCGGTCCCGTTCGCTCCGATAAGGCCGACAAAATCCCGCTCGCCGATGTCAAATGAAACATCGTCAAAAAGGAGATTTCCGCCGAATTCCATTTTGAGCTTCTGAATGCCTGCAATTATCATTTATCAGATTTCCGTTTCGAGAATTTGTATTTTTCCGCTGAGCGTGTATTCGCCGAAGCCCGCGGGAATAAAGACGCTGTCGCCTTTTTTGAGTCTCATCTTTTCATCGCCGAAGGTAAGAGCCCCCTCGCCCTCCATTATCAGAAGGGAGACAAAAGAATCCTCTGTAACAATGCCCGAAAACACGCCGTCAATGTCGAATTTGCGGACCTTGAAAAGGTCGCAGTCTGCGAGGAGCGTTTCGTCGCCCTCGTTTGAAAAGACGGGCTGTGAATAGGGCTCTGTTTTTGTGACTTCAACGGCGTCCGCGATATGAAGCTCGCGGGGGCTGCCGTCTTTCCCGAGGCGGTTATAGTCAAATATGCGGTAGGTTGTGTTGCTGCTCTCCTGAACCTCGGCGAGCAGGACCCCCTTGCAGATGGCGTGGAGCGTTCCCGCTTCGATGAAGAAGAAATCTCCGGGCTTTACGGGCACTCTGCCGAGTTTTTCAACGAGCGTTCCGTCTTCAATCGACAGTTTGAATTCATCCTTTGAGATGCTCTCTCTGAATCCGAGCAGCAGAGAGGCGCCCTCCTCGCAGTCGATTATATACCAGCATTCGGTCTTGCTTCTTCCCCTGCCGGTCTTTTCGCAGTATTCCGCGGTCGGATGCACCTGAACGGACAGATCATCCATCGCGTCGATGAATTTGATCAGCACGGGGAATTCGGCGAATTTCTCTATATTTTTACCGCACCAGGCGGGCGAGACGCCGACGACCTCGGGCAGGGTTTTGCCCGCGAATCTGCCGTTTGTGACGATGCTAGGCCCCATATCGAGGCAGGAGAGCATCCAGCCCTCGGCGGCGTTTGATTTTTCGGTTGTGATACCAAAATCATTTATGAGCTTTCTTCCGCCCCAGATTGTTTCGGAAATATAGGGGGCGAGTTTGAGAATATATTCAGACATAGCAACATCCCTTTCAAATTTTAAGTATAACATAATAAAACGAAATTTTCCACTAAAAGAATATATAATTTGAGTGAAAAATTAAACGCAAGGAAGAAACAAAAAACGGACAATAAATCATAAAACAGTGGAAATCAGTCGATAAAAAGAGTAGAATATTGCCGGAAACTGTTTGAATTAACAGAAATCGGCGTACGATCAAAAGAC
>CADBBH010000011.1 GCA_902792905.1 Oscillospiraceae bacterium
AATAGATTCCGCAGACAAAAAGGAAAAGATCCGCAAAGAGATGAAAGACACAAAACAGATTATTGTAAAGCTCAGGGATATTTATGATACCGAGGAAACATACGGCAAGTATCTGAAATCATTTTTCAAAGACGGTTACTACAAAACACATAAAGAACAGATTGACAGATACCGTAAAGCCGAAAAATATCTTAAGAGCCGCGGTTACGATTCGCTGACAAATATTGAGCCGTTTGAAGCAGAATATGACCGGCTCAAGGCTGAATACAAATCATTCGGAGATGATGTTCCCGAAAAGAACAGCGATAAATACAAAGAAATGTATCGCATCAGCAGAATTGTTTCAACTGTTCTTGACGATATGGATATTCAGTCCGACAACGCTCAGCCGGAGAAGAAAAGGGAATCCGTGCTCGGAAAGCTTGAAAAGAATAAAGAGAGAGTCAGGCAAAACGAGGCGGAGAAATCTCAAAATATACACAGGGGCAAAAGCTATACCCCGGAAAGGAATTGATATATGGAGAAAAGAATAAGAACAGTCAATACCGCTTATGCGGAACTTATAAGCAAAGACCCCAATACAGCAATAACTAAAAATGCTATTCGCAGCATTGTAAACGCAGGCAAGATTCCCTCATTACAAATCGGCAATAAAACCGTTTTCGATTTGGATGACCTTGAAGCTTATATCCGAACTTTCGGCAAGCTCGTTTTCGAGGTGAATAATCCAAGCGAAGGAGGTTGTATTGTTTGACCTTATATGATAAAATATTGGCGTGGAAACAAACGGAATTACTGCGCCGGAAAGAAGGTCAATTATAAATGGCGACATATAAAAAAAGAGGTAATTCCTATGAGCTTCGGGTTTACCACAACAAAAAGCTTCACACCAGAACTTTCAGACCTCCTGAAGATATTACGCCGGGTCAGCTTGCACTTGCTCTTGAGCAACAACTGAATGAGTTTGTCAAGGATCTTGAAAAGGACAGAAAGATTACATCCTATTCAACTTTCAAAGAAACTGCTGAATACTGGATGGAAAATGTTGCGAAAGAAAAACTTGCGCCGAAAACCTGTGAGAGATATAAAAGCCTGTTTAAAAGGATTTATGCCTCGTCAATCGGTTCGACAAAACTCAAGGATATCGATCAGCAACAGCTCAATGAGTTTTATTTCTCCCTTCAAAAGCCCGGAACAAATGAAAACACCGGAGGACCGCTTTCACCCAAGACTATTCGTGAATATCACAATATAATTTCAAGAGTGCTTAATGCTGCGTGGCGCTGGGGTATAATCAACGAGAATATATCCAGACGCGCAGAACCTCCTACGGTTCACCGGAAACAGGTTGAGTGCATGTCTGAGGACGAAGCGAGAAGAGTGCTTCAGCTTCTTGAAGAAGAGCCTGTCCAGTATCGAACGATGATTACTATTTTGCTGTTATGCGGTTGCCGCCGCGGAGAACTTTGCGGACTTGAATGGAAGGACATAGACTTTGAAAAAGCTACTATTCATATCCGTCGTTCTTCTCAGTATGTTAATCATGAGATTATCACAAAAGAGCCGAAGACTGCAAGCAGTATCCGTAATCTCTCACTGGACACACATACCGCTGAACTCCTCCGCGAACACAGAAGCTGGCAAAGTGCTCAGAAATTGAAGGCAGGTAAGTTCTGGCAGGAATGCGATCGTATTTTCACAAAAGCAGACGGCACTCCTATCCATCCGGACACTGTCGGAGATTGGTGGGATAAGTTTCAAAAGAAACATGGCCTTGTTCATCATTCACTTCATTCACTGAGACACACAAACGCATCGCTTCTTATAGCTTACGATGCGGATGTGGCTACAGTATCAGGAAGACTTGGCCATGCGGATGCCTCTACTACTCTGAAGATTTATACTCACCAGTTTAAATCGAGAGATAAAGCGGCAGCGAATTTGCTTGGCAGTTTTGCGGATGATGCAATTAATAATGCTGAGACCGAAACCGGAATAATCTGCGAACTGGATAAAGTGCGTGAAACAGGGTAATTTGTGAAGCAAACTCTGAAGCAAAACATATAAAATGTATAAACAATCGCTTGTATATCAAGGAAATCCGAGAATTGACCTCCGGGTTCTGTAAGAAGAGTTTTTCATATACAGTGTTTATACATCGTTTTATGCAGTAAAAAGTAGCAAATATCTTGCGTATTTTACATATCACGGAATAAAATCAATAGCTTTTTGGAGCTAATTTCAGCGACACTGAAGCAAAACTCTGAAGCAAAAGCAATCCAGAGAAAAAGAAAGCCGCTGACTTAAAAGCTTGGAACACTTATAAGTCAACGGTTTTTCTTTGGTTGCGGAGGCAGGATTTGAACCTGCGACCTCCGGGTTATGAGCCCGACGAGCTACCAACTGCTCTACCCCGCGATATGTTGTATTGATATTATACACGAATAGCGGAAAATGTCAAGCGGAAATTTGAAATAATATAAAACCTGCCCGGAAACTGCGGGCAAAAATGAAAATGGAATAATCGGGAATTGGGGTGTCGGACGGCACTCCTTTTGTTGCCGGGTATCTGCTTTATGTAATTCTTGATTTTATTGCGTAAGCGATATATAATGATTTAAACTGATTCAGCAAAGAAAGATGATAATATGAACCGTATAATGTTTGTGTGCCTCGGGAATATCTGCCGCAGCCCGATGGCGGAAATTATATTCAGGGATATGGTTGAAAAAACCGGCAGGAGCGGAGAGTTCTTAATCGCGTCAAGCGCTACCAGCGATGAAAATGTATGGAACGGCATAGGCTCCGAGGTTTATCCACCGGCAAAAAAGATTCTTGAGAAGCACGGTCTTTCGGCGGACGGCAAGCGGGCAGTTCAGCTTACCGCGCAGGACGGAGCAAAATATGATATGTTCATCTGTATGGACAGATACAATGTGCGCAATGTCAGCCGGATTCTCGGCACTGAGAATTCGGATAAAATACGTATGCTGATGGATTTTACCGCACAGCCGGGCGATGTATCTGATCCCTGGTATACAGGCGATTTCGAAACCGCATACAAAGATATTTACGAGGGTTGCAATGGACTGCTTGAATTTTTTGAAAAAGAAATGGCAGAAAGCGTTTAAATGAAAAAAGTATTAGGTTTTTTCAAAAAAGAAATGATGCTCAGCGTGTCGCTTCTCGCGGCGGCAACGGGGCTGATTATAACTCCGCCCGGAGCGGATTTTTTCAGAGGCATAGACTGGCGTACTCTCGGCACTCTGCTTATGATGCTGTGCGTGCTTGAGGGTTTCAAAAAGGAGAATGTGCTCAGGCCTCTCGAAAACCTCGGAATGAAGCTTCGTTCCCGTGTCGCTTTGTCACTCTTTCTGATTTTCGGCGTGTTTTTTACATCGATGTTTGTAACCAACGATGTTTCGCTGATTATCTTTGTGCCGCTGACAATTCTGCTTTTCAGAAGCGGAGAATGCGAGCAGTATATTCTGCCTGTTATATCAATGGAAAATATCGCGGCCATCAGGGGTTCGCTGCTCACACCGTTCGGCTCGCCGCAGAATCTTTTTCTTTACGGGCAGGCGAAAAATCTCAGTTTTACGGGTTTCTTGCTTCATATGGCTCCGCTTTCGGTTATGAGCGCGGCACTTCTGATTGCTTTTGTATTTGTTCTTTATCGCAAAAATCCAAAGGAGCAGATAGCACTTACTCACGAAATAGAGGAATGGAAAGAGGACAGACGTCCGCAGAGAATCACCTATATCACGCTGTTTGTGTTGGTGATGTTTGTGATAATCACGCGCACTCAGTTTTGGTGGGCGGCGCTGATTGCCGTCATCGCGGCTATTCTGATTGCGGACAGAAAAATATTCCTGCGTGTTGATTATGTGCTTATTCTGACTTTTCTCTGTTTCTTTATTTTTTCATCATCTATTGCCGGAAACGCGGGAATATCGGCGTTTCTCGGCAGATCTGTCGCCGGCAGGGAATACTGGTGGGCAATAGGGCTCAGCCAGATTATATCAAATGTGCCTGCCTCTATAGTGCTTTATCCTTTCAGCAAAAATTTCGCGGGGCTGATTTACGGCGCGGATACTGCAGGGCTTTGCTCGCTTATCGGTTCGCTCGCATCGGTCATTAATTACAGAATCTATGTGCGCGAATATCCCGGGAGAGGTCGGGATTTCATCAAAACATTCACCTTGATTTCCTGGGCTTTCTTTGTTGTGGTTGTAATCCCCGGGTGGCTTTTGTCGCACTGGAAATTCTTTTAAGGGAAAGAAATATAAAAACGAAAGGGAAATAAATAATGAAAAAACTGATTTGTCTGATTATCTGCGTTGCAATGCTTATCGCCTGCAGCTCGGTCGGATTTGCCGCAAATCCCGATGAAATTGTATCTCTCAAAGAAAAATTTATCGACGGCGTCGGTCCCGAGATGAACGGGCTTTCGGTCGATTATGTTTATTATGAGCCGGAAAACGCTCAAGGCAGAAAGCTCCCGCTTGTAGTCTATTTTCATGGAGCAGGGCAGGGAGCTGCGCCGCGTGCTCAGATTGAGGAGAATAATTTTCCGCTTTGGGCGAGCGACGAAATACAGCAGCGTTTCACCGGCGGCGGTGCATATCTGCTTGTTCCGAGAAGCCATGAGGAAAACGGTGAACACTGGAGCGATAAATACGTCGTAAGCGTCAAGGCGGCAATAGATGATTTCATAGAAAAGCACAGCGAAACTGTTGATACTGCCCGAATCTATGTCGGCGGTTTTTCTATGGGCGGTAAAATGACGTTCAAGATGGCGACAAGCTATCCTTCATATTTTGCCGCGGCTTTTCCACTCTGTCCAGCGTATCTGCCGAGTGAAGAGCAGATTGAGGCTATGGCAGATATGCCTGTGTGGCTTATAGTCAGCAGATTTGATATTATAGCGGGATATTATACTTTTTCAAAAGATATATGGACAATGCTATGCGACAAGACAAATATCCCGGATGACTGCCGCATGACTCTTTTCGGCAGGGTGAAATATCCCGACGGCAGAAATACATCAAGCAATCACTTTGTCTGGTTCGCACTGGCAAATGATATGTTTACTTATGAGGGCGGCAAATATCCGAATGCCGTCACGACCGATGCCGGCGGAAATGAAATTGAGCTTACTTACCCCGACGGTGTCGTTTCCTGGCTTTGTTCATATACGTCCGATTATGCCGGAGAAGAGCTTGAACCGAACGGGACTCTTGACAGTAATCCCGATGAGGGTTACAGCAGAGCAAACAATATTCTGCGCGCGCTGTTTCCGCTTATAGCCGATGCAATCGGTTCGTTCTTCACTGATATATGGAATGGTTTTGTCGCACTTTTCAAAAAATAAAAATACCCGGAGCGCTGAGTTGAAACGCTCCGGTTTTTTGCACTATATCGGATTTTATATTATCCCGCAGGGGATGAGCACTGCAAGCAGGACTGCGACGGTGCCCCACAGCCCGATCAGGAATTTTTTCTGCGTTTTGCGCGGCTTGTCATATATGAGATTTGCCGCGAGGAAGAAGGGAATATAGGTTGTGATGAATACGGGCAGCGCACCCCACCACTTATAGACCCAGATGAATGCCGGGGTTGAGGCGAGGAATATTTCGAAAACAGAGAAAAACAGCGCGTTACCGATCGCGAACAGAATACGGTTGTTGATGCCGAGTATCTTCTTATCCTTATCTTCGGGAAGAAGCTCTACGCTCATAAATCCTGCCACGGAGAACATCATTGAGAGCTCCCATGATACGCCGACAAGCAGTATAAAGCTTGTGCTTTCGGGCGAAACGTGCCAGAGGGCATAGCCGCTGAAGTGGCAGATTACGGCATTGGCGATTTCATAAATCCAGTGAACGCCGTAAAGCGCGAGTGCCGCTGCCATACCGTTGTAATTCTTCTTTTTCCACTGCGGAATCCAGATTCCGACAATGATTACTGCCAGCAGGGCTATGAAAGTCCAGTTGAAATTTGCTGTGCTTCTGACTGCCGCTTTCGCAGCTTCTGCCGCAGCCTTTGCAGCCGCGGAACCGTCTCCGAATAACATAATTATTCTCTCCTTTTCGTTTAATTATATACTATGCCGGTTTCAGCGTATGGATAAACCGCCCGGCAGAAGATTCAGTATCATATTGAAAAATCGTTTGATAAATTCGATGGCTTTATTCAGAAATCCAGAGGGTGCGGTTGTTGTTTCATTGCTCGATTCAGACTGTGCGGGGAGAAAAACGTCTCTGTCCGGGAGCCCCGAATCAACCGCGAAATTATCAAGAAGGGGATAAAGTACCCGCTCGGCTATCTTATAAGAATCCTCTTTTCCGAGCGAAACCGCTGTAAAGAGCGGGCTGAGTTCATCTGTATTCACCTGCATACTGATAATTTCAAGCAGTGTATTGAGACCGCTTCTGCCTGTTTTTGTCAGCACATATTCAAGGCCTGTATTCAGACCTTTTATGAGGATTTCGCATTCGGGGTTTTCACCTGATTTCATATTTTCATTGCCGTAATAGTGCGTGGCAACCATGGAAGTCGCAAGGTCAATCAGTGAGGTATAGTCCGATTGCGGAAGAGCCACTTTCTTTGATTTTGCCAGTTTTTCCATACTTACGCCGCTGCCGTTATCATATAGCGGCATGGTAAGCGCTTCGGTAATGGTATTGAAAAGATTATCGACCGTATCCGCGAGCGGTCCGCCGTTTAATCTGAGTTTGCCTTTAATAAAATCGGGTGAAGTATATTTCAGAATCTTTTTCTCGGTGGAATACTTGAAAAGCCCGCGGGCGAATTCCTCGTAATCGCTTGAAAGCAGGGATTTCTGCGCATACGTATATCCGTCAACGAGATTGTCGAGATCGCATTCTTCAATTTTTCTCATCTCTATATCCGCACCGTCCGGGTTTACGCAAACCATTCTGTATTCGAGCGGATATGATGAGAGTGAAGTGGTCAGGACATCGTAAACAACCTTACCGTTTTCGCCGGTAAAACTCGTAACATCGTTGCCGTGCTCGTGCCCCGAAAAAACGTAATGAATTCCCCATTGGCTGAATTTTTCGGCGACCGCTTTGCTGTCTCTGAGCATAAAATCCTTCATCAGTATTTTGCCGAGATAGAGATGCTCAAGCAGAGGATGGTGCATCATATAAAGAATCTCCCTGCCGTCTTTCTGCGCGGTTTCGGCTTGTTTCTCAATCCAAGAGAGGAGAGAAGAATCAAAACCGTCTCCGTCCTCGCCGGGGTCATTCGAATCAACGGCAATAAGGCGGTAATTGCCGGGAAGGTCGGCGGTATATGATGCAGTTGCTTCATCACATTCAAGCGCCTGCGAGTATCCGAATTCAGCGTAGTAATCCCTGAATTCATCGGGTTTGGAGGCGTAGTAGTCGTGATTACCCGGTACAAGATAAACCTGAATTCCGGTTTCATTTTCAAAATCCGACAGCAGTGAGGCAACATATCTGTGCTGTTCCTCGTTTCCGTTACGGGTAAGGTCTCCCGCGATAAGAATGAATTCGGCGCCTTCCTGCGCACTTCGGTTGAGAAATTCCTTTGTCAGAGACGCTGCCTGATCATAGAGATTACCGGAGCCGGACGCATGAAAATACAGATCGCTTTCGGGGTAGTCGTTTTGTATTTCGGCTTTTGTATTCTCAATGTGTATATCGGTTCCGAGTGCAAATCTGACCGTGTTTTCGTCAGCGGATGCCGTGACGAAAAACAGACATATGCCGGAAAGCATTGCTGCGGTAAGGAATAAGGAAAGCACTTTTTTCATAATTGAGAATTCCTCCGTTCTGTCGTGTTTGCGGGCGGGTATGTCAGGATTTCAGTTTCTCAGATTGTTTCTCCCGAGATAGATCTGGTAGCCGATGGCAAAGACTTCGCGCACTGCAAAGGGCAGATAGCCGTTCCAGGGTGTTTTTGCGGGATATGGATAGGCGGTGATGCCGTTTTTCTGAGCTACGCGCGAGGCTCGGTATTCATGAAAATCATTGGTTACAATGATAATCTCATTCAGAATGACGCCTTTGTTTTCAAGATTTTTAACCGAGTTTTCAAAATTCTCTATGGTTGATGAGGATTTATCTTCAATTAACAGCCTTGAGCCGTCTATTCCCATTGATGTCAGGCTGTTGAACATACATTGACCTTCCGAAATATCCTCGCCTCTGCCCTGACCGCCGGAGAGAATCGCTTTGCTTTCGGGATTTGCGCAGAGATATTCATAAGCTTTGTTGATTCTCGCTCTGAGGTATCTTCCGGGGCTTGTGCCGTTCACCTGACAGCCGAGAACGATTATATATTCCGTGTGCTTGTCGGTCTGCCTGCTGTATCGCATTACATTTGCGAGAGTGCAAGTCCCGATTGTAACACAGATAAGAATTAACGCAGCGGAGATAATCAGCAATATTTTGCCCGGCAGAGCGTGCCATATTAAAGAAATGATATGGTTTATTCTGTCAAAGAGCAGGGCGTAGATTAAGAATATCCCTCCGAGCCCGAGCCCGACGATTATTCCTATATTCTTTTCGCCGGAGGTTATTACGGGCCCTATATTCATAAGAATACAGAACGCGGATATAACTATTAGAATTATCTTGATTACGGTTTTCATCTTATCCTTCCGAGTTCTCTGTAAGCGTCGTGAGTCGCCTTACCTATGCTGCCGCCGTGATTCGCGTCGCCGACAATGACAGTATTGACTGTGATATTCTGCATATCGTCAAGCAGAGACTTATCGGAGCGTACGCCGACCGCAAGCACGACATAATCGCAGGGCAGGCGTTCATTGTTGCCGCTCTCTGTTCTGATTGTGATTTCGCCGTCGCCGATGCTCTCAAGCGATGTCAGAGTAAGAATCTTTACGCCGAGCGGATTGAGACGGGAGAGCGAATCGTCAATATGCTGGAACCAGGCCTTCGGAGCGACCGACGGAGCGGCCTCTATAATTGTGACATCATTGCCGTCAAGCGCGAGATTTTCAGCAGTTTCAAGTCCGGTGAGTCCGCTGCCGATGACAGCGACTCTTTTGTTTTTAAGTTTGATTTTTCCGAGCAGGATATCGGGAGCCGTGCAGACATTCTCTTTTTCAATTCCCTTGATTGAACGGGGAATTACCGGTTTCGATCCGGTGGCAATAACTATTCCGTCAGGTTTCAGGGCGGCAACCGATTCTTTATCCGCTTCGGTGTTGAATCTGAATTCAACGCCCATCTTTACCGCCTGCGTCATCATATCCTCGATGCACCAATAGAGTTTATCCTTGAGGTGGCCTGCGGCGGCTGTGATAACCTGACCGCCCGGCTTTTCGCCTTTTTCAAGAACCGTAACCGAGAAACCTCTGCGCGCGAGCTCAATTGCCGAGGTAAGGCCCGCGGGTCCTGCTCCGATAACGACCGCCTTTTTACCTTCTCCGATCTGCGGGGGATTGAAATATGCCTTCTCTGTGCCGATTCCGGGATTCAGAGCGCATTCGCCGGGTTTACCGACTCCCGCATTTGAGATGAATGATTCAATGCAGTGCAGGCAGCCGATACAGCGGCGGATATCCTCACTCCTGCCCTCTTTCGCTTTCAGAGCCCAGTGCGGATCGCATATGAAATTTCTCGCCGATCCGACCATATCCTGATATCCCTCTTCAAGCTGCTTTTCTGCCTGCTCGGGCGAGCGGATAAAATTCGCGGCGATAACGGGGATTGATACCGCTTCCTTTACCGCTTTCGCGAGATATGCGCGCCAACCGGGTTCAAAAGAGGTCGGCTCCAGCCAGTAGTTATATGTATCATAGCAGGCGCTCGAAACGTCGATAGCGTCAACTCCGAGCTTTTCAAGCTCCTTCGCGATTTTTACGCCTTCTTCAAGATTGTATCCTTTGCCGGGTTTGCCGATTCTGTCATACATTTCGTCGGCTGTCAGGCGAACTATCAGAGGATAATCCTCCCCGCATTTTTCCTTGATTCCGCATATGATTTCACTTATGAATCTCAGGCGGTTTTCAAAACTTCCGCCGTATTCATCTGTCCTTTTATTCGTATTCGGGCTCAGAAACTGATGAAGAATGTAGCCGTGGGTCGAGTGCAGTTCAACCGCATCAACATCCGCCTTTTTGCATCTGAAGGCGGCGTTGATGAAATCATCCCTAAGCCTGTGTATTTCTCTGACGCTCATTGCGTGAATTCTCGTCGCGCCGTGTGCCGAGAGCTCGCAGTCCGAAGGCGCCTGAAGAGAAAAACAGACTTTCTTCTGCTCGAGCCCGAGCAAAACGGGCGTGGTCTTGAAAAGAAGGCCGGGCAGCTTCGGGAATCTGTCAACAAGCGGGATTATCATCGGCAGGGAATTAATTGAGCTTGCATATCCCTGCCTGCCGGGATGATGCAGCTGAATGCAGAGCTTCGCGCCGTGGCGGTGAATTCGCTTTGCCATTTCGCGCATCGGCTCAATATGCCTGTCGCTGCTCATTGAAAGCTGAGTAAAGGTCGAGGCGGCGCCTGTGTCGTTTACTCTGCATATACCGGGGATAATCAGGCCGACTTCGCCCTTTGCCCTCTCTTCATAATAATCCATAAGACGCTCGGTCGGGCAGCCGTTTATCTGCCCGAGACTGAATTCCGCGGCGTTCATGACTATACGGTTTTTTATCTCAAGTTTTCCGATTTTAATCGGTGAAAACATCATTTTATAACTCATCTGATTATATCCTTAATCTTCTTGATTTCTTCCTTGAAGCGTTCAAGCTTGGCTGTTTCAAGCTTCCAGTAAACAGTTCGGATCGGGGGAGCGACGCTCATAAGCACCTTTGAGAGCGCGAAGAGCGGAGACGGGGAAACGAATTTCTTTTCTCTTTCAAGCCCCGCAACCATCTTTCTTGCGACGACTTCGGGCTTCTGAACCGGGAAGGGTTTTTCAAAATCAATGGGAGCCGCAACTTTGAAGAAATTCGTATCGGTTGCCACGGGATAGAGGCAGGTCAGCTTGAGTGAATTCGGCTTTTCAAGACGAATCGCCTGCTGGAAGCCGTGAAGCGCAAATTTGGTCGCCGAATAGAGCGCGTAGCCTGGCATCGCCATCTGACCTATTGCCGAAACGGTGTAGGCGAGGTGACCGGGTCTGCCGTCAAGATGATGAAGATATTTAGCGTAAGTGTAAATCGGAGAGATAGTATTCGTTTCAAAGATTGTAAGAATTCTTTCCCAGTTTGTGTAGTTGAATTCCTCGTAATACGGGAAGCCGGCATTAGCATAGAATAAATCAATCTGCCTTCCGCCGAACACCTCATTTGCTTTCCCGAATATTGAATCTACTCCCTCGCGGGATGCGACATCACAGTCAAACGGAATTACATTTTCCGCAAAACCTGCAAGCTTTTCCTCTGCATGGCGGGAGACCGCGAGAATTATATTTGATTTTTCGGTGCTGATGAGTTTGAGCACCTCGAGACCTATTCCGCTTGAAGCGCCGGTCAGGACAATCGTTTTATTTGTAATCATTGCAGTTTTCCTTTCATATACCTCTTATGGAAAGGGACTTTACCTCTCGGTAAAGTCCCCGAAGTGAGCAGAGTTATTATTTCTCCTTCTCCACCGAAGCGCCGGGAGCGTTTTTCTTGACGCTCGCTATGCCGTTAAGGCAGTTCTTCTTGGCCTTGTAGCCTTCGCCGGTGGCAATGATTTCGCCGTTTCTTGCCTTGAGACGGAATCTGAATTCGCCTTTCTTATCCTGATAGAGTTCATATTTGGGGTGCTTGAGTTTTGCGTATCCTTCTACGGTCTGATCCTCGATTTCGCTTGCGCAGTTAGTGCGGACGCTCTCGATGCCTCTGATGCAGGATTTTTCGGATGAGTAGGTTTCGCTGGTGGCAATGATTTCGCCGTTGCCCGCTTTAAGATTGAATCTGAAGCCGGCCTTTGTTGCTTTAACCGCAAATTTTCCCATATTCTGACTCCCTTTCATTTTCGGAGAATAATTCTCCATTTTTAACAATATATCATATTTATATATATTTGTCAAATAAAATACATGGCCGTTGATAGAATTTGTGATCATTTAATAATAAACTCGTATTTTCCGCCTGCAAGGTTGATTATGATTTTGCCGCCGGTGAGCTTATAGTTTTTCTTTGTAAGGGTACTGCCGTTTACGATTACCTTCTTGCCGACAGCGGGAAGAGTAAGTTCGGCAACTGCGCCGTTCGGAACGGTGCATTTATAAACGAAGCCGTTTTCGGTGCTCCATTCGGATTTGATAAGACCCGCCGCCGATTTATATGAGGCCTTGACAAATCTGATATTCTCCTGACCTTCGGGTAATTCATCCGCGGTTCTCAAATCGGGTCTCGGCTGAAGCTTAATTGTTTTGAATCCGGGCTCGCAGGGCTCGATGCCCGCCATATAGCGATACATCCATTCACCGATTGCTCCGTACGCATAGTGGTTGAATGAATTCATGCCCACATCGCCGAACCCTTTTGCCTTTGTATAGGAATTCCATCTCTCCCAGATAGTTGTCGCACCCTGGTCAACCGAATAGAGCCAGGAGGGCTCGTTTCTCTGAAGGAGCAGATTGTAAGCTGTTTTATCCTTGCCGTATTTTGAGAGGGCGGGGCAGAGATTATAGGTACCGAGGAAGCCGCAGGAGAGGCGGTCTCCGTTTTCTTTAATCTGCTTTTCAAGTTCGTCAGCAACCTGAACCGCCTTTGATTCATCCAGCAGGTCAAATGCCAGACAGATTATCTTGTTGCACTGCGTCTTTTCAACAGGCTTTCCGCCCTTAAGGAAGTTTTTCTTGAAATAGGAATAAGCTTTTTTCCTGAGATTCTCATAGTGCAGAGCTCTGTCTTCTCTGCCGAGCGCACGGCTCATCTTAATCATCAGGTCTATGTCGTGAACGAAATAGGCGGATGAAATGAATTCGTTTTCGCACCAGTCGTAGGCGAGCCAGTCGCCGTATCTCGGAACCGGACCGCTCATACCGTATTTGCTGACGAGTCCTGCGATATATTTTTCCATAGAATCAAAGTGCTCTTCGAGCATCTTTGTTTTGCCGGTCATCATATAGAGATTGTACGGAATTATTATTCCCGCATCGCCCCAGGCGCAGGCGTCCTCGCTGTTGCAATAGGAAACGCGCGGATTAACGTCGCCGTATCCGCCGCTCTCGCTCTGGGAATCGCGCATATCCTGCATCCATTTAAGGAAGAATGAATATACGTCGGCATTATAAGCCGCGGTCATACTGAATGCCTGGGCATCGCCTGTCCATCCGAGGCGCTCGTCTCTCTGAGGGCAGTCGGTAGGAACGCTGAGATAGTTGCCTCTCTGACCCCAGAAGAAGTTAGAAATCAGCTTGTTTACATTTTTATCCGAGGTTGTGACCGAGCCGGTTTCCGCAGTATCGCTGCCGACAACAACGCCGGTAATCTTGCTGATTGTGATATTTGAATATGCGGTGATTTCAGCGTATCTGAAGCCGTAGAAGGTGAAACGGGTCGAAAATTCAACCTTGTTCTTATCTCTGAAAACATAGTGTTCTCTGCCGAGGGCGGAGCGCAGATTTATCGTATAGACCGAGCCTTCGGGACCGTCGTTTCCGCGGTCCGGGTCGCCGCTGTCATTGAGAAATTCGGCGTAGCGGATTTTAACCTCGTTGCCTTTTACGGATGCCGCTTCCACCGCGAGGCGGCCGACTATCTCCTGACCGAGATTGACTGTCAGCTTCTGACCGGGTTTGAGCGTAAGCGGAAGGGTCGCGTTCTTGAGACAGACGCTCGCTCTGCCGTAGTAAGTTCCGTTGTATTCCGTGCCGTCGGTGACAGTCAGCGAAGCGGGGGAGACAGACAGCTTTGACCTTTCCCTGACTTCGGGGCCGACAAAAGGAGTGATTTCTCCATCATACTCAAAGACTATTGCCTTTTTCTTATCTTTTACGCTTTTACCCGCGATACTCATTTCAGCGTAAGACGGAAATCTCGCGTCAATATATTCGCCGTCCCATATATCGGAGAATCTGACTTCCCCTCCGACTGCGGCAAACCAGGTTTTATCGGTGAATAGAATCTCTTTTCCGCCCGAGACAATACTCGCGGCAAATGACGGAGATTTATAGCCGTAAATGCCGCCGCTGATTCTTCCCGAATACCAACCGGGAGCCGTGACGGCGAGAATTCTGTTTTTGCCTTTTTTCAGCGCGGAGGTAATATCATAGCTCAGATACATAACGCGCTTGTTGTAATTCGTCCAGCCCGGATTCATCTCACCCGTTCCGATTCTTGCGCCGTTGATATAGACGTCAACGCATCCGAGAGCCGTGAAATATATCGCGGATTTCTCGACCTTTTTAATCTCAAAATCCTTGAAATAAAAGGGAATACCGTCACACGGGACAAGCTCGGTATGCTGATATAGAGCAGGCCTGTGCTCTCCCCAGGCGTTGCCGCGTTTTGAAAACGGAACGAAATCAGTTGTCAGAAATTTCGCGTTTTTAAAATAGTTTTTCATATTTCCTCCTCGTTTAAGGCGTTTGCCTGTTTACAGCTTCATTATATTATTGAAGAGACAAATTTTCAATATTTTTATTGAGTTTTTGATGATTTTATGGTAAAATTAATTAATCCCGGGAATCGGGATTGCCGACACAAAACATATAACCGAAAGGAGAATTATATGACACGCGTAAAAAAAGCAGTTGCCGTCATCCTCTGCGCAGCGATAATGCTCTCGGCTTTTGCCGCGTTTGCTTTTGCCGCGAATACAAAGACGGAGACTCTCATCGACACAATAAAGACAAAGAAAGAGGTCAGCGTAACCCTGACCGCGGGCAACACCGCTCTGGGCAGCTCGACCGATACGATCAAAATCAAGGGCAACTCAATTGCCTATGATTACAACACCGGCTTTTTCAAGGTCAGAGTAGTGGTAAAAGACAATACCGCCTACGCCTATCTGCCGATGCTCCCGTTCTTCTATGTAAAGGTTGACGGGCTCGGCCTTGCGAATGTTGACGTATGGTCCCTGCTCGAAAAAGCATCCGGCGTGACATTTGCCATTCTTGATTACCAGAAAAGCTATAACGAAACAATAAACGGCAAGGAATACTATGTTGAGGAATTCAACGACAGAGCTCAGGTAACAAGCAAATTCTGCTATGTCGGCGATGAACTCAAGCTTCTCAATGTTACCGACGCGAGAACAAATTCTGTTCAGAACACCTATTTTGAGAATATTTCCCTGACTGTTTCCGACAGCGAGATAGCGGTGCCCGCCGGCTTTGATCTCACGCCTTTCCTCAAGGGTCTCTTTACCGCATTCCTTGCTTCCGCAATCTGATAAGCAAATCCAGATAAATCATTGAGCAGTATGTTTATACTGCTCTTTTTTATTCCGTTTTTATGCGGATGTCTGAAAGAGGAGGATTGACGGAATAATCATTTAAAATAAATTCATAAAATATTATTGATTTTGTTTAACTGTTATAATATAATAAATACACTATATAATGGGTATAGTGTTTGCTACGATAACCAAATATTGATATACATAATTGAAGTATACGGAGAAATGATGAAAAGAATCAAATCGGTTTTAAGCTTGATAACCGCGCTGACACTGCTGTTTACGGCGGTGCCCTTCGCTTATTCCGCAGAGGATATAAATGAGTTTTCAAATTCGGATACAGAGTGTGCAATCAACGGCAGATACTTCTTCCTCGACGAAGATTCGTTTATTTATGAGGGACTGCCGGGAGAAACAGAGAGAGAATATTTAACATCATTCGCGGTCGATTCCCTCGCCTCATTCGGCGGAAGAATCTATGCCTGTGCCGGCAATGTGATTTACGAAATCAATCCGGATACAGCGCAGAGCAGGCCTGTAACGGCGGTTTCGGACAGAATTGAAGATTATGCACTCTGGAACGGCGGACTCTATATCCTCTCGCACGGGGATATTGCGGAGTATAAGCTTTCCGGCGGTGAAAAAGAAATAATCACCGGTAAATTAATAACCTCAATGTGGTTTGACGGCGCCGCCCTGCTCTCTTATATGACGGACGGCGAGCTTATATATACGCTCAATCTTGAGACGGGAGAAACCGTATCCGATGTGAACTTCGCATCCGCCTTTATCGGCGACATACCCGTAATCATTCACGAGGGCGAAGGCGTTTCGCCGGATACAATAGGCTTTTCGAGTCTTCAGTCAAAGTTCCCTGCCGGTATGTACTGGAATCATATGGGCTCATCTTCGAATAATCCCAACGCCGTTACCTCAAAGCCATGTAACCACAGCGCATACGGCACCACCTATTGTAACAGGCCGACCTTCTGGTCCTCCTGTCAGTGCCACGGCTATGCTCTGCAGTGCGGCTATGACGTTGTCGGCTCAAATCCGATGAACTGGACAAAATACACGAGCTCATCCGCGATAGACAATGTCCGCGCGGGCGATGTGATAAGACTTACCTACACCAATAATCTTCATACAATTTATGTGCTCGCGGTCAGCGGCGATAAGGTCGTTTTTACCGACTGCAACAGCTACGGCACCTGCAATATCAGATGGGGCGCAACGAAAACGAAGAGCACTCTCAAGAGCCAGTTCAACTATCTTCTCAAATGCCCGGTTTATCTCAGCGACTATTTTCCGGGCGGAGGCGGAGTGGTCGAATATACGATAAAATTCGACCTCAATGATGCTCAGGGTAAGAGCGCCGCTTCGTGCAGCGAGACGAGCCGCAGAATTACCGACGGAGAGGAATACGGCGAATTACCGGTGCCCGTAAGAGAGGGATATAACTTCCTCGGATGGTACACCTCCGCTTCGGGCGGCACTCAGGTCAGCGCTTCGACCACGGCAGGCACAAACGCGACTGTCTATGCCCATTGGCAGATAAAAGTCTACACTGTTTCGTATAATGCGAATGCGGGCGGTGAGAATATCACTAATATACCCGCGTCCCAGACCAAAGAGCATTTCGATTCGCTTACGCTCAATATAACCTCGAGAACGCTCTATCGTGCAAATTATGATTTCAATTACTGGAACACCGCGCCCGACGGCAGCGGCACACAGTATGACAGAAATAATTATATATATACGCCGAATGAGAGCGCGACTCTTTACGCTCAGTGGACGGGTCAGCCCAGAAGTCTTTATTTTGACGCGAGAGGCGGCAGCATTTCGCCCTCGTATATAAATGTCAGATACGGCGATCCTTACGGCGAGCTTCCCGTTCCCGTCAGGGACGGTTACAGATTTGCCGGCTGGGATGATTCAAACGGAAATCCCGTTGATTCATCAACGGTTATGACCTCCTCAACAACAGTCAGAATCTATGCAAAGTGGACAGAGCAGACCTATAACATAATTTACGACGCAAACAGCGGGGCCGATGCGGTGTCGGATATGCCCGCGAATCAGAGCAAGCCTTATACGCAGCCGGTTAAGCTTTCTTCCGCAACCCCGTCAAGATACGGCTACATCTTCAATGGCTGGAACACGAAACCCGACGGCAGCGGAATCACCTATAAAGGCGGCACGAATTATCAGACAAACGCCGATCTCACTCTCTACGCCCAGTGGAAGGGAATTGAAGTCAGAGTGTCGTTTGATTCAAACGGCGGAACGAATGTAAATCAGGTGATAACCTTAACCTACGGCAGTCCGTACGGTCAGCTTCCCGAACCGACGCAGACCGGCAAGGATCTCACCGGCTGGTATCCGAGCAGGGATAAACCGACTGACAAACCCGTGACAGCAGAATCAATTGTTGACAAGGTCAATGATTTCACGCTCTATGCCCGCTGGGATACTGCAAGATATAAGATAACATACCTGCCGAATAATACATCGGTCACAAATATGCCCGCAAATTCCGTTCGCCTGTATGGTCAGAGCGGATTTGCTCTCGGCGCCGAGATACCGAAACGCACGGGCTTTACCTTCAAAGAGTGGAACACCGATGAAAACGGAAACGGCGCGTCATACGCACCCGGTCAGGCATATGACGGCAACTCGCCTCTGACTCTCTATGCAATCTGGGAGAGGGATAAGTATGCGGTTGTCTATGACGCAAATTCTGGTTCATATCCTCCGGGGAACTCATATAAATACTATGATATTCCCTATTCTATAAGCGATGTCATTCCCGAAAAGACGGGCTATGAATTCACAGAGTGGAATACCGCGCCGGACGGCAGCGGAGTGACATATTTCGCAGGCGATACATATACAAAGAATGAGCCCGTAACATTATATGCAATCTGGAATCCCGAGACCTATACGGTCGGTTTTGACGCGATGGGCGGCAAGTGTTCCGTTAAGAGCAGGGGCTATACTTATGATTCAACCTATGAACTGCCCGCTGTCACCC
This sequence comes from Oscillospiraceae bacterium, assembly GCA_902792905.1. Taxonomy (GTDB): domain Bacteria; phylum Bacillota; class Clostridia; order Oscillospirales; family Acutalibacteraceae; genus CAG-177. The sequence goes on from CADBBH010000011.1 coordinate 18,394, forward strand.
GCAAAGGTTATACCTTCGACGGCTGGTTCACGCAGGAGACAGGCGGATTCAGAATTGCGGACGGATCGAAGGTTTCGATTACATCTGACTGTACATTCTTCGCACACTGGACGGCAAATACATATAATGCCGCTTTCAATCCGGGACAGGGATCCTGCACAGTCAGAAGCAAGCAGTTTACTTATGGTACGCCTTTCGGTGAAATGCCCGAGGCAAAGAAGAGCGGAGCTGTATTTGCCGGCTGGTTTGCCGATGAGGAATATACGCAGAGGATTGAAGCGGATACGGTCATGAAATATGATTCCGATATTACGCTTTATGCCGCTTTTGTTGAGAAGACTGTTACCGTAACCTTTGACGCGAACGGAGGTTCGGTAGATGAGGGCAGCAAGACTGTTGCCTGCGGCAAGAAATATGGTGAGATGCCCGTTCCCTTAAAGAGCGGCTATGCCTTCGGCGGATGGCTCGACGGAAATAATGCCGTTAATTCAGATACAGCGGTTACAAATGAAACAAACCATACGCTGAAAGCAAAATGGATAGGCGATACTCATACAGTTACGCTGAAAAACGGCAATGACGTTTATGATACCCTGACCGTAACATACGGCTCCGTTTACGGCAATCTTCCGCAGCCCTCTGCTCAGAATAAAACCTTCTGCGGCTGGTTTGATACGAACGGCAATGAAATCAAAGCGGACACCGTCTGTACAGCCGATTCCGACACCGAGATACACGCTGTGTTTATTGATAACGCTTCGGATAAACTGGTGTTTGTCGCGGACGGAATAATCATTGCGGAAATTCCCGTTGCTCCTTCAATTGACGAGCCCGATGTTCCGGGAAAAGCGGGATATACCGGAGAGTGGGAGACCTATAACCCGGAAACCGCAGAAGTTATTAAAGCAGTATATACGCCTAAAGAATATACGCTTACATTCAAAGCCGGGAATAATATAAAATCCAAAGCATTCCGTTACGGTGAAAAGATAACCGTTCCCGAAGGCACTGCACCCGAAGGAAAGACTGTAACCGGATGGAGTCCCGAACTGCCCGTTACTATGCCGGCAGAGAATCTGACCGTCATCGCATTGGCTGAAAACACCCTGTATGTCGCAAACTTTATCGCTCAGGGCAGGTCTGCAGGCAAAGTCAGCTATACACTTGATGACACGGATATTGTCGAGCCGACGGTTACGGCTAAGACAGGATACTCCGGCAGCTGGGAGGATTATACGCTCAGGGCGGGCGGAATGGATATTTTTGCCGTCTATACGCCCGTTGTCTATACCGCAAATCTCGTCGCGGACGGTGTGAGTGCAGGCAGCGTCACCTTTACCGTTGAAGATGAGGAACTTATTCTTCCGCCCGTTCCCGAAAAGACGGGTTATGAGGGCGAATGGGGAGAGTATGAGATTGTTCCTCACAATATTACCGTAAATGCCGTTTATAAGCCCAGAACCTATTATGTAACTTTCAAAACGGCTGAAAATGATACAACAATCGCAGTTGTTCCCTATCTTTACGGGGCAAAGAGCATCAAAGAACCTGCTGTTCCCGAAAAACAGGGTTATACTGGTTCGTGGATGCCGTATACTCTCGGCGCGGCGGATACGGTATGCTTTGCGGAATACGGCCTGAGGACTTATTATGCGACCTTTATGTCGCTCGGAGAAGTGGTTGAGAGAGTACCCTTCAACATCAATACAAATAGCATTGTTCCTCCGCGCGTTCCCGTCAAAAAGGGTGTCAGCGGCAAATGGGAGAGTTTCTCAATAAGTTATGAGGATTTCACGGTAAATGCCGTCTATAATTTCCCCGAGATAAGCATAAAGAATTACACACCCGAGCGCAAGGAAGCGTATAAAACAACCATAACCTTCACGCCTGCCGTTAAAAACAGAGTAACCAACGGAAGAGTACACTGGATTATAAACGGTGAAGATAAGGCAACCGGAGGCACGGGCTATACCGTAGAGAAGGCGACGGAGACATTTACCGTTCAGGTCAAATACTTTGTCGGAAACGAGGAAGTTGCCGCAAGTGAAATCGAGACAGTAAAAATCGATACCGGTTTCTTCGCGAAAATAGTGGCATTCTTCCGCACGATTTTCCGCAGGCTTCCCGATATCAAACAATAGCATATAAAATAATTGAAACGCCCTCTCCGCTTGGAGAGGGCATAACCATTCTTATTCGTCTTTCGGTATATTCTTTTCTCTCATTGTAAGGGAAATTCTGCCTTTTGACGTATCAACTTTCAAAACCCAGGTGGTTACAACCTGACCGACCTTGAGAACATCGGAAGGATGTTTTATGAATCTGTCGGTAATCTGGGAAACGTGAACCAGACCGTCCTCGTGAACTCCGATATCGACAAACGCGCCGAAATCGGTTACATTTCTTACGGTACCCTTCATTTCCATACCGGGCTTGAGATCCTTGATATCCATTACATCGGTTCTCAGCATCGGCGGCGGAAGCTCATCTCTCGGGTCTCTGCCGGGAGCGATGAGTTCCTTGACTATATCCTTGAGAGTCGGAACGCCTATGCCGAGCTTTTCAGCAACCTTATCCTCGCCGAGCAGGGCAACCTGAGCGGAAATGGCCTTTATTTCTTCAGTGCCGATGTCGGCTGTAGTAAACGAAAACAGCTCAAGCAGCTTTTTCGCCGCGTCATAACTTTCGGGATGAACACCGGTATTGTCGAGCGGGTTCTTGCTCTCGGCAATTCTCAGGAAGCCCGCGCACTGCTCGAACGCCTTGTCGCCGAGCTTCGGGACTTTCTTGAGTTGGCTTCTGCCTGTGAATTCGCCGTTTTCATCGCGGTAATCGACTATGTTGCCCGCTATCGTTGTGTTGATTCCGGAAACTCTTGAGAGAAGGGGAGCTGAAGCAGTATTGAGGTCAACGCCCACGGAGTTTACTGCGTCTTCAATTACGGCGTCAAGCGAAGCGTCGAGCTCTTTTGGAGGCATATCGTGCTGATACTGCCCCACTCCGATTGCCTTCGGATCTATCTTGACAAGCTCCGCAAGCGGGTCCTGCAATCTTCTCGCAATAGAAACCGCGCTCCTGAGCGAAACATCGTAATCGGGGAATTCCTTTGCGGCGAGTTTTGACGCTGAATAAACCGAAGCGCCCGCCTCACTGACCACCATATATGATACCTTGGCGTCAATTTCATGAAGAATCTCGGTTGTGAACATCTCTGTTTCTTTGGATGCCGTGCCGTTGCCGATTGAAATGCAGTCAACGTGATATTTCTTGATAAGATTCTTGATAAGAACCTTTGCCTGATTCCTCTGCGCTTCCGAATGTGTGACATAGATAACGCCCGTGTCCAGCACTTTGCCGGTTTTGTCAACAACAGCGACCTTGCAGCCCGTTCTGTAACCGGGGTCGAGACCGATGACGGTCTTGCCCTTAACGGGCGGCTGAAGGAGCAGTTCTTTTGTGTTGAGCGAGAATACTTTGATGGCACCCGCCGCCGCCTTTTCGGTCAGCATATTGCGGATTTCACGCTCAATTGAGGGATATATGAGACGGGTGTAAGCATCCGCGCCCGCCTCCCTGACCGCCTCTGTGGTCGGCGAGCCGAGAGGATTGAGTGTGGCGCTTGTGATAATATTTGAAGCTTTGACCGCATCGAGGGTAACGGATACTTTAAGAAATTTCTCCTTTTCGCCTCTGTCAATTGCGAGCACTCTGTGGCCCGGAATAGTCTTGACCGGCTCGGTGTAGTCATAATACATCGTATAGACGCTCTGCGCGTTTTCGTCGCTGGCTTTGACATTGACAATGCCGATTACCGTGAAGAGATTTCTCAGACGCCTTCTGATATCGGGATCGTCCGAAATATTTTCGGCAATTATGTCGAGAGCGCCTTTGAGGGCGTCCTCCGCGGTATTTACGCCTTTTTCTTCGTTGATATAAGCCTGCGCAAGGTCAATAGGCGCTGGTGAATCCGCCTTCTGCTCATAAATCTCGATTGCAAGCGGCTCAAGCCCCTTCTCTTTTGCGACAGATGCTCTCGTTTTTCTCTTTGGTCTGAAAGGCCTGTAAATATCATCAATCTCTGTGATGGTGGCGGCGTTGTCAAGCGAGGCCGAGATTTCATCGGTCAGTTTTTCCTGAGCGGCGATGAGCGCTCTGACTTCCTCGCGGCGTTTGTCAAGATTTCTCAGATATTCAAGACGCTCCGATAGTTCTCTGATAATCTGATCGTCAAGTGTGCCGTGCTGCTCCTTTCTGTATCTCGCGATGAAAGGAACGGTATTGCCTTCGTCGAGAAGCTTTACAACATTCTCAACCTGCCACTGCTGAAGATTGAATTGCTTTGTGAGTGAAAGAATAATATCCATGAATATACCTCAATATCAGTTGTCGCTTTTTATCTGCCTGATGTCATTGCCGAGAAAGAGAAGGCGGGTGCAGTTGCCTATTATTCTCGAAGTGAGACGGCCCGTATATCTTTTCTCAAGTTCTTCCCATTTTAGATTGGTGCTGATGATAAACGGTTTTGAACGGTTTATTCTCTCATTGAGAATCGCATAAATCTCAGAAGCTGTGTACTGAGTTAAGAATTCGCAACCGAGGTCGTCTATAATCAGCAGATCACAGCCGAGCGCCCGTCTTTCGGTGGCTGAATTGTCGGAGCCGCCGAATTTTTCCCTCTCCGCATCCGCGAGCAACGCCTGCGCGGATGAATAATAGACGCTGTAACCTTTTCTCGCGGCGACATTTGCAATCGCAAGCGAGAGATGGGTCTTGCCGAGCCCGGTTTCGCCGTACATATAGAGCGAACCTGATTCGCTGTCAAAATCATCGGCATAGTCCCTGCAGTAATTGTATATTGCCTGCATCTGCTCACGCGGGGAAATATTGTAATCGCCGCTCACCTTGTCGGAATAATAATCGAGCGAGAAACTTTCAAATGTGCACTCGCGCGCCGGTGAAACGCTCTCCAGGTCTCTCACATTGAGCTGATTGAGAAGATTTCTTCTGCATTCGCACGTTATGCCGTCAACGTATCCCGAATCGGCGCATTTTTTGCAGGTGTAGGGGATTTCAAGGTAATTCGCGGGGTAACCGTTTTCCACGAGTTTTTTCTCGATAATCTCCTGAACCCTTGCATTCGCCTCGGTGATTTCGTGTATTCTTCTTTCAAAATTTTCCTTGTCGCCGATAGCGTCGAGAATTCTCAGATCGATGTCTGCAATCTGTCTTATATATTCGCCGATTTCAGGGAACTTCTTTATGATTTCCCTGCGCCTTTCGGCGTTTGTATCCTCGGCGGTCATCTTTCTTCTGAGAAGCTCTCTTTCGGCATATTTGATATTTGCTACGGAATAGCTCATTGCTTGCGCTTCCTTTCATAGGTCAGCTTTCCGCTTACATCCTTGCTCTTGACTTTATCAAGATTATAGGACGCGTCGGGATTGCCCGCAGGCTTCTTTGCCGCGGCCGCTCTGTCCTTCGCCGCTCTCTCCACATCGTCGGGAGTTTTTAATCCGCTTTCCGCCCAGTTTGAAAGAATTTTATCGGTATATGACAAACTGATTTTGCCTGTGCGTTCAAGCGTTTCCTCATAGGCGAGGCAGATCATATCGAAACTCATTTTCAGTTCATCGAGCCATCTCGAAATATATTTAACCTGATTTGCGGTCGGCTTGCCGTTCGGAAGGCCCTGCGATATTGCGAATTTATTCCAGAATTTATTGACCTTGTTGAGCGAATCGATTTTCTTGGCGGCTTTCTCAACCGTATCGATTTCCTGCTCAGCCCAGGAACCGCCGGCCTTCTCAATATATGAGTATCCTGTCTTGCCTATACTCACGCAGTAATCGACGAGCATGAATATTACCTGAGCGGGGAGTCCGAAATGGTCATAAAGGCAGATTATTGTTGCCTGACCGTCATAACCGATTGTTTTGCCGAGTTTGCTCTGGAGGTCGCTGAAAAGGCTTCTTATTTCGGCAGATTCATCCAGCCTCGCGGCGATTTCCGCCTGAGTGGGTTTTGTGTATTCAACAGTTTCTTTGCTTTTGACTGTTTCGGGTTCTTTATTCTGACCGGGAACGAATTTCACCGGCTCCGCCGGCTTTTCCGCTTTTTCTTTCTGGGGCGCACTTTCCTTTGAAGCTAATTCCTCATCTTCAAGGATATTTGTCAGAACCCAGTACTGAAGGCAGTCCTCAACATCGTTCTCGTCCATTTTCAGGAATTTCGCCACAGCGTGAGCGTTCACGTTTTTTTCAGTATGTCTGAGCACATACAGCAGCACTTTTATCTGGTCGCCGGAAGCAAATTTCAGATGCTTATCGGCAATAATTTCGGGGATTTCAAATACTCCTCCCCGAATCTTTTTCTTCACTGTGTAATTCATAAAATCCTCTGTCTCCCGGGAGCGGCAGACTCCCATATAATAGCATAAATAACATTATACTGTTATTCCCCTGTAAAATCAAAGCTTTTCGGCAAGTTTTACACAGCAGGTTCAAAAACACAATCTGTTGTGGTCAGTTATCCTCTGCTGACACAAATTAATTGTTAAATACGTAGAATTTGAATTTCTTAAAAAGAAAAAAGTTCAGCTTAAATAAGAACCGGAAACCAGCGGCTTCCGGTCCGTTTGTTTACTTTAATAATTCCTCCGCAAGGGCTTCGAGTTTTGCTTCGCCTTCCGCATCCAGAGCGGATTTTATCGTAACAGAATTCTCGGCGTATTCGATATTCTTCATACCCTCGAGCATCGCGGTCATTTTCTTTATTGCCATCGGTCCCCAACTGCCGTTTTCGATAAGAGCAATCTTTTTATTCTTGATGCCTCTCTCTGTAAGGTCGCCGATAAACTGCCTCATAAACGGGAAAATATCGCCGTTGTAGGTGGTGGTTGCAAGCACGATTGTGCCGTATCTGAAGGTATCCTCAACCGCCTCGGCCATATCGCATCTGGCAAGGTCGTTGACCGCGACCTTCGGACATCCCTTCGCTTCAAGCAGAGCTGCAAGCTTTTCGACTGCCTTCTTCGTGTTGCCGTAAACGGAAGTGTAGTTGATTACTATACCCTCGCTCTCGACTCCGTAAGACGACCAGGTGTTGTAAAGGTCAAGATAGTAGCCGAGATTCTCGGAGAGAACAGGGCCGTGAAGCGGGCAGATGGTATTGATTTCAAGCGCGGCCGCCTTTTTAAGAAGGGTCTGTACCTGTGCACCGTATTTGCCGACAATGCCGAAGTAATATCTTCTCGCCTCGCATGCCCAGTCTTCATCCGCGTCGAGTGCTCCGAATTTTCCGAAAGCATCCGCCGAGAAAAATACTTTGTCCGCGCTGTCATAGGTCATTATGACCTCGGGCCAGTGGACCATCGGAGCCGCGATGAATGAGAGTGTATGTTTTCCGAGAGAGAGGGTGTCGCCCTCGCCTACAGAGAGCTGTCTGTCCGGATATTCTGCGCCGTAGAAGTTTTTGAGCATCGGGAATGATTTGGCGTTTGAAACGATTACGGTGCCGGGATATTTATCCATAAACGCGGTAATGCTTGATGAATGATCGGGCTCCATATGCTGAATAACAAGATAATCGGGGGCTTTGCCGCCGAGAGAGGATTCAATATTGCCCAGCCATTCAGCGGTAAAATTGCCGTCAACGCTGTCCATAACAGCAGTTTTCTCATCGATAATCAGGTATGAATTATATGCCATTCCCTCGGGAACTATATACTGACCTTCAAAAAGATCAAGCTTTCTGTCATTAACGCCGATGTAGATGATGTCGTCTGTAATTTTCATGTTCGGACCTCCTTGTTTTCGTTATTATAGCATAAATGATTTCACTTCACAACATAATAAATCATAAAATTATAAAAAAATATTTGATTATTCTGTTTTTATGTGGTAATATATAATGTATCTTAAAATGAGTTTCGTATCGGCATATGCCGTAACCGGAGCAAACAGGGTTGAATTCAGTGAAAGGAGGGCTGCAAAATGTATGCGCCGATAGTTATGTTTGTATATAACAGAACGCATCATTTTGAGCAGGCGTTCAGAGCGCTTGCAAAATGCCCCGAAGCAGCTGAAAGTGAATTATTTATTTTCTCGGACGGCCCGAGAAACGAATCAGACTCCATCCGTGTGGCGGGGGTCCGTCGTTGCGTGCGCAGAATGATGCGAGAGAGAGCGTTTATGAGAATGCATATTGAAGAGCGCAAGACCAATATGGGTCTCTCGCCTTCGGTCATAGACGGCGTTTCGCAGATAATAGAAAAGTTCGGCAGAGTCATAGTTATCGAAGATGATGCCGTTGTTTCACCTTATTTTCTTAAATTTATGAATGCGGCGCTTGATTATTATGAAGATGATAATACCATCGGCTCCATAGCCGGTTATACTCCGGCAATAGAATTCCCCGATGACTACCGCAAGGATGTTTTCACCGCTTACCGCTCCTGCAGTTTCGGCTGGGCAACCTGGCGCGAAAACTGGGACGGTTGCGACTGGGAGCTTAAAGATATCAAGCAGTTTATGAAAAACCGCGATATGATAAAGCGGCTGAACGCAAACGGCAGTGACAGATTCAAGCGTCTCTATAATCTTTCAAAGGGAGTCGGTACCTCCTGGAGCGTCCGCTTCGGCGCACACATGGTTAAGAATAACTGGCTCACGATTTATCCGAGATATTCTTATGTAATAAATATAGGCAACGAGGCACTCGCAAGCAAAAACACCGTTGAAGACAGCGATATGGTGAGCGTTGACCTCGACAGGGCGATAGAGAATTTTGAGCTCGAGACTCCCGAAATCAATCAGGATATCCAGAAGGCGCTCAAGAATCACTATTCGCAGGGCGGGCTCAATGATGCGAGAAACGCCGCCTCCGATTTCGGCCTGTTTTTGAAGAGCATGTTTTAACCAAAGGGTGATCATATGATAAAGGCAAAACGGATTTTATGCGTTGTTCTTTCCGCCCTTGTGCTGCTGCTCCCGCTTACGCTCGTTCCTGCCTCGGCGGAGGGCGAATACGATTTTCCTTCGGGCGGCAGCCTGAATTTCCTTGTTATGGGTGATTCAATCACCGAGGGCTTCGGAGTTGAAAACAGCGATGAGGCGGGATATGCAAGAATAGTCGCCGATACAAACGGCTATAATTACGTTAATCTCTCAAGGGTTGCGACAGATACGGAGCGCCTGATTTATCACATAGAGAATACCGACAGATTCCGCGAGGCAATCAAATGGGCGGATGTGATTCATCTCAGCATCGGCTCAAACAACTATCTTGCGAATGACAGAGTGGTGCTCATAACAATCGGAGCGCTTCTCGGAGTTAACAACAAAGAGCTTGATGATATCGCCGAGGGAATCTATGAGGATTATCTGAAGATAATCGACCTTATCCGCGCTATTAATCCCGACGCGAAACTGATTTTTGACAATGTCTATTGTTCATGGGAAGGACTCGGAAGGATTCCTTTCAACAAGGCGGTTGTCAGAGTGAATAACGCGCTCAACCGTGCAAAAGAGAGCAGGCCCGACGAATTTGTTATTTTTGATCTCGCAGGCGTAATCAACGGTCACGGCGAGCTTGTCGCCGCGGATTCCACACATCCGAACGCGAAGGGAAATGTCGAGATTGCCAAGGCAATGCTTAAATTCCTTAAGGAACTCGGTCTCGGCGAGAATACCGAACCGGTTGTCAATAACGAAGGAATTGACTATAATTATTTCGTAGACGGTTTCGGACCGGTCGCGGGAGCTCTCATCACCGCAATCGTCAGAGTCCTGACCCTGCATTTTCAGTAATATATAATTAAACGGCTTGCCGCGAGGGGCAGGCCGTTGTTTTGATGATATAATCATCGAAGGTTATTGATTTGCAATCGGAAACAGAGATAGATTCAGTTATACATCGACTCTGTCTTTGAGGACATTTTCTATTCTTTTTTCGTTAATTATAACCGTATCGTTATCTTCCCATTCGACTTCCGCAGAATCATTACGGTATTCCGTATATATAACTCTGTTACGGCTTATTTTTTTATCATTTCGGTGAAGTTTGCATTTAATTCCGAATGCAGTAGTTGCCCCTCCGTTAGTTCGGTAAACAAGCACAGTGTATGTTTTTTCAGGGGAAACATATTGACCTATTAACTCCTCGCTGTAGCCGCCTCCCCCGATAATAAACAAAAAGAATGCAGCGCTTGTAAATAGTATTAAAACGGTAATAATAAGCGACAATATGGCAATAATAATACTTTTTCGGACAGTTTTTTTAGCCATGGTTCCCTCCGATGAGCATTGAATTATTACCCAGTAATTTACACTATCGAAGTAATCAGCGTTACAACCCAGGCGAGAGCGGAGATGATATAATCCGCAAAGTCTTTTGAGACGGGTCTCGCTTCGCCGTCAACTCCTTCAAAGAGGTCGGCGGGGATGCGGGCGGTGAAATCCTCCTCAGGCTTTTCGTAACCGAGAGCATAGAGCGTAATCGCCGCTATGTCTCTGTTTCTAGTGTCACTGTCAAGTTTTCCGCCTTTTACAACGGTCTTGCCCGCGGCGGCAACGGTAACATTTGTCTCGCGCATTGTGATTCCGCCGTGACCGCCGTTGACAGTATGTCCGTGGTCGGCGGTAACTATAAAGAGAGCGTCTTCGAGAAGACCGTTTTCTTTCAGGCAGTCATAGACTCTGCCGAGATAGCCGTCGACTACATTAATCTGATTAATGAATTCATCGCTCTTGCTGCCGTGGCTGTGACCTTCGTGGTCAACACTGTCAAACTGAACAAAGAAAAGTTCGGGAGTATTGCCCGCATCGAAGTATTCACAGATTGCGTCGGTGAGCTTTTCGTCATCGCCGATATTGACCTTTTCAACGCCGATTTCATTTTCAACTATTCCGTGATTTATGCTGCCCCAGTTGCAGTAGGAAGCGAGGACAGCATCGGGATTTGCGCGGCGGACATAATTGAACACGGTAGGATAATCGGTATCGGCCGCTCTTTCAACGCTGCCGACAACTCCGTTGTCCATCTTTGTTTTGAAATAAGAAACGCCGGTCAGGATAGCTCCCCAGTTGGGGCCGCTGTCGGTCTTGACTTCAGCGCGAGCGGTGTAGTTTACGGCGCCGTCTTTGAAAATTCTGTCAAAATTCGGCGTGTCTGCATCCTTGATAAATCTGCCCGCGCCGTCAATTCCTATAATGAATACGCGCTTGTATGCGCCGAATGTGCTGTCTTTGTCCTGCGCAAAACCGATTGTCAATACCGAGAGCATAAGCGCAGCTGCCATAATTACCGATAATATTTTTTTCATACTGTTGTCTCTCCGAATTTATTATTTTTTTGCTGCCGCAATCCGGGACTGCGGCAGCAGATAATTATCTGTTATTTTATTTCATAAGTCGGAAGCAGACCGAAGAGTCCCTTGAAGAATGCTATGAGTCTGGCGAAGAATCCGGTCTTGACCTTGACGGTTATGGTTGACATCAGCGGACGGGTATCGCTTTTGGCTACTGTTCCCGCTTTGTCAATGAGCTTGACGCTTACGGAAGTATCCTGCGTAATCTTGTCGGAAGTCCATTCAACCGTTGCAGTGCCTCCGCTTACAGGACCGCCCGTTACTCCTTCGCCGTTCTGATACAGCCAGAGTTCGTAATTGTCGGGAACGTTATATACAGATGCGACTACGTGAAGCTTGCTGCCGTATTCCGCATCGATTTCATATTTCTTGTTAAGCGAAATTTCCGAATCTTTTGTCGGGTTTATCTTTTCATAATATGCATCGAATGTCCAGTCTTTTGTTGCCGTGAAGGTGTTGCCCGGCTGATAGACTGCGCCCTGGCATCTCCAGCCTTTGAATAAGTATCCGGCTTTTTCCACGGCGGGAGCAACCGTTACGGTTTCACCTATAGCTACGTTGAGCGATTTGGCCGCGTCAACCTTGCCGTCTATACGGTATCTTATATAGCAAGGCCCGTTGAATTCCCAGGCGGCTTTCACGGTAACATTATTATTTGCCTTAATTACGGGATTATTTGATATATTACCGTCGTATGACCAGCCTTTGAATGTGTAACGATCGCGGGTCGGAGCTTCGCATGCGAAGGTGTAATCAACATCTTTCTGCTTCTTCTCTGCGAGAACTTTGGACGAAGTATTGTCTGAGAATTTGCCGCCGTTTGCGTCTGCAGTAATTGTGTATGGACCGTTTACATTCCACACCGCGTAAAGGATTGTGTTTTGATTAAGCTTGATTGTTCCTTCCGGCAGATAATCGGGAGCAGTTGCGTTTTTATCTTTTGACCAGCCGAGGAAATCGTATTTTGTATGTGTGGGAACAGCTTTCGGCAGTTTGTAGCTCTCAACGGGGTCGTCCTTCTTGACAGGGCTTAGTCCCTCGGTGAGGGTACCGCCGTTGGCATCAAAGAGGAGATTTATCTTATCCGTCCATACTGCATACAATCTGACCGATACTTTTTTATCAAGTATATCACCGGCCTGATAAAGGCTGGTGCTGAGAGTCGCGATTTCATCCTCTTTCAGTGACCAACCCGCAAAGTGCTTTGTGGCGTGAAGAGGGAAGACCTCATTGCCGGCGGAGTCAACGTTTTCAATCGCGTCAATCGGCTCAATGATATGATAATATGTATCTTTATGGATATGGTTCTGGTTTTCGGGAATCGTATATACCGAACCTCCGTTTATATCATAAGCGATATATTCGGTGTCTTGCGGGTCACGCATTGTATATCTTGATTTTGCCAGTGTGCTTTCATGCTTTGATAGTTCAGACCATTCATCGGGAGAACCGTTAAAATCGATAGGAGTGGTTGAACTGATTAGAGAGGTGTTAAGGAACGCATTCTCCTCGATGAGCATGACGGGATTCTCGATAGCGGTGATATATTTGAGAGCTGTGCTGTCTGCAAAAGCGCTTTCACCGATGGTGTTGAGGTTATATGTAAATGATGTTTTTTCTATAAGACTTCCCTCAAAGGCGTGGGCACCGATAATTCTGATGTTTGAGGGGATGGTAAGCACTCTGATTGCATCATCTTCGCTCGGATCGCCTTTGATTTTGCATCCGGAAAAAGCGTATTCGCCTATTGAGGCAATCTTAGAGCTTAGCTTGATTCTCTCAAGCTTTACAGCGCCGTAAAACGCATAGTCACCGATGGCAATTATATCATCCTTTACTCTGTTTGAACTCTTTTCCGGGAAAATATATGCGGTCATCGTGCCGAAAGCCGCATGAACTATGGTCTTTCCGTCTGCGGTAAGCAGAAGACGCTTGTTGTCGCCGTCCTTGAATGACTTGTTTCCTTCAACTACAGTAAAAGAATCGATTGACGGGCTGTTGATAAATGCGCGTGCATCGATTTCCGAAACGTCTTTGCCGACAGTTACATCCTTGAGGTTGGGAAGATCCACACCCGCGCCGCAGCTGATGTTGGCAATGCCGCTTTCAACTATAAGATGCTCAATATCTCCGGCAAATTCTTTCCAGGGAGCGTTGCCTATTGTTATCTGATTCATTTTCACCGGATCAACTGTTGTGGATGCGGTTGATCTGAAAATCAGTTCTTTCCTGCCGGTATCAACCGTTGCGGTGACCTGAGCTCCTACACCCCAGCTTCCGCCGTCCGCACTTGCGGTCAGCGCGGTTGAGGCAAAAGTGCCGAGAACCACGGCCAGTACCATAATTACAGCCAGAATTTTTCTTTTCATTACGAAAGCCCTCCGTTAAAATTGTGGTATAATCGCTTATACACTATAATTATACACAATATATAGTTATAAATCAAGTATAAATTATAATAGCAGCCGTCTGAACAGCTGCTTTTTGTTCTCGGGAGCAAAATCAAACGGTTTTTACAAGTGTTTTTGTTAAATTCTGAAAAAATTATTATAATCAGGTACGCCTGTTTTATGCCGTGCATAAAAATATACCTTTTAAGCTGTGAAATCTGTAAAATCGCAGGAAAGAAAAACATATGAAAACGCGAGAAAAACAGAGAAAAAGCGAGATAATGCTTTAATAATTAATTTTTTTGAAAATATTTGTTGACACCGTGAAAACGTTGTGATAATATATGCAGGCAATAAAAATTTATCTGGAGGAAATCTTATGTCCACGTATATGCCTAAAGCGGGCGACATCACCCGTAAATGGTATGTGATCGATGCAGAGGGAAAACCCCTCGGTAAGGTTGCTGTTGAAGCTGCCAACCTTCTTCGCGGCAAAAACAAGCCCACCTTTACCCCCAACGCTGATTGCGGCGATCACGTTATCATCATCAACGCTGAGAAAGTAGTTCTCACCGGCAAGAAACTCGAGCAGAAAAAGTATTATCATCACACCGGTTATATCGGCCATCTCAAAGAGGTCAAATACGGAACTCTTATGAAGACCAAGCCCGAATTCGCCGTTACCAAGGCGGTTAAAGGCATGATTCCCGATAACACCCTCGGCCGTCAGGCACTGACCCGTCTTCGCGTGGTTAAGGGCGCAGAGCATCCCCATGCAGCCCAGAAGCCCGAGACCTGGGAATTATAAGAAAGGGAGGCAATAAAGAATGTACGAATCCAATTATTACTACGGCACCGGCCGCAGAAAGAGCTCAGTTGCCAGAGTCCGCGTATATCCCGGCACCGGCAAGATCACTATCAACGAAAGAGACATCGACGATTATTTCGGCCTTGAAACTCTTAAGCTCATCGTTCGTCAGCCTCTCGCAATCACCGACACCGCCGAGAAATTCGACATCGTCTGCAGAGTAGCAGGCGGCGGCGTTACCGGTCAGGCAGGCGCAATCCGCCACGGCATCGCCCGCGCTCTTCTTCAGTTTGACGCGGAGCTCCGTTCTCCTCTCAAGAAGGCAGGTCTCCTTACCAGAGACCCCAGAATGAAAGAAAGAAAGAAATACGGTCTCAAAGGCGCCCGCCGTGCGCCCCAGTTCTCAAAGAGATAAAATTGCAGCAATTCCGGCTCCCGTTTGGGAGCCGGTTTTTTATGTCTGAAAGCATCTGAAAACCCTTGAAAACTTTGGGAAAGCGGCACTTTAACACTGCCGGAAAATTGAGACCTTTTTATACACCTGAATACACGAGATTACACGAGAATACACGCTTCGGGGTCTCAATTTCAAGCCCGTTTTCACCCCATTTTCTTTTTACCCCAGTTATTTTAACCCCATTTCTTTTTATCCCAGTTCTCAATTTCAAAAGGCTTAAATCTATTGATATATAAGGATTTTGCTTTCAGGGATAAAAACAAAAAAATCACCCTTGAGACCTTTCGGTGCTCAAGGGCTTGTTGTTTATGGTATTTAGATACGATTATATCCTTTAAAGCTACACACCTACTTTATCTTTTCAATCGAATTATAATCAGAGGTATGGGCTTAAAACGCCCAACGGATTTCTCTGAGCAAAAGTAAAATCCCGGTGCCTGCACGGCATCGGGATTGATTTTTATGTTTATATGTTTCCAGGTTCTTGTGAAGCGCTTTTTCGGCGTTTTTTTCCTGTTGATTCTTCTCTTAACTGCCTGGCAAAATCGCAGACTGCATTTATAAAACCATCTATTATTTCCGTTTCGTGTTCGTGTATTCTGTCAAATAATCTGTCAAAATCTATTTTGTATGATGTTTTCTGACCGGTTAGGTTGTCTGTCAGCACTATTGTTTCCGGTATTTCGCAATATGTAATCAATCCGACTGACGTTTCGCCCTTGTTATTTCTGACCCTTATTGTGAATTTCTTGCCTTTCACATCCCAGTCAAGATTGCTTTCCAAGTATCCTTTTTTAAAAAGTTCAACGATTGATCCTTGTATCAAAAATCTCATTGCAGCACCTTTTGACGGCATTACTTTTCTTCCTCCTTTATCTCATCCCTGATCGTCATCAGGATTTTGCCGAGCCAGTTTTTGGCTTCTTTGTTTTTGCACCTCTCGCAGGTGCAGTTGCCCCAGCGGTTGTCATGCCAGTGGTTGCCCTCTTCAAGGTAGGCGTCGCCTGTGGCGAGGAGCTTTTCCCTGAGCGCGGGATCTGCGAATTTTGCCCTGAGAATATCAAGCATTATATCATAGGCAATCTCATCCCAGTTTGCGGGCAGGCCGGGCTCCTTCTTGCCCATGCTTTTGATTACAACAGGATTCTTTGTTTCTGTGTATTTGATTTTTGCCTCTTCTGTGGCGCACTTCTGTGCCTGGAAGGCCGCCTCGGAGTTGGGGTAAACCAGCCCCTTATACTCAAACGGGCTTGAATAGAAATTTGAAAGGAAACCGTATTCTCCTTTGAAATCATTGATAACTGTCATATTCTTTTCCTCCTTCAGTCTTCTATTTCTTCATATTCTTCTTTATACATCTGCATAAGATTATCAAACGCTTTGCTGTATGACTCAAATGAACTCATATCTGCCTCATTGCGGCTGCCGTGAACGGAGAGCTCAAGCGGCATTGAGATCTTGTAATATCCCCTGCTGAACTGATTCTCTATAACCCAGCATAGACTCTCTGCAAAGGACTGACAGACCGTGAACTCTGCCTCTGTGTTACCATTGGGCACATCTGTGCAGAACTGATATTTGCAAATAAAGCGGAAAATGGGGAGATCCTCACGCAAAACAGAGTTGTAATCCCTGCTCTGCCTGAAATACTCAAATGTATCATACACCAGAGTTTTGAATTCTTCAATATCTGTTTTTTCATAGTAAAGGTTCTCTGCAATGCTTTCCCACTTGTCATACAGAATTTCTCTTTGAGAGGGAACATAAGCTCCTTTCATATCAATCACTCCTTTAAGAATATTTGCCTCACGGCCTGTCTGAATTATACAAAAGCTGATGGCACGAAATCGGGACATAACCTTTGTCATAATAACAGCGAATCAAGATGATAAATTACTGAATAACGGAAAGGGATAAGCGATTATGAGCGTTCAGAAAGGTATTGGTATGAAGAAAAAGATTAAAGACTTCATAGATTTCATTGCGGTGCTTCCGTCAAATATAAATGATAAGATTCGGGATATCCGACTGAATCATATGAATCTCGGTAAACTCGTCAGGCGGAAAGACGGTTTGTTCAGTATCAAAAACATATCGTGGGATATATGCTGGCAGACTGACAGAGTGCTTGCAATAATAATCCGTGATTATCTCAGACAGTATATAAAAGAATCACCTGCTATAGGCAACTGTGTGATATCGGATAACCCGGAAGGATTAAGCTATATAGAAGCTGTCCAATCTGATGAAAAAGAAAAAATATTTGCCGCTCGCTGGCAGGATCTTGTGAACAGTGTTGCCGATGAGTTTGATAAGCTCAGCTGTCTGATTGAAAACTATTCCCATAATAATCCGGATGCAGATAAAGAAATTGGAGAGCTTACTGCGAAAGCATTTAAGGATCTGACATATATATTCAATGATTTATGCTGGTAAGAATGTTTGCGGATATGGGACAAAAAACGGCCATTAAGCATAATAGACTGTGAGCACAGAAGAAAAAATTCAGAAAACAAGGAGGAAACATTATGTGCAACACATTATTTCAGGGTGAAACTGCCGTATTTCACCACATAAGCAAATTCTACGGGTGGGAATCGAAACCCATTGAAAATGTTGAGATCACTTCACCCATCCTGCCGAAGGTAGCTGAGGAACTATTTTTTAACGGCGATGAAACAGGGCTTAACTGCATCGGAGCGAGACCGGGTATGGGCAAAACTACGCTGATGCTTCAGAAGATTCTGAATGAGCCCGAAAGAAGGGCATATATCTACAGCCCTGAAATCCACGCAAAAAAACTGATTGATAGAATGACAAATATTCTGTACACGGCTTTATCCAAAGAAGAATACAAGCAGTTTAACTGCCACCCGACAAGATATCTCGCCGGCCTTGAAATATATATCTGCGAATGCAATATCGGCATTGATGAACTTTGCGATGAGCTGAAATCGGTTAAAGGAGATATCTATATTGATTATCTTCAGATGCTGAGGCCGGAGGGTAAAACCTACCCCAACGAATTGGAAAGTGAATATACAATTGGTGAACTTAGTTATCTTGCAGAGAACCATGCTGTTACTGTGCTTTCTCAGATAAATCCCATTGTTGAAGTGAGGGAAGATCATTGTCCCACAATAGAGGACTTCAGATTCTTTGAAATGCAGGTTCCTATGTACGCAGACAGAGTATCTGTTTTTTATTCAAATGAATACTACACCGGCGAAATAGATGATATTCATAGATCCATTTTCAGATTCAGAATTCTAAAGCCGGCAGAGAACAAGGATTATAATTCTTTTGAGATTAATCTTATACGAACTGCGATTAAAGAAACATTTTATTGTGAGAACGGCAGATATTGGTACGGCGAGACGCGTGCTGTGTTTTTTGCCGAAGGAGATGGGGTAAAAAACGACCATGGCGTGAAGTAACATGTAACTGAAAAAACAAGCTGAGATTGATTACAAGGAGGAAGAGTGATGAGATTTTATAAGCTTACTTACAACGCAATAACCAGGATTGAAAAAAGAACAAATAACGGCAAAGAATGCTTTGAAGATTTATTTAAGGATATACCGGATGAAATATCCGAATTGACAAACGGAAATGTTGTTGCTTTTCTGTCCGATTATTCAAGCAAAAAAATTCGTATCGCTGTTGCTGTTAATAATGGTGAGATTGACGGGTACATTGAAGATATAACTTCATTTCTTCCTTCCAACATATCAGATGAAAATAAGGCAGAGGAAATAACGGGAGAGAATTTTGATAAAATGACCAGATGCGCCGACAGATTTTGCAGTATTTGCGGCAGCGAAATCAGAGAGAAGCTCGGTATTTACAACCTCTATAGTTGGAATAGCGAACTCTCTTTTGATGAACAATTCATTGAAAAACCCAAAGGAGAATATTTTTCTCTTGAGTTGGATGATGAGAAAGAAAGAATACGCCAATCCGGAAAGCCCAAGATTGAGTATAACCCGGTGCATTATATAATCGGCGGCAACTCCCCGGAAAGCAGGGAAACCCTGCTTGAAAAGCTGCTCTTTGAGCTTAAGGAAAACGGCCGCATTTCACAGGCAAGATACACTATGATTCACATAAAAGATTGTCATCATTTTAATTTAAAGGCTATGTCTGCCGAAGCCGAAATCATTTTCAAAGTCAGTGCCGGCGGCGCAATGGTTTTTAATATTGCAGATACAATATCCGGCGGTGAGGAAAAGCGGTCTTCCGTTCGGGAGGTGCTTTCTGCTCTTTGCAAAGTAAGTAAAAAGTATTTGAGAAACACTCTTTGTATTTTTCTTTTGCCCGATAACAATCACGCATCTGCAGATGAAATGCGAGCGTGTATGCCCGGCGAAACCTTTGTGGAAATCAGAGAAGACTATATTAATTTTGAGAAATCAAGAAAGTATCTGTCATTTCTCGCAAAGAATGATAGGGTTCGCGCTAATAAAGCCCTCTATAAGGATATTGAGAAGGACAAAACATATTTTATCGATGAGCTCAACGCCGTTTATAATAACTGGTACAAAAAATCCGTTATAGACAAAAGTTTCCCCGCTTACAGCAAATACTATGAAAAGCATGCCGTCAAAGTCGAGAAGGCGGAAGAAAAGAAAGAGCGCGGAGATGCGTATAAAGAACTGATGTCAATGATTGGCCTTGCCGGGGCCAAAGAGGTTATAAACGAAGCAATAGATTATTTCAAGGCTCAGAAGCTTTATGCGGACTGCGGTTTTACGGGCTCAAGCCCCACAATGCATATGGTATTCACAGGCTCGCCCGGCACGGCAAAAACAACCGCCGCCCGCCTCTTCGCGAAGATTATGAGAGATAACAAAATTCTTTCAAAAGGAACATTTGTTGAGGTAGGCAGAGCGGACCTTGTGGGTATGTATGTCGGCTGGACCGCAAACATCGTAAAGGAAAAATTCCGTAAGGCCGAGGGCGGCGTGCTATTTATTGATGAAGCATATTCCCTTGTTGATGACCGTGGCGGATCTTACGGCGACGAGGCCATAAATACCATAGTGCAGGAAATGGAAAATAACAGGAATGATACCATTGTCATTTTTGCCGGATATTCCGACAAGATGGAAGAGTTTCTGGGTAAAAACCCGGGCCTGCGCTCAAGGATTGCGTTTCATGTTCCGTTTGAGGATTATTCCGCCGAAGAGCTTTTTGAGATAGCCGAGATGATGTCCGAAAAGAATAAGACGGTATTTGCTCCCGGTGTAAAAGAAAAGATGATTCCCATTTTTGAGGCGGCTTCGCTTCAGCCCGATTTCGGCAACGGCAGATTTGTGAGAAATCTTATGGAGAAGGCAAGGATGAAACAGGCAACGCGCCTTGTGAATTCAGGCAAAAAGCTGATTACCAGGGAGCAAGTCTCAACACTTATCCCCGAGGATTTTGATATGCCCATAATGTGCACGGCTAAAGAAATTAAAAGAAACGCTATTGGTTTTTAGCTGAGAAAAGAGGATAATATGGATTTTTCAAAACTGACAGGCACCGTCCCGACTGACGGCGAAACCGAATTCTTTCACCCTATAGGTAAATTCATCGGCGAAGACAAAAAGAAGCCGACTGCTGAAATACTTGAGCAGATCAGTATTCCCGTATTACCCAAGGAGGCGGAGAGCATCTTCGCCTCCGAGCCAGGTGAGCTTTTTACAATAAAAGCAGAGCTTGTTGCGGGTAAAAATTACCTTATGCTACAATATATTCTGAATCATCCCGGAGAAAATGTATATATCTGTACAACAGACTTTTTAATGAAACCCTGTGATATTGCTGACAAACTTTCATCGTTGATGTTTGATACCGTAAGCACCGACAGACTTGAAGAAATTCGCAAATACGCGAGTTATATTATTTCTTCACTTCCGATTTATATCAACGACCCTGATCCGGATGATTTTGCCGATAAAATGTTCGCTGACCTTAATAATGTCGGTAACGGCCGTATTTTTATATATGATGTTGACGAGCTTTTTGCCTTTGTCAAAAGAAACGGGCCTATGAGAGCCAAGGTGTTTTCGGCGATTATTAAACATATTTCCGAAAAGAATCCCGTTACGGTATTTGATTATGATTATTGCTTTAATCAACTTCCGCCCAATTCCGACCGGGCAGAATGGAATCTTATAAAAGCTTCAGATAAAATTACTGAAATAACGGCAGACGAAATTCATAATTTCCCATATGCTAAGGAAAAGCTGAGCGTTGCCGATATAAAATTCAGCATTGTCAAATCTTCATACGATGACGAGGGAACAGAATTTTTCCTTTGGGAAAAGTTTTATAAAAACCGGGCGCTGATTCCGAGAGAACCGCTTCGGTCGGTATTTATCGGCGGCTCAAAGAGCATTGATTTCCTTGATAAAAACGCAATAAGAAAGATTGACGGCTATGCAGGTGACAATGTCAGGATTCTTATCGGTGACTGTCCGGGAGTTGATAAGCTTGTTCAGGCGCATCTTTTTCTCAAAGGATATAAAAATGTGACAGTTTATGCCACCGACGGGAATGCGAGAAACAATATCGGCGACTGGCCTGTAGTTAATGTGCCGTCTCACGGTGAGCAGGGATATGAGTATTATCAGCTGAAAGATATTGAAATGGCAAAAGATGCCGATGAGGCATTTATGATTTGGGACGGGCAAAGCAGAGGAACGGCTTTTAATATTGATGAAATGCAAAAGCTTGAGAAAAGAGTTTATATTCATCAGCAGGATAATAAAGACAGAAATCAGCATAACGGAGTATTCTGGTTTATTGATGATAAACTGTATGCTTTTCCCTATGATGAGAATAAATACCGCGACGCGGTTTCAAAATCAGGCACATCTTATAACCATCAGAAAATATGGGAATATATAAGGCCGAAGGGATGCGCCAACAAGCCGTTTGATTACTATCCGCGCGGCAGAGTCGTTATCATACGTCTGAACCGACCGGTCATCTATATGAATCCTAAAATCAGCGAAAAGTATGTTCCCGAAATAATGGAGGCTTTCAATATTCAGAAAGATCCGATAATCAGATATGATTACAGCGAGCATTACAAATGTTATCTTGATGAATAGTCTTTATTGAAAAACAGCTTTAAGGAGAAAATTATATGAAAAATCAAAATGATTCCGTTGTTTCGCTTTGTGAGATTTTTGAAACAGATGAATTCAAAAAAGCAAGCGCTGAGAGCAAACTGAGCCTCGCTCTCGGCAGGGATGAGGAAGGCAAGCCCGTTATTGCAGACCTTGCAAAAATGCCCCATTTGATTATCGGCGGATGTGCCGGCAGCATATCCACATGCCTTCATCCGATGATTATTTCCCTGCTTCACAATGCGACTCCCGATGAAGTAAAGCTCGTATTGCTTGACCCGAAAATGGTTGAATTTTCAGTTTATAGGAGTATCAATCACCTTGAAATTCCTGTTATTTTCAGTACCAATAAAGCTATCGGCGCTCTTGATTGGGCAGTAAGCGAAATGGATAAGAGATACAGTATGTTTGCAAAGCATGGAGTGCTTAACATAGACGGATTCAATAAGCTGTGCGACAGCAGGGATGACATTACGAAGTTGCACAGAATCGTAATATTTATAGATGTATTCGAAGACTTGATGCTTTATAATCCCGAAGAGACAGAGAAATCAATCTGTAGACTCGCCCAGATGGCAAGAGCCGCAGGTATTCATCTTGTAATAGCCACTCAGTGTCCGCGTGATGATGTCATCACTCCTCTTATTAAAGCAAACATACCTTCAAGAATTGCGCTTTGGGTTGATCATCCAATGACTTCAAAAGTCATTATTGACCGTGATGGTGCCGAAAAGCTTTACATAAACGGTGATATGCTTTTTGCCCCTGTCGGCTCGTACTGCCCGCTGAGAGTTAAGGGATGTTACATAGACGGCGACGAAGTAGACAGTATTGTTGAGAGAATCAAATCTCCGTCCGAGTCAAATTACAGCGATGAAATAATGCGTGAAATCAATATCAGGGCTGAAGCGGCTGCTGCGCGGCGCAATAATAAAGCAGATAATGATGATGTGGCGCATGACCCGCTGTTTAATCAGGCAGCTGAAT
This sequence comes from Oscillospiraceae bacterium, assembly GCA_902792905.1. GTDB lineage: Bacteria > Bacillota > Clostridia > Oscillospirales > Acutalibacteraceae > CAG-177. The sequence continues at coordinate 41,522 of CADBBH010000011.1, forward strand.
GCGTAATACAGTCCGACATGGCATCGACCATATTAATTCAGAAAAAGCTCAAGCTCGGCTATGCAAGGACTTGCAGAATTATGTATCAGCTTGAGAAAAACGGAATTGTAGGTCCGCAGGAAGGCTTTAACCCAAGACGGGTTCTTATTACGCCGGAAGAGTGGAAAGAGAAACAGCAGGCGCAAACAGATGATGAAAATGAATAATATGAAAGAATAATACAAATTTAAGCTTTAAAAACAAGCGCATTCAGACTATGGGTCGAAATTGTCCCATAGTCTGTGATATTATGAAGCTGTAAGGAGGAGAGATTATGAGAGAAACAATCAGGGTAAATGGTATATTTGATAAGCTTTTCGCTAACGTTACCGGCACACAGATTAAAGATGAACCCTTCAGAGACAAAGACGGCACACTCATCCTTTCAGTCATGAACTGCATACTCGATGACGGCAACGCAGTCGAGCTCTGTTTCTGGACAGACAGCGGTATTACCATGTGGGATGTTTCCGCAGACAAAAACGGATTCGATTTTCACGGCTCAGAAACATTTGAGGAATATATGAAAACCAAGGGGCTTCATGCCTGCAATGTTATTGAGGAAACTACCGGAACCGAATGGAAATATGCCGGAAAAATCGAAAAAGAGAATCAGCACAGGCTGCAGTATTACTGCAGAGATTAAGGAGCCGATATGAGAAACTACCTGAAAAACAAAAACGAATATATCGAAGACGGCAAAAGGTATATAGAAGATATAGAACACATTTACAAATTGATGAAATTCGGAGATAAATATGCTTTTTCTTGTAGTATTCATCAACGCGGAAACAGATTATATCTGTATGTAAAAGGATCGAAATATATTGAGAGAACGGACTGTTCCGGCAAAAAGCTCTGGCTTGACACTGCTGCTTTGCAGAAGGTTGAGGAAGCTGTAGAGGCATTTGACGAAATAATTGACGAAGCCGTTAACGGAGGCGGATATACCGAGGTCCGGGTCGAGGGGCTTGACGGCTTTGTTTACTACAGGCGTGTGAACAGTATGGTGTTTTTAAGAAGGAGTTTTGATTTTGTTACGGTGTTCCCGGATGAAAACGGTGAAACGGTAAAACTGTTTTCTGAAAACTGCTCTGTTTCCGATATGATACGGAATATTGAATGGGATACCGGGCTTTTCGGGAAGAAAACCGAAGAGGCTGAAAAAGCTCTTGATTATATATGTCATTCCGATAATAAGACCATAGCTTTCAATCCGCTCTATTTATCCGCATTAAAAGAAAACGATAAAATGATGCAGTGCGAGCTGAAATTGCATTACGGGATAGCGGATGAAGATGAATGCAGATTTATTTCGGAAAAGACCGGCTTAAGAATACTGCCTCTTCTACCCAAGGAATATGATAAAAGCTATGTGGTTGAGGCTATTGATGAAAACGAGAACAGCGAATTTCTCGAGTTGCTTCACCACTCGGGTTACAAAATTCTGCACAGACCGTATTTCGCAATGATGAACAGCACGCACAAAAACATTTCCTTGAATCCCCATACAAAAACCGGCGTAGATGCCGCAGAGCAGGATGCCGAAGCGATTACATTCGACGAATTCCTTGCACTGTTTGATGAATATGAAAAAAGCAAATTACAATTAACAAACCGATAAAAACGGAGGTGCTCATTATGAATAAGCTGAATGTGTTTTCCAACAAAGACGGCTTCGGGCGTTTATCAAAGAATATTGTGTATTTTTTTGACAATCTCAAATACGCAAAGCAGAGAATCGTGCGCGGTTTTGCAGATTGTGATATTTGGGATTTCAGTTTTTATCTCAAAAAACTCTTTTCCGACGGCCTTGATTGTTTTGCCGATGATCTCCACGGTTACCCCGAGAGCTACGGCAGCGTCGAAAACTGGGAAAAAGAACTCAGACGCATAGCCGACCTTGTCAGAAAACTCGATGTCGAAGAATTTGAACGCCCCGATGATTATGACGAAATAAAAAACGAAGTCCTTGACTGGATGAGAGATAATTTTGATGATTTGTGGGATTGATTTATGAATAAAAAAGAATTTGAAACGATAATAAATAAAACCGTTCCCTCACGGCAGATGCGGGAATTCCTCTGCCTTCCGGAGAGTGGACTAAGCCGTTTGGAGTTTGCCGATGTTATTATCGGCTCCCCGGAAATCACAATAAATGAAAAATATGATCTGCTGTGTTTATTGGCGGATGAATACGGCGAAGAAAAAATCGCGGAATATGCCCGTGATTTCAAGGCGGCGATTGATAATCTCGCCTGCGCTCCCGGTGAGCTTTTCACCGTTGACGACCCGTGGTATGACGAGGATATAAAAGAGGTCAAATACAGCGGATTCAGCAATCAGCTCTGCGCGGATTATAACATAGTTATCGGATACATTGATTGGAAATATAAATACGAAGAGTACGAATCCGACAACTGTACCTGGTTTGTTATAAAAAAATGGGCTCCGGATGAAAACAGCAGATATATAAACACATATATTTACTATTTTATTTACGGCATCGGTATCTGCTGGTTTGCCGCCTGCAGGGAATACAGAGACGAAGGCCCTTATTCCCGCCTGCCGAAGCATAAATACTCCTCCGCTTGCACAGATCTGAATATTGCCACTCCGTTCAGGGCCGGCGATATTGTTAGGATCGACTGCCGCCCGTTTGCGCCGCCCGTCAATGCGCTGATTCTTTACGCGGGCCCCGATTGGGATTGCTGCAGCCTGCTGGCACTTTACAGAGATGACAAGGGCCGTTACCGCACGGGCGCAGTCAAGCATACGGATATGTGGATGCATCTCAGTGGAGATAATATGATATCCGCCCTTTACCGCATTGAAAATTATGACGGAGAGCTCAATGAATCTGACCGCATATATAAAGAAATATCGCCGCTGATTTACGGCGACAATGAAAAAGGCGATAATGTGTGGCATCTTCTGAGCGAAAACAGAGATTTTACATCGCCCGTAGAATTGCTTGAAAAAGTAAAGAAACTATTTGAGGAGAAATGAATTATGGGTTATTTTTCAATGTTGGATATTGATCACGAAGATTACAGCTATCCTCCGCCAGAGCGTCAGCTTGAAATGAGACTTGACATATTGAAAGACCGGTTGCAGGAATTAAAAGAAAAAGGTGCGGTATACAGATTCTTCTTAACCGACGGAGCTTATTTATCAGACGATGATATAAGATATGTTCAGCCTGAGAGTTTAAAATGTATTTATCATGTGGAAAAAGCCATTGAACTTGCAATTGAGGATTTGAGAGAAAAATACGGAATTATCTTAACCGAAAACGGATACAGGGAATATGACGAATTAGAAAAACCGGCTGTATTTGGTTTAAATAAAATTGAAGCAAATCGGCTTATTACAGCAGCATAAAGAAAACCACAAATATTAACGGAGGTATTTATTATGAAAGTAACATCGGCGCAGGCTGCCAAAATAATCAGAAACCTTACAAATGAGCTCAGCGACCTGCTCAGGCTTGAAAACAAGGTGAGCACATTTGTTGCCGCCGTCGGCGAAGATCCAGAAAGCGTGAGGCCCGCTTACAGTTTTGAAGAAACCGCGGCAAAAAAGAAAGAACTTGAAGAAAAGATAAGAAAAATAAAGCACGCCTTGAATGTCTTCAACATCAACACTGTTGTGCCGGGCTTCAATATGACCGTTGACGAGGTGCTTGTATATATGCCACAGCTGACTGCGGATGTATCGCGCCTCAACAGTCTTAAGTCGGCTCTGCCCAAAGAAAGAGTTGATTCTTACGGCAGGACAAGTGTCGGCCTTATAGATTACAGGTATGCGAATTACGATATTGCGGCTGCGGAGCGCGAATATCAGACAGCCACTGACACGCTGGCAAAGCTTCAGCTTGCTCTTGATGCCGTCAATAACACAGCTGAGTTTGAAATTGATGTTTAATAAAACATAATCCCTGTCTGCGCGCTTCTTAAATCGAATAAAAAGACATTATTGAAGTTCAGAGTTTGAGTTTTCCGTTATTCCTTTTTGTTATCCGTTATTTATAAAGGTTCAATGTCAGAAGGAATATTCAATAAAACAGCGCGCTGACGAAAACTTGGGCGGATTATTCCGTTTAATCTGCCTGCCCGGCGGAAGTAAAGGGTTATATGCCGGGAATCTTTTTATTAAACAGGAGTCAGAATGAATATTTTCGAATTGCTTAATTCCCGCAGTATCGCGGAACACTGGAAAAAGATTGATTATAAGCCGGATTCTCTTGAATCGGCCTGGATTGTGTATAATAACATGAAGCTCAGCTTTAGTGAAAAATGCAAATATTGGGAAGAGATAATAAACACCATGCCCGATATGGAAATACCGGATAACGAATGCTGCAGTCGTAGTTTTGACAGTCTTCATAGTTTCCTCAGGTGTTTTATGGATTTAACTCGCCGTTTTCTGGTTTGGTTTTATAATAATGCCGGCTGTGTTTATTCTGTGAATGAGTGGTCTGAAGAGTTCGGAATCGGCTCTGCTTTTTCATCAGCAGAAAGAATAGAACAATATGTAAACAGCAAGTACTTTGAGGATCGCATTAGGTTTTTTCTGAAAAGGACTGTGATTGACGAATTCCAAGAAGATGAAGATATAGGGCTTCACCCATTTGCCACTATAGTCGTTGATAAAAAAATGCAAGCTGTATATCAGGAAATTTGGACTTATAACGGATTTCCCTGTTCTGCGGAAGAATATGAACTGTTAAAAGCTTTTAACGGAATGATTTTTGATTTTCCCATTCCGTTTAAAAAAGGTGATTTGCTATATAAACATCGGAAAGGACTTTGGCCAAAAAACGATAAAGAAGAGCTTTATGTTTACACCTCATTAAATAAAGATACAATGGATGTTGTCGGCTTCGGTCAAGGCATGATCGGACATATATATAAAAGTGATTATCAAGGCTGTTGTATGGATTTTGAACTGTATAAAGGAAAATGCGATAATGAGAAAAGAATAATGAAAGCGCTGTCGATTTATGAAAAAGGTCTTATAAGTGATGATAAATTTACAAAACTGTACCAATATATTCTTATGGAAGAAGAGATGAAGTACAGCATTGTATGCCATTTTTCGGAGGAAATCCTTGAACTCGTCGGCATCAACACCCCAAAAGAAGGATTAGAGGAACAAATATGAATATTTACGATTTACTTAACTCCAGTAGCATCGCGGAACACTGGAAAAAGATTGATTATAAGCCGGATTCTCTTGAATCAGCCTGGATTGTATATAATAACATGAAGCTCGGATTTAACGAAAAATGCAAATGTTGGGAAGAAATCATAAACACTATGCCCGACAGGGAAATTATCAGAAGGCCGAACTGCCCTCATTATGACAGCCTGCACGACTTTCTTAATCGTTTTATGGCTTTGAGCAGGCGCTTTTTAGACTGGTTTTATACTAATACCGATTGTGTCTATACTATAGATTATGAATGGCGATTTGATCCTGTGTTTTCGTCGGTTGATTCATTGAAAGAGTATATAAAGGCCGAAGATTGCGAAGAAATTGAACGCTTTGTTATCAAAAAGATCTCGGTAGATGATTACTCAAAATACCCCGCGAAAATAATTGTGAACAGGGAGTTTGAGTTCATACGCCCGGAAAGATGGGATTACGGCGCTTTTCCCTGTAATGAAGATGAATATGATATGCTTGTAGCTTTTGAAGGTATGTGGTTTGATTTTCCCGTGCCGTTCAAAAGAGGCGATGTGATATATTGTCCGTATTACAAGTGCGGCATAGGAACAGCGGAAGATTATACTGATTTATTTGTGGTGCTGGACATCGTTCCGAAATGTCTGAGTGAAAAAGTAAAGAAATGGTTTTTCGAGGGAAAAAACGGCGATACCACCGATATGAGCTTTGGCGGATATACCCAATGGAGAGACGGAACCGTTTACAGAGAGTCCTTCTGTAACTACATGGATTTTGAATTCTATAACGGTGAATTCGAAGGCGCTCAGAGGATAATCAAAGCGCTCTCCAATTATGAAAAAGGGCTCATAAACGATGAACTGCTTATGCACGCCTATCATCAGATTCTCTCGGAGGAGAGGGCGAAAAACGATATTCCCGAGTTCTATACTCACGAAGGTCTTGAGCTCGCCGGCATCAACATAGACAAAAATAATGGGGCATAATTGTCGCATACCTCTATTGTATAATATGGCTGTAAGTGATATAATTTATCAAACGATACTTAAGGAGCTGATTTTATGGAATCATATTCAGCAGACAGAAAAAAGATGACAACGCTGTATATTCTTGAAATACTCAAAAGATACACGGACGATACAGTTGACGAAAACGGAATCCCCGCTCATTGCCTCACACAGGCTCAGATCGGCGAGAAACTGTATAAGGATTATGAAATCATTCTTGACCGCAAGGCAATCGCCCGCGGCCTTGATGATCTCATCTATTCAAGAGATTATGCCGATAAAATCCAGTATGAAACAAAAGACAGAATAACAACCGAAAAAGGGAAAAAGGTTAAAACCGAATACAGAACCGATTTCCGCTATTGTCACAGTTTCAGTACGGCTCAGATCCGTATGTTGATGGATGCGGTTCTCTTTTCAAAAAATATACCTTATTCCGAATGCATAGAGCTGCTTGAGCTTATCAGCAATCTCGGAGATATAGATGCGAGAAACCGGCTCACTAAGCATCTGAGTAATTTGCGCGATATGTCTTTTGATAAAGTATCAAATGACCAGCTTCTTTACAATATCGGTGTAATTGATGAGGCAATCGACCAGGGTAAGCAAATTGCATATATTTATAATAATTACGGCAGAGATATGAAGCTTCATCCGAGACTTGTTGACGGCGAAATAGATCCCAAGGTTGTCAACCCATATCAGATGATTGCTACTAACGGCAGATATTACCTTATTTGTAATTATGATGAATATGAGAATACGGCGAGGGTTCGTATTGATAAGATTACCGATATAGAAATACTTGATACCAATGTTAAACCGAAAAGTAAAGTTAAAGGTCTTAAAGATATACCCGAAACAATGGCGGGTCAGCTCTATATGCAGCCCGGCACTCCGGAAAGAATAGTATTCAGAATAGCAAATAACGAAAGAATAATAAGTGATATTGTTGACTGGTTCGGCAAAAGAGTCAGATTTATTTCTGAAGACGGAAAAACAGTCACATGCGCAGTTAAAATCAATCCTGCTGATATGAAATTCTGGGCAATGCAGTATTCAGATAATGTGGAGATTCTTGAGCCGGAATCTCTGCGTGATAATATAAGAACATCTTTGCGCGAGGCATGGAGAAAATACAATGACGGTAAAGATACTCTCATTGAATCCGATGAGAATATAAAGAGGCTTATCGCAGAGTGGAAACAGATCTGCGAGGACGCAAAGGCAGAGAAGGTTGATGTGAAGCGCCTGGGCGCGCTGGTCAGAAAAACCCACCTTATGCTTCTGCCTCTTCGCGGCGAGGAAATCGAGGGTCAGTACAGCGGACTGGTTCTCGGTCTCAATAAATGCTATAAAAATTCCAGAACCGGATTGATTTCCAATCTGAATTGCGTTTCATTGATACTTGGCGCTCTGCTTGCCGAAATTGATGATAACAGAATGTACAGAATGAGACGAAACATTCCCGACGATACTCTTCCGATTATCCTTCATACCGGTGAGGACGGCAGGGTTGAGGTTATGCTCGATATCAACAACTTTGAAGAGGGTTATCTCACACTGCTTCAATATACCGACAAAAATGCCGAGGAGGCAAGAAAGAATCACGCCATTCTCAGAGAAAAGATGAAGGAAAGACATAAGGAAATAATGGAACAGAGAAGAAAAGAACATGAAGAAAAGAAAAAGAGGGATGAAAACTCATAATTCAAATTGGAAAGCAATTAACCCCAAAGGAGAAAAACATGAGAATTACCCTAGCAAAACCATATAATCATATGAGCCCCGGTGAATTGTTTTACTCTCAACCAACTGAAGAAACTGAAAGCGAAGTTTTTGATGCGTTGTGCTCAATACGTGTCGAGGCGGATAAGCAGATGCAGGAGCACCTGTCTGCCGAACTTGATGCAATTAAAAATACAGATAATGCAACTAATGCTATGATGGTTTATGAGATATCTGAATTATCAAAAGAGCTTGGCTACCCTGTCGCTCTTTCCGGCAGGGAAAACGGATTGTATACTATGGAGCTTCTCGGAGTTTCTAACGCAGGCATTAAAGATTATGATAAATACAAAATGCTTTCATCGGATCTTTGCATTGCCGATATGCTGCGTGACAGGCCACATGAATTTGAGCTTATGATTGCAGAACCTGTCAGAAGCCATATTCAACACCGGATGGATCATCTCTATGGTCATTTGAAATGCAATGGAAAATTCTATCGCAGAATCTGTCTTCCCCGATGGCTTGCACTTGAATATGTCGGCAAATTAAGTGAAATTACCGGCTTTGATTATAATGAAATACCATTGGATGATATTAATCTGCTTCAGTTAACTGCGGACCGGATTTGCGCAGACAATCTCGGTTGGGCCGATTATTCCGAAACAGTCAGTAAACCTGTTGATGTTGCAAGACTGTATGCTTTTACTAGATGTGACCTTTCTTTTGATAAAACACCAGATGAATATCATAAGGTAAAAGATTATGTGTTCTGTGAGGATGTTTTCGGCTTGCTGGTTAACTGCGGTACAGATGCTCGCGAGGCATACAGGCTCTCGTTAAATTGGGCAAAAGAAAAAGAGCTTCCAGATAGAATTAAAAGTATGAAATCTGTACCGGACAGTTTTTATTATGCATATGAACACCTCGGATTTCAGTGGTCAGTTTCTTCCTGCTTTGCAAGAACCCAGGTGCTTCTAATGCTTTCATTCTATAAGCATAATTACCCAAATGAATATTTAAATACAGTTGAAGAACTATCGTAATCAGGTGATACCATGCCCACCTATGAAAAACTGACCCCAGAAACCGAAAAGAGAATAATCACCGAAAAGGCGGAGAATTCCTTCGCCTCTTTGGCATTTAATGAGGAAAATGTCATCCGCCGCAATCCCTATAAGGACAAAGCGGATATTATCCGCACGGCGTTTGTGCGCGACTGCGACAAGATTATTCACTGCCCGTTTTACAACCGATACGCCGATAAAACGCAGGTCTTTTCGTTCTATAAAAACGACGATATCAGCCGCCGCTCGCTGCATGTTCAGCTCGTTTCGCGCATCGCGCGTACCATCGGCAAAGCGCTGAACCTGAACCTCGACTTAATTGAGGCAATCGCGCTAGGTCACGATATCGGCCACACGCCCTTCGGCCACGCCGGCGAGGCAATACTTGACGAACTGTATTTTACCCATGCGGGCAGGCATTTCAGCCACAATATTCATTCCGTGCGCGTGCTGGACGACATCTATCCCTATAACATTTCTTTGCAGACGCTCAGCGGCATTGCCGCTCACGACGGGGAAATCGAGCTTGGCGAATACCGTCCCGAACCGCTTGAGAGCTTTGAGGAATTTGACCGGATGATTGAGGCGTGCTACATTGATAAAGAGAATGTGAAAAAACTCGTTCCCTCCACACTCGAGGGCTGCGTTATGCGTATTTCCGATATCATCGCCTATCTCGGCAAGGACAGACAGGATGCCGAGCGCGCAAAAATAATCACCCCCGATTCATTTGAGGGCGGCGCAATCGGCTCAATCAACGCCGAACTTATCAATAATCTGATGGTGAATATAATCGAAAGCAGCTACGGCAGGCCGTATATTAAGCTTGATGACGCGCATTTTGAGGCGCTGAAAAAGGCGAAGGCGGAAAACTACAGCCTCATTTATATGAGCAAAACAGTGCAGGAGCAGATAAATTCTTCAATCCGTCCGATGATGACCGAGCTTTATGACAAACTCCTCGCCGACCTGCTTTCCGGCAACACCGCATCACCGATATTTGCGCATCATATTGAATATGTGAATAAAGCCCACTACAAGCGCAGTGTTCCCTATAACTCGACAGAGCCGAATCAGATTGTTGTTGATTACATCGCCGGCATGACCGACGACTATTTCGTTGACTTGCACGCATATCTCTTCCCCGAAAGCGGCTATGCGATAAAGTATAAAGGATATTTTGAATAAGGAGAAAAACTATGGGAAAAGAAAAAGAATTTAACGAGAAAAACAGACAGATTTGGTTGAGAATTGAGGATGCTATTGAAGTATGGTGGGATTATATCGACCAAAAGGAAATGTATGAAAATGGACTCGAGAAAATTGATATCGATAATTTCAAAAAGCTCCTGAAAGAATCTTATTTTGCAATAAAAGACGCTAAAGAAGCTTTTTACACGGATAGCGGAAATATCTTTAAAATAATTGACAGAAGTTCTGAGAACCGTGAAATCAAGAATGATTGCAGGCTGTTTTTTTCTTATGTTAATCTTGTTTCGCAAATTTCAAGATATTCCGCCGATACTTCTAATGACGATTTGAGTGATAATCATTTATTCAGCATCACATTCTTTTTGACAGGTTGCTTGGCTTCTTTCGGATCCTCAGATGATTTTATTGACGAACATGACATCCTTCATTACCCTGTAAACGAAGGTAAAATATTGACCTATAGTTTTGAAAACGAGGACCTGACAGAGTTTATTGAATACTTTAAAAACCATATTCAATGATTTATCATTTCACACATAATCGACTATATGATAAAGTATAAAGGATATTTTAAATAAACACAAAACGGGGTGAGCGGTAATGTCTCTTATACAAACAAGTAAATTTATCGCTCTGATATTGCGCCATAAACCGGAAGCAATAGGCATTACGCTTGATGAGCACGGCTGGGCGAATGTTGACAAACTCATAAAAGGCATAGCGAAACGGCAACCATTTGATATGGCAATGCTGGAGGAAATTGTTGCAACAGATGAAAAACAGCGCTATTCCTTCAATGAAGATAAAACTCTCATAAGAGCAAACCAGGGTCACTCAATTCCCGTCGATGTTGAACTTGAAGAAAAAGAGCCTCCGTCGATCCTCTATCACGGAACAGGTGTAAAGTATAAAGCGTCGATTGAAGAAAAAGGGCTGATTCCGAAATCACGGCTCTATGTCCATCTCTCTGTCGATGAAGAAACCGCCCTGAAAGTCGGCAAGCGCCACGGCAAACCGATAATTTATACAATTAACGCCGCTCAGATGCACAAAGACGGATATAAATTCTACCTCTCCGAAAACGGCGTCTGGCTGACAGAATCGGTCCCTGTGAAATATCTGAATGAAATTACAGAAAATGAAAAGTGAGGAGCGGACTATGGCCTTCTATTTTTCAAAATCCAAATACACCACGGCATTTCAGTGCCCTAAGATTCTTTGGCTCAGGGAGCATAAGCCCGAGGAAGAGGAGCCGCTATCCGAACAGGAGCAGGAAATTCTCGATAACGGCAATGCAGTCGGCGACCTTGCTATGGGCATATTCGGCGATTATGTTGAGGTGACCGCTCACCGCGCAGATGACCCGGACAGGCTTGACTATGCCGAAATGATACGCAGAACTCAGGAAGAAATGGCAAAGGGAACGGAGAATATATGCGAGGCCTCATTCTCTTATGACGGGCTTTACTGCGCCGTGGATATCCTGCGCAGGGAAAACGGCGGCTTCGCAATATACGAGGTCAAGAGCGCATCTCACCGCAAGGATATCAACATAGAAGATATCGCTTATCAGAAATATGTGCTGGAGCATTGCGGTGTGAATGTTACGGGCGTCAACCTCATTTATCTTAACAGCGAATATTACAGGCAGGGCGAGCTTGACCTTAAACAGCTGTTTGTGATTGAGGATGTTTCCGCCGATGTAGCAAACAGCATACAGAATGTGGAGCCAGTTCTGGAAAGGGCAAAACAGGCTCTCGCTTCGCCCGATGAGCCCGAAAAAGCACTGTCCGCAGACTGCTATACCCCCTATGCCTGCAGATTCTGTAACTACTGTTGGCGGCATCTGCCGGAACATTCGGTTTTTAATCTTTACAGAATGAAAACCGCCGATAAAATAAACTATTATAATTCCGGCATTATTTCTTTTGCTGATGTTGCAAACTGTCCTGCAATCATGCACAAAGCAACCGCTTCTGCAAAAATAATTGCCCTCCAGCTTGAAACTGAAGGCTCTGACAGGGAGATTATAGATAAAGACGGTATCCGCGATTTCCTTGATACACTTTATTATCCTCTGTATTTTCTTGATTTTGAGTCAATGCAGCCGGCTGTTCCTCTCTATGACGGTACGAAGCCGTATATGCAGATACCCACACAGTATTCGCTCCATTACATAGAAAAGGAAGGCGCAGAGCTGAAGCACAAGGAATTTCTCGCCGAATCGGGTCCCGATCCACGGCGTGCCATAGCGGAAAAACTCTGCGAGGATATTCCATACGGCGCCTGTGTTACGGCGTTCAACAAATCTTTTGAGTGCGCAAGAATAAAAGAATTAGCAGAAGCTTTTCCCGACCTCAGGGATCATCTGCTTGATATGAACGCAAATATGAAAGATTTCCTTGACCCGTTCAGAGCAGGATATTACTATAAGGATGCCTTCGGCGGCTCTTTCTCCATAAAATCCGTGCTTCCCGGCCTCTTTCCCGATGATCCGGAGCTTGATTATCACGCGCTTGAGGGCGTGCACAACGGCGGTGAAGCAAAAGCAATCTTCCCTAGAATCAAGGATATGTCACCTGAAGAGCGCGAAATCACCAGGCGCAATCTGCTTAAATATTGTGAACTGGATACCTATGCTATGGTAAAAATCTGGCAAAGGCTGGTTGAGGTAAGCAACTGATCCAGATATCCTGTCTGATATTGCGAAACGCCATCCATAACGGCGAAAATAATTGTGATAATTAACGCCTCACAGGAGCAATCCCAATGAGGCGTTTTTTCATCAATACATTTCAGTATAAACAAGCGCATGTTCCTCGACGCCTTCAAACTCTTCAGGAGATAAGAACAAAAAAATCGCCCTTGAGACCTTTCGGTGCTCAAGGGCTTGAAATTATTTAAGTTTGTTTAACTCGATTACCAGAGACTCAATAAACGGTTGAGTATAAACATCTATACCCACGCTCCCGCTCGAGTGTCCCTGAATTTTCTGACGATAGACCTCATTAAGGCCCTGATCTGCCCATCTTGTGGCAAATGTCACTCTCATATCGTGTGGCCTGTGAATTGATTCTTCACCGTTTTCACGGACATAATGAAGTATTCCAAGGTCATCAAGCGTCTTATCCCAATATGCTGAAAGAAATCCGTTGTAATCGCTTCCGGCACGCATCGGTAAGCCATCAAGTCGTGTAATAAGGAATTCCGAATCATTGAAATATATCCAGTTTTCAAAGAATTTTTTTGTTTTCTTGTGAATCGGAACAGCTCTTCTGGCGTTGTTATTTTTTCCTTTTAAAATCCAGAAGCAGTTTTTCTCAAGCTGCACATCGACTTTTTTCAACTTCAAAAGCTCGCCGGGTCTGACACCACTGTAAATGCCCATTAGAATGAACTGGACATACCTGTTTCCGGAGTTCTTCCACAGCAAATCTATCTCTGCCTGAGAAAACGGATAATGCTTTTCGCTTTTTTCAACAGATTCGGTTCTGACATTCTGAAGTTCATAATACCTTGAACCATCGATGATTTCCTCATCAAGAGCATATTCTGCCAGAAACCTTATCAGAATCTTAAGCTTTCTCTGCATCGGAGGATTCTTTTTATAGATTTCCTCCTCCACCACTTTTTTTGTGATTTCGCAAAACTTTTTCCGATGAAGATCCTCAAATGCGCTATACGCAGCCTGATGATTTCTGAATGTGCTGTTTTGCTCGATGTCTTTGGGGTTAACTGGATGACCTTCCTTACGGGAATGGCGTTTAATCTCTTTTGCAAGGTATTTATTATACCAACCTTCATATACCTGTTTAAAGGTTTTGTTGCACGGAAAATTACTCGGATTCTCGATATATTCCATGAGTGTTTCATCTGCTTCCTGCTCGGTCTCAAACCATCCGAGATGCTTTTTCTTTCCGTCTTCGGTAATAGCCGCTTTCCAGCACTTTTTGCCTCTTCCGCTGGCACGGCTTATACTGCCGCGCTTGCTTTTTCTTTTATAGGCTTGTTTTTTCGGCATTGTTTATTCCTCCTTAAGTTGCGATGTCCAATCCGTGTTTCCAGCGGATCAGTCTTTCGGGCATAATTACATATACCCATTCATTTTTCTTATATGCATAACCGATCGGGAGCACATTATTCTGCATTCCTTCCTGGATATTGCGTACGGGAACTCCGAGATAGAAAGAAGCAATCTGCGGCGTAACCTTGCTTAACTCCATTATCTCTTCATCGCTGTAATTGGTTTTATTTATTGTTTTAGTCAATAGAGTATCCTCCTTAATAATTTATTTTTCTGAGAATTTTTGCAATTGTGCGGATTATCTCGCGCCATAGTCTTTGCGCTTTGCTTTGGCTTTCATCCGCTGGTTTTCCGCATACAGGGCAAGCGCCTTATCAATGACCTCTGCCATAAACTTCGGCGTGGCGTCGGCTCTGAAATATTTTCCGAGAATCTCCGGCGGGACTTTCAGTGCCTCTCGCTGGTTGGACTTGCGCTCGCACATGATTTCAAGTATCATATCCGCGTCGAGCTTCCCTTCACCCGAGAGTTTCCTCATTCTCTGCGCCTGTGAAAGCGAAGGAACCGCCTGTTCACTTTCAATCGTGACAAGCAGTTCCTTCTGAAGCTCCTGCGGTATGTATGAAATTTCAATTGCGGGTGTTATCGCCATTCTCTTTTCATCCACCATTTTCAGCAGTTCGGGGATGAGATAAGTCAGTCGGATATAACGCTGAATGGTTCTCTCGCTGTCCTTAACTGTGTTGGCGATTTGGGTAATCGAGTTTTCAAACCTTTCGCCATCGTGGCGAAACCTTTTCCCGGAATGGTATAAAGCCTCATTTTTCATTCTGAACGCAAATGCCTTTTCGCTCGGCAGAAGACCGTCACGGTAGAGATTACTGTCAACGAGAACCACTATCGCGTCTTCACGGCTCATCTCAGAAACATAGCACGGGATCATTTTCAGACCGAGCTTTTTGCAGGCGTGAAATCTTCTGTGCCCCGAAATGATTTCGTACTCTCCGCTGCCGTCGGGGCGGACAATCAGCGGCTCGATTATTCCCTTGGCTTTGATGCTGTCGACCAGCATTTCCATCTGATCGTCGTCCGTTACTCTGAAGGGATTGCCTTCATACGGATACAGCTTTGACATTTCAATTTTTTGTATTATCATAACATTAACTCCTTTTAATTATTTTTCCTTACATTCCCGCTAAAACTATCGCACCGGTTTAGCGGGATTGTCTTTTCCGGTCATCATCTGCTTCTGTCCGGCATTGAATGAATCTGCTCGGATTTGTAGTTATACCGTCTTATGACATCTTCGGGAATATTCTTGAGTACCTTCATGGCCTCCTCATATTCCATTCTCTGTTTGCCCATCTGAAGCCTGGTTTCCATGCTGATTTTGCTGTCGTTCTGAAGCTTCTTGTTTTCCTTTTTCAGAGCGTCAAATGAATCGGCATAAACCTTGACCTCGGAGGCATATTCCTTGTATTCCTTTTCATACCTGTCAATCAGCTTTTCGAGCTCCGCTTTCTTTTCCTTCATATTGAAAACGGTAAGGGAATCGATGCATTCGATAATCTTTTTGTGTTTCTTGGTAAGATTAACGCCCTTCTTGAAAAGCTGTGTGGGAATGTAGGTTCTTCCGGTGATGTCGCTGCTTTTGCCTCTGTTGAGGTCGGGATACCTGGCGCTCATATGTTTGTGATACTCATCCTGCCACTTTATGAGATCCTTTTTATTGCCGATTATCTCTTTCGCCGACAGCCTGCCGTCCTTTGTGATGGGGCAGAAATCAAGGTGCATATGAGGCGTTTTCTCATCGTAATGAATCACAGCGGATATAATTCTGTCCTCGCCGAGCTTTTTCTTGTAAAACTCAAGCGCGTGCCTGAAGAAATCGTCGGTGTCCCTCTTACTCATCTTCGTGAAGAAATCGGGGCTTGCAGTTATTACGGTTTCAACCATATACACGCTGTCCTTCCTGGTACGGCACCCGTATTTTTCGATCAGCGTCTTGCAGAGGTTTCTGTAGCTGTCGCCGGGCTTAACAAGATGTACATTATCCTTTGTTTTTTCCTTTTTTATGTCCGGATTTGTCTTGTATTCCGACTTTGTTCTTTCATTATGGGCCTCAATACCGCCGCAGCCTGCCGCCTTGAGCTTCATAAAGCGCATTATCGCGTATTTTGCCATTTAAAAATCCTCCTGTCTGTTTTTTTACGAACACGGAAAACGGATGTACCGATGTCCCACCTGAGGGTACACCGGTACATCCGATTCTTAAGTCCGTGAGAAAAAAGTTCAATTATCATCGTTCGTGTCCTCTATGGTTACATTGGTGCTGTAAGCGACGGGACCGAGGCCCGCGTTTCCGCTCGGATATCGAGTGAAGCACGGTCTCATACCCTTGAAACCCCTTACTTTACGGGTTTCTCCCTTGATTTTTATCTTGTTGCTGGGAGTTATGCCGTATTTGCCGGAGTTATTCTTGAAGAATGTGAGCATGGACTGCGTGTTGCCGAGCTTCGCTCCGTTTTCGTGACACCATACTTTATATATCTCGACCAGCATCTGCGATGTGATCACATAGTCGGGAGCAAATTCGATGTACCCTTCGGAGCAGGCAAAGTCCTCATAGTTGCTGCCCTGCTTCATCGCCTCTTCGACATTAGCCTTGCTTCTGTCGCTCTCGGTGAACTGATAATTGTTCCTTATCAGTCTCCAGAGACCCGTGAGCATCCACCAGAATATCTGCTCGGCCTCTTCGCACATCTTGTCCGCGAGAAAAGGATCGTTGACTCTGTTTTCGGGCACGGGCTTTGTTGAGATAATCAGCTGCCGTCTGAAAAAGCCCATGCTTCTGTCATAGAGCGAAACAAGAAATCCGTTGCCGAAAGCGAGCAGCCTTGAATAGATTCTGCTCTGATAGCTCTGTTTGCCCTTCTTCTCAACATCCATTTCCTCTTCGGCGGTTACAATGGATTTTATGTAGTTGGTATCGGGCAGAGCTCCGAGCTTGAGATCATCATCGAGGAATACAAGCATATCCTCAAGGCACGCTCTCGCGAACGGACTGTTTTCCACCTTCTGAAGGCTTCCGGTGTAAAGACTGGTGCCGAATATCTTCTTGAGCACTATTCCTATTCTCGACTTGCCTTCGCCGCCTTCGCCTTTGATAATCATCATCTTCTGACCTCTTGTGGATGGAATCAGCAGATAGCCGAGATATTCCTGTACGGTGGGAATATCTTCCTCATAAAACAAATCGTTAATGAATCCGAGCCATACGGGACAGCTTTTTGATTCGGTGCTGTAATTGATGTTCAACCTGTTCATGCAAAAGCACTTTTCCTCTTCAAATCTGCCGTCAAGGTAAAATGTGCCGTTCTTCATAAATATCCTGTCCTCATATATCGGCATGTCATCCTGCCGGCAGAAGATGCGGAGCAGTTCGATTATGTTTTTTATCCTGTAAGAAATAGATGTCTTTATGAACTCGCAGATTATGGAGTGTATTTCCGCGGCGATAACGCTCTCATCGGTGATAACGCCGTCATAGTCATAGAAGACTCCGTTGATACAGATAAGAGGATGCCTTTCGACAAACATTCTGCAGAAGGCATCCTCATCAATTTTCCCCGAATCCAGCAGCCAGGAAACATCGGGATTTGATTTTAAGTTTTCATCCATTGTCCTGTATCATCCCTTTCACTCTGAGGATTTCATCATCCGTGCGGCAGCCCATAAGGCAGTCGATAAGATATGATATATATCCTATATTCCTTATGGCGTACGCATAAAGCGGATTAAGCTGCTCATCGCTCTCTTTTGGCTTATACTCGTCTATACACTTCTTCATGGCTTTTTCAAGATAAATGTAATAGGCAACGGTATTGTTGCGCCATTCCCTGAGCGACTCTTTCTTCTTTGCCGGCGGCGGATTATCGGAACGGGAATAATCATCGCTGTCGAGTCCGAATTCATCCATGATCCTTTTCGCGGCAGCTCTGTTGCTGATGCCGTAGAGCTCTGCTACAAAACCGATAACATCGCCGTGCGCTCCGCAGCCGAAGCAGTGATAGTGACTCTCATCAATCTTCATTGACGGTGTTCTGTCATTGTGAAACGGGCAGCGGATCATACCGTTGCCTGAGATTTCATAGCCGATACTTTCGGCGTAGTCTCTTACAGAGACTTTTTCTTTTAGTTTTTGATAATCAATCATTTTGGTTTCTCTCCTTTGTAGATAAGATTTGTTGTTTTTCTCCCGATCTCGGAGCGAGCCTTTTTCTGGGCGTCGGTAATCTTACTTGCCGTTTTGCGAACTGAAACGGTAATGTATTCCGTTTTTACCGCGGCACGTAAAAAAGCCGGAGCGTCGTCATCGTCAATAATGACTGCCGCATCCGGCTTTGCTTCTCTGAGTTCGAGAATCTTTTGATTGAGTTTTTTGTCATCGCTTTCGACCTGAATCTCGTCATCGCCGAGAGACCAAAAGAGATGAACTTCTTTTGTTTTTCTTGGCATAATCAGCCTCCTTAAAAATCATAGATTTTTTCGAGAGTGGCTGTTTCGGGCGAAAAAGCACCGATACCGTATCGGTATTTTTGTACCTTTTTCCTCTCAGTTTTTAACAGCCGATGATTTCCTCATCCGAATGATTTCCATCGGATGAAGGTACAAAAACGCGCTAATAGAAGTGAAGCCGGATCATAGGTCTATTACACCTGCCTTTCATAAAAAAATTAAGAGGCAATGCCCGGCCTCGGCCTTGCCCCTCATACTAATTATACGGAAAAGTCTGAATTTTTGCCGTATATCCCGTATTTGACACATTTTGAAAATTGTAAAATGAAAATGCGTCAGATTTGACGCAAAATCAATGAACTTATGACGGTGTTCCTTGCGGATGTGCATCTGTTTCTGTTCTTCCCATATTAATTATACAGTTGACCCGTCCGGAAAACGGCTATGTTGCCAAATTGCGTAAAAATTACTTTGCGCTATCCCGAAAGTTGAAAAATAGCGTAAAATCCATTGATTGTGAACCGAAGGACAATCTGTTCTTATCCTTGCCCCTCATTCTAATTATACGGAAAAGTCGGAATTTTTGCCGAATATCCCGTATTTGACGCATTTTGAATTTCAACAAACGCAATTGCGTCATATTTGACGCAAAATTGAATAGAAAACAAAAAACGCCCGCACCGGAATAACTGGTGCGGGCTTGAAAACATATATTATAATTAAACGCATGAACATACAGGGCACAATAATGAGACTGATAGTAGATTTAGATATAAACTAATCATCAGTGCTTTTTTCATAAATTTTCATAAATAGTTTATTATATTCCTTCTGAAGTGCTTCGATGCGTGAGTCGTATTTTCCCTTTTGGCTTGCCGTTTCCTTGTCAGCGGCAAGCTTAACCGAAAGGCTTTCAGATGTTTTCCGGATTTCTTTATAATATTCTCCGGATTTCTTTATGAAATTAATTACTCTTGTTGCGTTTCCGCCGGCGGAATTACCCGTTTTTATGGGAAAGTATGCGCCGAAGCAGTTCAGGTGAATATATCTGTCTTTCTCCGGCTGTTTTTCGGGAACGGTTACGGTGAAAGGCCCGTATTCATATTTGCTTTTCGGTTCGGCAATGAAAGCCGCAGTAAGAACCGGAGTCAAGGCCTCTTTGATTTTTTGGATATCGTCTTTGCTGAGATTTTTGCTGTATTTCTCCAATTGTTCAGATGCCGATACACGTGCTTCTGCCTTTGCAAGCTCTTTTTCTCTTTCGGGCAGAGAATCCAATATACGCTTTTTGTTATTGGCTTCCTGCTCTTTGAGCTTTTTGAGGTTGCGAAGCGCGTTTTCTGTCTCCGCAAGCTTTTTCATAAGCGGCTGGGCGAGCGCGAGCGCTTTTACCTGAGCGTAAGTTAGCACATTGTCCTCAAGGTCTGTTGATGAGCGCTGATAGGCGCTTCCGTCAAGAAACTGAGAAATAAACTTCTGCTTTGTTTCAAGAATCTGCCAGGAATATGAGTCGAAGCTGCCTTCGGCGATATAGCGGTAAATCAGAATATTATCATTTTCATTGCCACGCCTGAGTATTCTGCCTTCGCGCTGAACCATATCCGCAGGTCTCCAGGGAACATCCAGGTGGTGAACAGCTTTTAACCTTCTCTGCACATTTGCCCCTATGCCCAGTTTGAAAGTTGACCCGAGAAGAACTCTTACCCTGCCCGAATTCACATCGGCAAACAGTTTCAGCTTTGTGCTTTCGCTTTTATATGAATGAATAAATGCGATTTCTTTTTCGGGTATTCCGGATTTTAAAAGTTGAGCTTTGACTTCATTATACACATCAAACTTTTCGGTCTTCGGGGTTGAATAATCACAGAAAATGATTTGCGTGCATCCGTCATGTTTATTGTAAATATCAATGACATTTTCCACGCATCTGAATATTTTGGAATAACTGTCATAAGACTGGTTTTTACCCACAAGTCTTAAGTCCAGCGCTGCTTTTCTGCCGTCCGTGCTGACCTTGAGCATATTATCGACTTTTTTGTCAACTTCCTTTGCTCTTATCAACTCTGTTCTTTCGCAAAGAGATTTCATATACTTTTCAAGCGGTTTATTTCTTTCAATAATTGTGTCCGTATATCCTTCAAGCTCCGGCAGGTCCTTTTCGTCAACGGCGTAAAAGACGGCAACATCGGAAAACATCCTTGAAAGTTCCGGCAGATTGAAAAACCTCGCAAACCTGGTTACAAACCTGAATTTTGATGTGTCAACATCTATCTCGCAAACCTGCTCCGGCTTTGCAAATGTTTTGACCCAGTTATCGAATTTGTCAAGATTATGCTTTTCCAGTTCTTCATTTTGCAGATATGTCTGCATAACAAAGGTATCGGCGATTGAGTTGCAAAGCGGAGTGCCGGTTGCAAAAACTGCACCTCTGCCCGAATTTGCATCCTGAACGCATCTGACTTTTGTCAGCATTTCAAGACATTTTTTTGAGCCTTTTGTATTTACGCCGGCAATGTCTCTCAGCTTTGTCTGAAGCGGCAGATTTTTATAATTATGCGCTTCATCCAGAAACAGTGTATTTATTTCAAGCTGATCAAATGTGATATCACCGGGAGCGGCATACATCGAGTCAAGTAGCTCATCGGTCAGCTTTTTTATATAGTCTCTTTGCCTATATAAAGGAGTCGATCCGTATCTCCAATATATTCCTCTTTGCAGTTCGGCGATCGCGGCATTAAGTTCCGCTGTTTTCTTTTCCATAGTATTGACTATGTATCTTTCGGAAAGAGGAATCATCTCAAAACAGCTGTATGCGATAATTATTCCGTCATAATCGGCGGTTTTGATTTGTTTCAGAACCTTTTGCCTCATCTCCGGCTTAAAGGTTTTGGGCTCCACGGTAAGAATCTTTGCTTTGGGATACAGCTCGGAAAAGATTTTTTCCCACTGGCCGGCAATGTTATTCGGAACAACAAACATATTTTTTCGTGAAAGACCCATCTGGCGCATTTTCATAGCCGCCGCAATCATAATGTATGTTTTGCCGGCGCCGACATCAAAGGCAAGGAGTGTATTCTTCTCTGATATGATTTTCTGAACAGCGTCTTTCTGATATCCATACAGAGTGCAGCCCTCTGACATTTCGGGAAAATCGAGTTTGCTTCCGTCATATTTTTTCTTTTTGTATTGACCGAACAGTTTATTGTATTCCTCCTCAACTTCCCAGCGGCGGATTTCATCCTCCCATATCCATTTTTTGAATTCGTCTTCTATTATTTTCTGCTTTTCAAGAGCGGCAAGGGTTTCTTTCTCGTTAAACTCAGTGCCGTCATCATACACCTTGATTTCACGGAGATTGAGCATTGCTTCAATCAGCCTTAAAGCATTATATCTAACTGTGCCGTATTTTGTATAAGCGTTGGGATAATCATTGGCGATTCTTTTATTTTCAATGTACCAGTTTCCGGTTATCGGTTCATAGCTCGCAAACTTAGCCTTGTAATGTATTTCAAGCAGGTATCTTATGAAGTCGTCAATAAAATTTGGCCTGATCCACGGAACACCGAGAGACACTTCGATATCCTTGTATGTTATTTCGTGAGGTGTGAGCACCGGCTTCTCCGATTGATATATGTTTGTTTTTCTTTCTCTTACGGCCTTTGCTTTGTTGTAAATTGAAATCCACTGGTCAAGTGTGTATTGTGTTAAGTCTTCTTCGGAAAGATTATCTATTATTTCATTTGTCGGAAGATTGACAATTGCCTCAGCAACGCCGCTTTTACCTTCCGAACGGATAGTATAGTCCTCCGCCTGATAAAGCGAATAATCCCTGTGTAAGAGCTCGTAAGCTATCTGGGAACCAAGTAGTTTCCAGTCAACGCATTCAGACAGTACATCGGCGATATAACCTTTTTCCTTTTGAGCATATATAGGCATATCGTTTTTAATAAGCAGATTCTTCAGCTCAAGCTTCCACAAAACGGAAAGCTGACGTCTTCTGTCAACCGAAATGTTGCGTTTTGCCTCTCTGATTATATTGATTGTATTTTCGGTAACGCACATAATTCCCCAATCATCGGGAATTCTGATGCTTATGCTGTTGACATGTGATTTTCCGCATACAATATAGTTTTGGTCAAAATACCTGTTATATGCAGAAACCTGTGAATCCAGCCGCACATAATTATCCGAATCGCTTTTTATTTCATAGCCGGTAAGAATATCGGTTACCGCCATAATATCACATACGGAAGTGCCGATGGTTTTTTCCTGATATATGCGGATTTCATTCCCCGAGGCCTTCAGATATTCTATAAGGATTTTTCTTATTTCTTTATCTTTCATATTCCTGCCTCCTGCCTTTGATAATTGAATTATATTCAATGTTATGTCCGTAAAATGCCACATGTAATAATCAGCAAATCAAAAACAGGTTATATATACCTTAATTACAATTTGCGCAGAAAACGAAAAACGCCCGCACCGGAATTACCGATGCGGGCTGAAAACATATATAATAATTAAAAACCTGAACATACCGGGTAGTATTGACTATATATCTTTTGGAAAGAGGTATCTGTCTCTGTTCTTTTCCTATATTATAACAACTCCAGCGAAGGGTTAAAAAATGCCCATCGTCTGCAGTATAATAATGAAAAACAGCATGAAGGAGGCTTTGCATGAAAAGAAAAGTCGTTTTAAAGAAATACGCGATTCATATTTTGCCGGTTCCCGCAATCAGAATTGACGCTTTTGAATATCCTATGGAAAAAAACGCGCTGATCTCTTGCACAGAAAGGACAAACAGTTTTTTGTCCGAAAATACAATTCCGTATAAACTGGTTTTGCCTTTTCCTGATGTTGATTTTGCCGATTATCCCGGTGCTTTCAACGGAGCACATGCGAGGGAAATTATAAAGTTTATCCGCGGACTTCCCGAATGCGTTACAGATTTGTATGTCTGCTGTTCAAAGGGTGGGTCGAGAAGCACCGCTCTTGCTGCGGCAATTCTGAGAGCTTCGGGGCGCAAGGATTCAGCAGTGTGGAAAAACCCCTTCTATACTCCGAACAAACTCGTTTATAAACGAATGTGCAATGAACTTGGTTTCTTTATGCCGAGATTAATAGTACGGCTAAAATCATTAGATAATGAAATTCAATTTAAGAAAGCGCAGAAAAGAGGAAACGCAGGAAAATATGAGAGGTGGCAGATACTTTAATCCTATATATGCCTTAATTACAATTTGCGCTGAAAACAAAAAAACTCCTATTGCAATTTAGGG
Organism: Oscillospiraceae bacterium; assembly: GCA_902792905.1. Lineage (GTDB taxonomy): Bacteria > Bacillota > Clostridia > Oscillospirales > Acutalibacteraceae > CAG-177. The sequence continues at coordinate 65,589 of CADBBH010000011.1, forward strand.
GGCAATTTGTTATTGTTTTAGCAACAAATGTCCCCTAAAATAATTATATATTCAGTGAACCGCTCACTTATTGTGGGCGGTATTTTTATGCCTTCTGAGGCCCGCAGTTTGAGTGAAAAATTAAACGCAAGGAAGAAACAAAAAACTGACAATAAATCATAAAACAGTGGAAATCAGTCGATAAAAAGAGTAGAATATTGCCGG
>CADBBH010000012.1 GCA_902792905.1 Oscillospiraceae bacterium
TGATGACAGTAACCACTGGATTGTCGATGAAGATGCTGCAAAAGTTGTAAAGCATATATTCAGCCTTTGCTTAGAGGGCAGAGGTCCGAGCCAGATTGCCAAGCAGCTGGAATCAGAGAATATCCTGACACCTACAGCCTATAAAAAAGAAAAAGGATTACCGACAAATTGCAATATTAAAGAAAATCCTTGCAGATGGGTAACTGAATCGGTTATACGAATTCTCGAACGAAGAGAATATACCGGCTGCACGGTTGCATTCAAAACTTTTCGTAATTCTATTTGGGATAAAAAGAAAAGGAAGAATCCAGAAGAAAACTGGGTTATAACGCCGAATACTCACGAAGCAATCATAGATGAGGATACATTCAACAAAGTTCAGATAATCCGTGAAAAACGTCATCGCAGAACAAAGACAGGAAAGAGTCATATCTTTTCCGGATTGATTTACTGCTATGATTGCGGCAGTAATATGTATTACTGCACATCGAACAACTTTGAGTCAAGGCAGGATTTCTTTGAATGCTCGGTTCATCATAAAAACCATAGTGAATGCAAAACTCACTTCATCAGAGCAGAGGTTCTTGAAAGACTGGTTTGGAAACATCTGAAGGAAGTAATCTCGTTTGTTTACTGTCATGAGCCGTATTTCCGCGAATACATGAAGCGGGTGAGCGAGAGTGTCAGCAAACAGGAACTGAAGTCTCTGAAAAAGCAGCTTTCCTTTGCTGAGAACCGTATAGCGGAAATAGACAGACTTTATACAAAAACCTATGAGGATAATGCTAAAGGCAAAATATCCGATAAACGATTCAGAATGCTTTCCGAAGGTTATGACTCAGAGCAGGCTGAACTCAAATCAAAAGCAATACAGTTACAGAAACAAATTGATACACAGGAACAGAATACAGAGAATCTTGACAGGTTCGTTTCACTTGTCAGATCTCACATAGAAGACGACGGTCTTAACGGCTACAATCTTCACGAACTGATTCAGGGCATATACATCGAAAACTGCGATGTGGATAATAATACCGATGAAGCAATCGACGATGATGATAACGGTGAATGTATTGTTTATTCAAAGAAACCGAAGTTATCTACTTCAAAGAAACACCGCATCCGCAAAATCCACATCAAATACGACTTTATCGGCTTTATTCCCGTTAAAAGCCTGATGAGGTATGCCGAAGAATCAGAACAAGCCCAAGGCAAAGAAATATCGGCGTGACCTGAATCACGCCGAACGCCTTGATAATATTGATTTTTTCGGTATTATCTTGAAAAATCCATTAAAACTGGTTTATCAGCCCTCTCCTCGGCAGGAGGGGGCGTTTTTAACCGTTCACAGTATTTTTTATATAAGCTGACTTTTTATTCGGAATCCCATATATTTGCCATGAAGCAGTACGGTCGTTTGTGACTGCTAAGCATTTTGAACCTTGCGTTTAAGCAATGCAGTGGATTCTTTTTATTGATAACTGCATAAAACAAAAGTGCCGCAGAACTGCGGCACAGTGTTTTGTAAATATTTAATTACATCTTTTTGAGCGCGGCAACGAGAGCTTTCATCTCTTCATCGCTGAGCGTAACGCCCTTGCCCATTCTGTCATGCTCGGGTGACCATTCACGGATATCATATTTCGGATCTCTGCCGCCCCAGCTGACGAGGTTAAGTTCTTTGCGCCATCCTCTGGCGTTTTCGGAAAGAACTGCTACGGTTTCTACTATTTCATAAGTAAAAGCAGGCATGGTGTTTCTCCTTTCAAAATATATTCCCTCAAATACATTATATAATAAAAAAATCAAAAAGTAAACAATTATTTTAATTTTTTATTAAAATTTTTATATAATATACATTATTCATTTATTTCTTCGCCTGTCTCGGTGCTGATATTGTTGAGTTCATACGGCGTTGACTGATAGACAAAATAGTTGAGCCAGTTTGAATACAGCAGGTTCGCGTGAGCTCTCCAGCAGACCGTCGGCGGCTGAGTCATATCATCATGAGGATAATAATTCACGGGGCAGTGAATCGGCTTTCCCGCCATAAGATCGCGTCTGTATTCCTTATCAAGTGTATATTGATCGTATTCGGCGTGGCCGGTTATGAAGACTTGCCTGCCGTTTTTTGTCATCATCAGCGAAACTCCTGCGACGGGAGATGAAGCGATTATTTTCAGCTTCGGTTCATTTTCAATATCCTCTCTGCTGATTGATGTATGCCTTGAATGAGGAAGATAGAATATATCATCGAATCCGCGGGCAAGTATGCTTTTTTTGTGTTCAACCGTATGCGGAAATACACCGAAAAGCTTCTCGTCAAGCCGGGTTTTCGGTATGCCGAAGTGATGGTAGAGCGCTGCCTGAGCGCCCCAGCAGATATGGAATGTGGAATGGACATGGCTCTTGCTCCAGTCCATAATTTCACAGAGTTCTTCCCAGTATTCGACCTCTTCGAATTCCAGATGCTCAACCGGCGCTCCGGTGATAATCATTCCGTCAAAGTATTTGTCCTTTATGTCGTCAAAGACCTGATAGAACGCGAGCAGATGCTCCTCACTTGTATTCTTGGATTTATGTGTTTCTGTGTGCATAAGAGTCAGCTCCACCTGAAGCGGCGTATTGCCGAGAAGGCGTGAAAGCTGGGTTTCGGTATCTATTTTTGTCGGCATCAGGTTGAGTACAAGTATCTGAAGCGGACGGATATCCTGAGTCATAGCCCTGGTCTCCGTCATTACGAAGATATTCTCTCTGGTCAGAATTTTGGTTGCCGGTAATTCATTCGGTATTTTGATCGGCATCGGGATTCCCCCTTTGTTTATGAATTAGCAATATATTTCTTTATTCCGTTTACGGTCGCTTTTGCGAGGATGTCTCTGTTGGTCGAATTCTGCATTGCGCGGCATTCGATTGCTTCGGTTACAAAGCCGTATTCCACAAGTATTGACGGGCATTCCTCGACTCTGGTAACCCGGTAGCAGCCGTAGAGCGCACCGCGGTTAGTTCCTTTTCGGTTCATTCCGGCATAAATCGAATTATTATATGCCGAAACGATTGATTCGTGAACATATTTTGCGAGCGGCTGTGAAAACGCCCTGTAATAGTAGGCGGTCGTGCCGTATGCGCTCGAGGTACCTGCCGCGTCGCAGTGAACGGAAATGAACAAATCGGGATGATATTTCCTTATCATTGCCGTTCTCGAAGCAAGACTCAGATAACTGTCGCCACTTCTTGTCATTATTACTTTTGCGCCCTCGTTTTCAAGTACGTTTTTGATTTTTGAGGCGATTGAAAGGTTGAGCTTCTTTTCATTCCAGGCGCCCGATGAGACTGCGCAGGCGGCTCCGGAATCCACACCGCCGTGACCTGCGTCAATCATAATCGTATATTCCGAAATCGAAGCGGGCTTTTTCTTTATTGTTATGATAAGATAACCCTGTGAATCATATTCGCAGTGCCAGCCGTAGAATCTGCCTTTATTCGTAAACGAAATGCTGAGTTTTGCCTCGTCGCCCGATACGGAAGTTTTGCCCTTCGAGAGCATTGAAGAGCTGAAATCAAGCGAACCGGTAATACTGACAGTATCAAAGAAAGTGAATTCAATGCCCGTAAAATCTACGGCGTTCACCTTATATTTTCTGCCGAAGCCGTTGTCGGTATATGTCTGGCCCGTAAGGCGAGCATTGAACGGCACTTTTCTGTTCATATCGAGTTTGATCTTCGTGTTTCCGTTTACCGTTTCGCAGGACACAATGTTAACGCTGTTTGAAGGCATAATATAGCCGTCGGAAACTTTGATATGAGTAACGGTTACCTTGCCTGAGGCGCTGTTATCCTTCCTGGAGTAAGGAATCTTATAGCCCGAATTGAGATAATAATATGTATCGGAATCGATTGCCGCCGTGCCGGTCATGTAGTCGGCTGTGCCCTTGAGGAAGGGGGAACAGTCTGGAATGGAATTTGTTGAGAGATTGCTGCCGGGATAAACCTCGCAGTAATCATCGATTACTTCAACTATCTTCGCTTTTCCGAGTCCGTAATCGCTTGAATATGAGTATTTCTGCAGGCGCTGATTGGCTTGTGTTGAAGCGGATTGAGTATCACTCTGCGAGGAGGTTGCAGATGCTCTCGATGTTGTGGTTCTGTTACCTCTTTTTACTCTGGTTGACGGCATCGACTCTGTAGATGCCGCTTCGGCTGTCGTTGTAATCTGAGTTGCAGGCGCAGCAGAGGTCGCGCTCGTCGAGGTCATCGAGCTCCTCCTTGGAGCGGTGGTACGGACTTTTTCTATGGTCACTCTCGGAGCGGGGTTTACTGTTATCGATGCTCCGCTTTTTGTTTCGGTCAGGCCGTTGCTGGTTGCCGTTACTTTATAAATCCCCATATTCTTCGCGGCAGAACCGCCGGCGGGCATTTTAAGCGTTGTCTTATATGTTGAGAAACCGGATGGGCTTTCAAAATCGTCGTCGCTCTCTTCAATAACGGCTTTCATTGTGTATGAATTGCCGTTGAAGAGCAGTGTAACATTTGAATTTTCAAGCGCGACCGCATAAAAATCAACTGTCATTCCCGAAGGAACATTTATAGAGTCCTGCGGAGAGACACTTTTCAGAAGCGTCACTTTGTAGTTAACGTTGTATTTATAATCTTTTCCTTTATGAGAGAAGGTGATTGTATTCGCACCGCCTGCAAGTTTGCAGTCGATGGTGAAATCGCCGTTTTCTGTTCTCTCCACTTCTTTTCCGTCGCATAGAAGGTCGTAGAGCGGGCTCGAAGTGCCTCTGAAATTTATTTCAGGTTTATCGGTTGTGATATTCTTATCAGCGTAGTTGGTGATTTCGAAATCTTTTGATAACAGATGCGTTTCTCTGTTCTTTATGAATTCGCATATTGTTCTTGCCTGAGCGGAATCCGATTCAAGCAGGCCCGAGTATGACGAAAACGCCGTAGCCGCGCTGAGTTCTGAATAATCATCTCTGTCGAGAGTTCTGATGATGCTCTCCGTCTCGGAGGCTGTCATATCTCCGAATGACCGTGAATTGAAACATACCCATATATCGGCGGGGAATTCAAACCAACTGTCCAGCGATTTCGTGAAACTCCCGACTGCGGCATCCGCCTGATTGACAAATATAAAATCAAACCCGGAAATGCTTTCCGTATCCGAATCTGCATGCGCCTCAAAGCCCGTATAATATAAGTCTGAGACGGCGTTTGCGCTTTTATTTGCTTCGGCTCCATCACCTGTAATTATTATGAATCCCGGAGAAACCGAATTGATGAATTTCACGGTGTTCTCAGAATTTTTGCAGTCAAATCTAATTCCCGCGTAAAGCTCTTTTTCCTTTGCTTTCTCTATGAGCGTTTCTATATCGGTTTCGCGGTTTTTGTTATAATCAAATATTACCGTGTTGAAGCCGTATTCACCGAGCTTTTCGATTTTATCCTGTGCATCTTCACCGAATGAATCAAATATTACTGCAAGAGGAAATGCCGGAGGAGTATATTTCTCTTTTGATTCTGCGGATTTGTCCTGCTCTTTTTCGGTGACCGAAACGGCCGTTTCATCTGCAGGCTTTTCTTTCGCGCTTTTTCTGAGCGTTACACCGAGAATCAAAGCGGCAGCCGCCGCAAGAGCGAGTACAGCCGATATAATGATGATTGTTTTTCTCTTATTCATAATCCGATATATGTTGACACAAATTGTTTTATTAATTATAATTGGTTTGTAAATAATTAAAAGTATTATACTATAATATATCTATAAATTCAACCGCATTTTATTTTCGGCAGGGGGTGAAGATTTGAACTGCTCGGTCTGTCCGCGCGAATGCAATGTTGACCGCACGGAGAATATAGGCTTTTGCGGAGTAGGGGAAAACTTCAGAATCGCGAGAGCAGCGCCTCATTTCTGGGAGGAGCCGCCGATAAGCGGGGATAAGGGCTCAGGAGCGGTGTTCTTTTCCGGATGCAATCTGAGATGCGTATATTGCCAGAACGGCGAAATCAGCCGCGAGTGTTTCGGAAAGGATATAACCGAAACTCAGCTTAAAAGAATATTTGATAACCTTATAGATCAGGGCGTTCATAATCTCAACCTCGTCACTCCTTCACATTATGTGCCGATGCTGGCAAAAGTTCTCAGTGAGTATCATTCACCCGTTTCCGTTGTATATAATACTTCTTCTTACGAGAAGGCGGATACATTGAAAATGCTCGAAGGGCTTGTGGATATTTATCTTCCCGATATTAAATATTTTGATTCAGCTCCCGCTCTCAAATACTCTTGCGCACCCGATTACTTTGAGGTTGCGTCACGGGCTGTTCTTGAAATGTTCCGTCAGGTCGGTCAGCTTGAAACAGATGAAAACGGCATTGCAAAAAAAGGCATAATCATCCGTCATATGGTTTTGCCCGGCAATGTTTCTCAGGCGGAAAAAATCTTTGCCTGGGTACGGGATAATCTCGGAACCGATACATGTATCAGCGTTATGAGGCAATATACTCCTTTCGGCAAAGCCAAGGAAATCAAGCCGATTGACAGACCGCTCTCGGCCCGCGAATACTCAATAGTGAAGTCAAAGATAAAAGAACTCGGTTTCGGAAATGTATTCTTTCAGCAGAAGTCTTCGAGCAGCGAAATATTTATTCCCGCTTTTGATCTTGAAGGTGTTGACCTTTAAAGATTTGTGTGATAATATTTATTTAACAAATTAAGGAGGGTTCATCTATGAAAAAGACCAAAGGATTTTTCGGCGAATTCAAGACTTTCATCATGAGAGGTAATGTCATTGACCTTGCAGTCGGCGTTATCATCGGCGGCGCGTTTCAGGCAATAGTCAATTCCCTCGTTAACGACATCATTATGCCCCTTATCGGCCTCATAACCAAGGGCAGCTTTGAGAATCTCTTTGTCGCTCTTGACGGAAACACATATGAGACTCTTGCCGCGGCTCAGGAGGCCGGAGCAAACGTGCTTACCTACGGTGCGTTTATCAGTGCAATTATCAACTTCATAATTATGGCTTTTGTGATTTTCATAATTGTAAAATCAATCAACAAGCTCAATGATAAGGTTAAGAAACCGGAAGAGGAAGCCGCACCGACCACCAAGGTCTGCCCCTTCTGCAAGAGCGAAATCGCAATCGACGCTACCAAGTGCCCCCATTGTACTTCTTCAATCGAAGAAAAAGCAGAATAATTCTATTAAAACCATTTCCGCCCGTTGTCTTTGCTTCGGGCGGTTTTGTTACAGGGAGTGTTCATATGAATATCAAGCTTCTTTCATCTCTGGAAAAAGTCTTTTCCGGAAAAGAGCCCGTATGTGAAGAACGTTCGGCTTATTCAATGCTTAAAAATGAGCGCCTGTCATTTCAGCTTGCTTTCAGCGCGGATGAAGACGGCGAAGTGAAAGCGGCCGTCGATGAAAAATATGAGCAGTATATATCTGTTTATACCGTTGCCGATGTACCGGTTGTGAAAGCCGCTGACGAGAGCGCCGATGATTTCTATATCAGCAAAGAGCCCGGCAATTATCCCGATATTCTTTTTCCGGGCAATCTGATAAACGCGAAAGCCGGCAGATGGTATTCCTTCTGGTTCGAGTTCTCGCCCGTGAATCTGACAGGGGAACATATTATCGAAGTTTCGCTTAACGGCATTGTTAAATCCCTGAAAGTCAATATTATCAACGCGGAACTGCCGAAACAGGAGCTGATTTATACTAACTGGTTTCATTGCGATGCCATCTGCGATTATTATGGCGTTGAATTCTTCTCGGATGAATTCTTAAGAATACTCGGGAATTTCATCAGAACGGCAACCGATCACGGCATGAACTGTATTCTGACTCCGCTTTTCACTCCCGCGCTTGATACACAGGTCGGCGGCGAAAGAACAACCACTCAGCTGGTCGGAGTAAAACTGAACGGAAATTCCTATGAATTCGACCTTTCAAGGCTCGGAAAATGGGTTGAAATCTGCCTTGAAAACGGCATCGAATACTTTGAAATGAGTCATTTCTTTACTCAGTGGGGGGCGGAGCATTCACCCAAGGTTATGGCTGTTGATGAAACCGGCGCGGAAAAGAGAATATTCGGCTGGGAGACCGAGACCCGAAGCGAAGAATATAACCGTTTCTTAACGGAACTCTCCGTTTGTCTCAACGCTTTTATCAAAGAAAAAGGTCTTCACGACAGGGTCTTTTTCCATATTTCCGATGAGCCGGGCGGCGATCAGCTTGAAACGTATATGTATCGGGCTTCGCTTATCAAAAAGATTTTTGCGGGCTATCCCGTGATTGACGCCTTATCCGATTATGAGTTTTACAAGAACGGCGCTGTTGATATCCCGATTCCGAGCGAGACTCATATTGAGGATTTCATCGGCAGGGTAGAGCATTTCTGGACCTATTACTGCTGCGGTCAGAGAAATCAATATGTCCCCAACAGATTCATAGCTATGCCTTCAGTGAGAAACCGTGTTTTCGGCGTCCTCGCGGCTAAATATGATGTTGAGGGTTTCCTGCATTGGGGATATAATTTCTATAATTCCGTGCTTTCCTTGGAAAAAATCAACCCCTATGAGTCGTCCGACGGATTGGGCGGCTATGAAGCGGGGGACCCGTTTGTTGTTTATCCTGGTGAAAACGGAGAAGTCGTATGCTCCCTTCGTCTCAAAGTTCTCTCAGATGCATTTCAGGATTTCAGGGCTCTGAAATATCTGGAATCCCTTGCAGGCAAAGAAAAAACCGATGAGCTGACCGGTGATATCACTTTCAAGAATTATCCCCACGAAGCGACCTGGCTCCTTGATCTCAGAGAGAGTATAAATATGTCAATTCAGTCAATTTTGTAATCTGTTTATAAGCTGAATTTGACAAAATCAACCGAATGTAGTATAATACAGTCAGGCAAAAGCCCAAAATTTATAACGGAGGTATATTTCATGGATTTCGTAAATCAGGCTCTTGAATTTGCTAAGACTCTGACAGGTTTTCTCGGTGAGTTTGAAGCTTCCGGAATTATTGCTATAGTTCAGAAGTTCCTCGGCGGCATCGACCTTACCGCTATCACCGCTTTCCTCAGCAACATCCTTGCTATCTTCGGCCAGGCTGCATAAGTAAAGCTGTCAACTGAAGCAACAAATCAAAAATGAGCGGCACAGCCGCCCGAAAAAGCCCGCAGGATTATTTCCTGCGGGTTGATTCTTTTATTCTTATGTTTTTTAAGGAAGGAGATAACTCTTTGCGGGAAGAGAATTGAAAGAACAGAACCGAAAATCAAAATCAACTCTTGACAAGCTCAATTAAATTGTGTACAATATAATGGAAATCAATGAAAGGGGAATCAGAAATGAATATTTACGATTTCACGGTAAAAAGCATAACCGGCGAAGAGGTCCCGCTGAAGAATTATGAGGGCAAGGTGCTTCTGGTAGTAAATACCGCCACGGGCTGCGGCTTTACTCCGCAGTATGACGGCCTTGAAGATTTATATGAAAAGTATCGCGACAGGGGATTTGAAATTCTCGATTTTCCCTGCAATCAGTTTGCAAATCAGGCTCCCGGAACCGAGGGCGAAATCGCGAGTTTCTGTTCGGTTAAATTCGGCGTAACCTTCCCGCAGTTTGCGAAAATCAAGGTTAACGGAGAAGGAGAGGAACCTCTTTATACCTGGCTTAAATCTCAGAAGAGCGGGGTGCTCGGCAGTAAAATCAAATGGAATTTCACAAAATTCCTGATTGACAGAAACGGCAATGTTGTTGAAAGATTCGCTCCTACCGTTACTCCCGCAAAAATAGACAGCGAAGTAGCCAAGCTTCTTTGATGCGGAGGTATAATATGGAATATACATATAAAACCGAAATGGTATGCGCTCAGTTTATTCATTTCAATCTTGACGGTGACGTAGTTACAAACATTTCTTTTGAAGGCGGATGCAACGGTAACCTTAAAGCTATTTCAAAGCTTCTTGAAGGTCAGACCGTCAGCTATATTGAAGAAAAGCTTCTCGGTAATACCTGCGGCAGAAGGCCGACATCCTGTGCCGACCAGCTGGCCAGAGCAGTCAGAGAGGCCTATAATTCACAGAATTAACGGTGATAGTAATGGAAAAGTATGACGTGCTGAAGCTTGATAATCAGCTCTGCTTTCCGCTTTATGCGGCCGGCAAGGAAATAGTTAAAAAATATGTTCCAGTGCTCGATAAGCTCGGGCTGACTTATACTCAGTATCTTGCTATGATGGTGCTTTGGGACGGGGACGGTATTTCGGTAAAAGAACTCGGCAGTAAGCTTTTTCTCGATTCGGGTACTCTGACTCCGCTCCTGAAGAGTATGGAGAAAAAAGGTTTTGTTATTCGGCGGAGGAATGAAGCCGATGAACGCGTAGTATCGATATTTCTGACCGATGAGGGCAGGAATCTTCGTGAAAAAGCACTGCATGTGCCGGAGACGGTCGGTAAATGCGCAAAGCTTACTCCTGATGAAGCGAAGCAGCTCTATGCTCTTCTTTATAAACTTCTCAATAATCTTTCCGAATAAGAGGTGTATTCAATGTCAGACAATTCAATCGGTAATCCTTCCGGTTCGGAACTTCTCAAACGGGAAGAGAACAGACAGTCGATAATAGTAAAGACCAGCGTAATCGGAATAATCACAAATATTTTTCTGGCTGCTTTTAAGGCGGGCGTCGGTATTATCTCTAAGTCAATCGCTGTCACTCTTGACGCTGTCAATAACCTTACAGATGCGATTTCCAGTATAATCACAATTGCCGGCGCTAAGCTTTCCGGTAAGCGCCCGGATAAAAAGCATCCGCTCGGTCACGGAAGGGCAGAGTATCTGAGCTCTATGATAATCGCGGCGATTATCCTTTATGCGGGTATTACTGCATTCACGGAATCGGTGAAAAAGATTATTTCGCCCGAGAAGCCCGAATATACAGCTGTTTCGCTGATTATCATTGCGGTCGCCGTGCCTGTCAAGATAATTCTCGGCTCATTCTTCAAAAAACGCGGTAAGGCCGTCAATTCCGGTTCGCTCATCGCTTCGGGTTCCGACGCCTTGTTTGACGCGGTGATTTCTGCTTCCGTGCTCGTTTCCGCTCTTGTATATATGGCTTTTAAAATATCAACAGAGGCGTATGTCGGCGCGGTTATTTCAATATTTATCATAAAAGCCGGCATTGAGATAATGATTGAGACGGTCAATGATATTCTCGGCAGACGGAGTGACCCGGATCTTACAAAAAAGATAAAATCCATTATTTCCTCTCATGACGGTGTTCGCGGCGCATATGACCTGATTATAAATAATTACGGGCCCGAAAAGAATTACGCGAGCGTTCACATTGAGGTCCCCGATACTATGACCGCCAATGAAATAGATCTTATCGCGCGCCACCTTTCCGAGGATGTTTATGTCGAAACGGGAATCATCTTAACAGCTATCGGTATTTATTCATATAATACCGGATGTGACGAATCGGCGAAAATGAGAGACAGGGTCACAGAAGCAGTGCTTTCCCATGACTGGGCAATTCAGGTTCACGGCTTCTACGTGGATATGGATAAAAAGGATATGCGCTTTGACGTTGTTCTCAGTTTTGCAATTGATCCGAAGGAAGCGCTTAAAATTATCTATTCCGAAATTGAATCCATATGCCCCGGATACCGTATAACCATCGCGCCTGATGTTGATTTATCGGATATATAAAGCAAAGAACAGCCCGCAGGATATCCTGCGGGCTTTCTCATATATGTTTTGATATGCCTTCTAGATTTCTTCTTTCGGCAGCGAACCGAAGAGCGAACGGAACCAGGCGATTATTCTGGCAAAGAAACCTGAATTAACATTAACCTGTATTGTTCTCTGAAGCAGATTGTTGTTCAAATCAGTCTGTACCGTTTTATTTGCATCTATTATTTTCACCGTGAAGGTGCGGTTGCTTCTCATTTCGCCGACGTGATAAGAGACTCTTGAATTTGTGCCTGTGGCAAGTTCGGTGCCGCCGTCATAGATTGCAAGGCAGTATCCGGCGGGGACATTATCGGCAGTTGCCGTTACCGTAACATCCGAGCGGTAGCTGATGTTTGCCGAAGAGCGGACATTGATTCTTGCCGCATAGGTCGGATTCGTGATTTTTGTTCCTTCTTTGATTCTTGTATCCGTTGCGGAGCATCTGTCGCATTTTGCTGTTTCGGTGCCGTCTCTTTCGGGTGTTGCATCACCGTTATATTTATAATTTGTGAAACTGTGACCGAGCGGATTCTTATACGAATCGGTGTACGAATCTCCGCAGTGGCAGGCGTGAGTGGTATATCCGCTCGCTGTGCATGTCGGCGGCGTTACTGATATCGAATATGAGTGACCTGAGGGCGGCGTAATGATTGTTTCGGAGTTCAGGATATTACGGCATACAGTACAGCGCACTACATTGTCATAGTGACCGCCTTCAGTGCAGGTTGAAGGAACAACATTTTCTTTTGCCGATGCGCCCGGAATATGGCTGCCGTATCCGCTTGAGTGGGTTACTGCATGACAGCCCTTACATATTTCGGTTTTATAAACCGGAGTTCTGCAGTTGCCTTCGGTTTGCCTCAGTGTTTCTTTCTGTGAGTGGTTACAATACACGAAAGACTCCGTATGTTCGGAAACCGTTGCCGAATCAAATGTGGTCGCGTTATTTGAAGTGACATATATTTTTCCGTCAATCTGTCTGAGACCGATCAGACGATAGTTGTTTTCGGGGAACAGCGCCGAAGAAGGAGTATAAATCAGCTTTTCTTCATTTGTCAAAACATTGTAGGAGCGGACTTGTCTTGCGCATGTATAAATGATTTCATTTCCGATATTTATAATTTTCGGGGCCGTGTCATAGTTCGTCCACGAGTATGAGGAGGTATTGACGCTCATATATCTGTCAATCAGGAAGAATTCCGACTCGTTGCCGCTCATATCTCTTTTATAAACTGCGTATTTGGAGCTGTTTGATGATGACTCTTTCAGATAATAAAAACTACCGTTGATATAAAGAACCTGAGCCTTTGAATCTGCGGAAAAATAATCTTCATAAACAGTTGAAGTCGCATCGTCGCTGAAATCCGTAGCTCCTTTATGGGTTCCCGAAAAAGCGGAAAAAGACAACATGAAGTTTTCATGCTTGACTCTTCCGGGAACATCCCACACCGGGTCATCCCAGGTTGTGTCCGAGTAATACGCCTCGGAATTGATTATAACCCTTGTGAAAGCGTGCTGTATCTGTTCTGAGCTTATAAGATAGTTTTCTATTCCGAGCTCGTCGAGAAGCCACATATAAGCCAGAGCATATCCGTTGCATACTGCGGTTCTTTTAACCAAAGCTCCGTAAGCATCGTAGCTTTCATCGGGTATTGTATCGCTCAGATAATTTGCATAGTCGTATTCGCAGTATGAAACAAGACGATCGTGAAGCAGGAGACATTTATCAACATCGGTAAGAGCATTGTTTCCTTTGATTTCATAAAGCAGCTGCTCGACGGCATCCTCGCACTCGGCATATTTTGCCTTGTTTTCTGCGGGATTTCCCGAAAAATAGAGTTTTGAAAGCGTACTGCCGATCGACGAATAATAATAACTTTTATGACTTACGGCAAAAAGCTCGGGAGAGCTGAAAACATGGTTGCTGATATATTCAATGTTTGCATCGGTATAAGGGATATTGCAGGATGATATATCAACTGTTATATCAGCGTTTTCCGATTGTACCGTATCATTATAAACCGCGTTGAAAACCAGATTGAAAGCCCTGTCCCAATCTGCATTTGTATCCATGCCTTCCGGCTCCGGAACGGAAAGATACTCGCCTTCTTCGGGAGGAGTGCATTTGTGTATTATTTCTTCGGAAGCCGCATAAGCCCCCGAGCCGGGCAAGAGAACTGCCACGGCAAGCAAGATGCATACAATTGATTTTGTTATTTTTCCGTATTTCATTCAATACCCTCCCGATAATATTCCTCAGCAGATTCAATAACTCTTTCTGCAAGTCTTTTAAGCTGATCCATTGTTTCCAGTTCTCCGATTTCCCTTCGGAATGATGCGGCGCCGCGCATACCTTTTATATACCACCCGGCGTGTTTTCGCGCCTCTCTCATACCGACATAGTCTCCCTTGTATTCGCAGAGCAGGGAGATGTGCTTTATCATAACCGCCATTCTTTCTTCAACGCACGGTTCCGGAGCAGATTCTCCGGTCCTGAAATAATTATTGATGTGCGCAAATACCCAGGGTGCTCCCAACGCTCCTCTGCCGATCATAAGATGATCGCAACCTGTTTCCTTCAGCATAAACTCCGCGCTCCGGATATCAGTCACATCGCCGTTTCCGATAACCGGTATGGATATTGCTTCTTTGACTTTGCGGATTATCCCGTAATTCACGGGAGGGGCATACATCTGCTTCCTTGTTCTGCCGTGAACCGTAATTGCACTTGCTCCGGCTTGCTCAAGTTTCTTTGCCAGCTCAACGGCGTTTATGCTGTCATCATCCCAACCCGAGCGGATTTTACATGTGACCGGTATATCTACTGCATTCACGCAGGCGTCAGCGATTTCAGAGGCAAGATCGGGATTTTTCATAAGTGCCGCGCCTCCGCCGTGCCCGGCGACCTTCGGAGCGGGACAGCCCATATTTATATCCACCGCAATGCATCCTGTCTGCTCGACCATTTTTGCCGCCTCGGCCATCGTCTGAGGCTCACAGCCGAAAATCTGTACGCTTGCAGGCATTTCCTTCTCTCCGATTGTCATCAGAAATCCGGACTTCCTGTCGCCCATAGTGAGCCCTTTTGCGCTTATCATCTCGCTTGTAACATAAGAAGCGCCGTATTCTATGCAGATTTCCCTGAATGCTCTGTCCGTAACTCCAGCCATAGGAGCGAGTGCGGCAGAGCCGTTTAATTCATAATTACCGAGTTTCATATTCTCACCGATTTGATTATAACATTATATAAATAATTCTTCAATAAAAATATGATTTTAAGCTAAAATTAAGGTTTGAGGTTTATTCTTTAAACGAAGCAGAAATGCTTCATAACCTTCATTTTATCTTCCCGAACAGACAGACCGCCTTCCGCAGGGCGGTCTGTCGCCTTATTGGACTTAGAGTCTGATTATTACAAATTATTACAAAAATTGTAATTTTCCTCTTGATTTATTATTAATATAATGGTAATATAATCAAGTAAAAAGGAAAGTATGTTTATTATATAAACGGGAGGAATTTTGAAAATGACTAAAAGAATTCTTGCTTTTATTCTTGCAGTAATTATGCTTGCTGCAATTCCAATGACTTCATACGCTGCTAAGGCTGCCAAAGAAGAGACCGCCGCAACTGCAGAGGAAGAGACTACCGCTGCTCCTGCCGAGCCTAAAGAGAATCCCCGCGACACTGTCGCGAAGATGTGGGTATTTGTTACCTTCGCAAACCCGAAGGTTCCCCATTGCTGGATTTATATCAAGAACCTGACCGATAAGCCCCTTAAGGTCTGTGATGATTATTATATCAAACCTTACGGCGATTTTTCAATGGGCGCCTTTAAAGAGAGAGGCACCGACGGCGCAGGTATCTTCTTCAATCTTGAAAGACACTGGATCAAGCCCGAGACCTACGGCAGAGCATACTGCATGAGCACCAATGTTTCACGCAGAGAGATGGGCAAGATTTCTGATGCTCTCAAGCGCCACAATTACTGGAACTGGGGTTTCAACTGCTGCTGGTTTGCTACCAGTATGTGGAACCTCTGCTCTCCCCGCAAGCTCGCATATCTCTTCTCCCCCTATATCATGGTAGGCCAGATGCTTATCTGGGGCGCAAAGAGACCCGACTTCGTCATTCCCAAGATGACAAATGCGGCATACTGCTATAAGTACAGCCCGGATGGAATCAAGCAGTGCTGCTACAGAGCTACTATCTCCAATACCGGCGTTTAATAGAAACACGCAATAATTATGGCCCGCTGTTTATCGGCGGGCTGTTTTTTATGTAAATCAAGGCAGAATAAACAAAACCCGCTTCTGTTTGAATACATCTTGATTATAATTCATTATTATTGTATAATTTCATCGGTGATATTATGAAAGAATATAATCTCGGTATAATCGGCGCGGGCGCATCGGGATTTGCGGCTGCAATTCAGGCGAACCGCCTTCATTCCGGTATGAAGATTGCACTCTTTGAACATCTGCCGAGAGCAGGGAAAAAGATTCTCGCAACCGGCAACGGCAGATGCAATCTGACCAATCTCAACGCTCTCTCGCACGATTACAGAAACAAAGAATTTGCCTTCGCGGCATTGAATAAATACTCTCCCGAGAAGGTTATTGAGTTTTTCTCATCTCTCGGGCTTATGACGTTCTCGGATACCGAAGGGCGTGTTTATCCGCGCAGCAACGCGGCTGCCTCAGTGCTTGATGCACTTAGATTCGGTGTGGATATACAAAAAACAGATTTGATTACCGAAACAGAGATTTCAAGAATTGAAAAGCAAAGTGAGTGCTTTGTCATTAATCAAGAGTATAAATGCAGAAAAATCATTCTTGCGGGCGGCGGCAAATCATCGCCATCACAGGGCAGTGACGGCAGCGTATTGAAACTCGCCAAAGCGCTCGGCCATAAGCTGACACCGGCCGTTCCCGCGCTTGTTCCGCTTAATTCCGAGCCCGACAAAGTCAAACCTCTCAAGGGATTGAGGGCATCGGGCGTCGAACTGACTCTTGAAGGCGAATACAGCGAATACAAATCGTCCGGTGAGATTCTTTTTACCGATACCGGCGTATCCGGTATAGCGGCTATGGAACTCGCTTCCTCTGCGGAAAGAGAACTGCGCAACGCATTCGATCCGGTCCTGCATATAGATTTCCTGCCCGAAATCGATAATCTTTCAGGCATTCTTGAAGATATAATAAATGCAAAAGAAGGTCAGCCGCTTGAGAATCTGTTGACCGGAATTCTGCCGAAGCAAATTGGATTGGAAATTTTGAAACGCGCAGAGATATTCGAGGGAAACGCGATTATCTTTTCTGATAAATTCAGTGATAATATGATTGAACTTCTCGCTTCAGTAATTCACGATTTTGCTTTAAGAATTACCGGAACCCGCGGATTTGCAAACGCTCAGGTTACAAGCGGGGGAGTAAATATAAATGAAATCAATCCGCTCACAATGCAGTCCAAACTGATTCCGGGCTTATATTTCAGCGGTGAAATTATCGATGTTGACGGCGGATGTGGCGGTTTCAATCTTCACTGGGCTTTTGCTTCAGGCCTTCTCGCAGGTGAACTCAATGATTAGAATAAACGAAATTAAAATACCGCTTGATTCCGACGAGAATTTGCTGAAAGCAAAAGCGGCTAAGGCGCTCAGAAGCGATGAAAGCATAATCAAGAGTGTAAGAATTCTTAAAAAGGCGATTGATTCACGTAAGAAATCCGATATTTGCTTTGTATATAATATCGCTGTAGACATTGCGGGTGACGAGAATAAAATCCTGCGCCGTGCTTCAAATTCAAAGGCCGGTTTATATGAAATCAAGCCCTATGAAAAGCCCGATAACAGGCGCAAAAGCGAATTGCGTCCCGTTATTGTCGGCTTTGGACCCGCGGGTTTTACCGCAGGACTTATTCTCGCGAGAGAGGGGCTCAGACCGCTGATAATCGAGCGAGGGGCCGATGTTGAAACAAGAACTGCTCAGGTTAAAGATTTCTGGAACCGCAGGCACCTGAATCCACAGAGCAATGTGCAGTTTGGAGAGGGCGGAGCCGGAACTTTTTCAGACGGCAAACTGACAACCGGAATCAAAGACCCTTTCATTACCAAAGTTATTGATGAACTTATCAATCATGGCGCCCCCGAAGAAATAGCTTATTCCGCAACTCCGCATATCGGAACCGACCGTCTCGGGGCGGTAGTGAAAGCAATCCGCGAGGAGATAATTTCACTCGGCGGTGAGGTAAGATTCAATACGCGCCTTACCGATATTATCATTGCCAATAAATCGGTTCAGGGTATAACATTTGAAGATATAAACGGAAATAAGACCGATTTTGAGACCGACACGCTTTTGCTTTGTATCGGACATTCGGCGCGCGATACCGTTGAGATGCTCTATAAACGCGGTTTTGAGATTGTTCAGAAGCCGTTCAGTATGGGGGTTCGCATAGAGCATCCGAGAGAACTTATCGATAAAGCGCAATTCGGAGACTGCGCCGGAAATCCCAAGCTCGGCGCCGCCGTCTATAAAATGGCCTGCCATCCCGAACACGGCAGGGGGGCCTATACCTTTTGTATGTGTCCCGGAGGTACGGTCGTCTGTGCCTCTAGCGAAGAGAACAGGGTCGTTGTCAACGGCATGAGCGAATATGCCAGAGACGGTGAAAATTCCAATTCCGCATTGCTCGTCGGCATTGAACCCGAAAATTTCGGAAGCGATCATCCTCTTGCAGGTATTGAAATTCAGAGAAATATCGAGAGCAAAGCTTTTGAAGCGGCGGGCGGAGATTATTCGGCACCCTGTCAGCTCGTCGGTGATTTCCTCGCAGGAAACAGAAGTACAAAGCTGTCTTTCGTTAAGCCATCTTGTCCGACAGGCGTTGTTCCCGGCGATATAAGAAAAATTCTGCCCGAAAGAATTACCGATACCATGGCGACTGCCATTGTGAAAATGGATAAGATGCTCAGCGGTTTTGCTCTTCCCGATGCAGTGCTTACCGCCCCTGAAACGCGCTCATCTTCCCCGGTCAGGATTCTCAGGAACGATATTTATCAGTCAAACATACGAGGAGTTTATCCCTGCGGCGAGGGAGCAGGCTATGCGGGCGGAATCGTCTCGGCAGCAGTTGACGGAATACGCTGCGCCCATGCCGTTTTGCTTGATGAAACCGATGATATGTAAAAACCTTGCGGAGCATTGAACTCTGCAAGGTTTATTCCGGTCAGCTTTCCTTCTCTATACTTTTTACCCAATTCATACTCTTTGCTTTGAAAAACGCCACAACGCATTTTAATACCTGATCCGCTTTGAGGCAGGCAAATGTGACAGGCACGGGAAATCTGAAAACGAATGCGCTCAGCGCCGATGCGGGCAGGACTATCAGCCACATGAAGATTATATCGTTCCTCAGAACGAATGAAGTATCTCCGCCGCCCGAAACAATTCCGCAGAGAGTCGGCGCTTCGTAAGAAGTTCCGATTATTGTTATTGCGAGTATCCATGTGAAAATATTCGTATAATGAACGGTTGTCGGAGTTGCGTCATAGAAGCCGATTATCAACGATTTGCAGGCGATAAGTATTATGCTTGAGGCGATACCGATTGCAACAAACAGCAGCTGCAGCCCGTTGCTTCGCTTTTTGACGGTTTCCATCGTATCACCCTCGCCGATTGTTTTCGCAATCAAAACGCAGGCGGCCCCGCTTGAAGCGTAGGTAAATATAGTCGCGACCTGAAACAGAGTCGTCACTATGCTGTTTGCCGCTATTGCGCTCTCTTCAAGACGCCCGATAATTGCTCCCTGTATGTTCATTGCAAAGCCCCAGGAAACCGAACTTGCCAGCAAGGGAACCCCTACTCTGATATACTGCATGAACATTTCTCTGTCTGCTCTGACAAGGTCAATGAATTTCATCTTCAGTTTTTTATCCGCCGCAAGAGTATAGATAAACACAACCGAGAATTCGATAATTCTTGAAATCAATGTCGCGAGAGCGGCGCCTCTGATTCCCATTTCCGGCAGACCGAATTTGCCGTAGATTAAAATATAGTTCAGGAAAATATTTATACCGAATGACGACAGCGAAACATAGAAACCTATTTTTACCGTTTCCGCGCTCCTGAGAATTGCAAGCAGAATCTGAGTCATTCCATAGAGAATATAGGTGTATTTTATAATCGCGAGGTATTCGACCGCTTGCGCGGCGACCGCGGTTTTATCCGTATAAAGAGCTATGAGTTGATTAGGGATAAAAATGCAGAGTATAAACAGGATAACGGAAAAAGCAAAGCCCGTGATATTCGCGACCGCGCCTGCTCTGTGGATTGACTTTATATCCCGTTCTCCCCAGTATCTTGAAGCGAGAACGGTCATGCCGCTGGCAACGCCTGTAACCGCCATGTGAAGAAAATACTGCAGGTTATTGCAGATTCCGACTCCGCTCAGCGCCGTTTCGTTGTAAGCGCCCATCATAACCGAATCCGCGAGGTTTACTCCGTAAACTATCAGATTTTGCAGAGCGACAGTTACAGTCATTATCAGAAAGGCCTTATAAAACTCCCTTTCCGTCATTCTTGTTACTTTATTAGTTTCCATTTTATTCTTTCCCGTAGTCAGTTTATGTATGAATTATATCATTACGTTATTTTCAAATCAATAGCGAGGTGCAAATTATGTTTAACGGTAAAAAGAAAGCTGTCACTTTCAGCTACGATGACGGCGTGACTCAGGACAGCCGTCTTATTTCTGTTCTGAATAAATACGGACTGAAAGGCACTTTCAATCTCAATTCCGGATTGCTCGGGACGGATAATCATCTGATAATAAATGATAAGACGATTTCTCATGTCAAACCCCGCGCCTGTGAGGTGAGAACTATCTATGAAGGCCATGAAATTGCCGCGCATACTTTGACTCATCCGAACCTGACCGGATGCGATGAGGCCGAGATTATCCGTCAGGTTGAGCAGGACAGATTGATGCTCTCCGAAATTGCCGGCTATGAAATTACAGGGATGGCTTATCCGGGCGGCGGAGTGAATTTCAATCACGATGTCGCGGAAATAATCCGTAATAATACAAATATAAAATATGCCAGGACTACCGTATGTACAGGTGATTTTGATATTCAGAGCAATCTTCTAGAATTCAGACCGACGGTCCGTCATGCTGATTTTGACAGGCTCTTTTCACTCGCCCGGGAATTCATTTCCCTTGATCCCGATGAGCCAAAGCTCTTCTATATCTGGGGTCACAGCTATGAATTCGATGTTGATGACACCTGGGATAAATTCGAGGAGTTCTGTAAGCTCATCTCAGGCCGGGATGATATATTCTACGGTGCAAACAGAGAGGTTCTGCAATAAGATAATCCCTGCTCAGCGGCAGGGATTTAACGGTTCAAGTATATAGTCTTTGAATTCAGCAATTTCTTCGTCCGAGATTTTCAATGCGTCTCTTACAAAGTTTTCGAATGAGCCGTATTTGACAGTCAGCGCGTCAAAAGCGGAATTAAGATACTTTTCATCAGCGAGGAAGACCTCATAGGTTTTTCTCGCGATTTTTTTGCTCGCGAGAAAAATGCAGGCAATCAGAGAATACTTACGCGCATTTTTTCTTGAGATCTTGTTGGTTTCGGTATAGTCCTGCATTATCTGCTCGTCACATATGCCGAGAATTTTCATCAGCACTGCCGAAGTTATGCCGGTCCTGTCTTTTCCTGCAGTGCAGTGAAATAAAACTGCGCCGTCGCGGTTGCTAATGATGATTTTAAGTGCCTGAGAAAGCTGAGAAACAGCGTATTCATCGGTTACGACTATCGGATAAACATCGGTGAGCTCCGGTATGTAATTGTAGAGCTCGTCCTTGCTTTCGGCTTTTTTTACCGCTTCCAGAACATCGGAACCCATACCTCCCGTTACAGCGAGCGTCGTTTCGTTGAAATACGGAATGTGATAGTATTCAGCTCCGTCAGGCAGAATATCCGCTCTGCCTTCTCTCTCGGCATCCGATCTTAAATCGATGACGGTATTCACCTTATACTTTTTCTCAAGAACGGCCTTATCGTGTGCGCTGAGTTTATTGAGCTTTGCCGAGCGCAATATCAGACCTTTTCTGATTGTTCTGCCGTCCTTTGTCCTCATGCCGCCGAGGTCGCGGAAATTCAGCTTTTTGTTCTTAATTGTTTCAGACATAATCAATAATTCCTGAATGGCATTTCATAAATCTTTTTCCAGTTTCTGACCTTTTCGGGACTGTATTTTCTCGGAATTCCGGCGCAGGCGGCTGTCACGGCGCTGATTCTCGCACCGGCTGCGGGAAGCTTTTTGAGAATATCGGAATTCTTGCAGACGCGTTTTGCTTTGTTGAGCAGGTCGGGGAATGAAAAACTCATGCTTGAAAGTCCCACAAAATCCGCTCCGAATGTGATGTCATCGGATGTAATCATACCGCTTTCAAAGAAATAATCGACCTCGTCAGCCGTCAGTTTCGGCAAAAGAAGCTTGCCCGCTGCGAGAGACGCAAGTCCCGAGCCGAGCGACTTATAGAATTTATACTGATAATTCCAGAGAGTTTCGGCGGAGAATGAATCGGTGGGGTCCGATATAATCGAATCGGCCAGGATTCTTGAAGCACGAAGACTGTTCGCTATACCCGAGCCGATGAGCGGGACCGTCATGAAAGCGCTGTCTCCGATTGCGGCATAACCGTCGGCAACTATGAGTGACAGCGGCTGTCTCACGGGTATCTTTACAAACTGACCTCCTCTGAGGAGTTCTTTTCCCAGTCGGGGATTCGTCTGCCTGAGAACCTCTGTGAATCTTTCAACCTCAGCCATGTCGAAATCTTCAAACCTGCCTATAAGCACATCTGTATGTTCATCTTCGCTCGCGACCCAACTCACACCGAGGATGTTATCCTTGAAGAGCATTACCTTGAACTTTGCCTCGACCTCTTCATCGCTCGCGACATTGTAAAACGCGCGGTAGATAGTGATATATTCAATTCTTGCCGGCTCTTTTTCTATTCCGAGATGAGCGGGAAGATTCATTCTCACCGGTGAAAGCATACCGCAGGCGTCAATTATCAAATCGCCGTAATAATCACCCTTATCGGTTTTTATTCCCACTACTCTGTTGCCGAGCAGAACCGGCCCGAGGACCTCGGTCTCATATTCGATTTTCACTCCGCACTCGAGCGCGTGATTAATCAGATGTTCATAGATGTCGCGGCGCTCCATTTTTATTTCGAGCTCGTTTTCGGGAACATGCTGTGTCAGGCCGACACTCTCCGACGGGCTGAAAAAAGTCATATTCTCTTTGTATTCGTATTTTGATTCGTCGGGCATGGGTATCCCAGCCAGAGCGAGCGCACCGGGTGCGAAAATATCAGTCCAGTCATAGCCGAGAGTTCCCTCTTTTTTCTTTTCATAAACCGTTACGTCATAACCGGCTCTTGATAGCTGCGCTGCCGCTGCAATGCCACCATGACCGAGACCTGCAACTATAATTTTTTTACCCATTTTTATCCCTCCGTATTACTTTTTCCAGAAAAATACAAGATCAAGAATCTTTCTGTTGATTTCAAGTATTTTCAAAAAGAATCCTTTGATGTAATCCCAAGCCGTCTTTTTGACTTCGGGGGTTCCTTCATCGATTGATATGGTTTCATCCGCCTCGTTGTAATCGAGATAGCGCGGATAGTTTTCAAATGTGTTTACGTTTCCCTGCCCGTCATAATGGAGGAATTCTTTTACCATTTCTTCCATATCATCATTAATAATCGCGTGCTGCATATCCTTTATGAACCAGGTCTGCTCGGGGAAAAGGCAGGTTTCCGAGCAGATGTTGCAATCGGGATTTACGCTCGATTTATCCTTGCGTGAGGCGATGTATTCATCCGCGAACTTCGTGCCGTAATCAGCGCAGGTTGCTCCGAAAGACGAACTTGCCGTGTCAACAACCGCATCGCTCATTTTTCTCCACGAAGGAGTCAGGGGGACGGAAGGATAGTTGTATCTGGAAATGATATAGAGGTTGACAGTCTCATTCTGTGTCGTGAGTGTTTCGGTTTTGAACGGCCTTATCTGAGTGTTATAAGCATCTATTTTAGCAATAAGTTTTGAGTAGTCTTCGCCGTCATTCTTATAAACTTTGTTGAAAACGAAATCCATCGCCTGATCGATATATTCATCGGGAATCATTGCCCAGATACTGAGCCAGCGGCCGAACATAGGGAGAAGAATGCCCTTGATTGCTCTCTCGCCGAGATGCTCGACTATGCCGTTTCCGAGCTTTGCAATGTCTCCGGTAACGCCTGTGCTGTCAAGAATATCAATCAGACCGTTGATGAGATCCTTATATTCATTTTCGCCGATCATTCTCTTGATGAAGGCCGAGATTGCTTCGCCTTCAAAGACAATGTTTCCGCTCATCATTTCGCCGGTGTATTTTTCGCCGTAAATCGCGGTGGTGTTGTAGCATACGCTTCTGAGCTTGTCGGAACCGTAAAGCTTTGTATAAGTATTAACTACAATACCGCCGAAGCTGTGGCATTCAAGCACAACCTTGTCACAACCGGATGCTTCTGTAACATAATTGATGAAATCATTGAGCTGTCCGGCAACCTCGATAGGATCAATTCTCCAGTCATAGTTGAAATCAAGCTCCGAACGGGCGTTGATGCTGCCTGCGGGAGGATAGACCAAATATGCTCCGCTGTTATTCGGGACCTCGCCGTCTTTGTCGAGATTTGCCGAACTGAGAAGCTCGCCGACAGGCCCGAGTATCGCGTCGCCGAGTTCGTCATAATTTTTTGTAACCAGGAATTTCAGCAGGTCTCCGATATGCGCCTTTACAAGATCGAGAATCTTATCGGTTGAGGGCGGCCATACGGGCTCGCTGTCATTGTCATTCTTATCGGTGTAAAGATCCTTCCCCATAAAACCGTGAACATATATGTAGGGGCAGGAAGGTGTATATGCCTGCGCGAGTGTAGCACCGAATGCCGTAAGAAGAATTACCGCGCAAAGCAGAATCGAAAGAATTTTTTTCATCAAATCATCTCATTTCATAAAGATAATTAATTATATCATTATAGTGTTTGTAAATCAACAAATGATTTCGTAAATTGCTGCCAGAGCTCTTAAAAATTTATCTTCATCGAGGCCGGAGTAGTTTATCAGCAGTTCGTACGGGCGGTCGATGGGAGCGGAGCAGTAATCGCTCATAAATGCTGCTTTTATGCCAACCGATGCAAGTCTTGCTTTTATGTTCTCATCCGGCAAATCCGTTCTGAGTTTCAGTGCGAAATGCAGTCCCGCCTGGGATTCGCACAACTCAGCGCAGGGTTTGATTTTGCTTTTTTCGTAAACGGCGAGAAGTTTTTCGCGCAGTATTCTGTAATACTTCTTTGTTCTGCTCAGGTGCCTCTCAAAATATCCCCGCGATATGAAATCGGCAAGTGCATACTGATCGAAAGAGGATACTGTGCATGAATTGAATGAGAGAGTGCTCCTGTATCTGTCTGCGAGTTCTTCGGGAAGCACCATATATCCGATTCTCAGAGCAGGGGAGATTGTCTTTGAAAAAGTATTTATATAAATGACTTTGCCTGCGCTGTCAAGCGTCTGCATCGGGGGAATCGGTTTCCCCTCAAAGCGAAGTTCGCTGTCGAAATCGTCCTCTATAACATATCTGCGGCCTTTTTTGTTAGCCCAGGAAAGAATATCGTGCCTCTCCTTCGCTCCCATCACGGTTCCGGTCGGAAAATTGTGAGAGGGGGATATATGAAAAATGTTGATTCCGATGTTTTCAAGTGCTTCGGCATCGAGCGTTTCGCCGGTAATATCAATTTGTCTGATAAGAGCGCCGTTCATTGAGTAAACCTTTGAAATCTTATGATAAGAAGGATTTTCGATTCCGTAAATGTTTTCAGCGCCCAGCAAACGTATAATCTGAGTGTAAAGATATTCGCTGCCCGCACCTATAAAAATCTGCTCCGGAGAGATATTCATACCGCGCTCACTCATCAGATAAGCCGACAGAGCGCTTCTCAGAATCCATGCACCCTCAAAAGGTATCGGGTCAAGCAGCTCACGGCTGTAATTCAGAGTTATTTCGCGCATAAGTCTAGACCAGACGGAAAAAGGGAACTGCGTGCCCGGAACTGCGTTTGAACTCAGGTCAATATCGATTTTTTTTCTTTCTTCTTTCTTTGCCGGCGGCGCGGATGCTGTCTTTTCCGGAAGGGCAAGATTTTTTTCACAGTAATACCCTTTTTTTTCAAGCGAATAAACATATCCTTCGCTTATCAGCGCAGAATACGCTGCCTCAACCGTCACCTTGCTTATACCAAGGTGAGCGGCAAATTCCCGCTTTGACGGCAGCTTATCTCCGCCTTTTATCTTCCCCGAAATAATATCGCTTTTAATGAAATCGTAGAGCTGCTCATAAAGAGGCGCTTTCGAATTGCGTTCAAAATTGTAAGTAAGCATATTCACTCCATCTGGCATTGCTTTTTATTACAGAAATGGTCATTGAATCAATGCCAATTTGTATTATACTGTCTCTTGCAAATAATTGCAAGGGAAACAGGGAAAATAAGTATGAAATACAAAAGAATTCAGAAAACGGTTATCAGTTCACTGTTCGCGGCGCTGATACTCGTCGCAACTCTGGTAGTGCAGATACCGATTCCGGCAACGCACGGATATATTAATCTCGGCGACTGTTTCGTGATTCTCTCGGGAATCCTGCTCGGTCCTGTTTCCGGGCCTCTTGCGGCGGGAATAGGCTCGGCTCTTACAGATGTCATTACCGGGTATGCGGTTTATGCGCCCGCAACTTTCATAATCAAAGCTTTGATGGCTCTTGCGGTTGCGCTGATTACAATTAAACGCAAAAACGTTTTATTTACAATTCCTGCGGCGTTAACGGCCGAAATAATTATGACCTGCGGATACTATGTGTTTGAAGCGTTCATACTGAAATACGGTCCCGCGGCTCTGAGCGGTGTGCCGATGAATCTTATTCAGGGCGGAGCTGGTATTGTGATTTCCGTGCTTATGGTGTCCGCTATCAACAGAAGCGAAAAATTAAAACAAATGTTTTACGGCAAAGGAAGCGATGAAATATGACAATATATGAACAGGCTAGAGCGGCGGCCGAAGAAATAATCGAATGTGCCTGCCTTAAAAAAGGCGATACTCTAGTAATCGGCTGCTCAACCAGCGAAGTACTCGGCGGCAGAATCGGAACGGTAAGAAGTCCCGAGACGGCGGAAGAAATATACAAAGGGATAATCGAAGCGATCGGTGAAAAAGGCATATATATCGCCGCCCAATGCTGCGAACATCTCAACAGAGCAATTATTACCGAGCGTGAAAATGCTGAAAAACACGGTTGGGAAATAGTTTGCGCGGTTCCTTACCCGCATGCCGGAGGTTCATTCGCGACAGTCACTTATCATAATCTGAAAGACCCCGTAGCTGTTGAAGAAATCAGGGCGGAGGCCGGTCTTGATATCGGCTCAACTCTTATCGGTATGCATCTTAAAAGAGTGGCCGTTCCCGTGCGTCTTGAAAACGATTATATCGGCGAGGCGAGAATCACAGCCGCACGCACCCGCCCGAAATATATCGGCGGCGAAAGAACAAAGTATGAATAAAAAATCACCACCTTGTTTGGGTGGTGATTTTATCTTTAATCCTCGATTGCCGCTTTTCTTGAGTTTATCTTATAGAATTTTCCAATATCGAATTTCTTTTCTCTCGAGTAGGTATATACTCCATTCTGTTCCTGCTCTACATCGGTCAGCTGAGTATAACAGAAAGCGAACATTTTCGGGTTGTCAAGCAGTGCGTCGGTCAGTCCCTTGTATCTTTCGAAATATTCCTCTTCTGTCTTCGGACCGTTGCCGTAACCCCAGGCGTTCTCGTTTTCCGAATCTACCGACCAGCGGATTCCGCCGTATTCGCTTATGAAGAAGATTCCTCCCGGATACTGCGCCTCGCATCTTTCGTTCGCAGGGTCATAGAGCTTTCCGCCCGCGGCAAAATCATCGTATCTTTTTCTGAAAATTTCAACATCCTGCTCATAATCGTGCGTATCCCAGATGTCAGTAATAACATGATAGTTTCCGCTTGTGTCAATGCAGGGACGGGTTTTATCGAGAGCTTTTGTAGTCCTGTAAACAGTCTCAAGCAACTCGTTTCTCTGCTCTCTGCCTTCGTAATTCCAGGTTTCATTGAACGGACACCAGCCGATTATTGAAGGGTGGCTGAAGTCTCTTTCAATTTCTGCGCACCATTCGTTGAGCATTGCATCGGTAGCGCCCGGGTTGCTGTAATCAAGTCCCCAGTTCGGATATTCACCCCAGACGAGATATCCCTCTTTATCGCAATGATAGAGGAATCTCGGCTCAAAAACTTTTTGGTGAAGCCTTGCTCCGTTGAATCCGGCGGCCATCGACATTTGAATATCGCCGAGCAGTGCTTCGTCGGAGGGTGCAGTATAGATTCCGTCGGGATAGAAGCCCTGGTCGAGAACAAGTCTCTGGAATACGCTCTTCCCGTTGATTCTGAATTTATATCCGTCTATGGCTATATCCCTGAGTCCGAAATATGATTTCACTTTGTCTTTGCCGAATGTAAGCTTCAGGTCATAGAGTCTGCCGTTTCCGGGTTCCCAGAGATGTTTTTCGCAGAGCACTATTTCGCCGTTTATATATGAGCTTGCTGTTTTGGTAAGCTTTCCGACAGATTTTCCGTCATAGAATGCTTCTGCTGTGAATTCGCCTTTTCCCGATACTTCGGCGGAAATAATGACGGAGTCGTTTTCGGCATCGGGAGTCAGGCGGAACTGTTTTATATATTCATTCGGAGCAAATTCGAGCCATACGGTCTGCCAGATGCCTGTGGTTCTGGTGTAGTCGCAGCCGTGCGAATAAAGCAGACGGGACTGCTTGCCGTTCGGCTGAAGAGGGGAGCGAACGTTGTCAACCGCGTTGACAATAACAGTGTTTTCTCCTTCGATGACAAAATCGGTAATTTCTATCCTGAATGAGACGTATCCGCCCTTGTGTGTGCCCGCTTTTTTGCCGTTTACCCATACCGTTGCGAAATAATCGACTGCACCGAAGTTTATGAATACTCTGCCGCCGAGTTTATCGGCATCGAGAGTGAATTTCCTTCTGTACCACACGGCGGGTATGAAATCTTTGTAGCCGATTCCGGATAATTCGCTTTCAGGGCAGAACGGAACGTTGATTTTTCTGCTCCAGCTTTCGCGGGTAAGAATATCGGCTTCGCCGAGCGAATTGCCGAAGTCAAATTCAAAATCCCATTCTCCGTTGAGATTCAGCCAGCTTTCTCTTTCCGATTGAGGATTCGGATGTTCTTTTCTCGGAATTACCATAAATTCTCTCCTTTTGGCGATTGAAAGTAAAATCGTCACCGCCTGCCTGAATTGTAACACAGCGGGGCTGCGTTTTCAATAATAATTCTTGCCAATTCGGATTATTTTTGATAGAATCGAAGTGAGGTGATTATATGTCAATCAATGCAGCGTTTTACAAAGCAACCGATGAATTCAATACATATGAAAAGCATATTCCCGCCCCGTATCTCAGGTCGGAATTCAAAGCAGAAAAGGGCAGGAAGTATTCTTTGACCGTTTCGGGTCTCGGCTTCTACAGACTTTTCATAAACGGAAGCGATCTGACAAAGGGTCTGCTTGCTCCCTATATTTCAAATCCGGACGATATTGTTTATTTTGACAGGTATGACATCACCCCATTGCTCTATGACGGCGATTATAACGCGATCGGTCTGATTCTCGGTAACGGTATGCAGAACGCGCCGGGCGGCAGGGTCTGGGATTTTGATATTGCAAGATTCAGAAACTCACCGTGCTTTGCGGCAATTCTGACCGAAACAGACGAAAACGGAGAAGAAAAGGAGACGGATATCGGCTCGTCATTCCTGACTTATCCTTCGCCTGTTATATTTGACGATCTCCGAAGCGGATGCTTTTATGACGCCCGAAATGAAATTGACGGCTGGAATCTTGTCGGTTTTTCTGATAAGAACTGGCGGACTGTCAAAAAAGCTGACACTCCACGCGGCGAATACCGCCTGTGCGATACGGAACCAGTTGTAATCCGTCAAGAAATCAAAGCGGTTGAGATTAGAAAAGCCCGCCTTGATTCTTATTTTAACAACAGGGAAAATATGCGTCTTGATACCGAATTCAAGTTCAATAAACTCGGAAAAGAAGGCGTAATGTTTGATTTCGGTATTAATACGGCGGGTGTCTGCCGCCTCACAGTCAACGGAAAACCCGGCCAGGAGATTTTTATTCAGTTCTGTGAACTGCTGACTCTTGCCGGCGAACCTTCCTACCGCAATTCCGGTTCGTTCTATCCCGACGGCTACGGTCAGTCGGTCTATTATATTTGTAAAGGCGGCCCGGAGGAATTTGTTCCTTCCTTCTGCTATTTCGGCTACAGATACGCTGTCGTATTCGGCCTCGATGAGGAGCAGATAAACCCCGATACCCTTGTAATGCTCAGGGCACATTCCGATCTGAAGGAGAGAGGAAATTTCAACTGTTCCGATGAGATAATGAATTCACTCGGAAAACTTGTCAGAAACAGTGATTTATCGAATTTTTACTATTTTCCGACCGATTGCCCGCACCGTGAAAAGAACGGCTGGACGGGCGATGCGGCCGTATCGGCGGAGCATATGCTTCTTACCCTTACTCCCGAGAGAAGCTATCGGGAATGGCTTCGAAACATCTGCAAGGCACAGAGACCCGACGGCAGCCTTCCCGGAATTGTTCCTACCGGCGGATGGGGATTTGACTGGGGTAACGGTCCCGCCTGGGATAATGTTCTCAGCGAGCTCTGCTGGCAGATTTACAGAATGCGCGGAGATATTACCCCCGCTTCGGAATGCTCCGACGCACTCTTCCTCTATCTCAACAGGCTTTCAAAAATGCGCGGCGAAGACGGACTTATCGACTTCGGACTCGGTGACTGGCTTCAGCCCGGCAGGGGAGCCGGAGACCCGGTGGCGCCTGTCAAGCTGACAAGCTCGGTTATGGGCATATATATCGCTGATAAGAGCGCGGATTTATTCTCGGCTCTCGGTTTTGAATTTCAGAAAAATTTTGCTCTTGAGCTTGCCGGCGCTCTTAAGAAAGCGGTCAGGGAGAATCTCATTGACTTTGATTCAATGACGGTAAAACCCCGTTGCCAGACTGCCCAGGCGATATGCATTTATTACGGCATATTCACTGAAGAAGAAAAAGAAAAAGCGGGCGGCGTTCTCGTAGATATCATTCATGAAGGCGAAGATAAAATCGACTGCGGAATGATAGGCATGCGCGTGATTTTTCACGTACTCTCAGATTTGGGAGAAGGCGCACTTGCATTTAAGATGATTACACGCACCGACTATCCTTCATACGGAATGTTTATTAGACGCGGATTAACCTCTCTGCCGGAAGACTTTATGAAGGACGAGGATCATGATTGGGCAAATTCTCTCAATCATCATTTCTTCGGAGACATTCAGAGCTGGTTTATTCAGAAAGTTGCCGGAATCCTCGTAAATCCCGATAACGTTTCACCTGATTCGTTTATAATCGGTCCGGATTTTACCGTTCCGATTGAATTTGCCGGGGCATTTTACGACGCTCCCTGCGGCAGAATTGAAGTGCGCTGGGATAAGAACGAAAAGGGCTGTGTTCTGGATATCAAAGCGCCCGCAGGAGCAAAAGGAAAGATTATCCTGCCGTCAGAATACTCATTCGAAAATTTACCGGGAATGACTCAATCCGAACTCGTCTCCGGGACTTATATCTGTATAAAAAACCATTGACAAAGATAATTTTTTTTATTATAATATATTCGAACTAAATCAAAACCTCTTTGTTAGAGGGGAGTAGCTTTACGTCCTTCTGTCAACAACCGCCTTATGGCTGGCAGCAGGAGCATTATGTATGCAAGCAAGACCTTTAACATAGCTTCGGCTGTGTTGGAGGTCTTGATTAATTAAGGAGAGATGCTGATGAAGTATTATCTTGAAGATGAAAAAACAGTCCTTGAAGAGTTGAAGACATCCGAAAACGGCCTTTCTTCTCAAGAGGCCGAAAGGCGACTCGCCGAAAACGGAAAGAACAAACTCGAAGAGGCCGAAAAGGAATCGATAGTCAAGAGGTTTTTCTCTCAGATGAAAGATCCTATGATTATTATCCTCCTTGTCGCTGCAGCGGTTAATGCTGTTACCGACATGTTTTCGACAGGTGGATTTAAGTTCACGATACCTACCGATACGCTGATTATTCTTTTTGTTGTAATAGTCAATGCTGTGCTCGGCGTTATTCAGGAGAGCAAGGCCGAGAAGGCTATTGAGGCGTTGCAGGAAATGTCCGCTTCTATGACGAAGACAATCAGAGACGGCAAAGTTGTTCAGGTAAAAAGCGAAGACCTTGTTGCCGGCGATGTAATAATTCTCGATGCCGGCGATTCTATTCCCGCAGACTGCCGTATTATTGAATGCAACAGTATGAAGATTGAAGAGGCGGCACTTACAGGCGAGTCTGTTCCTGTCAATAAGATTTGCAAAATGCTTATGCTTGACGGCTCCGAAGATATCACTCTCGGTGACCGTAAGAATATGGCCTATGCCGGCTCAACTCTTGTTTTCGGCAGAGGTAAAGCTGTTGTTACCGACACGGGTATGAATACCGAAATGGGTAAAATCGCCAATGCCATTTCGCTCGCCGAGGATGGAAAAACACCTCTTGAAATTAAACTTGAACAATTATCAAAGGTGCTTACTAAAATCGTAATTGGTGTCTGCGTTTTCATTTTCGCTTTTGATATAATTACAAAGTTCGTTATGGCAGCCGAAAAGCCGCCGTTCCTTGACCTTGCGCTTAAGAGTTTTATAACTGCAATCGCCCTTGCCGTTGCTGCGATTCCCGAAGGACTTGTTGCGGTTATGACCATTGTTCTGGCTATCGGCGTTACGAATATGTCAAAGAGAAACGCCATTATCAGAAAGATGACTGCTGTTGAAACGCTCGGCTGTACGCAGATTATCTGCTCTGATAAGACCGGAACGCTTACACAGAATGTAATGACGGTAGTTGATCATTACGCTGAGGATGAGCAGAAACTTGCCACTGCAATGGCACTCTGTACCAATGCGGAGATTGACGAGGACGGCTCTCAGACCGGTGAGCCTGACGAAATAGCACTGATTAACTACGCCTCTTCACTCGGACTTAAAAAGGCGGATCTTGTTTCTGCAAATCCCAGAATAGGTGAGATTCCCTTTGATTCCGGAAGAAAAATGATGAGTACAATTCACAATTGCGACGGAGTTGTTACTCAATTTACAAAAGGCGCGCCCGACGAAATTCTCAAGAAATGCAAATATGCGCTTGTTTCAGGTGAAAAAGTTCCCATTTCGGACGAGCTGACTCAGACTGTCATGGCTGAAAACGCCAGAATGGGAAACAAAGCTCTGCGCGTTTTTGCCTGCGCATATAAAACGTATCCGTCCGAACTTGAAGAGTATACTCCCGAAGACTGTGAGAATGACCTTATATTCATCGGCCTTACAGGTATGATTGACCCGGTCAGACCTGAAGTCAAAGCTGCTATTCAGGAATGTCGTGAAGCCGGAATAACCCCGATTATGATTACCGGTGACCATATCAATACCGCCACGGCAATAGCTAAGGAACTTGGAATTTTAACCGGCAATGATAAAGCTATGATGGGTTCCGAGATTGATAAATACAGCGATGAAGAATTTGAAAAGATAGTTGATACAATTCATGTCTATGCGCGTGTTCAGCCCGAGCATAAGACTAAAATAGTAAATGCGTGGCAGAATAAAGGCTACGTGACTGCCATGACAGGCGACGGCGTTAACGACGCTCCGTCAATCAAATCAGCCGATATCGGTGTTGGTATGGGCATCACGGGAACGGATGTTACCAAGAATGTTGCCGATATGGTTCTCGCGGATGATAACTTTGCAACCATCGTATCCGCAGTCGGCGAGGGCAGAAGAATATACGATAATATCCGCAAGGCGATTCAGTTCCTGCTCGGTTCAAATCTTTCCGAGGTGCTTTCGATATTCTTTGCCTCCATAATGAACTTCAATATCCTTTCCGCAACGCATCTTCTCTTTATCAATCTGGTTACAGACAGTCTTCCCGCTCTCGCTCTCGGTCTTGAAAGACCCGAAGCAAATATAATGAAGAGAAAGCCCAGAGGCAAAAACGACGGAATTTTCGCTGACGGTCTCGGCATAGACTGCCTTTATCAGGGCATCACAGTAACCATTCTTACTGTTCTTTCATTCTATATCGGTGAATTCCTTGAAAACGGAGTATGGCAGTTCAGGAATATTGTTGACTGCAATGAAGGAATGACAATGGCGTTCTTCACTATGTCCATGTGCGAAATTTTCCATTCATTCAACATGCGTTCGCAGAGAGCTTCCGTGTTCGGAATGATGGCAAAGAAGAGTCACAATATTCCTCTGTATTTAGCTATGATTCTTTCGCTTGTTCTGACTACCGCTGTTATAGAAATCCCGTTCTTCGCAAATCTTTTTGGCTTCACTCAGCTTAATGCCGAAGCATATGCGATTTCACTCGGACTTGCATTCCTGATTATTCCGATAGTTGAAATTGTTAAAGCTATTCGCAGAGCAGTGGAGCGCAAAAAGAATATTTAAGTATAAAAAACCCGGACCTTTCGAGGTCCGGTTTTCTTTTTTTATTTCAGAATAAATGACATTATAAAACCGATTATTACTCCCGCCGCCGGAGTGTAGATTGCGGAGACGGCAATCGCAATAAGCAATCCGATAATGCCGAGAGGCTTTTTTAAGGCCTGTTTAATTGCGGGTTTATCGAGATTCTGCCAGCCCGCAACTATCAATACCACTGCCGCGGATGCTATGGGAAGTCTTGCAAAAAGAGAAGTCGGCAGAGCGACTGCAATCATTATTGCCGCCGAAGCGATTCCTGCAAGGAATTCTTTTGCCTTTGTATTTCCGCAGGCGACGGCGGGGATTCCGAATACCGATGATATTGCGCCTGAAGCCGATGCCGAAACGAGAGAGCCCGTGTTTCCTTCAGATTTTATAACCGAATAACCGAAAACGATTCCCGCCGCAATGCCGGACAGAATAATTGTCATAATCGGTTTTATACCGTTGCCGGGTAAACTCTGAATAACAGCGAAATCACAGCCGATTCTTAATTCCGGTTTTCCGATTTCCGCGAACGTCCTGACGGTATTACCCGGAACCAGAAGCAGGTTAAGTATATATGTGATGATAATCGCGTAAAACG
This sequence comes from Oscillospiraceae bacterium, assembly GCA_902792905.1. Classification (GTDB taxonomy): domain Bacteria; phylum Bacillota; class Clostridia; order Oscillospirales; family Acutalibacteraceae; genus CAG-177. The sequence goes on from CADBBH010000012.1 coordinate 35,142, forward strand.
GCGCCGATATGAGCTTCGTTCCCTTTTTGAACTTGCGCGGGAACGTAATCATAACCACCATCACTATCGTGCCGTAAAGAATTCCTCTCCAGTTGGGGTGGAATCCCAGGGAGCGGTAGCTTTTGAGCATTCCGATTATCGTGTTGCCCGAGGCACCGATTCCGAAATAGGAATTAGTCACGAAAACGGTAATGAAAAGAGCAGTCATCAGCGAGAGCGAGCCGAATACACAACTTTCCGACATTTTTGATTTTATTGGCTTGATTGAGTAAATAATCAGGCTGAAAATTGCTCCGGTAATTCCGCACAGCGGCAACGCCTCTTTGCCGATTTCTGAATTAACAAAGAGAAAAATCAGAAATACAAGCAAGGTCGGACTGAGATCGGTTTCAGGTGAAATTCTCAACAATACCGCGCCTGCAAGCGCGGTTATCAGCCCGTAAAGCGGCGGCAGACCCGCGCATACCGCAAGACTGAGGCAGAGCGGAAGCAGCAGACTCGATTTATATATTGTGTTTTTAATCATTTCTTTTTTATCTGTCATTTTACACCTCTGTTACAAATCTGTATTTTACAATAAAAGTCTTCGTTTAACAAGATATTTTTAAAAAATTGTGGTATTAAACGGAATTATATGGTAAAATAATCGGGAAATTTGCGCTTACGGAGTATCTATGAACAGTAAAAAAGCAAAAAGAATCGCTACATGGATTATCGTGCCCCTGATGGCTTCGGTGTTTGTTCTCGATATAGTCACGGTTGTTGTCGGAAATATACTTGCAAAGAAATATATGCCCTCTTCCGAGAATGGCAGTCCGCATTATTCGGACGACAGAATTCATTTTCTCAACACCGCCAATTCCGATTGTATTCTGCTTGAGAGCAACGGACATTTTGCCCTTGTCGATTCCGGCGAGGGGAACAGCAATCCGCGCAGAAAAACAGCTTATCACGGCTATGAGGAGCAGGTCCTTGCTTATCTGAAATCCGCCGCCGCCTCATCTGACGGTAAAGTCCACCTCGATTTCATCCTCGGCACCCATTATCATTATGACCACGTCGGTTGCTTTGATAAAATCATCAAGGATAAAGATATTATCATTGACAAGGCATATTTTAAGAAGCATAATCCCGAAATCGATCACGATTATGAAATAGAAAAATGGCGTCTGGGTGATATTTATCAGACAATTATAAATGATTTGAAAAAGAAGAATATTCCGCTTGAGCAGAATATTCCCGATAAAATTGAATTCGGGGATTTTGACCTTACACTTTACAATACCGGTTATTATGATGATCTGAAAGATAAAGGGGAGAATGCCGCCAGTATCGGAATAAAGGTTGTAAAAGGCGAAAAGAGCGCATTCCTCGCAGCCGATATCACAAAAACCTGCGGCCTAGAGAAGAAACTCGGAAATAAAATCGGACATTGCGATTTGCTCAAAGCCGGTCATCACGGCTACTACGGTTCGTCGTCTATGAGTTTCCTTAAATACATAAAGCCCGAAGTTACGATTGTTCCGAATATGCAGGGCAAAGTTTATCCCAATGTAAAATGGAATCTGACCATGTTCGCACACACACCGTTTTACGGGACTTACGATTATAACGGAATTATTGCCTCATTCACCGATGACGGCAGAATTATATTAACCAATGATATACACTGGGAGGAATTATGAGCAAGCAGACAAGAAAGCCCGAAAAGGGCGATATTACGGCAAAAATCAAAACCACAATGGGGGATATAGAGGTTCTCCTTTTCCCCGAAGCAGCGCCGAAAACAGTTGAGAATTTCACAGGCCTTGCAAAGAAGAATTATTATGACGGAATTATTTTTCACAGAGTAATTCCCGATTTTATGATTCAGGGCGGAGATCCGACAGGTACCGGCTCCGGAGGCGAAAGCTTATGGGGTATGCCCTTCTAGGATGAGTTTCACCCCGATTATCACAATATCTGCGGAGCGCTCTGCATGGCGAATGCCGGCCCCGGCACAAACGGCTCACAGTTTTTTATTGTTCAACTTCATGAATGCGATCCGGGTTTTATTTCTCAGATGAGTCAGTATCCCGATTCCTATCCGCCCGAAAGCGTTGCCGATTATAAGTCGCTCGGCGGCACTCCCTGGCTCGATTATCATCATACTGTATTCGGTCAGGTTTTCGCGGGAATGGATGTTGTCGATGCCATAGCGAAAGTTGAGCGCGACGGCCGCGATAAGCCTGTTGACGATGTAAAAATACTCGGCGTTGAAATTGCCGAAATATAAGCGTTCAAGGAGAGAATAATATGAAAAGGATAATTGCCGTCTTTATATGCCTCGCCCTTTTATTTGTGCTTGCATCCTGCGGGAGTAAGGCCGATGAACCTGCAACCAATACAACGGCTCCCGAAATTACGGAAAACAATTCTTTTCAATATGACACCGTAACAGGAGTTTATGCCGAGGATAATTACACTCTCGGCACGCTTGTCACCGTAAACGGCGAAACCGATTTTGTCCTGAGAGGCCTGCGCCTCGACGGCAATCGCTCGGCAGGGGAACTCAACGGCAAGGATTTTGCGACAGAAGGTATTCGAAGCGGATTCTGGCTTGATGAGAGAATAGAATTCTATCTTGATACCGATTACAATAATCCCGACAGTGAAGATGTTAAAGTTATCTGCCTGCCTCACCATGTGTTTTCCGAGTACGAGGGTATGTCGTTTGATGAAATCTCTGAGCAGGCGGCGTTTATAGAAACCTTTACTGCTCAGGAGCCCGATACTGCTTGCTTCGAGCCTTATGTTTTCGGTGAAGAGTATTTGCAGGGCGATTATGATATCCTCTTCACTTACAAAACCGAAATCGTTTATTATACCGTTATCAATCTTACACAGGAAGTGTTTTGATACGGTCAGCGCTGTTGATATCTTATTTTATAAATATATTGACTTTTATATCCCTTTGTGATAAAATCCGTGAGTAAAGATTATGACGTGGAGAGCTGCGTAATCCGTTTTTTTTCAGAGAGCCGGCGGTCGGTGTGAGCCGGTAAAACCAGTCGCAGTCTGTAGCCACCGAGTCGGGAAGAAGAAAGCTTTTCTGGCAATTAGACCTTCCCCGTTTTGCAGCGTTAATGCTTTCAAGCGGCGCTTTATGCGCAAATTGAGTGGTACCGCGGGAATGTATCTCGTCTCAAGTTTCTTGAGACGGGATTTTTTAATTCTGAGTGCAGGGCGCACGGTTTTATAACCCGAATATGGAATTTATATCCGGAAGGAATGATTATATGGCAAAGGAACTTGCAAAACAGTATGATCCCAAAAATGTTGAGGATCGAATTTATGATTTCTGGCTGAAAGGAAAATATTTTCACGCCAAAGTAGAAAATGACAAAAAGACCTACAGTATAGTTATACCCCCGCCGAATATTACCGGCCAGCTTCATATGGGGCATGCGCTCGATAACACTCTGCAGGATATTCTCATCAGATGGAGAAGAATGCAGGGCTATGATACCTTATGGCTTCCCGGCACCGACCACGCCTCCATTGCCACCGAAGCGAAAATCGTCGAGGCAATGAAGAAGGAAGGCATCTCCAAGGAGGATCTCGGAAGAGAGGGCTTCCTCAAGAGAGCATGGGAATGGAAGGAAACTTACGGCGGCAGAATTATTCAGCAGCTCAAAAAAATGGGTTCCTCCTGTGATTGGGACAGAGAGCGTTTCACTCTTGATGAGGGCTGCAGCAGAGCTGTCCGCGAGGTATTCTGCAAGCTTTATGAAAAGGATTTGATTTACAGAGGCGAGAGGATAATCAACTGGTGTCCGCACTGCCTTACGTCCATATCCGATGCCGAGGTTGAATATGAGGATCAGCCCGGACATTTCTGGCATCTGCGCTATCCCTTCAAGGACGGAAGCGGTTATCTTGAACTTGCTACAACCAGACCCGAGACTCTTCTCGGTGATACTGCCGTCGCAGTCAATCCCGAAGATGAGAGGTATAAGGACGTTATCGGAAAAACCGTTATTCTTCCGATAGTTCACAGAGAAATTCCCGTTGTTGCCGATGACTATGTTGAAATGGATTTCGGAACGGGCGTCGTAAAGATTACTCCTGCGCACGACCCGAACGACTTCGAGGTCGGTCTTCGCCATAATCTTCCTGTTATCAATGTTATGACCGATGACGCTCATATAGTCGAAGATTATCCCGCTTATGCAGGAATGGACAGATATGAGGCACGCAAGGCGATAGTCAAAGACCTTGAGGCCGAAGGCGCTCTTGTAAAGATTGAGGATTACAGCCACAATGTCGGCACCTGCTATCGCTGCCATACCACTGTTGAGCCCAGAGTTTCAAAGCAGTGGTTTGTCAAAATGGAGCCGCTTGCAAAGCCCGCTATTGAATGCGTAAGAAGCGGCAAGACCAAATTCATCCCGGAGAGATTCGATAAGATTTATTTCCACTGGATGGAGAATATCAAAGACTGGTGTATTTCACGTCAGCTTTGGTGGGGTCACAGAATTCCTGCTTATTATTGCGATGACTGCGGAGAAATCACAGTCGCAAGAGAAACTCCCGAATGCTGCCCGAAATGCGGCGGCAAGCTCACTCAGGATCCCGATACTCTCGATACCTGGTTCTCGTCTGCGCTCTGGCCGTTCTCAACAATGGGCTGGCCGGATAAAACTCCCGAGCTTGCCCACTATTTCCCGACCAGCACCCTTGTTACCGGTTATGATATTATCTTCTTCTGGGTTGCCAGGATGATTTTCTCATCGGTTGAACATATGGGCTGCCAGCCGTTTGATACCGTATTCATTCACGGTATTGTCAGGGATGCTCAGGGCAGAAAGATGTCAAAATCACTCGGCAACGGTATAGATCCCCTTGTTATCATCGATGAATACGGTGCCGATGCTCTGAGATTCACTCTCGCTACAGGCAACAGCCCCGGAAACGATATGCGTTTCTCCGACGAGAAGGTCGGTGCGAGCCGCAATTTCGCAAATAAGCTCTGGAATGCCGCGAGATTCGTTCTGATGAATATCGGCGACGAAGAAGTCAAAACAGGTCTTCCCGAAGAACTTGCGCTTGAGGATAAGTGGGTTATCAGCCTTTTCAATACGCTTGCAAAGGAAGTAACCGATAACCTGGAAAAATTTGAGCTCGGCATCGCTGTACAGAAGCTCTATGATTTCATTTGGGATATTTTCTGTGACTGGTATATTGAGCTTGCAAAAATCCGCCTTCAGCAGGGCGGCGAGCGCGCCGAGAATGCCAAACGCGTACTTGTTTGGGTGCTCGGGAATACTTTGAAGCTCCTTCATCCCTTTATGCCGTTTATAACAGAGGAAATCTGGCAGACTCTTCCTCACGAAGGCGAATCGATCATGATTTCCGCATGGCCGGAATACGATGAGAAGCTTGCTTTTACAGCGGAAGAGACGGAGATGAACCGTATTATGACGGCAATCTGCGCTATCCGTAACAGACGCGCGGAAATGAACGTTGCTCCTTCAAAGAAAGCAAAGGTTTATATCGCCACTTCTTATATCTCAACATTTGAGAAGGCCGGAGAATTCATGTCCCGCCTTGCGAGCGCAAGTGAGACCGAGGTGGGTTCTGCGTTCGATATTGACGGAGCCGTGAGTATTGTTACAGAAGACGCAAAGATATATATTCCGATGGGCGACCTCGTTGATTTTGAGGCAGAGAAAGCCCGCCTTCGCAAGGAACTTGAAAAAGTTCAGAAGGATCTTGAGTTTGTCAATAATAAACTCAATAACGAGAATTTCGTTTCCAAAGCGCCCGCAAATGTCGTTGAGGCTCAGAAGGAAGCTGCGGCAAGATACTCCGAAAAAATCGCCATGCTCGAAGAGAGCATTGCAAAGTTAGGCTGATTCCGATGCCCGGGCGCGTGCCGTCCGGGCAGTTTTAAGGTGATTATATGAATTGTTCCGAAGCAATTGAATATATTCATTCACTTGAGAGATTCGGCATTATGCCGGGTCTTGAACGCATTTCAGCGCTCTGTGAAAAACTGGGCAATCCGCAGAATAATCTGAAAATAATTCACGTAGCCGGTACTAACGGCAAAGGCTCGACCTGCACAATCTGCGCAAATATACTTCGCGAAGCCGGGTATAAGGTCGGATTATATACCTCACCCTATGTTGTTGATTTTCGAGAGAGGATTCAGATTAACGGCGAAATGATACCGGAAATTGATCTTGCACAGTGCGTAACAGAAGTGAAATCCGCGGCTGATGAATCGGGTATAGAATCAACCGAATTCGAGTTTATTACAGCGGTTGCATTTCTGTACTTCTCAAAATCCGGCTGCGATTATGTTGTCCTTGAAGTCGGGCTCGGGGGCAGATTTGACGCGACTAATGTTATACCGGCTCCGCAGGCCTGTGTTCTTTGCTCGATTTCGCTTGATCATACATCCGTGCTCGGAGACACGGTCGAAAAGATTGCTTTCGAAAAATGCGGGATTATCAAGTCCGGCTCAAGAGTGATTGTTTATCCGAAACAGAAGAGCGAAGCGCTGAAAGTAATTACCGATACTTGCAGAGATTATTCAATTCTTCCTGTCATACCGGATTTGAGTCTTCTGACTGTCGGAGAAACCGGCATTTACGGTACAAAAGCGGAATACAAGGGTATTTCATTTACTCTTCCGCTTGCAGGCGAGCATATGATTTATAACGCAATTACTGCGATTGAATCAGTAAAAAGTATCATTCCCGATATACCGGATGAAGCTGTGTCATCCGGCATAAGCAAATCATCCATACCTGCAAGGCTGGAACTCATTTCCGACAATCCGCTTGTTATTCTTGACGGAGGTCATAATGAGGATTGTGCGACAGCGCTCAGAAGATATATAAAGTCGATTCTGGGCGATAAAAAGATTACCGCCGTAATATCAATTATGGCGGATAAGGATTATAGAAAATATCTTGAAACGGTATTGCCGTGCGTAAAAAGAGTTGTTGCTTGCCGGGCGGATGTCCCGAGGGCTCTCGATGTCTCCGATCTTGCCCGTGAAGCCGAAAAATACTGCGACGATGTAATAACTGTTCCCGATGCAGTATCGGCGGTCAGATATGCGCTTGATAATGCGGAAAGCAGTGACGCGGTTATCGTTTGCGGTTCCTTCTACTTTGCAGGTGAGGTAAGAGATACTTTGATCAATTATTACTGAAGGGGAAACAGTTATGATTAAGGAAATCAATAACGGCGTATATCCGACGATGCTTACTCCGTTTACCGCTGAAAATAAAATAGATTATAATGCGGTGGAACAGCTGCTGGAATTCTACACTTCAAGGGGAGTAAAAGGCATATTTGCGATATGCCAGTCGAGCGAGATATTCTTCCTTTCATTTGAAGAGCGCCTTGAATTGCTGAAATTCATCATGAATCATAAACCTGCCGGCATAAATATAGTCGCCTCCGGTCATACCGCCGATGATATCGACCGTCAGATATATGAGGCAAAAGCTTTTGTCGATACAGGCATTGATGCCTATGTCTATATCGCAAACCGCTTTGCAAAAGAGTATGAGAGTGACGAAGTGTTTCTTCGTAATTTTGAAAAGGTTTCGTCTGCTCTTCCCGATATCGGACTCGGTATATACGAATGCCCCTATCCGTATAAGCGCCTTATGTCACCGGAAACGCTGGCGAAATGCTGCGGTCTCGGCAATCTGCAATTCATAAAAGATACCTGCTCGCATATCAATGAAATCAAAGCGAAAATCGAAGCGACAAAGGGAACCGGGCTCAAGCTTTTCAATGCAAACGGAGCAACTTTACTTGAATCCCTGCGTGCAGGAGCATCCGGTTATTCGGGAGTTATGGCAAATTTTCATCCCGAAATTTTTGCCTGGCTTTGTGAAAACTTTGACAAAGAAGCGGAGAAAGCAGAGGTTATTGCCGATTTCCTGGCCTTCGCTTCAACGGTAGAATCCCGTATGTATCCCGTCAACGCAAAATACCATCTTTCTCTGCTCGGAGTTGATATTCTCACAGAATCTAGAGTATGTGATGATTCATCATTCGGTGAGAGCAACCGCAAAGAAATGCAAGCAATGGTCAATATTGAGAAGCTTATGAGTGTTACATATTGCACATAATTTGTGTTGTTTATATAAAAAAATATTGCATTATATATAAAAATATGTTATTCTAATAAACAGCAAGTTTTATACTGAATTTCAGGAGGATTATTCAATGGCACAAAAAAAGACAGTATTCCTTACAGGCGCCTCAGGCAATATGGGGTATCAGAGCTTTCTTGAGTTTTTCAAGCACAAGGATCAGTTCAATATTGTAGTTCTTCTTCGTGACAGCGAAAAGAACAGAAAAAAATTCGCTGAGTATATCAATGATCCTTCGGTAAGAATCGTTTGGGGTGATCTCAAGGATTATGATGCCATTAAAAAAGGCGTTGACGGTTCCGATTATGTTCTTCATATCGGCGGTATGGTTTCTCCTTCGGCAGACTATTATCCTACAAAGACCGTTGTGACCAATACCACCGCTGCTAGAAATATCGTTGACGCTGTCAAGGCACAGCCGAATCCCGACGCCGTTAAGGTTGTTTATATCGGTACGGTTGCCGAAACCGGCGACAGAAATGCTCCCATTCACTGGGCGCGTTGCGGCGACCCCATTAAAATCTCCATCTACGATCACTATGCCTGCTCCAAAGTAATCGCCGAAGAAATCTTTGCAGAGAGCGGACTTAAATACTGGGTATCCTGCCGTCAGTCGGGTATTCTTTATGCCGACATTCTCAAGAATATGGATCCAATCATGTTCCATGTTCCCATCAACGGCGTTCTTGAATGGGCTACCGTTGAGGATTCCGCCCGCCTGATGCTCAATATCTGCGGCGATGATATTCCCGAGGAATTCTGGAGAAGATTCTATAACATCGGTTCCGGTGAAGAATACAGACTCACCAATTATGAATTTGAGGAGCTCCTTCTTGATACTATCGGTATCGGTTCTCCCAAGAAGATGTTCCAGCCCAACTGGTTTATCACCCGCAATTTCCACGGCCAGTGGTATTATGACGGCGACGAGCTCGAGAAATACTGCCACTTCAGAGCAAATATCCCCGTAAAGCAGTATTTTAAATCGCTTATGAACCACGTAGAGCCTTATTTCAAGCTTGCTTTCCTCGGCAGACCCTTCGCAGGCCTTCTCAAGGGAACGTTTATGAAGTCCCTTGCCAACAAAGAGATTTACGGCACTCAGTGGTGGATAAAGAATCAGATTCCCGAGAGAATTTCCGCATACTACGGCACTATGGAAGAGTATAATTCTCTTCCCGAAAAGTGGGAAGACTTCAAGATTGTCATTCCTTCAAAGAAGACCACTTCATCCGATGTAGTAGTTCTCAATCACGGCTATGACGAGAGCAAGCCCGTAGAGGAACTTACTATTGAAGATTTCAAGAAGGCCGCGCAGTTCAGAGGCGGCGATTGCCTTGCAACAGAAGCTGACTATGTCGATTTCTATACTCCCATCAAGTGGAAGAGCGCAAGAGGCAACGAATTCATGATGAGCCCCAACCTCGTCCTCAGAGGCGGCCACTGGTGCCCGCAGGAATTTCCGACCGACTGCGAAGGCAAGAAGTTCTACTGGGATTATGATTATGAAGCATCAATCAATCCCTTCTTCGCTCAGGTCTGGTATCCTCTTCATGACAAGAGCGAGAACAATGTTTACACCGAAGCTATATTCAAGGGCTTCGAGGGCTTCAAAGACTGATAAACAGATTAAAGGCAGAGCTTGTCTCTGCCTTTATAAATGGTATATGATTATGGTATTCAATTCAAGGAAAATTAAATCTGCTGTTGCTTTGCTCGCAGTGCTTGCAATTCTTCTTTCATCCTGCGGTAAGTCGGGCTCGAAAGAAAACACGTTGAAAATCGCGACAGGTAAAATCACCGGCAATTTCAACCCGTTTTATGCAACCGAAGAGGGCGACAGAGCTGTAAATTCCCAGGTCTTCAGAACCATTCAGAAAACCGGCAAAAACAATAAGCTGATTAATTCCGTCGGCAGTATCTCATACGAATATACAGGTGAGAGCAAGACAAAATACACCGTTACCATCAGGGACGATCTGAAGTTCTCGGACGGAAGGGGAGTCACGATTGACGATGTTATATTTTTCTACTATTTCTGTGCTGATGCCAGCTATGACGGCGTTTACAGCGACTTTTATCTGAATGACATTGACGGTATCAAGGAATACTATTACGATGATACCGCATGGAAATCCAGACTTGCCGAATTTGAAGATGACGCTGATAAAGATAATCTGATAAAGAAATACATTGAAAAGAATTACAAAGACGGTGCCGATGTTACCGAAATAAAAGGTATTCGCCGGGTTGATGACTATACGTGCTCTGTAACATTCAATTCGAGGAATATCAATGCTGTTTCAGCTCTCAATGCCGTAATAGTATCCAAAGCGTTTTATACAGGTGAATATGTCAAGGGCTCGGCCTCTGTTGTCAGGAATTTTACTACAATGTCGATGGGCTGCGGACCGTATTTTGTATCTAATTATAATGCCGATACGCATAAGACGGAGCTCAAAATAAATACGGGATACGAAGGGAAAACTCCCCGGTTCGGAAGGCTCGAATTCTCGGATATATCCGAATCAAAATCAGATGCTGCAGATACCGTTCTGAAAGGCAAAGCGGATGTTATGCAGACCGTTGCCACCGCATCTGTTGTGAACAAGCTCAACGGCTCGCACGTTAAGTATTTTATTACAAATGATAATTCATATACTTCGCTCTTTATAAATACGCGAACTGTAAAAAATGATACTGTCCGTAAGCAGCTTATGAAGGCCTGTACCGATTATTCTTATCTTGATAAGACTTACGGCTCATATTATACGAAAGTTTATATGCCGCTCAGTGTCAGGTTTGAGGAATATCCGGCCGTCAACTGCCCTTACTACAGCGGTGACACAATAACCGCTCTGCTTACCAAAGAGGTCACTAAAATCAATATTTATTGCGTTTCCGCTGAAGGTTCCGAAGAAAAGATTCTCGCCGACGGTATGGCGGAGAAGCTGAATGCGCTCGGAATTAAAGCCAAAGTTGTTCTCTGCGATTATGCTCAGCTCGCGAAAGATGCGGCTACGGGTAAGGCGGGAATGTGGATTATGACCGTTCCTGACGGCGCAACCTGCGATAAGTATGATTATTATCACTCCGGAGGAAGACTTAACCTCACAGGCCTTTCCGATGATTCGATAGATGCCCTTACCGAAAGAATACGCTCATCAACCGGCTTTTCCGAAAAGAAAGGGCTTACTGTCGGTCTGCTGAATGCAGTTATGGAAAAAGCTGTTGAAATGCCGATATATCAGAAGCAGATTATAACGGCATATTCAACTGATACGGTTTCATCCGAATCTGTTGATTCGGTATCGGACTGCGACGGTTACGCTTACGCAGTTGCCGAACTTCAAATAAACGAAAAATAATAAATTAAAAACACACCTTTCTGCCTTATACCGGAAGGTGTGTTTTTCGGAATGGTTTATTTTGATTTCCTTTGAGCTTTTATTATATGCATAACTGCTTTTGATCCTTTTGTGATATAATTCAGAAGATTGCCTTGAATCCCGTTTAATACGGGATTTTTCATTTTTTCTCCCGTTTCGCCGGTTTCTCTGAATTCCGTGAAGCGCACATTGTCACCGTAATACGGAGTAAGCAACGCGTCGGCGTGAGCTGTTATAACGCAACCGTCCGCGAATGCGCACGCCTCATCTACAGTATCTTTATCCGGCTCTGCACCGTCAAAGAATTTCAGCATCATTATCGCAGTCTCTTCGACTCCGTTATATGCCGGGGCGAGAGATTTTCCCTGAGGGGCTATCAGCGTATAAACATTGAGTATCTCATCTTTTCCTCTGCCGATGTGATGCCGCTGCTTACCGTAAAAGTGTCCGAAGGGATTCAGGTGAATATCACCGCTCTCATCAAGGCGCATGGGGCAGTGCGCCATGGAATTGAGCACCTGTCTGGAATTTGCAAGCAGCATACCGCACTTATTGTCGGCGATGCCGATAAATCCGCCGGTCAGGTGGTGGTTGAAAGAGTCGAGCGATTTATTCTTTTCATCCGCTTCCCTGAATGAATCCGCTCTGTATGAGGAGATGTCTCCCATAAAATTGCGCTTGATTATTCTCTTGTTGCTTCCAGGCAACGGTGTCAGCATAAACGGCACCGCTTCGCTCCATTTCATATCGGTAAATCTGCCGAGCGTCGAGTTTTCGGTTGAAATAGAATCGTTTTCCGGAGTATAAGGGTATTTAACGCTTGATTTTATGAATATTGTATCATATGAGCCGAATGTATAGAAATCATATATGAAACTGCCGCCTGATATTTCTCCGGGCAAATGTATTTCGCCTGTTACTCTGACGGCTTTGCCGTTTCCGGAAACAGGCAGAGCTTTCGCGCCCATATAATCAAATTTGTATTTTTTTCCGGAATAAGTCAGATAACTCTGCAGAAAACCTTCTCCTCCGATTTGAGAACCGTTGAATGTTACTTTCTTGATGCATTTTTCCGGATCGAATTCCATTACGGTTTTTCCGGTTTCGAGCGAAAGATTCCCGGACTCGCTGTCAGATTTATTCTCGGTTACTTCGATTATGTATTTATCTTTAAGTGTCCCGAATTTCATAAGCGCAAAGACGGTGTTTTCTTTATCTTCTACGGGAATAATAATATAATCTTCCAGTCCGTCGCCATTTAAGCCGATACTTTCTGCTTTGTCGGTCCCCGTGTATTTAAGCTGCGCCGACTGAAGAAGTGAACCGTTGATATTATGAACCGTTATCCTGTCTGTTTCGGGAAGGGAGGCCGATTCATTTTTGATTATCCTTTCAGCGAGCTCATTTGCCGTCTTTTCACGCTCGATATTCAGAACCGGTGTAGCCAGACCGAAATGAGTGGTAGAAAGCAGAAGCACTCTGTCATTGAATGATGCACATTCTGAATCTTTTTGCGCGTTTACCCTTGACATAGCCCTCGAGCGCTCTATTGCGGTCCAGATTTTTCTGTTATAAGGTTTTTCAGACCAGGAGGCATATCCGGTAAAATTACCGTCTGCAGTATCCTGCGTAAAGTCGATTTTTCCGGCAGGGGAGTGTGCGTCAAGGTATCCGCCGGGCGTATCGAATACAATATAATCAAGATCGGCAATTTCCTTTACAAGGCCGTGAATTCCATCGGTATTCGCTATCCTGTGACCGACCAAAGGCAGATTCATCGTTTCCCAGAAAATCGCATCGGCATCCATATTGATGAATATGAAAAGATCCCTGTTGATTTCTCCGCTTTTCTGCTTCTTTCTCAGGTCCTTAACCCATTTTCTCAGACAGCCCGCATCGCAAATATCGGCGTTGCTGTAAGTCGGGATAATAGTGATTTCATCGCCTTTATATGAATATATAAGGGGATTATACGCCTTTTCGTCATCGAGCAGAGGAATGATTGTCCTGAACGCGTCAAACGGTACGCATGAATAATATAGACAGAGTGCGCGGACACCGCATTTTTTATATACCGCAACGTCTGAAGGTGTAAACATTACCTCCTGAGGCCTTACAGTCATCTCGCATTTACCGAAAAGGTCAGCAATTCCGCTTCCCTGCGGATTTGTTACTGCGAGCTTTATTGAAGCGGTCAGCTCATCTTCGTTCATAGCCGACAGAGCGCCGTTGCTGTATCCCATTATTATATTCTCATCGCCGTATTTTTCTGTGCGGAATCTTATGCCCTCGATAATATCGGGAGCGTGCTCCGGCAGAATCTTTTCAAGCGAAAAGAAATTTTCGCTGTCCCAGGTTGCCTTGACGGGTATTCCCTCTTCGTTGAGTTCGTTCAGTTTTTCGATTATATGGCGTATGATTCTTATGTCTGAGCCGAAACCGAGACCGTCGGGCGTGTCGCCCCTGTAGGAATGATAGCAGTTTACGTGAAAGCCGAAACCTACGTGAATTGTGTTTTCTTTTGACATTTCTCTCACCCGTAATGAATAAGGCGGTCAGAGACCGCCCGTGATTAATGTTTACACTTCATCATTATAGAATTTGTATAATGCCGATGTGTCGCAGGATTTATTGGCGACATACCAGCTGTGACCTATTCGCACGACTGTGATATCTATGCCGTCAATAACGGTCGTATTGGCTGCGGTAACTTTTAATGTGACGGTTTTTGCTTCATCAATTCCGGCATCAATTCCATACTCGCTTGTGTCGGGTATATCAGCGTCTTTTACCGAAACGATTTCTGTTTTGATTTCGTATTCATCTCCGAACGCCGTCTGATAAACGCCTTTAACAGCTTCCTTTATCTGTATGCCCGTGTTCTTGTCAAATTCATCCTCGCAGCCGGTCAGGCTTTCACCGTATTTCGAGAGATTGGCTTCAAACGCCGTAAAAAATGCCTCATCATCGAAGTAATCGTCTTCAAATATTTCTTTCCTTACCTTTTTAAGTTCTGAAATATATGCTTTGAAAATTGCGTCATAATTGTCAAATCCGTTGTTCTCTCTCACAAGGTCAAGAAAACAGCCGTACATTCTATCTGTAACTTTGCCCTGAAGAGAACCGTCATCATTAAGAGTCTTTTCACCCTTGAGTTCTTTGTCGTTAAGACCTTTGAGTCCCTTGGTTGAATCTCCGGGTTTATAGTTTTCATATATCTCGGGATATATGTAGTTCTTGCGGATGAAATCGCCGAATTTGCCTTCGTAACTGAGAAGGGAATTCTTATACGCACTGTAGCCGTCGCCGCTCTGGACAATGGTATCAACATAGAGCCGCGCGGTCTTTTCGGGGCTGAGTGCAGTGTATCTTGATGTGTATGCAAAGAGCGTAAGAGCGACAAGCACGGCGGCAACAATGATTATTGCAAATATGCCGTAGATTTTAGTGTTGAATTCTTTTTTGTTATCTGCCATCGTTCTTACCTCCTCAATTATTTTCACCCGCAGAAGCGGTAATCTCATCGCCCTGCGTCTCGTCTGTCTGAGCGCGTCTCTCCATAAGTTCCTTTACAATTCTTTCCTTCTTTTCTCCGACCATGTCGTAGAAAAGAATCGGAGCGCCCTGGAGAAGGACAAACACAGCGGGGATTATCGTATATATCATCAGAAATTTATTGAGAGTCGGATTGCTCTGCGGAGCATATGCGACATTTGCGTCGGTTGAAACAAGATAACCCGACCAGGTGTAGAGCAGCCAGGGGCCGAGCGCCTTTGTGCAGGCCGAAGCGACTTTTGCAAATAGTCCGTAGCCGGCGTAAGCCGTGCCTTCCTGCCTCTTGCCGGTTTTCCATTCGATTTCGTCAACACAGTCGGCAATCATGATGTTCGGGGTAACATTTGTGTTGCCGTGCTGAATTCCGCAGAAGAAGTTGAGAATCAGGAAAGGAACTATAAGCTCGCTTCTGAATCCGATACCGGTGGCTACGAAATACAGGATGGCAAGCGTAGAGGCGCCGTAAACGCAGAAAATAATAAACGTCTGTTTTGTGCTGAATTTCTTGAGGACGAAGTTTACTAGCAGGGTGCCGACCGCTGTACCGATACCCATCGGAAGAAGAAGCGCCAGCTTGAGATCCTTCGAACCGAGAAGATAAATTGCTATGTAGAGGGAAACCGTACCGTAAACACCTCTGCCGAATCCGGTCAGTTTTGTCAGTGACACCATAAGCAGATTCTTATTTGTAAAAACTACCTTGACCGCATCTTTGAGAGATACCTTTTCTCTGGTAAAAGGTACTCTCTCTTTGTTATTAATGAAGAAAATCATTACAAAAATAATGAATCCCAAAGCGCAGATTGCGGTGGAAATAATAAGATCAAGTCCCTGAGCTTCTGCGTTTTTGAACTGCTGCTGACCCATAAAAGCCTTCATCAGTATACCGACGACCATAACTACTACCATGCCGCCGGACTGACCGACGCTCTTCATAAATGACGCAATCGATATAGCGCTCGATCTTTCGCCGGGTTCCGGTGAGCAGAGCGCGCCGAAGCACTCTGCCGGTCTCTCAACCGCGCATCCGATTGTCGTATAAAGCGAATAGACAACATACATCCAGATAATCGCAAAAGTCTGATTGTTTGTATTCGGAGCGACAAAAACAAGCATTGCGATGACAGCGAGCGGACCCGCGCCGAATCCTATCCAGGGCTTAACCTTGCCGAGCTTTGTTCTCGTATTGTCGATGAGGAATCCGGTTATCAGTTCCATTACGGCGCCGATAATACCCGCTACAAGGAAAACGGTTGATATGCTGCTCGATATTACAGAACTGTCAAACCCCTTGCCTTTGAATGCAAAATCAGCAAAAAAAGTCTGGGTATAATCCGGCATCCAGCCTGTAAGCAGAGCTACGCCGAAAAGCCCTATGCCGAATGTGAAGATTTCTGATTTTTTCATAAATTTCTTTTTTTCGCTATCCAAATCCTTTTCTCCTTTCGCTTTGAAGAAATATAAGTCTATTATATATTAAATGATATTAAAATACAATAGCGGTTTTGTCTCCTTTTTGTTACCTGTAACAGTATATAATACCAATGTGAATTACAGTATCAACGGAGGTATATTATGAAAAAGTTCATTATGGCATTTATTGCTCTGGTTACTGCATTGCTGATTGCCGCGACCTTACCTGCTCAGGTATTTGCCGATTCAATTCCCGAATACATAAGCGAAGTAAAAATAGGCATGGGCAAAGACGGCAAGTCAGCCAGGGCAGCTCTGTCGGATTATAAGATTCTTTCCGATGATAAAGGCAACCCGGTTGACCTGAATCAGAAAGCAGGAGGCAGTTTGGGATCAAAGGGCGATAAGGTCGTCTATCTCGGATACAAGACCACTGCTGACAGAGACGAAGCAATAACCGACCTCGCTCTTATGAATATGAAGGGCGGCTATTCGGTTCAGGAATATGAAGCTCTCATGGAAACTCAGATGAAGAGCCGGATTATCCCGTTCGTTGAGCGTTTTCAGGCCGCTATTGACGAATACAGAGAGAATCTAAAATCGGACAACGAAGCGAACAGGCAGAGAGCCGAATATGTAAAGAGCATTCTCAATAAATTCATCGATGACGATACGGGCAAAGGTCTCGGAGACCTGCTAGTCAATAAAACCAAATTTGAGCTCGGCGGGGCTTATGATAAGCTGTCGGCTGAGGAAAAGAAGAATCACGCCGATATTCTTACTATCCTTGCTCAGTCAAACGGCAAGGCAACTCTTATGATGGAAAACCTCATCACAAGGGCGGCCGATACAAAAGACGACACCTGGATTGATCGCTTCACATCTATAGACTATGATAAACTGCTGAACACTTACGCAGAAGAGCTGAATCTGCTTCCCAGCGATGCCGAGGCAGAGCTTGCAAAACTCTATGATGATGATGCCGGGACACTCTCTGAAATGTTTGAGGAATTCAGGGAAGGCCTGCTGAAATACGATGAGTATAAAGAGTTTACCGAAGAATATGACGAAAACGCCGTGAAAAAAGCCGTGGACGCGGCAGAGAAAGTCAACAAGACCGTTTCCGATGAGGAAATCGGCGAAATCGTTGAGGAATACACTGACGCGCAGAATGATTCGGGCGAATATATGCTCGCTGTAAGCTATATGTATATTCACGACCGTTTTGAGAATATCGGATACGGTGACGGCTCCCTGCTTGATTTCTTTACGCAGGATATGGAAAATATAAACGAAGATATTTCCGTCTTATATCCTCTCGTTGCGTCTTTTACTGACGGTCAGAGAGCAGGCCTTGAATTTGTATCTCTCAGAGAATTTGCGATGGTTGCGCTTTCGGATGAGAGAGACTATCAGGCTGAAGACCTCTCCGGTATGAAAGAGCTCTCAATCTATGACGGCGTTGACAGAGGTATATATGAAAAGGGCGGCGTAGCCCTTACAAGCGATGCCATGCGGACCGATGCTCAGGCACAGACTGCGGAAGATGACTTTTCTTTCAGCAGATGGACTATAGCTTCCGCGGTAATAACCGGCGCCTGCATTGTAACGGTTATCGGAACAGCCATAGCCTCCTCTGTTTACAGATCAATGTCAAACAAGATCGGTTCAATAATTTCAAACAGCCTGAGAACGAACACAAACGTTTCGCAATATCTGCTCAACGCAAAAGATGTAGTCAAATCCGGAGCAAAACCCCGCTGGCTCGATACGGTTTACGCCAACAAATCAAGCATGTGCAAAGGCCTTGCCATCGGCTTCACCGTAGCCGCGGTAATTATTGCCGGCGTTACCACTTACCTTGCCTACCGCGATCTGGTCGATTATTATAAAGTTGACTTCACACCGATTCCGCACTATATGGTAGACGAGAAGGATATCACCGCATATAACGACAGGGGCGAAAAGATAGTCCTGAAGAATCAGAGCGTCTATTATAAAGCCGTTGAGTGCAACAGATCCTCATCCGATGAGTTCTTCGGGACACTCGGAACCTGCGCCGATATGAACGGAGACGTGGGTAAACAGTGGCTTGCGCTCTATGCTCAGAAGAGCGATGCCCTGCCGCCGATTCTCGCATCTTCGCTTATTGTAAAGGTTAATGATAAGAATATCCCTGCAGACTATAAAACCGGCATTCATATGTTCGGCTCGAGCTCGGCGTTCAATCTTAACAACGAGCTATATGACTGGAATAAGGACGCTCCGAGCGTGATGATTTATTTCAAGGCAGATGAAGCTGCGGCGAAGCCGGCGTCAACCGCTTCGAATTTCAGCGCAGGTAATCTTGCTCTCGCAGGCGTTGCCGGTCTCGCGGTCGGCGCGGTTGTTACCGCCCTCGCTTCAAAAGCGGTAGGCAGAAAAAAAGAGCAGGCAGCATAATTCGGCTTAATAGTTTTCTTTAATCATCCCTGCCGATACTGTTCAAAATACGTGAGTTGTATTTGTTAAATGTTTTCAGGGCCGGAAAGGTTATTTTCAGATAAGGAACTCTCAGGTAAAACCTGCGGGTTCCTTTCTTTCAATCATTAAATCAACCAAATTGCGCAATAATTTATTATAACTTATTACTATTGAATTCGAATATTCTTTATAGTAAAATAATATAGATATAGTATAAGGAGAAATCCGCCGTATCGCAAATTCTTTTTAGGAGTGGTTATATGGGTAATCCCGTAAGCAACCAGAATATCAAGACTTACAGCAAGAAGGAACTTGCAGGTTATCTGACAGGTCTTGCAGGTCAGAATATCATTTATAATATTATTGCGACAGGTCTTGCTTTTTATTTCCAGAGCGTTATATTCCTGCCGGCAATAGCTTGCTCGCTGATTTTTGCCCTGGCAAGAGTATGGGACGCAATCAATGACCCGATGATGGGAACTATCGTTGATAAAACCCACACCAAATGGGGTAAGTGCAAGCCCTATCTTCTTTTCGTTCCCGTAATTATCATGGTAACGACCATACTGCCGTTTATCAATAATATGTACGCGGAGCCCAATGATTTACACGAAGTTATGCTTCAGGATTCCAATGCGTATGTTGACTACGTTGACAGCGACCTTGTAAAGGAACTTGAGTATGACGGTGTCAAGTATCTCTTTGTTCCCGCTGACGGAACATGGGAGCTTCAGAAAGACGAGAGCGGTAAGACTCTTATGGATAAAGACGGCAATATCGTAAAGACCAAGGTCATGGTTTATACAGCAGATGATAAACAGCCCGTTACCGATACCGCTCTTGCAGAGACCGTTCTTCAGGAATTCCAGAGTGAACTCGGATTTGTCAAGAAGACCGGCGCCAAGGCTGCACTTATTATTGCCTGGGCTGCAATTTCATATGTTCTTTGGGGTATGACCTATACAATCGGCGATATTCCGCTCTGGGGTGTAACCTCGCTTATGACCGAAGATCAGAACGACCGCGCGAAGGTTCTCACTCTTGCCCGTGCCGTTGCCAATGTCGGAATGATAGGAACTCTCTTTACCATGATTGCACCCGCATTCCAGGGAATGTTCAAAGCGCGCGGCATGGATGAGGCGCATTCTCTCAGAGCCGCTTATATCGCGCTGGCTATTCTTATGACCGTATTCGCTTCTGTCCTCTTCCAGTTTGCCGGCCTTTCGGTAAAGGAAAAGGTCAATCCTAAGAATCAGAAAACCTATACTATAAAAGAGAACTTCAAGATTATGTTCGGCAATAAGCCCTTCCGTCAGATTCTTATCTCCGGAATTCTGAGAAGCCCGATTCAGCTCCTTGCGATTGTTGCCATGACTCTTGTAATGTATTATTTCTTCAATAACAATATCGGTGCAACCCTGTTCGTTAACGGAGCTTTGAATATTAAACTTGTTCTCAAGATAGTTATTCTCGTTGTAGGTCTCTTCGGAGGTATGATTGGCTTCCCGCTCATTGTTCCGAAGCTTATCACAAAATTTGAAAAGAAGAAACTTTATAATTTCTTCTCGCTTATCGGTGCCATTCCCTTTGCTCTTATCTTTGTTTTCTTCCTTATTTCCAAGGGCAATGTTCTTACCTGGGGCGGAATGATTGTAATGGCAATCCTGTTCTTTATGGCGGCCGCTTCTATGGGTTCTCTGAATGTTCTTCAGTCCGTTATGATTGCAGATTGCGTTGACTATGAAGAGTATCATACCGGCAACCGTCCTGACGGCGTATTCTTCTCAGGTCAGTCTTTTATCACAAAACTTTCCGCAGGTATTGCTTCGCTTATTTCGGGCGCTGTCTATGCCGTAGTGGGATTCTCCGACAAGAATGTTGCGCTTCTCAACAATGCTCTTGTTAACGGCGCGGATTTCAAGACTTATAATGACGGTAAATTTGCCGCCGCTATGTTCTTCCTGATTTCAATCCCGCCGGCAATCGGTATGGTTCTCGCTGCGCTGCCCACTCTGAAATATGCTCTTCCCAATGACGAGCATAAGAGAATTCTCGCTTCGCTTATCGCAAAGCGCCACGGCGCGGAAGCCGGAACTGCAGAAGCGACCGAAATCGCGGAAGATTCTGCTCCCGAAGGCTGATATCCAATATTAAAAATGCCCTCTCTTCACGAGAGGGCTTGTTTTTATTTGATTATCCCGATTTTGTTAAGAAAAGAAACTATCCTCATAAACAAAAAGAACGGAAGATAATCGAGGCTCATAAAGAAATTTTTCACATGATAACCTATCGAGGGGATTACCGTGACTTCAACCTCGCAGGATTTGCCGCTTTCCGGTTCGGTTACAGTTACCTTCGCTTTGCCGAGTTTTTTACCTGTAATAAGAACGCTGCCGAATCTTGCCTGCTCACCTTTGTTGGGCTTTACTTCCAGAACGCTTTCGTCACTGCATGTTATCTGAGCTTTATAAATATCGAATCTGCTCTCGGATTCCTCAGGAAAGGGATACACGACAAAATACGTCTCGATTCCTTTGTAAGCAATCAGTTTTCCGTCCACGGCAGAAGTTTCAAGATAATCAATCTCCGCTGACTGAACAGGCGGGTCGTCAGCCGGCTCGTTATCGGCAAAAGCAGTTATCACCGGCAGCATCATAAGGACTGCAAATATAATACACAGTATTTTTTTAAATATCTTCATATCAATTCTCCTTTACATTTCAATTATATCATAAATCTGTACGCTTTTCAACCTGATGCTCCGCAGGGTTTATTGAAGATTATAATAAAAAATTAAAAAAGATATTGATTTTTTTCTTTTATTGTGATAAGATATTGACCGTTCCGAATACGACTTGCGCCGTTAGCTCAGCTGGATAGAGTGTTTGGCTACGAACCAAAAGGTCGGGGGTTCGAGTCCCTCACGGCGCGCCAACTGCAACGTATCCGAACTTTTTCTTTGCAAGAGAATTCTTCGGATGCGTTGTTTGTTTTTAAATATAGAAAAAAGCCCTGTGTACAGTTTGAATTCAGTACACAGGGCTACGTCTGTTTAATTGGATTTTTCATTTTCAATCCTCTCGGCGTATTCAAGTATTTCCGGTATAAACATCCGTGCAAGTATTGTAATCACTTCATCGGATACCGGTTCTTCTTCGCCGATTTGTTCAATAGTTTCATTTGTTATCACGATAGATTTAGCCAATTACGCGGTATACAAACTTATCCATATCTTCAAATGACCTCTTCATTCATAATCCTCCTCTCTTTATGTATTATACGGATGGTCGCGGTCGTTACTTTGAAATCGATTTCAAAGCCTGAAGTCACTTATGACTATCATGCTTCAGATTGATAATGGTTTTTCTGAAGTTGTCACCTTTCGGGTGAATAACGGGATTTGGTTTTGTGATTTTGTAAGGATTCAATTCTTCGGCGTTCACGGTATTCATATAACTCTT
>CADBBH010000013.1 GCA_902792905.1 Oscillospiraceae bacterium
TTTTCTGAAGTTGTCACCTTTCGGGTGAATAACGGGATTTGGTTTTGTGATTTTGTAAGGATTCAATTCTTCGGCGTTCACGGTATTCATATAACTCTTCGACAAGTTTGTCTTTTCCGCCTCGCATCTCAATTATGTCGGTAAGGCTGGTTCGCAAGGTGCTGTTCTCTTTTTCAAGCGTTTTGATTTTCTCATCCTTTTCGGCAACGGTTTTGTTTTCTTCGGCCAGGCGCGTGTTTTCTTTGGTAAGAGCAATTATTGTTCTGTGCCAGGACCTGGCTTTGTCAACAATTGATTTTATCGCGTTGATGATTATCGGTATAATTCTCCTTCTGTAATCTGCGGCCGTTTCCTTTTTCTCCGGCTGAGGCAGTATACTTGATACTTTCGGAATCTCTTTTTCGAAATCGCCGCGGATTGTTTTGACAAGATTCGCTGTTTCATCAAGCTCGGCCTGTGCAATGGCTTTGTCGTGAACAAGCTCGGTAATCTCATCTTCAAGCACCGACTTTTCGGATTCAAGCTTATCAACCGCCATGACGCTTTTTCTGATTATGTTTTGCTTTTCTTCCTCAATATCCGATATTTCGGCTCTCAGATTCTCCGCCTGTTTTTCGAGAATGTATAAGTCTTTTTCAAGATGTTCTTTTCCCGTCTGCGGATGATATACTTCCACACCGTGATTGTTGCATATTGTCTCCAATCTCTCGTTTTCGGAATGTATCCATTTTACCTGAGCGGTTCCTTTGAATGTGTCTGTAACAAAACCCATTTCCTCAAGCGCCTTTGATGAACTGACCTGCTTTTTCATACCTCTCGTATAATTTGTTCCTACGGGTATGTAGTCAATATGAACATGAGGAACTCCCTGTTCGTCGGCGTGGTAGTAACAGCCGAACATATACATATTCGGATTCTTTTCCTTCCACCCTTCAACAAACTCGGTCAGAATCTCATAACTCAACTCCTCGGGTATTCTCTCTTCCATATTACCTACTGACACAATCATTTCATAAGCGGTATGCTTCTGCTTGTCATTTCTGATTTTCTCATAATAATCGGAAATTTTGCGGTCGTTCCGTTTTTGTCTCGAATTGTATTCAGCCACTGCGGAATCAAACAGTTTGTGATACGCTTCTTTTTCGGTAAGGTTGCAGTTAAACCAGACCTCGTGTTTGCCGTTCGGATCAATATGCGCTTCTTTGTCGGTAATACGCTTGTCACGGATATTATGCTGCCTTGCAATTTTTGTTCCGACATGGGTTGCGATTGTATAGGGCATATTACCTCTTCAGTATCCTGCAAACCGTCGCTTTGCTCACGCCGTAAAATGAGACAAGCTCGGCGATTGTCAGGCCCGACTCAAAATGATCT
This sequence comes from Oscillospiraceae bacterium, assembly GCA_902792905.1. GTDB lineage: Bacteria > Bacillota > Clostridia > Oscillospirales > Acutalibacteraceae > CAG-177. The sequence continues at coordinate 1,375 of CADBBH010000013.1, forward strand.
TTTCTTAACTCTTCCTCTTCTTCGGGGGAGAGTTTTCTTTTTCTCCCGCAGCTGTGATGAACAGCGGGAGTGAGCAGATACTGCAGATACCGTTTGTTGCCGTAACCCGAATTCTCCTTCACAAATTCATAATGATACAGATGTGATATTGTATTTAAGAATTCATCCTTCTTTGTTTCATCGCCGTTTTCAACTTCAATGCTGAGTTTAATACTCGTTGTTATCTACCTTCCTTCTTGTTTCAGATTTGTTTCATAATGAACATATTTTGGGCACGTGTTTCGTTACTGACTTATGACTGTGTCAAAAGCAGTAACTCAATACCGGTTATGACGTGCCATCACAACCGGATTGAGGCCTGCCGGCGGCACTGAACATTTTACTCACTCCCTTCGTGATAGATTAATACTAATCATATATGCTTAGTATCTGATTATAATATATCATTAAATGTTCAGTATGTCAAGCAGAAAATTAAACAATAATGATAAATGTGCTTGACATAGCAAATCCGATATGCTATGATAACCTCACAGAATTAATCGCGGAGGTATTATCATGGCTATATCGGAAAGGATACATTTCTTCAGGACGAAGAATAATATGACTATGAAAGAGCTGGGCAACAGACTGGGATTCTCCGAGAAAACCGCCGATGTGAGAATCGCACAATATGAGACAGCGAAAAGATTGCCGAAAGCGGATACAACCGAAAAGCTTGCGGCAATATTCAATGTATCACCCGAGGCATTGAATGTTCCCGACATAGACAGTTACACGGGACTTATGCATACCCTGTTTGCTCTTGAAGATATGTACGGTTTATACATAGATGACATAGACGGCGAACTCTGCCTAAGGTTAGACAAAACAAAAGGCACAACCTACGCCACTCTGTTTGAAATGCTTTTTGCTAGACAAAACAAAAGGCACAACCTACGCCACTCTGTTTGAAATGCTTTTTGCCTGGAACCGGAAGAGGAAAGCGATGAGACGGGGCGAGCTGTCAAAGGAAGATTATGATACATTCCGATACAACTTCAAATTGTCTGATACCGATATGATTACGGCGAAGATTCCGATGGAGGAATAAACCAACATCATTTCCCCATACCATTTATTTCGCTACATTTTGAAACAGAATCCAATAATATCAAAGGGAACGGAGAATTTGTTGTTCTCCGTTCCCTTAAAAATGTAAGAAATACTATGATGTTTGAACTGCTTGGTTATTCCTCTTCCTATAGCAGAGTCAAAGGAAATGCCGCAATCTCTTTCAAATTAAGGGGTTGCGGCTTTAATATTAAGAGATATTACCACGATTTGCTCCGAAAATGAAAAATGCCTCTCATTATAATTATGTCCAAATCTCTATTTCCGCCCACTTTTCAATGACACAGGAAAACTTTTCGATAAGTATAAGCTAAGCCCGTATCTAATGATACGGGCTTAAAATTGCTAATTGAAATTGTTACTTAATAATTAATGGTAATCTGTTTCCATTTAAAGAGATTGAACAGGAAGTTACTAAAGAATGAAATCAGCTTTGCAAAGAATCCGGCATCAACTTTCACGGTAAGTGTTGCAGAGTCAAGAGCCTTGGTTCCCTGTCTGACTTCAATCATAATATTCTTTGTAGATGATACCTGACCGATGTCCGCAGAATATGTGTTGCCGTTTATTGTTGCTTCTTTGCCGTCAATATAGACTTTTGCTCCCGAAGGAACATTGTTAAGCGTTACATTTACCGTAACAATTGTCTTGTAAGCAGCAGATTGTTCTCTGAAGTTTGCCGGAAGCTTATACTCTGAATCCGAACTGAGTTTTGTTCCTTCGGCAGTTCTGGTGTTGCCGGTTGCGCCGCAGTGCGAGCAAACTTCGGTTTCCGTGCCGTCTTTTTCGGTTGTAGCATCGTTGTTGTACTTATAACTGAACTGATGTCCATCAAACAGACAGTCAAGCGTTTCGTTGGTTACGCTCTCATCAATTTCTTCTGCAGTGAAAACATAGTAGCTGAACGATGTGCACTTGACTATGATGTAATCGCCGTCAACAGCATAAGCACATTTCTCGGTTCCTCCGTTTGCAAGGTAATGGATAATATTGATTGCTTTACCTTGGTTCAGCGAATTCTGACAGTTTGCAGTAAGTGATGAAATCGGAACCCGAATATACAGATACTGGTTCTCATCGAGGTTATGTATCTCCCCGCCGTTTACATCGTTGTGAAGGTCAAAAGACGCCACAGTGCTGTTGCCGTATCCCCACCGGCCGTAGGAACCTGTGTTTGCAGTCTTAAATGTCAGTATATTATCTTCGCTGTACGGACACTCCGTGCAGAAAATGTGGGTTATGGTTGCCGAATAGGTTTCATAAACCGTTGTTTCAAGCTTATGCTCACAAGCAGGCAGCGTTTCGGTATAGCTTTCGCCACAGGAGCAGATATAGGTTATCTTTCTGCTTTCGGTGCAGAGCCCAGTTGAAGAAACTTTCTTGAAATTATGAGTATGCTCACTGAACAGAGCTGTGTATTCAAGATCGAGGTAACCCATATAAGCTTCTGTGCTCGGTGACCAGCCGGTGAAGACTTTATCTGCAACATTAACCTCGGGAGGAGTAATCATCTCTCCCGTTGCATAGGTCTGAGTTATGGTTTCGTCACCTATATGCCAGATAACCGTCTTATCCTTTTCACCCAAATCGGCATAATACTTTGCAACTCTGCTGCTGACTTTTGTGCCCTCGGGAATTGTCCAGGCGGCATAATCACATACGGGAGCAACGATTTCATCACCTATGTTCATTTCGCGGATTTCGTATGTTTCGTTTCCTGTGATGAACTCAACAATACATTTGTTGCCGTCAATGGTGACTGTGGGTGAAATGAAGGTCGCTACAGTGCATCCGCCGACTATTACACCCGCCTCATCCGTATTGGTCAGGTAATCGCCCGCATTGATTGCATTTTCATTGGGGGTGACATCAAACGAGACATCTGCCTTCCAGCCCTGCTGAACATTGGTTGAGTCATAATACGCATAGGGTGTAATGTTCCTGGCCTCGATGTATGTTGTGCCGTCATCGCGTCTGTCAACAGTAATATCACTGTTTGTGATACCGTATTTGGCAATCATATTTTCACGGAAAGATTTTTCCTGAGGAACAGTCATTGTGAATTCTCTCTTGACTGTATCATAGAGAGTGACCGCGCCGAAGTTCAGCGTCTTGGCAACGCTTCTGACATAGATATTCTCAAATATCTTCTGAAGGGCGTTTTCGTCTCTTACAGTAAGGAAATATCCGTTGTTGCTGCCTTCATCAAGATGCCATATGGATGAAGCATACTTGTAGTTTGAGGAAGTCGCATGCAGGAACTTGTTGAAATTGCTTGTGGTATCGGTGGGATTTGCTTTATCGCTGATAGCTATTGAATAAACTGTCACGCCTTGCTCTTTGAGATATTTTGAAGATGTTATTGCCTTGTTTGCAACACCTTCATCAAAAATATTCGTGGCAGTGGGTTCACCGTCGGTAAGGAAGATTATTACTTTTTTTCTGTCAGACGCATTCTCCGAAAGCACCTTTGCTGCCATATCAAAACCAAGATCAGCTGCTGTTGCGCCTTCTGCATCGATGTTGTTGATTGCGGCAAGAATATGGCTGTAATTATCCGTTACACTCATAAGAGATTTTTTGTAAGCCGATTCTGCATTAGGATATGAAACCGGTCTGTCATTAACCGTAGTAAGGACTTCCGAGTTTTCATAATCAATATAATCACCGCTCCATTCTTTTGGCTTTGTACTTGAAGCAAAACCGACTATTGATATTCTATGATCGGCACCGGTTTCTTCCGCGTTTTGTTTTACTGAGTTTACAAAGCTAGTAGCAGTATTGACAAGGTAGTCTCTTCTGCGCTGACCTACAGCAGCATTTTCATCTTTGCCCATCTTATATGCCATTGAGCCGGACTGGTCAACGACAAGAACGATATCCAGAGGCTCATTTTCACCGTCAATAAGTATGCTCTTAGCATCCGAAAATGCGTTGAGTGTAATTGTAACGGCTCCGTCGCCGTTAACATCGGCAGTTTTTTCTGTCTCGATGTCGCCGGTATTATCGGTATCTGTAATGGTGTAAATCGCCTTGATAATTATGTCCTCTGTGCCTATGGTGTAGTCTTCCCACTCACCAACATATCCATCTTTTTCGGGAACGGCAGGCTCTGCTATCGTCGTCTGACCTTCTTCGAATACTACATCCTTAACAACCGCGTATGTCCCTGTTTCATCGGTATATGAACCGTCATTATCGGGAACAACGAATGTCGCTGTATGCGTAATTGCGTCAAAGGATGCAACAAACACAAGATTTCTTGCAGGCATCGTCGCGGGTATTTCACCGCTCCAGCCCTTGAATACCTTACCTGCGATTGAAGGATCTTCAGGCCTGATTATCTCCGCACCGAAATTGAAGCTGTCAACAGTTGAACTGCCGTTAACTATCCAGGTTACGGTGTAAGAGTTAACTGTTGATGTTGCATTTGCTGCTACATTACTTGCCGGCATTTTGCCGTCTTCAAGAGCGGGAGTGAAGGCCCAGTCGGAAACTGTATAACCTTCTTTGACCGCCTTTTCTCTCACCGTAACGGGTTCGCCGTAAAGGAAGGCGTCGGATGCGCTCTCGGCATTGGGATAATCTTCGCCGTCAAGTTTGTATGTAACTGTAAATACTCCATTATCCCAAAGCGCGTTTATTGTTCTGTTCTCTGCGGGCATGGTTGCGGGAATCTCGGCATCCCATTCTCTGAAGATGAATCCGCTGAATTCGGGATTTGCCGGAGCGTTGATTTCACTGCCGTATTCAGCTTCGATTTCCTTATATACTGCGCCGCTGTTAACATCGCCGTATGTAAAGGTTAATTTGTAAGAATTTGCTGAAGATGTCGCATTAGCCACCACATCGCCTGCGGGCATCCTGCCGTCAACAAGAGCGGTTGTGAATTCCCAATCGGATACTGTATATCCCTCTTTGACAGCAACGGGTCTTACTGTTACTTCGCTGCCGTAGGTGAAGGTGTCAACCGCACTTTCATAAGGTGTTGCGAAATATTCTGCACCGTCAAGCTTGTATGTGACTTTGTATTCGTTGATTGCCCACAGTGCGCTGATGGTCATATCCTTCGCCGGCATTGTTGCGGGAATCTGTGAATCCCAGCCGAGGAATGTATAGCCCTCAAATTCGGGATCGGCAACTTTTTCGATTTCAGTACCGAAATCTTCGGTTATTGTTTTGTATACGGCATTGTCTTTTACTTCGCCATACTTGAATATGATTGAATACTGCTTGACCGACCATACCGCTATATATTCAATATCTCTGTCGGGAACGGTTTCGGCAACATCAATAACCGTTTCGCCGTCTTCGCTCCAGCCGAGGAACTCATTACCATCTTTCACGGGATCTTCGGGCTTGACTATCTCATCGCCGTAGTAAAGCTCCTCGGTTGTTGTGTTTGTTCCGTCATTGAAGGAGATGTTATGCATGTTTCTGTCAATATAAACTTTGAGAACAAGAGAGCCGTCTGCGGCGATAATGCCTTCAAGTTCGCTCTTGTCTGCATTGAGTGTAAATCCTTCGGGAACGGTATATTCCGCAGTTGCTGTTTCGCCTGTTGTTCCCTCAGAGTTTTTACTCGTCTTATCATATTCGCCGCTGAGATTCATTGTATATGTCTCAACATCATACTTTGTATTGGTTGCAGCGGAGAATGAGCCGTTCAGAACGAGGTTTTCGGCAGGCATCTTTTCGGGCTCTTCGTTGTCCCAGTCGGAGAATATATATCCCTGTCTGGTAGGCTCATCGAGTTTTGTTACATTGGCATTGTATTCATATGTCTTTTCGTCATATTTCTCGCCGTCAACATTGTAGGTTATGGTGTAGCTGTTGATGCTGAATACTGCGATATATTCAACATCTCTGTCGGGAACTGTTTCTTCTACATCAACGACCGTTTCGCCGTCTTCGCTCCAGCCGATAAAGCCATATCCTTCTTTTTCGGGATTTTCGGGCTTGACTATTTCATCACCATAAACAAGGTCGTCTTTTGTCTTTTCTCCGTCAACATTCCAGGTTACGGTATGGGCATTGGGTGAGTATTTCACTGTTACCGCGATATCGTCGGCACCCATTGTGCCTTCAACTGCGGCTGCATCGGGTGTGTATCCGGTGACCTCGGGTGAGGCGACGCTGTAATCCTTGCCGTATTCAACTGCCTGTGAATATGCCTCAGGTGCAAGCTCATCCTTACCGTCGCTCATTTCATACGTGACAGTCAGATTGTAACTGTTTTTAGTTGAAGTTGCGTTTGCAACCACATCACTTGCGGGCATCCTGCCGTCAACAAGAGCGGGAGTGAATGCCCAGCCTGAAACAGCGTAACCTTCTTTGACTGCGGCGGGTCTTACTGTTACTTCGCTGCCGTAAACTATAGTGTCAACCGCACTATCATAAGGTGTTGCGAAATATTCAACACCGTCAAGCTTGTATGTGATTCTGTATTCGTTGACTGACCACAGCGCGTTTATAATCAAATTCTCGGCAGGCATTGTTGTGGGTATTTCACCGTCCCAGCCGAGGAAGGTATAGCCCTCAAATTCGGGATCTGTGATTTCGTCAAGCGGCGTTCCGAAATCCTGTGTTACGGTCTTGTAAACCGCATTGTCGTTGACTTCACCATACTTTAATGTGATAGAGTAGCTGTTGACTGACCACAAAGCAGTATATTCAATGTCTCTGTCTGGCATAGTGGTAACAATATCAGCAACGTTCTCGCCGTCTTCACTCCAGCCCAGGAATGTATATCCTTCTTTTTGCGGAATGTAATAATTGCCTATTTCAGTGTCAAAAAAATATTCGTCTGTTAATCTAACTGTGCCGTCATCATAAGTGATTCTGTGCTTGTTACGGTCAATATATACTTTTAATATCAATGGATTATACGCATCAGCCGTCCCGCTAAGGACACTCAATTCTTCGTTAAGATAAAAACCATCTTCAATTGTATATTCTGCGGTTACAACATCCAACCCGTTTGTTTCAAACTGTTCATCTGAAACCAATTCATATTCGCCGCCGGTATCCATAATATAGGTCTCTACATTATAAGAAGCTATACCTACATACCGCCAATATGCAATCAGTGATAAATCGCTGTCTTTACTATAAGTCGACCCAGGTAAATATTCTCCCGAAGCTATATTACCAAAGAGTGCTTTTTTTTGCCAATATCTGAATTGATATCCGTATCTCGTAGGAATATCGCTTGAAAGAGTTATTGACTGACCCTCATATTTTATCTGATAATCCGGTCCGCCTGTTCCTCCGTTAGCATCATATGATATGATGTATGTTCCTTCTTCGCGCTTGCTCCAAATAGCATAAAGTGTTATTGTTTCCCCCGAGTATTCGTCATACGGCTGATAGTTAACTTCTGTCGAATCTGCGGATACCGCCCATCCCTCGAAAATATATCCGCTGTAAGTTGGAATCGAACCGCTAAGTTTTACGGTTTCACCCTCGCAAAAGGTTTGAGTAGCCGGAGCATTTGAACCTCCATTTGCATCATAATATATAAACTCAGTTCCTTCCCACACAGCATAGAGAGTCAAATTTGAACATCCGCTGTAGATATCACCCGGTTGGTATTTGGGCGTAGCATAAACAGTAGATAAATCCGATTTATATTCAGGTATTAATATGGATTTTCCACTGGCAAACGCAGCCTTTGGAGCCCAGCCGAGAAACGTATAGCCTTCCCTAACCGGAATCTGGGAGCTCAATCTGATTTCTGCATCTGCATATTTAACCTGAGAAGCCGGTGCGCCGGTGCCGCCGTTTGCGTCATATGACACTGTATAAGAATTCGGAGACCACTGCGCATAGAGAGTAGCGGCAGAGTTTGAAGAATAAATTCCTCCGGGAGCATATGATGTTCCGCTACCATCCACTTTTGTATTCCAATTCAAAAATGTATATCCTGTCCTATTAGGTTTTGTTGAACTAAGAGTTAAGTTAGTATTCTCAGTCTTAGTCTGAGAGTTGGGAGCACCGCTCCCGCCATTTGCATTATATGAAACTTTATATTTAGAAGGAACCCAATCCCAATAACTTGTTGTTGCTGAAGTGGCAATTTCTTTTACATTTGTGTAAACATAACCATTGCAATAGATGGTTCCACTCCAAATTATTTTGTCCTCTGTGTTGTTATAAACATTTGAAACCGGACCATTATAATTGCCCTCCAGCCAAACACCATTTTGATAATACTTTTTCCCGTAGCCCATATGATAACCGTTTGAAAAGCCACCGACATAATAAATTGCATTATAGGTATTTCCCAGCCAATGCAATTGATAAATATTGGCATCATCATTTGCAAAATACAGAGTTCCTTGCCCATCAGGCAAATAACTGCTATTTACATAACCAGTATATGTTCCGTGGTTCCAACGATACGGATTATATCCAACAGTTGCATTTGTGACATAAGTATTCGCGCTTGCAGTAATCGGAAATACCGATAACAACATTAACATTGCCAAAAGCAAGGATAGCACTTTACCTATTGTTTTTTTCATAGTTCAACCTCCATATTCTCTTTGTTTTAAGGCTTAACTTCCACTGTTGGTAATCTTCTGAACAGTGCCTTAAAGAAAGCTATTATCTTTGATAAAAGTCCCGATTTTACATTTATCTCGCAATTCTTGCTGAGTTCTGATCCGCAACCATCTTTCTGAACACTGCCGTTTGCATCAATGATTTTTACAGTAAATGTTTTGCTTTCTTTCATTTCTCCAACACTTAAAGAAACTGACTTGTTATCGCCCTTTGCAAGCTGAATATTGCCATCATATATTGCAAGAACGTATCCATCAGGAACATTATCAGCAGTTGCGATAACGGTTATTCTTGAACGATAGCTGACAGTTTGAGAAAAAGGCACTCTTAAAACAGTTTTTTCAAACGAATCACTTGGATTATAGTGCCAGTTTGCGTTTAATATACCAGCTAGCATATCAAATTCTATTTTATTTCTGTCATTAACGGAGCCGTGATAATACACATCTTCCAAATTGTTGCAAAGCACAAAACCCTTATACCCAATTCTTTCAATATTCTTACCTAATGTAACATATTTTAAGTTTTGGCAAGAAAAAAACGCTGCATCATCAATTACTTTTACGCTATCAGGAATTTCTATTCCCTCAAGTTTGTTACATCCAGAAAATGCACCTGAGGCAACAATAGTTGTTCCGTCGTTTATTCTATATTCTCCGCTAATTGATTCTTTTGCTTTTATCAAATAGTTGCTTACATAAAACACATCTTTTTGCCAACAAGATTCATTTTCAAAACAACCTGTGCCGGCAAAGGCGTAATGCCCTATAGAATCAATACTATCAGGTAAATTAATATTATAAAGAGAGGAACAACCAGAGAAAGCGTAGTTTTCAATCACTCTTAATGATTTAGGAAATTTAATACTGCTCAAACTAGCACATCCAAAAAACGAATAAGAAGAAATCTTTGATACTCCTTCAGGTATAACAACATCATTTAACTTTTGACAATTATCAAACGCACCTTCGCATATACTATTTACACTTTTGGGAATACCAATTCTTGTCAAATTGTAACAATCAAAGAAAGCGTTGGCGCAAATAACTTTCGTTCCATCTAGTATTACATATTCACCGCTTATATCTTTTTTTACTTCAACAAGATAGTTACCAATGTATAAAGCGCCGTTTTTCCAATTTTGAGAATTATTATAGTAACCGGTATTATAAAAAGCATCACTACCAATACTGGTTAAACTATTGGGCAAATTAATAATCGTAAGATTCTCACAGTTTTCGAATGCAGAAAAAGCGATTTCTGTAATTCCATCTTCAATAATCAGAGTTTTGATACTATTACTGCTTTCAAGCCACGGATACTCCTCGGGCCTTTCTTCCTTTCCAGTACCATACATTGGCCCGGAGCCGGAAATGGTAAGAGTTCCATTGCTGGATATATTCCACAACAAGTCGTCGTATTTATGCCATTTAATACTATCGGCAAATGAAACAAAAGAATAATTGCTTAACAGTAGGCAAACGAATAAAACTACAAGTAATCTCTTTAGTTTAATCATTTTAGCCAATCTCCTCCTTCATAGGTAGATTGATAAATCAAGGCTTTATTTCCACAGACGGGAGTTTCTTGAACAGAGCCTTGAAAAAAGCAACAAGTTTGTTGAAAAATCCGGATTTAACAATCACAGCACAGGGTTTACACAGTTCCGCACCGTTACCGTCTTTTTGAACATTTCCGTTTGAATCAATAACCTTTATTGTGAACGTTCTGCTTTCACGCATCTCTCCGGCATTATATAAAACTGACTTGTTATCGCCTTTTGCAAGTTGAGCGTTACCATCGCAAATAATAAGTGAATAGCCTTCGGGAACATTTTCTGCCGTAGCTGTGACTGTAATTCTTGAGCGGTAACTCACGGTTGAACCTGATCTGACATTCAGTGTTGCAGCCAATGTAGGATTCTCTATAGGTTCATCAGTATCGGGAGAATCACACCTCCACACAGCATATAGAGATTTATTTGAAGTAAGATTAAAGCTGCTTCCGGCGCTGTATTGCGCGGATGTTGAGTTTGAATATGTTGACCACCCAAGAAAAGTATAGCCGCTTCTTGTGGGCTTGATGCTTGATAGTGTAATATATCCATTACCCGTTTGTGCTGAGGGCGCACCGCTTCCGCCGTTGGCATTATATGTTAAACTATATGTGACCGGCACTGAACCGCTCGAGACCGAAACCGCTATAGACACCTTACCGGCGACGCATTCACCAGTCAACACAGCATTTCCGGTTCCTACGGCTTTAACGTTTCCTGAAGAAACGGTTGCAACCAATGTATTGTTGCTGGACCATGTGCAATTTTGCAATGACGAGAAAGTGTTGTGGGGAGTAACAGATATTATTAATTGCTGTGAGACAGTTGGTAAAGCAGATGTTTCTCCTTTTTCAAGCGAAAGACTGCTGTAAGATGTTGATAGCGTTCTCGATGAAATCATTTTATCAAGGACGGTAACCGAAACCGTTTTAGCACTGTCGTTAGCCGTTGTAACGGTAGTGCTTACTGTGGGTCTTCTGAATTCCTGAACCCAGTATTTTCTACCATTATACTCAGCGCAACCGATTCCGACAGCCGTATATCCCGAAGAAAGCATATTTCTTCTGTGGCCCTGACCATCATACATCTCAGTTGCTTCTTCCCACGCAGTCTGCACCTGAGAAGCCGAAGTTTGACCATAGGCAATGTTTTCACCTGCGTATGATGAGGAATAAGCTGTAAAACAACTCTCGCCGTTGGGGCGCGTATGAGCATAATATACAGCTAATTCTGCCGCTCTCTGCATCGCCGCTTTTTCAAGATTATAATCATATACCAGCGCACTTAGCCCGCTGCAAGTGATTTTTTTACTATTATCGGCATTCCAATACCAGGCATCGCTCCCCGTTCTCAGGGAATTTATACGACTCAGTATAGAGCGGGCTTCTGTTTGATGATAAGTCACGGAAAATGTTAATGAGCTTGAATCCAATACGCTTGAATCAATAATATTACCAGTAAAAGAAGTGTATTTTTTATTTATTGCTTTTACCATTTCGGTCATACTTGATGAATAATCGGTTGCTTTGTAGATTTCAACTGTTTTATTATCAATAAATAAAACATAAGGAAGAATTCCACCGCTTAAATACTCATATAACCAGCCTGGAAGATAATAATTATCGTCTCTGTCACAATTAAGACCAAATACTTTTGTGCCGCAATCCATCCAGAGTTCAAGGCTGTAATTACCAACAAAATATGAGTTATAACAAGTATCCGGTCTGTAATAATATACAATAAACTTGTCACCACTATTATACTTCGTGTTCACTTCCGAAACACTTGAATCTATCCAATTATCATTTTCCTGAAAGTTACTGTCAAATTGTGCGTCAGAAGCATATGATTTAAATGCAAACAAATTGCCTGCTACCAGAAAAATAGTTAAAGCCATTACAATAGCTCTTTTTATAAATTTCATTGTGTTTCTCCTAAAAAGCCATTCTTCATCGTATAATACTATACATTTATAGTATCAAAGCAAACCCGAGAGCAGATGCTGAGCATCTGCTCTCATAGATTTAATATATGCAATAAATATATTTTCTTTACGGTTCTAAAACAACCTCTTTTGATCCTCTTCCAAACAGGATTCTGAAGAAATAAATCAATCTGCTTATAAATCCGGTATTCACCTTTATTTCCTTGGAAGCAGTTATACTATCACCGTTTTTATCTTTGGCAAGATTGCCGCTCTCATCAACGACCATATAATTTAATCTGACAGTTCCGCTTCTGAGGATACCGATACTTACGGAAGAACCATCTGTATAAACAGACCCGTTGTTTTCTGCTCTAAGTCTGTAACCTTCCGGCAATCCTTCACATGTTGCTTTAACCGTTACATTTGACGCATAAGGAACCGTATCATCTTTACAGACATTTATATTTATATCTTTCACGATACACGAGCATTCTTTACATACGCCTTTTCCGTTATCCGTATGAGCATTCTTGTCTTTCGGTGTTGTTTTTGATTCGCGGCTTATTTCTTTGTTGCATTCGTTGCAATAGATGACGGAATCATAAGAGCCTGCTTTAGAGCAAGTAGCAGGAATTATATTTTCTTTTACAGCGGCTTTTGGGGTATGTGCTTTCGTATCTGTCGGAATTACCTTTGTCTGTTCTTTGAGTTCCTTGTTATCAAACGCCGCAGTAAATACTTTCTCGCCTTTTTCAGTGCAAGTAGCATCTTTCGTTATTTTGGCAGAAACCTTGCCGCTGATTTCGTCAGTTTGCGAGCAATTATCATTCTTGCATTTTACGGCAGCGGTGCAGACAGTATTGTCCCCATTCCATTTATATTCGGCATTTACATAATCCCAATCGTGACCTTTTGCCTGAATGGGCTGCTCGCTTTCAGGTTTAACCTCACTGCATCTGGAACATATAATCCTGTCGTATCCTGCTTCGGTGCAGGTTGCATCTTTATGGTCAGACTTTGTAAAGTCATGACCGAGCGCATTTGTTTCAACAGACTCAGTTTGGGCTTTAAGCTGCTCGTTTTCAAATGCAGCGGTATATTCGGTTGTTCCTGTTTCGGTGCAGGTTGCCGCCTTTGTGACTTCGGAAGTGACAGTGCCGTTGATTTTGTCTTCTTGCGTGCAGTTTTCATTATTGCACTTCACAGCAGCGACACAAGCGGAATAATCGTCATTCCATTTGTATTCGGCATTTTCATAATCCCAGCTATGGCCGGTTGCCGGGATGGGGATTTCTTTTTCATCGCCTTTTTGGGCCAGCTCTTCCTCGTCAAATGTTGCGGTTATCTTCTTCTTGCCGTCAACCGTGCAAGTAGGATCGGAAACGATAACTTCTTTTATTTTTGCAATTACGGTTTCAGTGTGATTGCTTTCTCTCTTGCATGTCAGGGTAGCGGTATATGCGCTGTTATTTTCATTCCATGCGCAGGCAGCATTTTCATAGTCCCAATCATGACCGAGCGCGGGAGTGATTTCGCCCTTCTCTGTTTTCTCACATCTGGTGCACTTATACTCTTTATATCCCTCTTTTTCACAAGTCGGTTTATAAGTTGTTTCTTCCCAGTCGTGTCCGAGCTTGCTTATGGTTCTTGTATCAAGAATAGTTTTGCAGTCCGGGCAGTAGTATTCTTCTTCGCCGTTTTCGGTGCAGGTCGCTTCCTTCTTTACTCTCCAATCGGCATTTGCATGATTGATTTTAGGAAGTGTCTTAACATTGAATTCCTCTTTGCAGCGATTGCAATAATCATATTCTCTGCCGTCTTCAGTGCAGGTAGCGGGATCAGTTTCGTGTTTTAAGTCGTGCCCTAAAGCTGCAGTAGTTTCAATATGAACGGATTCATAACCGCAACCCTCAACCTTACAGCGCTGATAAGTGTAGCCTTTCTCTGTGCAGGTTGCACTCCGATTCACAGTCTCGAGATCGTGCTCCGATCTTGCAGGAACCTCTATTTCTCTGGTAGCGCCGCATACCGTGCATTTTTTGACGGCTGTGCCTCCACCCTCAATACAGGATCTAGCTTTTTCGAGTTCATAATTATGGCCAGTTGATGCTTTGGGCGTATTCGAAAGCACTTTTCCGCAATCATTACAAACTACTTTTTCATATCCGTCTTCGGTGCAGGTTGCTTCTTTAATCTCTGTTTTTTTATGTATATGATTATCGGGATTAATTTGTAAAATCTGTGTTATCTGGTTACCGTCTGCATCAACAATCGGCTCCCGGCATTTTTTGCAAATGAGTATTTTGCTTCCTGTTTCAGAGCAGGTAGCCTTGGGATCTGTTTTATATTCGGTTTCATAATATCCTAAAGTATGAACCGGAATTGCTTCAGACCACTCGATGAATTCGCAGCCCTCTCTGGTGCACTTGTTGTATTTTTCTCCCGCTTTTTCACAGGTCGGAGGATTAACACCCTCCTTCATATCGTGTCCGAGTGCAGGAATAGTATTGATTATTTCCTTCTTTGCGCAATATGCGCATTCCTGATAAATCTCACCGCTTTCAGTGCAGGTAGCTTCGCGGGTCTTTTCTTCGCCGAAGTTATGCTCCGTTGCAGTCACAGTTCTAAGGAGCTTCTCACAATAGGAACACATAACTGTATATTCCGCGCCCTCTTCGCCGCACTCTTTTTCGGAAGGTATAATTATTTCATACGCCTTGTGAATATCAGGATCGGCCTGCGGCTCGGGGTCGCTGACCCGACCGCATTTTTTACAGGTTTTAGCCCAATCGCGGGTTTCCTCGGTATGATTCTCGTGTCCTTTGCCCTCGAGCGGCTGAAGTTCACCCCAATCATGAGCTTCGTCAAGAATCTTTCCCTGCTTGCTCAAAACGCCGCAATTTTTACAATAGCAATCGCCTTCATAGCCGCCATCGCAGTCAGCCTTTTTTGCGTTTTTCGGTGAGCCGTCTTCGTGCATATGGCCGGAATAAACTCTGATAGTAATTCCGGTATTCATTCCGTCCCAAGCATCTTTTGTGCCGCCGAAATAAATAGCAGTCACGCCGATAACAATACCGTTTTCATTAAGATTAAAAGCATTCTTGCTGATTGACTCAACCGATGCCGGGATATAAATCTTGGAAATACCGATTCCCTTGAATGCGCCATCGGGGATAGCTGTAACACCATCCATGACAGAAACCTGCTTGATTTCGTCAAGATACTCATTCCAGGGCATTTTGCCGTCTTCTGCGACAGCAAAGTCGTCGGTGATGACAAGCTCTCCGTCAATATAGAGCGCCCAGCCTTCGCCGCAGACGGGGTTTCCGTCTTCATCCTTCATAATGTTCTCGTCAATTTTCTGCTCAGGAGAAAACGATTCGGCAGCATAAGTATCAACCAACGCGAGCAGGCTGCCTAAGCCCAGCCCGCCGGTAATGCCGACCATCATGATGAGAGTCATCACGACGGCAATGAATTTTTTACATGTCTTTTTCATAAAATAACTCCTTTTCCGGGAGGCGCACTCCACATCGACGCTTCCGAATAATAATATCCCATAAGAATTGGATACATATAATATGATATATATAATTCTCGTTTTATTCATATTTTTAAAAAAATAAATAAAAGAATCAAATTAAGAAAAACGGCAGCCATGACGATGAATCACGGCTGCCGAAATAAGGCTTATTTGAAAATATAATTATCCTTTTATTTCTTGTTCAGGGAGCATCCTGAACAGTGCTTTGAAAAACGCAATAATCCTTACAAAGAAACCGGATTTTACAGATACGGTAAAATCAGATTTTAAGAGCTTTCCGTTTTTGTCCACAATTATTTTACTCGATTTGTCAATTATTTTGACCGTAAAGCTCTGTGATTCTTTCATTTCTCCGGCGCTGTACTTAGCCGAGCTTTTACCTCTCGCCAGAGTCTTGCCACCAGATGAAATAACAACAGAGCAGTCATCAGGCACATTTTCGGCTTCAACATAAATTGTAACAATGGTTCTGTAATTAACTAATGCACCGGAAGGTGCTTTCAAAATAATATCAGCATTCTGAGTAATATCCGGATTGACAGAATCGTTTACGGTTATAACCGTAGAAACGGATTTTGTTACACCGTTGAATGTATAGTAAACATTAAGCGGTCTTGTGCCAATTGTGTTTGTATCAACAGAAATATCATAGTCTTCAACTACCACACTTCTGCCGTCGCTGAAGAAAGCGGTAATAATCATTCCTTTGCGGCTGAATGATTCGCCCTGAGTATATACAGTCTTGGATGGCAGAGAAGAAATAACAATGCCTTCAAGAATTGTTTCAATCTCTAAAACAGCAAACTCACTGAAATGATCGGTTTCAAACACGATGTAATCGCCGTCAAGTGTAGAGGTGAATTTTACGAGCGGATCAACGGGGTCATCCGTAACATGATAAACCTTGCATTTCTCAGGTGAAACGCCGTCGGGGATTCTGATTTTAACGGTTACTGCGCCGTCCGGCTGAACTTTTATGCTGTTGCGAATCAGAGAAATATCATAATACAGCGCGGTTTTCACCTTGCCGCCGACTGCAAAATTGGCGCTCGCGATATTTGATGGGTCAAGCTGTTCCACAGTCAGGGAAGTAGTGGGATAAATCTCCCGTGCCGTCGCGCCGACTATTATTCCGTGAGTATCGTTGCGAAGAGTGACTGCCGCATATTCAAGCGAATGGATTTTATCCATTATCGTCTGAGCATATGCATTGACCGTCGCCTGCTGAGTGATATTCAGATTGCGGTCAACCGAGTTTATCGCCTGGTCGAGTATGGCAAGCGAAGCGGCGCTCCACAGAATGCGGTCAATATTTCCGGCTGCGGCAATCGCGCTATCTACATCGCCATAGTCAGCCGGCAGATACACAAGATTGTCAACGGCATTGTTTATTGCCGCGGCGTAGGTCGCTACAGTCTGCTGATTTGCATATGTCAGAGAATAATCGACTGCGGCAACGGCTTCATCTATATCCGCAAGGCTCTCGGCAGTAAAGAAATCTCTGTTTATTGAATTTGCCCTCTGAATTGCCGCTTCTACATCCGAATAATCCGCCGCTTTTGCGATAAGCGCGCTTATTGCGAGGTCAATGCTTGAAGCAAACGCGTTGACTTTGCTCTGATATGTAATATCAAGCCCGTATTCCACGCTCTGCAGAGCGGAATCGAGATTTGCAAGCGACTGTTCGGTATAATAATTGCGGTTGACGGCAAGCGCTCTGGAAATTGCAGCGTTTACTGCCGAATAATTTGCTTCTCTGTAAATGAGAGAATCCACAGCGGAATTAATATCCGCGGCAAGAGAATCTACCGCCGCCTGCTGTGTAATATTTGCGCTGTAGTCGACGCTCAGAACGAGCGCATCAAGCGCAAGCAGTGAATCCGCGGTATAAAGCGAACGGGTTACGGCATTTGCTCTTGCGAGCGCCTCACTGATTGCAGTGAAATCGGCAGGCAGATACTCGAGAGCGGAGAGAGCGTTATTTATCGCATCCGTCCACTCGTCAACCTGTTCCTGGGTGAGATCAACTTTGCTCAAATCGACTTGAGACAGTGCATTATCAAGGCGCCTGAGAGATTCGCTTGTATATAAAGTTCTATCAATTATGTCAGCATTATTGATTGCAGAATTCAGACTATACAGCATCAAATCATTATTGCGCAAATAATCGTAGTTAATATTGTTTGCTTCACAGTATTCCTGAATTGCCGAACTGGGATAACATTTCAAAATAAATTTAGAATTCCATGCAGTATTACCGATTGACGTTCCCGTAAATTTCAAAGTCATCGAACGAACGATTACGGTATCAGGATTACTTTGATTGAAAGCGTATTTTTCAACTTCGGGTGAAGAATATCCGAAGTCAATGGTTTTGACTCCGCAGCCTTTGAATGCCCAACCTCGGACTTTTTGCAAGTCATTGGGCAACACTATACTTTCGACGCTTGTAAAAGCTTCTTCAGCAATTATTTTAACACTGTCCGGAACAATGAATGTTGTTGTTTCCGGAACTCTGACCAATAGATCTCTTGATTTGCTGTATACTGTCCCGTCCGCATCCGAACAGTAAAACATATTCTCCTGAGAAATAATGAATCGGAAATTAAAAGAACTGCTGTTTCCTATATAAGCAAAATCTTTGCCGAGATATATTTCTCCGTTCACTTTATAACGACAGTGAAAAGCCCAAGAACCTATGTATTGAATATCAGGTAAAGAAATATTTGATTGTTGTGATACTTGTTTTGAACAGGCAAATGCATAAACTCCTATATATATGGCTTTTGAGCCCTCTTCAAAAACAATATCTTTCACATCGGTGAGATCAAATGCATCCCAACCGATATATTCAACACTTGCAGGTATCGTAACCGAATTGTTTGACACTTTTTGATATGCAGCTCTTTCTGAAATAGATACGGTTCCCTCCCGAATGACAAAATCCCAATCATCCAAGCTGAATTCACCTATATATTTGTGAAAACATTTTCCTATATAGAGAGGCCCGTATTCCTGATTATCAAGCCAAGGAGTATCCTCAAAAGCATTTCCGCTGACATATTCTATGCTGTCCGGAAAGATTACATTTGTCAGATTAGATTGCCCCTTGAAAGCACTCGGACCGATTCCCAAAGTTCCGGGAGTTATCTTATAATTTGCTCCCTGCGACGCGGATATACTGCCTTTATATCCGACAAGGAACTTTCCAAGATAAACTAAACCTCCGCCCTGTGAAGAATACCAACGCGTATTGCACAAAGAACGCTCATAATAATACTCGGTGCTGGAAATAAAGGTTAATACATTATTAGCAGGTATTGTTATTGATGAAAAAGAATTGCTCAACAACCCCAAAAATCTCAGGGTTGAAGGCAGTTTCAGCGTTTGGGCTTTTTTGCAGTATGAAAGAGTATATTCCCCGATTCGGGTAATCCCTTCGCCGACAATGACGGTTTTTATAGCATCATTATAGTTTGCCCATGGAACTTCCGAGGTGAACGAGGAGTTAAAATCATATGTGCTTCCCGTTCCCGAAATAGTCAGAGTATATGTATTTACGTCGTAGTCCCACGTCGCGTTATTTCCGCACTTGAAATCAATCGCCGCATCGGCATTCAAACTCAGCTCCGGCAGAGCAAAAGAAAGCGCACCGAAGCAAATGAGAATTGCAAGAGTGAGTGATATTATTCTTTTCATATCGGCGCCTCTCATATCAATTCATAATCAACAGAGTTTTCGACTGCATATTCATAAGCTGCCGAGCCCTCAGAACATCTGATTGTAAGATTATCACACCCGTCAAAGGCGTCGTCGCCTATACTTGTGACGCTGTCGGGAATCGTAATTGAATTCAATGAACTGCATCCGTCAAACGCGCAGTCGCCTATGCCCGTTAGCGTTGACGGCAGGGAAACGGATGTGAGCTTTTTGCAATCGGAAAATGAAGTTTGCCCTATTTTGGTAACTCCCGAAGGAATGCTCACGGAAGTGATATTCGATCCTTCAAATGCACCGGCGCCTATTGCCGTGACCGCCTGACCGTTTACGGTTGACGGTATATTCACGTTTCCGCCGCTGCCGCTGTAACCGCTGAGCACACCGCCGGAAACAGTTAATCCCGCCTCGGGATTTGCCGTGGTTGACGGCTTGGCGGTTGTCTCGGCAGGCTTCTTTGTTGTGGAAGCAGTTGTCGGAGCGGTTGTGCTTTCGGTTGGTTTTTCGGTCGAACTCGGAGCAGACGATTCGGTTTGAGACTTATTCTCGCTCCGTCGGGTTCTTGTCTCGCTTTTGCTTTGCGATGCGGTTTTTTTCGCAAGTGCCTTAGTATCGCTGCTCGTCGTCGATTCCAATGCGGACGTTGCCGAAACAACCTTTGTCGTCGTTTCGGGTCGAATCAGCTCGGCGGTTTCTTCGGATTCTTCTGTTATTCTTGTGCTTTGCGTTTCGGCCGGCGAAATCAATTCAGATAAGTCTTCATCGTTTGCGGTTGAAAGAATCTGCTTTGTATTTTCAACCGTTTCGGTAAAAACGGTTTCGGCGGACACGGTTTGCTTTTCTATAAATTTTTTCGCTGCTGCGCCTCCGCCGACTGCGACTGTGGCTGCTACGGCAACTGCAGCCGCTTTAACGGCGATTGATGTTCCGACGGTTGCCGCCGCAGTCGCTGTGCCGGAAGCTCCAACAGATGCAACAGTAGCAGTTGTTCCTGCAGCACCAATTGAACTTGATGTTGCTGCCGATGCTGCAGTTGCAGTTCCTATAGTTCCAATTGATTTGCCTATAACCGCCGAAGAAATATCTGCCTTGACATTGTAAGAAAGTAAAGCGGCCACCAGCGGTAAGATTGGCAGACTCCATAAAACCGTTCCGCCTTTTTGCAGGTCTTTTACTTTTTTCTCGAGTTCACGCTTAGCATGATGCAATCTGCTCATAACGGTTCCGACCGGAATGCCAAGCTTTTCTGATATTTCTGAATAACTGAGATTCTCAAAGTAATAGAGTTTTAATACCTCACTTTTTTTAGGATTCATTTCATCAATCATTTTGCTGATAGTTTCGATTAAATCACTTTTTTCTATGAGATTATTATCGATTATCTGAGAATTCTCTGCCAACATCAAACGATTTTTTTCTGCAAAAAAAATCTTGCTGTGTTTATTGTGTTCCAATAAGACTTTCTTACACTCATTTATAACTATCGTGTTAAGCCATTTCAGATAAGCGGCAGGTTCTCTTAATCTGGAAATATTCTTTGAAACATAATAAAAACTGTTTTGCAGTGCATCTTCAATATCTTCGTGGCTTTTCAGAAGGTGAGACGCCGCGCTGTATGCATAAGGATAGCTCATTGAATAAAGAGTATCAAAAGCCCCGTCGACACCTTCTTGGGTGTCAACTACACATTCTATTATATTGCTATATTTTTTACTATCCAGAAATAGCACCTTCAAATCAAAGTTATTAATACATTACCTTGTGACTATTTAATTATACATATAATAGAACCCTATTGCAATTAAAAACAACTAAATAAAATTTTAAACGTAGTGAATATTTTCAAGAGTTTTCGTATCTATATTATATTAAAATAAAAGAACCTCAAAAAAGTGTGAAATGACGCATCGTTTGGATGAGGCTGTTTTTACTAAACAGTTGACATTTCTGAACGCTTATGATAATATATACCTGACAATAAGACTATAACCAAACGAGAATTACCAAACGATAGTCGAACGTGGAGGATATTATGAAAAAAGCAGCTATTTATGCAAGATACAGTTCCCATAAGCAAAGGGAAGAAAGCATTGAAGAGCAGATTGAAGAATGCAAAAAATATGCCGATGCCAATGATATGACCATTGTGAAAATATATCATGACTCTGCCGTCAGCGGTAAAACCGAAAACAGAGAAGACTGGCAGAATATGATGGATGACTCTAATAAAGGTATATTTGAAGTGTTGCTTATTTATACTCTTGACCGAATGGGCCGGGACAGAATTGCACTCGCAATGTCAAAAAAAGAACTGCGTGACAACGGTGTTGAGGTTATTTCTATCAACCAGCCGGCTATTGAAGGCCCCGAAGGTATTATATTTGACGCGATTATGGAAGGTTTTACCGAGTATTATAATGCCGACCTTGCTAGAAAGGTTAAGCGTGGTATGAGTGACAATGCCCGCAAATGCCTTGCAAACGGCAGCAAAGCCCCTCTCGGATATAGTGTTGATCCGATTTCAAAAACATATGTCATAGATGAAGACCAGGCGGATATAGTCAGATTCGTATTTGATTCATATAATAATGGAGCCAAGATTTCCGAAATTGTAAAAGAATGCGAAAGAAAGCATTATATAAATTCGAACGGAAAACCGATTGACCATAATGTCATTAACCGCATTCTTAAAAATGCGAAATATACCGGGCTGTATATATGGCAGGATATTGAAGTCCCCGACGGTATGCCGAGAATTATCAGCGATGAGACATTTCAGCTTGCTCAGATGCGTATTGAGTCTATGAAGCATAAGAATGCACACGGCAAAGCGAAGAGAGAATATCTGCTTGCCGATAAAGTGTTCTGCGGGAAATGTGGAGAGTTATGGGTTGGTGAATCCGGCTATTCCAGCACAGGTAAAATGTACAGTTATTACAAATGCAAAAATGCCAGAAAAAAATCCTGCAATATGAAAGCCATATCGCAGGATAAGCTGGAAGCCGGAGTCTATAATATGGTTATGTTTGAGTTGTTCCCCGATAATGATTCGGTCGAGCGATTTGTTGATTATTACATCAAGAATCACTCCGAACATCTCGGATATGATAAGGAGATTGAGAGATACCGCACTCAGCTGAATACCGTTAATGGTAAGATTGACAACATAATGCAAGGCGTTATGCAGGGCATAGGTATTGACACGGCAAAAACATATCTTAATCCTCTTGAAGAGGAAAAGAAAAAGCTCGAATATCTTATTGAGGATACTTCCAAAAAATCAAAGAAAATAAGCAAAGATAAGCTTATAAACATACTTGACTCGTGGTTGGATATAACAAGCCTGATTGCGACTTATCTTCAGGACTTACCGGAAGATGCGAAATATGATGAAAACGATAAATACATCAGGCTTTGTAAAAGTCATATGAAATCCGTGCTGAGAAGTCCTGTTCTTCAGAAGGTAATAATCGAAGCTGATGAAGACGGTTCACCCGATCCGAAAGTCAAGCTGGGCTTTGATTTATCAAAACTTATTACAAGTTCTTCAAGCGGCAAAAAGTCAAGCAAGTCAAGGAATGCACGGGCAAATACTGCCCGTTCGTATTCCAAAGCGGATAGGTCACCAAAGCAAGTAATATCCGAACCATCCCGATTCTGGGGCGGTCCGGATATTTTCGTTTATAAAAATCAAAATTGTAATCCATTTAGCATCTTGCATTTACCGGAGAATTCATTATAATAATAAACAGATAATAACACATAACGGAGGCGGAGATGAAAAATATCGAAAAGAAGGCGGCAAGGGCAAAAAGATTTGAAGAAAAACAGCTTGCGCGTCTGCAGAACCAATCGCAGACGAAGAACTGGCAGGCCTATTTCGCTTTTCTTCTGATTATGATTGCGGTTGTGAATATTCTCGATGAGATAACCAGCAATCTTTCCGTATCGGTGCAGTCTTCATTTGTAACTGAATTCTTTGTGAACAGGCCTTTTCTCGGCAAGACCTATACTTTTGAACAGGGGCTCTCGCTGCATACGACAGTCAGCGTACTCGGCTATGCTTTCGGCGCAGTAACGCCATTCTACAAGGCGCTCGCCGATAAATGGGGCAGAAAGCCGCTGTTTGTGATATCAACGCTCGGCATGGCGGCGGGCCTTCTGATTATATATCTCTCGCCGAATTATCTTGTCTTCCTGCTCGGATTCGCGGTAATCAGCTTTTTCATCGGCCACGATATGCAGATTATCTATATTCTCGAGGAAGCGCCCGATAAAAAGAGAGGCTCAATCTACAGCGTTCTCAAGAGTCTCGGCATTTTCGGGGTCGTGCTGATTCCCGTACTTCGCAGAATACTTATGGGCAATGACGCGACGCTCTGGAGAAGAATTTTCTTCGTGCCGTCTCTTATCGGCTTCGCCGCCGCGCTTGTGGTTCTGTTCTTTGTCAGGGATACCAAAGTATTCATAAGAGAAAGAACCGCTTATCTCTCAATTCCGTATGAGGAACGGCTGGCACAGAAGCAGCTCAAGAAAGAGAACAAGCAGGCGCAGAGAAACCAATCGGGCGTCTTCAACGCGGTAAAATACATCTTTTCAAACAATGACACCAAATATCTGATGCTCGCGAACATTATTTTCGACTCGGCAATGCCGGCGATAGCGCTCTATTTCGAATCGGCAATGCATATAGCGGGCATGAGCACATCGGATATAACCTCGGCGATGTTTGTGCTGCCGATTGTTTACGCTTCACTCACCTTCTTCTCGGGGTTCATCGCCGATACACTCGGCAGGCGCAGAACAATCCTTTCGGCGAGCATACTGAGCATAGCGGGATTCATCCTTTTTGCCGTCGGAATCAACAAGCTCTGGAACCCGTACCTGATAGGCGGCTTCTGCGGACTTTATCAGGGCTGCTACTGGATAGGCAGAGACTATATGAATATAATGATGACCGAGAAGGTGCCGACAGATATCAGAGCGTCGGTAATCGGCGCGGTGGGATTCCTGACCATAGCGGGGCTTGTGGTCGGCTATCTGCTGGTAATAATCGGAATGCTGATTATCCCGGTCTGGCTGACCTGCCTCATAGTCGCGATTCCGTTCATCGCCTGCGCGGCCGTGATGCTGAAAATGCGGGTAAAAGAAACCAAGGGCGCCGACCTCGATGCGCTCGGAACGGAAAGTCAGGTACCCGCGCAGGAATAAAAATCAATAAAAGAGAGCACTGCCGCTGCAGTGCTCTTTCTTATTTATCGGGTCAATCGTCTTCCTCGGTTGCGGTGATTTCGATGGCGTCATTGAAATACGCGTCCATATAGAAATCCCTGACCCCTTTTGACGGATCGTAATTCTCGATACTGTCGCCTTCGATTCTGACGGATTCGCCGGGGAACTTATTTGATACGGCCTTATATGCCATCAGTCCGGTATAGGACTCGCCGGGATTCACTTTTACCGTGATTTCCTTTTCACCGGATTTCCTTCCGTGAATTCTGATATGAACCGTCGCGGGCTTCTGATTTCCGGTATAGGCGGTGGTTGACTTAGTTGTATTCTTCACGGTTGAAGTTGATGCGTCTGCCTTTTTGGTTGTTGTTGCCTTTGAAGTTGCGGCTCCGGTCGATGATGATTTTGCCGTTGTCGGTTTTGCAGACGTCGTTCCGGCGGTTGTATCCTTTGAAGCCGTTGTTTTTGCGGAGGTGGTTTTTGCTGTTGATTCTTTTGACGTAGCGGTTGACTGAGCTTTTGCTGTTTCGGAACTGCTCTTTTCACCTGATTGTTTCGTGCTTCCCGCTGATTTAGTGACCTCTGCTATATTATCCGACCGGACCCAACCGGTTTTATCTTCATATTTGACCTTCGCCCAGCCGTCTGATTCCTCTTCGACCTCAACCTCTGCGCCTTCGGGCAATTCCTGAACCTCATCGGCGCCGGCGGAGGGGCTTTTGCGCATTTTCAGGTTTTTCTGCTTCGAATCGACAACATATACTCTGCTCTCCTGCGCAACAACCGTCGCCGGCTCTTCCGCCTGAGCGGAATCACCTTCCGAATCTGAAACCACTTCGGTTTCGGATATATCGGCATCGGATGCCGTTTGCGTTTCCGGTTCTGTATTTTGCTTGCACGAGGCAAAAGAGAGCACAGCCGCCGCAATCAGGAAAACCGCGATGAATACTCTTAAAAATGATTTCATTATTATCACCCGATAACAGTATATCACAAAATAAAAAGTATTCAATAGGGAAATGAAGCCGAGGGAGGATTGAATCTACCTTTGAAATATCTCGCTTTGCTCGATGTGAAATAATTCTGACGAATTGTGAAATTTTGCGGCAGGCCGCAAAGTGAAATGAAATAAATCCCCACGCCCGCAGGCATTTCACGAGCCGAAGGCGTATTTCACGCCCGAAGGGCATTTCACAAATCCTGTAAGGATTTATTTCGTTGAAAAAAGGCTTACAGAATTGTAAGCCTTTTTTCTGGTGGGCAGGGGTGGATTCGCTTTTCTGCGGAAAAGCCGCGGGGCGGCAAACAGTCCACCGGACTGTTTGCTTGGACGCCCCTGTTCGAATCCGTTTCAAAAAATTACAGCCCATACCCTGACAGGCACGAGCTGTAATTGGTGGGCAGGGGTGGATTCGAACCACCGAAGTCGTTGACGGCAGATTTACAGTCTGCTCCCTTTGGCCACTCGGGAACCTACCCATATTCGGTTTTGTGATGGTGTGGAGCTGGTGGACGGACTCGAACCCCCGACCTGCTGATTACAAATCAGCTGCTCTACCAACTGAGCTACACCAGCACGGAATGCTTATATAATATATCATAAGGAATTGATTTAGTCAAGAGTTTTTTTGAAGAATTTTCAGTACGGAAAATACGCGTAATTCCGAGAGCGATGTCTTCTGTTTTTATCCTGCGGCGCTCTCCCGGATTGCTCCCGTCTTACTGCATAAGCAAATAACAAAGTTTGAATCGGCGTATTGAATTGAGCGGCGATTATTGCTATAATTGAATATACAGACCGGCCAATCCGGTTATTCAAGAATCAAAGAAGTATAAGGGTGATAAAATGAGCATCACAATCAATATCTATTATTCGGGAGAAAGCGGAAACGCCGCCGCTTTTGCAAATGAAATGGAGAGAAGCGGTGTCGCAGACAGAATCAGGGCCGAGGAAGGCAATCTGCGTTACGATTATTTCATCCCTCTCGGCGATAAAGACACGGTGCTGCTTATTGACAGCTGGAAAAATCAGCAGGCGCTTGATATCCACCACGCTTCCGGCATGATGGCGGAAATCGCCGCGCTGCGTGAGAAGTACGATTTGCACATGCGCGTGGAAAGGTTTATTTCCGATGAATCGACCGGTGACGAAAAGTTTACCCGGAAATAGTTTTCGCACAACACTGAAGGCGTTTGCCTGTTATTCATCCTTTTATCAAATCCGGTTGTCCGCAAATTCTGCGGACTGCGGCAAATCTTCGGAGGTATTACTATGTGGCCGATGCTTTATCCCGTCCTGATTATCGTTATTTCGAATATTCTTTATAATATCTGCACCAAATCGACACCCGGAGAGGTGAACGCATTCGCTACCCTTTCCGTCACTTATCTTGTCGCCGCCGCCGTATCATTTATCATTTTCTTCGTGTCGTCAAAAGGGAAAAACATCATTACGGAATTCGGCAAGACAAACTGGACTACATTCGTTCTCGGCTTTGTTATAATCGGACTCGAGATCGGATATATCCTCGCTTACCGCAACGGCTGGGCTGTGAACACTTTCTCGGTCACGGCCAACATCACTCTTGCCGTAGCGCTAATTTTTGTTGCGATGATATTCTACAAAGAATCAATAACTGTAAAGAAAATCGCCGGCATTATACTCTGCGGCGGCGGTCTTGTCCTGATGAACATCTGAAACGGAAACGAAATGCTTCCGTAAAACAAAGAGCCTCCCAATAAGGGAGGTTCTTGTAATTAAAAATGTGTCAATTCAGTTTTTTTCACCGATAGTTTTAATAACCGCAGCGATGAAATCGAAAAGGAATCCGAAATTGAATGTTGCTTTGGGGAAGAGGCCGTTATAGCCGAGTTTCTTCGCAATGAGCTTCGCGACTTCGGTGTTCTTGACGGCGGCACCGTCCTTGACAAGCTCGTCACAACCGTAAAGGCGAAGCGGAACATTGGCGCTTGTATGGCCGCCTGAGGTGTATTCGTATTCCTTTTTCTCTTCATTATAGGTGATTCCGCCGGTTTCATGGTCTGCGGTAACGATTACTATCGTATTGCCGTCTTCTTTGGCAAAATTGACCGCAGTCTCAACCGCCTTGTCAAATTCAATGAGGGATTTCATCATGCCCTCTTTATTGTTGCTGTGGCTGTTCTTATCGATATGAGCGCCTTCTACCATAAGGAAAAAGCCCTTGTCGTTATCAAGCTTTTTAAGTGCGAGAGCAGTGAGCGCACTGAGAGGAGCATCGTCTTTTCTGCCGGTTTCATATTCAATTTTGCCATTGATTGCGGCAAATGAGCGTTTGCCGTATTCAACCTGCTCAAGCTCGCTCATTGAGGTCGAATAGGTCCAGCCTGCGCTTTCAAACTTCTCGGCAGAAGAGAATCCGCCGTCCGCGGCCCAGATGAGATCCAGATTGGAATTCATCTGCTGAACTGTGATTTCCTCACTGAGATCGCGCTTGTATGTATGGACGCTGAAGCCCGCCGGAGTCGCGCCGTGATTGGCATCGGATGTGACGATACCCGCTTTCTTGCCGAGTGACTTCGCAGCCTCGCTGACGTTCATATAGCTGAAAATAATTGCGCCGCTTCCCGGTTTGAACGCAAGGGTGCAGAGATTGCTGTTGAAAACGCGTCTGCCGCAGGAAAGGGCGGTCGCGCCCGCTGCGGAATCTGTTGTTCCGTCGAGCGAATCGGTCATCGAATAGCCCTGATAAGGCAGAGTATCCATAAAGAGCTCAACTCCGAGCTCCGCCTTGGTCCATTCGAGCGAATTCGGTCCCATACCGTCGCCGATAAGAAGAATTACATTCTTTACATCCTGCGGAATCACTATCGCAAACGCCGGCGAAACGCAGGCAAGAAGCATCGCGAACGCAAGTATTACCGCAAGAATCTTTGCTGCCTTTGTCTTTTTCATAATATTATCCTCCAATCAGTTTTTGCCGATGAATTCATAGAGTAGGGAATCGCCCTCAAGATACGAGCGGTCGATAACCCTGAATTTCTTAATCTTTTCAAGCAGGTTCTGAGCCATAAGATCATAAGGAGTGCCCCGAACTCCTGCAAGCAGCTCCATCGCCTCGCAGGCGAGGATTCCGACCTCACAGGGATGGAAGGAATCGAGCTTTATATCGGCGTGATTGCGGAACGGAAAAATATAGTTATCCTCCCCCGCCATTACGCTCTTCCAGCTTGCGAGAGTGCTCTCGGCGTTTGTATCCCTGAAGCGGTTATCCCTGACAAGCCGCCTGAGAAGGCGCAGATTTCTCTTGCGCAGCATTATCTCGCCGTTCTGCTCGAAAATACGGCTCGATACGCTGACATAAAGGCGCGCCATCGCGTCATTCGGCAAAAAATCGGTGATAATCGGATTGAGCCCGTGAATTCCCTCGACTATCATTACTCCGTCTTTGCCCAGGCGGATATTGTTCACCTGCTCGGAGCGGGTCTGTATGCCGAAATCATATATCGGCAGGTTGCTTTCACCGTCTTCTATGAGCTCGGTGAAGCATTTTTTTATCATCGGAATATCGAGTGCCTCGATGCTCTCGAAATTATAGCTTCCGTCCTTATTGAGCGGATAGTCCTCGCGGTTCGGGAGATAGAAATCGTCGAGAGAAACAGTATAGACCTCGCAGCCGCTCTTCTCCATTGTTTCTTCAAGAATCCGCGCCGTTGTAGTCTTGCCCGATGAGCTCGGCCCTGCGAGCATAATTATCTTTTTGCCCTTGTCGAGGAAGATTGTGGCGGCATCCTCAACTGAGGAAATGTAGTTTTCGCTGCACTGCTCAATGAATCCCTTGGGATCGACCTTCGCCGCCGCATTGATTATATCGATATAGTATTTTGTCATAGGTTACCCCTGTTGCTTAATAAGATTGAAAATATTGATTTTATCGAGGAATGAATATATCGCGCTTCTGATTCTATCAAAAAATGCGAGCACTCTGCCGAGGAAGGATACATCTTTTCCGGTATCGGCATTGACGGGAGTCAGCGTCTTTTCCGAATAATCATATTTCATAAACTGACTCCATTTTGAAGTGAAAACAGTCTGCTGTTCTTCTGATGATGCGAGGTCGAGAACGAATTCCGCCGCGTCGCCGCCGTAAGGATAATCAACGTGCGCCATATCCCTGATAAACCATGTTTTATCGGGCAGAATGCAGGTTGAGGCATCAATCTGACCGTCGGGAGAGAGATAATCAATATCGGAATATAATTTCTGCGTATAGCCCTCGCCGAGAGTTTCATGCAGCAGTGAGACGGTCGCGCCGCCGCTTGCATAGCGGCAGTCAATCAGGAAATCGTTGTTACTCTTTGTGATTTCTTCTGCAACGGGCACTCCCCGCATATTATACTGCGCGGTGATATACACATTTGTATCTCCGAGCGCGGAGTGAAGCGTGTCGGAAAGATTGCCCTGAACCGAATTATGATATTCCTCAATTCTCGCGAGAAGGTCGGCGTTATTGTTATTCTTCAGTATATAGTCCTTACATTCTTCAAAATCATCATACGGAGTAAGCGCCCAGATACCCGGCATATAGCCGAATACGGGGATAAGCAGCTCATCGAACACTCTGCCGCCTATTTCGGAGATGAGATTATTCGCGAAATCCGTTACATTGCCGTTGAAACCGTTTTCGGTAAGCCCTGCGTTCAGATAATCGAAAATCTGCTTGAGCGTATCGTTCCTGACAAGGCTCGCGACCCTGTCAATCAGTGCTTCAATATCGACCTCGAGTTTTCCTCTGAAAAGCTCGCCGACTATCGAACTGCCTTCAAAAGCCGTGGAGCAGAATTCAACCGTGTCGATTTCTCCGCTGCCGTATTTATGAAGATAGGAGCTGACTATCGTTCCGCCCATACTGAAGCAGAGAAGTGAAATCCTGTCATAACCGCCGAGCGCTTTTACGTCTTTGATAAACTTATCAAGATTATCCGCGTGGCAGAGCGGGTCGATGCGCCAGTCATAATTGAAAAAGTAGGTGTTATCAAGACCGAAGCGGTCA
The DNA here is from genome assembly GCA_902792905.1 of Oscillospiraceae bacterium. Classification (GTDB taxonomy): domain Bacteria; phylum Bacillota; class Clostridia; order Oscillospirales; family Acutalibacteraceae; genus CAG-177. Next base: position 32,064 of record CADBBH010000013.1, read on the forward strand.
ATGGCAGCGTGAACGACACCCTCCTCGTCCTTTTCCATAGAGGTGAAAAGCTCCGCTCTGTCTCCGAGACGGCCGTCAAAGGTCAGGGTGTGAAGCGGATATTTTGAGTCGCCGTTTTCGGCGCAGGCAATCGGCTCAAAGACTCTGTATGCGACGGGCAATATTCTGTCCGCGAGCTTCCGGGCGTCCTTCGTAACAAAATATGACATAACATCGGGCAGAATATCCGCGACGAGTTTTACGATTGTTCCCGTTGACAGCGGCCAAACCCGGTTTTCATTTTCGTCATATAGCGGAAAAGTATTCATACCGCTTACGATTATATATGCCGTCTTTTCCTCATCGGCAAACCCCGGAAGGCAGAGGGTGACGGCAATTATCAGGCACAGCGCCGCGGCTGTAATTCTCTTCAGGCATTTTCTCATAATTACTCCCCAATCGGTTTATTGGATATATAATAACACTTTTTATATTAAAATTCAAATTATATTTATACCGGCTCAAAAGAAAAGCCCGCAGAAACTGCGGGCAGAGTGTATCTTAATTCTTATTATTTGCCCAGGCTGTCGGTGATATCGACGGTCTTGGTTGCGTTGTAGCATTCGAACATTGCGGGGGCGTCGGCGGGGACGGTCTTCTGCGTAAGAAGGCTGACCACAGGAACTATTACGAGGCCGCCGACCATAGCAATAACACCGGAATAGAGCGAATTCTTGAACACGAACGAGAGGAATGCGCTGCCGGAAACATCGAGCCAGCCGAGCGAGATGCAGAGCTGAACGATTTCAAGACCGACGCCGAAGATGAACGAGCAGATGACCGACGCCTTTGAGGTCTTTTTCCAGTAGAGACCGTAGAGGAACGGAGCAAGAAACGCGCCTGCGAGAGCGCCCCAGGAAACGCCCATCATCTGAGCGATGAAGATATTCGCGCTGTTTGCCTGCTTGATGGCAATAAGCGCTGAGAGAACGATGAAAACGACAATAAAGATTCTCATGATGAGCATCTTTTTCTTTTCCGCGATTTCCTTCTTGCGGAGGGGCTCGATGAAGTCAAGAGTGATGGTCGAGCCGCTGGTGAGAACTAGCGACGAGAGAGTTGACATCGAAGCGGAAAGAACGAGTACGATAACTATCGCGATAAGTATCGGGCTGAGTGTGGAAAGCATCGCGGGAATGATTGAATCGAATCCGCCCATGGGCTTGCCTGTTACGGCGTCAATCTCAACACCTTTGCCGGCATAGAGTCTGCCGAAACCGCCGAGGAAGTAGCATCCGCCGGCAACAACGATTGCGAAGAGGGTTGAAATAACGGTGCCCTTCTTGATGGAGTCCTCATTCTTGATGGCGTAGAATTTGCCGACCATCTGGGGAAGGCCCCAGGTACCGAGCGAGGTGAGCATTACGACGAAGAGAAGGAAGAGCGGCTGAGGGCCTAAAAATGAGGTGAAGCCGCCTTTTTCCCATACGCTTCCGTCTGCGGTGGTGGTGGAAAGGTCAGAGAGGGATTTCATTGCCTCGACGAGACCGTTATTGGCTCTGAGCACTGCAAGGATAACCGCAACAATACCCACGAGCATTATGATACCCTGAATGAAGTCGTTTGTCGCAGTTGCCATATATCCGCCGACTATTACGTAAACGGCGGTCAGCACTGCCATCATGATAACGCAGACCGAATAGGGAACATCGGGATATGCCATATGGAAAAGTCTTGAAAGACCGTTATAGAGCGATGCGGTATAAGGGATGAGGAAAAGGAAGGTTATCATCGAAGCCGCAACCTTGAGACCGCGGGAATTGAATCTCGCGCCGAAGAAATCGGGCATGGTCTTTGATGAGAGCGACTGAGTCATGATTCTCGTTCTTCTGCCGAGGATGCTCCAGGCGAGGAGTGAGCCGATGAAAGCGTTTCCGAGACCTATCCATGTGGAAGCCACACCGAAGTTCCAGCCGAACTGGCCTGCGTAACCGACGAAAATAACAGCCGAGAAATATGAAGTTCCGAATGCGAAAGCGCTGAGCCACGGACCGACCGCGCGGGAGCCGAGAACAAAGCCGTTGACATCGGAAGCGTGCTTTCTTGAGCGTATGCCGATGAAAATCATCAGTGCGAAGAAGCAGACTATCATTACGGTAGTGAGTGCCATTGTAGTGTTCAATGTGAACACCTCCCCAATAAGTACTGTCTTATTCAAAGACAAAAATTCGATATATTTTATCATTATTGATATTTCATGTCAAGAATTTTACTCTGTCAAGAGGTATGATAATACAAATATTATATAAAGTGTAACATATTTCTATTGAAAAACACACCGCTGTTGTGTATAATTATACGGATAAAACATTTGCGAGGTGTTTACCATGAGAAAAGAAACAAAATGCATTGAGGGCGGCTATACTCCCAAAAACGGTGAATCGAGAATGATTCCGATTATCCAGAGCACCACCTTCAAATATGATACGAGCGCCGATATGGGCAAGCTCTTTGACCTTGAGGCAGCAGGTTACTTCTATACCCGCCTTCAGAATCCGACCAATGACCTGGTTGCGGCCAAACTGACGGAGCTCGAGGGCGGAGCGGCCGGTATGCTGACCTCGTCAGGTCAGGCGGCATCCTTCTTTTCGGTATTCAATATTGCGACAGCGGGCGATCACGTCATCGCTTCAACTTCAATCTACGGCGGAACATTCAATCTTTTCAATGTGACGATGAAAAAGATGGGTATTGATTTTACCTTCATTGATCCCGAATGCTCCGATGAGGAACTTGAGGCGGCGTTCAGACCCAATACCAAGGCGGTCTTCGGCGAAACGATAGCAAACCCCGCGCTCATCGTATTCGATATTGAGAGATTCGCCAAGGCGGCTCACGCACACGGCGTGCCGCTCATTATCGATAACACATTCGCAACTCCGATTAACTGCAGACCAATCGAATGGGGCGCGGATATTGTCATTCACTCCACCACGAAATATCTCGACGGCCACGACGCGACGGTCGGCGGAGCAATTATCGATTCGGGCAACTTTGACTGGATGGCGCACGCCGATAAATTCCCGGGTCTCTGCACTCCCGATGATTCATATCACGGCATAACCTACGCCGAGAAATTCGGCAAAGGGGCGTATATCACAAAGGCGACAGCACAGCTTATGCGCGATATAGGCGCCATCCCCTCCCCGATGAACTGCTATATTCTCAATCTCGGCATCGAGTCCCTCGCGGTCAGGATGAAGAGACACTGCGAAAACGCGCAGAAGGTTGCCGAATTCCTTCAGACAAACGAAAACGTCGCCTATGTAACCTACCCCGGTCTGCCCGGCGACAAATACTATGAGCGCGCAAAGAAATATATGCCCGACGGCACCTGCGGAGTAATCTCCTTCGGAGTCAAGGGCGGCAGAAAAGCGGCGGAGGAAATGATGAAGCATCTCAAGCTCGCAATCATCGCAACTCACGTTGCCGACGCTCACACCTGCGTGCTTCATCCCGCTTCGAGCACTCACAGGCAGATGACTGATGAAGAGCTTCTCGCCTGCGGCGTAAAGCCCGATCTTGTCCGCTTCTCGGTAGGCATCGAGAACGCAGACGATATAATTGAAGACCTTGCTCAGGCGCTTGAGGCCAGCAAAAACGCATAAATAATATTTTACATAACGAAAGGAGAAACACCATGAAATACGAATGCCCCTGCGGCTATATCTATGATCCGGCAGTCGGCGATCCCGACGGCGGAATCGCTCCCGGTACCGCTTTTGAGGATATCCCCGAGGATTGGGTTTGCCCGATATGCGGACTTGACAAGTCGGCGTTCACACCGGCAGAATAAGCGAATATGAAGAGGCCTCCGTCCATAAGGGCGGAGGCCTTTGTTTTCGGGAACTATTCCGTTTTCAGAACAGCTGTTTTGGTATTATCCTTTGTAAGAATCGGGTCGGAGGCGGATACTTCCTTTATTACCACCCAGCTTGCCATATCGCAGGTGCGCACCTCGGGAATATATCTCGTAATATAAATCTCGTTGGCGTTGGAATTGATTTTGACATCCGTGTAGTAATCCGAGCCGCTGCTCTCGTCGGTGAATACGACCACAAGCGCCTTATCCTTAAAGAATTTGTCGTTGTACTTTTTATTGAAAAGCTCTTTTGCGTTATTTGAATCATAACTGTCCGCATTCATATCCGCAGAAAGCGACTCATACTGGGCTCTGTTTCTGATAAACACGACCTGCGGATAATCGGCTGATGAATTCCACGAAATACGGATGAAATGAAACGAGTCATCGGGCGCTTTTGTATGGCGGATCGGTTCGGTTGATTTCATTGTGGGTTTAACTGTGGGCTGTTCCGATATGCTGTATTTTCTTATCAGCGAATTGATTGCTTCCCTGTCGCTTTTATTCAGCACGATGCTCTTCTCGGCGTTTGTCTTTTTGACAACGCTGTCCGTAACAATTCCGGATGATGAATCATAATAAAGCACGGAGTTTCCGATCGTTATTTCATAATCCGGGATATTGTCATAAGGGTCTGTCTTGAACTTATATCTTCCGATTATTTCGTTTACGGTTCCCGCGTCTTTATCATAAGAGAGCTGCGTCTTTTTGGGTATAATGTATTGCTTGCATTCGTTTGTGCTTTTGAAATAAACCGCGCTGTCTTCAAACATAACGGTCGTTTCTTTTTCCGTTATCCGCTCCGTTGTTTTGCTCTCTTTTTCAACATCAACTATTTTTCCGATTTTATTATCCTTTTCTTTTGAATAATCGGGAACATATTCGACCCGGACCGCCTCGCTTGTTTTAAGATTTTCATCTGACGGAATTTCAATAATTTCGCCTGGGGAAATTATGCCGTCGCCTTCAACCACCTCAACCGAGGCGCCGTTTTCAGCAGCATCAACGATAACGCCGCTGACCTCGCTGACGGCGGGATCAATCGCCATACCTTCCCAGATCTCGTCAACGGATTTCAGACTGTGAGGAAACTTATACACTTCCTTTTCGGTAAACATAAGATTCTTATAATAAGGTCTGTTCCATTTCACTATCTTATACGCTACGGCATTGTAGCTTTTTGTTCCGTCTGCATAGGCCTTCGGAATCGGAACGAATAGCCCGATAATCAGCAGCGCTATGGCTGAAATAATGATTTTTTTCTTCATTCTGTCCTCCTGTACGGTGTTACGGGTGTAAGCTTAGGGTTTAACAAGCTTATTCGTAAACGGCGGATGCAGATGTATATGCGACCGTATACTCTTCTCTGTCATAAGGCGCGGAAACAGACGGAGAGGACGCGCCGATAACATACTCTCTGACCGGAGAATAATCGGCCTTCGGGTTTATTACAACATAATAGTGATTAGTGGTCAGCGCGTCGCCCTTATCATTGAATTTAAGGCAGACCGCCACATCGTCGGAAACGCCTTTGATATAATACACATCTGCCGAGAGGGTTTCTCTCTGTGTCTTGTTCTCGCTGACGGCGCCGAATCCTTCCCAGTATCCGGTAACGGTTACCGACCCGGCTTTTTCACCGACCTTGCCTTGTTCAATAACCCTGCCGGGACAGTAATCTTTATATTTGCCGCTGTTGATAACGTAGGTATATTTCATTGAAACGACCGTTTCCGCGAGTACCGTTGTGCTGGCGGCCGGCCTTACCGTTGCCTCGTCCGAATCGACCGCGGTCTCCGCTTTTACACCGCCCGGATTTTTCGTCTTTTCTTCTTTTGCCCCGATATTGACAGTTGTCTCTTCGCCGGATTCCTTATCAGCTTTTTTGATGCTTTCGCCTGCCGTTTCGGGATGCGAAAGAGTAACGGCATAGGAAGAGTCATCCTCAATCGTATAGTAGAAAATTTCGCCGTTTTCATCTGTCTGCGAAACTGTTGCGGCAGCTGTTTCCGTATCCTTCCGTTCATTGCTTTGCGCAACAATGGAATTGCCCTTCGCTTTGACTATGGCGAATACGCTGAACGCGACGCAGGCGAGGGCGAACGAGCCCACTGCCGTATTCTTGATTTTCTCTTTCCTTCTGCGCATAAAGCTGTCACGCTCGGCCATCACGCGCTCGAAGGTTTCATCATAAGTTTTCATATTTAAAACCATCCTTTTCCAGTTGCGTTTTGAGAGCTTGCCTCGCCTTATATGCCAGATTTTCCGCGGCGTGAGTTTTTATGCCGATAACGGACGACGCGTCTTTCATACTCATTCCTTCAAAATATATGAGCCAGAGAATCTGCCTGTATTCCGCTTTCAGTTTATTCATTGAGCGGTGGACGGCGATATTGCGCTCATTTCTTATGACAATCTCTTCAAGTTCCTTCTCGTCTGCGGTGAGTTCGTAATCCTCAAGGGGCAGTGTTCCCCTCTTTGCCGCCCTGCGCAGATAATCTCTCGCGAGATTTCCGCCTATTGTATAGAGCCAGGTCCTGAACGAGGCTTTGCCGTTGTATCTCGGGCGCTTTGTCACAAGCTTTATGAAGGTATCCTCGGCTAAATCCTCCGCCTCGGTGATATTTGAAACAAAGGAATTGATATAGAGGATGAGTCCGTCGCGGTATTCTCTTATAATTTCGGCGAATGCATTGTCATCACCTGCAAGGAAACGGCGGTAGCTACCTGCACCGTTATCCATAGACCTGCTCCTTTCCGAAACGGGTTTGCATTGAAGCCCCTTTCACTTATTATACGAAATCCGCGGAAAATCCTCACGGATATTTTTCGGCGCATTTGATTGACAAGAAATAATAATTGAATTATACTTATAATGTTATTGAAATTTATTTCCTTATATCACAAAGTGAGGTATGTATTATGTTCTGTTCAAAATGCGGTTCACAGATTCCCGAAGGCGCCGCCTTCTGCGTAAACTGCGGCCAGTCAGTCGCACCCGCGCCCGAGCGCTCTCAGCCCGAAGCGCAGCAGCCGCAATATCAGTATTCACAGCCGCAATATACTCAGCAGCCGCAGCCGCAATACAATCAGCCGCAGTATAATCAATACGGTTATCAGAATATGCCCGAGCAGGATGCGCCGAACACGGGATTCGCGATTATCTCATTCTTTGTGCCGATAGTCGGTATCATTCTCTATTGCATCTGGAGAGATCAGCTGCCGCAGAAAGCAAAGAGCTGCCTTCACGGCGCTCTGGCTCAGATTATTATCTGTGCCGTTCTCACAATTTTCAGCATTGTATTCGCATTTCTTATTCCCGTATTAGGAATGATGTAATATATCAAAGGTGAAGAAAATGTCATTTCAGCTTGATAAATATACTGCGCCCGATTTTACGAAAGAAAAATTCGTAAACGCTCCCGAAGCAAAGCTTGTGCCTGTGCCGAAGGACGGAGTCGCTCCCGATAATTTCCACGCGATGAGCATTTTCCCCGAATACTTCAAAATAGACGGAAAATGGCTTCTCGCCGAGGAGAGCAGAATGGACTGCGTGCCCGTATTTGAGGACGGCAAAATCAAAGTCATCGAATTCCGACTGCTCAGAAAAGACCAGCGCGTAATCTGCGGCAGAACCGAAAACTGCGAAGAGGGAATATTCGTCTGGACAGAGGGATTCGTAAGAGAAGACGAGAAAAGCGACGCTTTCGCGTTCCGTCAGGGGCATTCGAGAGAAAGCTCGTTTTCGCGCGATTACGATGAGCTATATGAAATCCTGAAGTACGACCGCGACCACGGCAAGATAGTCTGGGTAATGGGTCCGGCCTTCTCATTTGACCACGATGCGCGCGACGCTTTTTCAAAGGTTGTCGCCGCCGGATATGTTCACACTGTGCTCGCAGGCAACGCCCTGGCAACGCACGACCTTGAGGGCGCTTATCTCAACACCGCGCTAGGCCAAAATATCTATACCCAGAAGAACCAGCCGAACGGCCATTACAATCATCTCGATACGATTAACAAGGTCCGTTGGCACGGCTCGGTTGAAGAATTCATAAAAGCCGAGAATATAGACAACGGCATCATTTATAACTGCGAAAAATACGGAGTTCCCTATGTGCTCGCGGGTTCAATCCGCGATGACGGGCCGCTTCCGGGAGTTTACGGAAACGCTTACGAAGCGCAGGACGCGATGCGAAACTGCATCAGAGACGCAACCACGGTTATCTGTATGGCGACGATGCTCCATACGATTGCGGTCGGCAATATGACGCCTTCCTACAGAGTTCTGGCCGACGGCACGGTCAGAAAGGTTTATTTCTACTGCGTCGATATTTCCGAATTCATGGTGAATAAACTCACAGACCGCGGTTCGCTCTCATCAAAAGGAATCGTAACAAACGCGCAGGATTTCATAGTGAATATCGCAAACGGACTGAAACTTTGATAACAAAAGTCAAACCCGCAGGGTCGAGCAGGACCTTGCGGGTATTTTTATTTTTACGGCTGAACGGGAACCGGCTGGCTCTCGTCAAAGGTTTCAATTGTAATATAGTTATTGCGCTTTGCGTATGCCCACTTCATATCGAATATCCCGCAGGCGGAATCTAGCGGAACATAAAGCTGACCTTCGTTCCCTCTGTAAACCTCCGCTTCAAGCTTAACATCGCCTTTATCGGTCTGAGCGATGTCGCTGCCTTCGGTGAAAACGGCGCTTTTGCCGTAAACGGAAACGGAAACTCTGCCCTTCTCCCTGCTGACTTCTCCGCCGATGAAGCCGACAAGCGTCGCGAACGGAACAAACCATATATCGTTCCTGCATTCGGGCGGAAGACGGAAGGCGCACAGCCCGAGATCGACACCCTTGTAGAACATCCTTGTTCTGCCGGGTCCGAATACGGGGGCGATTCTCAGCGGCTCTATCAAATCTCTGTCCTTGTCAATGACGCATTCGTCAACTATCCTGCCGTCATTGAGGGCGCTCGTGAATCTCGCAACATTCCCGTCAATTTCTATGATTGCATAGGCGGCAACCTTTTCCTCCTGCGGATAGAAAGCCGCGTGCCAGACCTTATCGCAGGTCTTGGTGCCAGGCGGATTGTAGTTGCTGTTGCCGAGCTGATAATGAACCGTTCCCTCGCTCGGGCGGTCAAAAAGCTGCTCATCCTTTATCGGATAAGTGCGCGAGAAATTATGCTCGTGGCCGCTGAAAAGCACATCCATTTTTTCGATGGCTTCTCTCATCATCGGGAAGCCGTCGTCGTTCGACAGATTCGGGCCCGCGTAATACATCGGGAAATGATAGGCGCCGAATTTCCAGGTCTTATCGGAAGCGTCGATGTCCCTGCTCGCCCATTCATTGACAAGCTCGGGTTCATTGACACCGAAAACATTGAAATGGGCGTTGCCGTAATCAAACGAATAATTCTCGGTCTGCCAGCCCTCGGGACCGTTTTTCGGATATGAGTATTCGAGCTGGGTGTTAAAAAACTCCGCGGGCTCTGCGTAATATCTGTTTACCTCCTCGGGGAAGTAAATTTCAAAACCGCGGTTATCGTGATTGCCGCAGGTCATCATATAGGGCAGATGCTCAATTATACCGCGCATTCCCTCAAACATCGCGTTCCACTGAATTTCATGCTGGCCGTTATTGGTATTGTCGCCGGCGGTCAGGATGAATTTCACATCGGGATGCTCCGCGAGCACCTTCTTGAGAAATTCATTGAGCATAGAATAATCGGGATTATAGTGATCGTCATCCTTCTGATGATCCGCAATCGCGAGGAATTTGAAATGGGTAAGGTTCTCTTCCTGAGTGTCAAAATAAAACTCTTCGCTGCGAATATCATCATTGCCGCAGGTGTAGTAATATCTCGTTCCGCTTTTGAGATTCTCTGCCTTCGCGAAATGAATATTTGAGGTGTTTATGTCACTTTTGAACACCTTTGTAACCGCGTCGGCCCTGAATTTTTCGCCACCGCGCTCATAGAATTCAAGATAACCGTTTTCAACATCGGCGCTTGTGCGCCAGGTGACTGTCATCGTGTATCTCGGGTCTCCGTTTATGCTGAGCATAATATGATCGGGCTCAGGCTTTGCCAGTCTGTAATTCGGCACTCTCTCCATTTTATTTCTCCAATCTGAAAAGTCTCACGCCGTGGACTCCCGCAACGGCGAAGCCGTCATAATCAATATATTCTCTCTGCCAGATGTCATAAACCTTCGCGCCGCCGGCGTCGAATTCGATTTTGCGCTCTTCGTCCGACGTATTGAAAAGCGCGGCATAGCGGCAGTTTTCGCCCTGCGATTCCCAGATAATTTCTCCCTTGCCTCCGGTTTCGTCTCTGCGTGTCTGACGGGCGCCGGATGACGTTTTGAGCATTGTTATAAGGTCGGGATTCGTAAGAAGCGAAAGGGTGAACTCATCGTTATCGCGCATTTCCGCGCCTATCATAAGGGGAGAGCGGAAAATGCACCATAAGCTCAGCATTGTCTGCTGCTCGTTATGAGTGAAATTCGTCCATCTTCCCTCTTTGAGGTCCGCCGCCGTGATACAGATATGGCCTATCGGGAGCATATCGCAGTCAGGCCACGCGCCGGGCTCAACATAATCCTGCCAGGCAAGGCAGCGGTCAAACATATCGTGAAGGCGCTCCCACTTATCCCAGAAATCGCCTGTTATGCGCCACATGTTCGCGTTCGCCGCGAGATGCGCGTGCTTATCAAGAACAGCCGGACCGGGCGAGAGGGAGAGCACCATATCCCTGCCGCAGTTGTCGATTGCTTTGCGGAGCATCTCGATTTCCTTCTCGGCAGAATAGAGATTATCGGGTCTTCCCTCGGTGATGCAGATATCGTCGCATTTTATGTAGTCCACGCCCCATGAGGCATAGAGCTCAAATATCGAATCATAGTATTCCTGCGCACCCTTCGCGTCGGGAATAACGCCGTACATATCCGGATTCCATGAGCAGACAGACCATCCGTGCGCGATATCCCTCGCGGTGACACCTTCGCATTTTATCGGGCAGTTTGCGTGAACCGCCTGACGCGGAATTCCGCGCATGATATGAATGCCGAATTTAAGACCGAGCGAATGGACATAATCGGCTATCGGTCCGAAACCTTTGCCGCCCGCTGATGAGGGAAAGCGGTTTTCGGCGGGGATTAACCGGGAATACTCATCCATACAGAGAGGATAATAGTAATGGTAACCAAAACCGTCGGCGGTGGGCTCGGACCACTGAATGTCGCAGACAACATATTCCCAACCGTATTCCTTCAGGTATTTCGCCATATATTCCGCATTGCCGCGCAGCTGCTCTTCATTGACGGAATCGCCGTAGCAGTCCCAGCTGTTCCAGCCCATCGGAGGAGTAGTGGCAAATCTTTTGTGATCTTTCATTTCTTCACCTCATTTTTTGAAAATCGCTATACCGAAAGCGGCGCAGGTTGTAAGCTTTTCAAGTTTTTCCGCCTTCTGCTGATCGTCTCTGCCGGTCTTGTAATAATACGGTGTCATACGGAAAAGATTCATTATATCTTCGCTGTTATCAAGCGTTATTTCCCGCCTGATTTCACGGTATTCCGTCAGTTCAAAACCATCCTGCTCCGTATCGGGGCGCTCGTTGGGATAGGGATTCTCATAGATTGCTTCCTTGAGCGAAAATAGATGCTCCTCAAGAGGCATAACCTTAATAAGAATGCCGCCGGGCTTCAGGATTCTTTTGAATTCCGCCGGAGAATCGGGAGCAAAACAGCTGAGAATTATATCCGCTTTTCCGTCTTCAAACGGCAGGGCGGAAACACTCGCGGCGCAGAGCGGGAATCTTACGCCTCTCTTATAAGCGAATTCAAGTGCGTCCTTTGAAATATCCGCGCCGGCAGCCGAATATGACGGGAATACTCCGAGTATTGAGGATGAATAGTAGCATTCGCCGCAGCCCGCGTCAATCAGCAGGGCGTTCGCGGGAGCATATTCTGCGCATATGTCGCAGAGACCGTCGAGCAGGAATGAATAATAACCCTTCGAGAGAAAATCGCGCCTCGCCCTTATCATCAGGCGGTCGTCTCCGTGCCGCTTCGCCGATGAGGAATTCGAGCGCAGGAGATTGACATAGCCGTATTTAGATTTATCAAAGCAATGATTGTTATCACATCTGTAAACCCCGTCATAAAGCTCAAGCGGCAGAGCGCATACCGGACAAATAAAATCAGCCATTTTCAGCCTTCATTTCTTCAATTCTTTTAATCATGGCTCTGCCCGTTGACGCCATGAATTTCATCGCTGCCGGCAGCAGTTCCTCGGGCATACCCGCAAAAAATCTGTCCGCCTCGAGCGTGAAATTCCCCGCGTAACCGATATCGGCGATTGCTTTCAGGACCGCTTCCCAGTCAAGCTTCGCGGTATAAGGCAGAGTGTGCAAATCGGATTTATTGTCATTATCGTGAATATGGAAGCAGCCAATTTTCTTTCCCATTTCCCTTATCATTTCCTCAGGCTTTTCGCCGACAAGCCCGCAGTGGCCGACATCGACACAGGCAGTGAAATATCTGCAGTCAAGCGAACCGAGGAGAGCTTTCAGCGTATCGGAACGCGCGCCCGTAATATTCGGGACGGGATTTCCGCGCCTGTCTGTTCCCCAGACGTTTTCAATTGCGATTTTTATACCGTTATCACTCGCGAGATGCTCAATTCTATTGAAAAAATCGATATTCTTCTCAAGCGGACGGCGCTTATAAAACACCGGGTGAACAACCATCAGTTTTATCCCGAGCATAGCCGAGATTTCAGCGCATCTCGCAAGTATATCAAGCATTTTCGAATTATAGATAATATCCTTCTCTCTCCGGGAAGGGAACGGAGCGTGTGACTGCTCAAAGGTGACGCCGTATGAATCGGCGATGCTCTTCACCTTTTTTATATGCTCTTTGTAATCGGGAGAATTGAGCCTGCAGTCGTCACCGTTTCTGCCGTTCATATGAAACATGGAATAATCTATTCCGTCAAAGCCGCTTTCGCAGATAAGACGGATTCCGTTAAACTCGCCGAGGCGGGCGTGTATTGTTTCCGTAGGAGTAACAAGCTTCAAATAATCACCGCCGTTACATAGATTTATAGAATTCAAGCGCCTTGTAGGTTTTTCCCGTGCGCGCAAGAAGATATTCCTCGCTTACCGCTTCAAGCATTCTCTCATCATCGGGAGAGAGCGTGAAAGAATATATTCGGTCAACGGGCGACATCGTTATATGTTTCAGCGCGGTAAGGACTCCCGGAGTGATAAGTTTGCCGTATTTTGAACATCCGCGGCAGGTGAATCTGCCCTGACTGACCGAGAAAAGTACATCGCCGGCAGGATTTGCTCCGCATACCGAACAGCCGGATAAATCGGGAGAATAACCTGCAAGGGAAATGAGTTTGAGCTCCGTCACCGCTTTGAGAAAAGCGGGGCTTCTCCTTCCGCTCTGGAGAAATGAGAGCGAGTTGAGAATCACCCTCAATGATTCGGGGGCAGGCTCGCCCTCGGGAATCAGTTCATATGCGAGCGAACAGAAATACTGGCCGAGCGACAGGAGCTTCAAATCCTGTCTCAGGCCGAAGAAAACCTCTTTCGCAACAGCAGAATTGACCGTATATGACTCCTTGCCTGAATATATGGTGAATTCTCCGTAGCAGAGCGACTGCGACGCCGCCTGCATATTGCTCTTTGATTTGCTCGCCCTGTTGGCGAAGGCTCTTATCACGCCGTAATCGGCGGTCAGCAGCCAGAGCAGTCTGTCGCTCTCGCCCGTATCGGAAACCTTCAGTACGAGGGCATCGGTTACTATTGACATCTTACACCTCAATCAAGGCCGAAATTATGAATAAGCCCTTCGCGGTTTCGCCAGTCCTCTTTCACCTTGACCCAGCACTGAAGATTGACTCTGCAGCCGAAGAACGCTTCCATATCCTGCCTTGCCCTTGTGGAAATCTTTTTAAGCATCTCGCCCTTTTTGCCGATAATAATGCCCTTGTGAGTTTCCTTTTCGCAGTAGATTGTCGCCTCAACATCCATTAAATCAGTCTGCGGTCTGTCACGCATTTTTTCTATCGAGACAGCGACTCCGTGGGGCACCTCCTTATCGAGCAGAAGCAGCATCTTTTCTCGGATAAGCTCCGCCGCGATAACCCTCTCGGGCTGGTCGGTCAGAGTGTCGTCGGGGAAGAAATGCGGAGATTCAAGCGCAAGTTTTTCAAGCTCTTCGATAATTATATCGACATTCTCGCCTGTCTTCGCGCTCACGGGCACCACCGCCTCAAAATCATAAGCGGAGGTGAGCCTGATGATTTTCTTCATCAGCTCCTCTTTATCCTTTACGGTATCCGTCTTGTTGATTGCGAGCACAACAGGCGCCTTCTCTTTTTTGAGGCGGGCGAGGAGCTCTGTCTCCGCCTCTCTTATATCGCCCTCGGGCTCGGTAACAAAAAGGCAGGCATCCATTCCGCTGATGCCTTCGCCTATCTGCCTTATCATCTTCTGACCGAGCACATTCTTGGGCCTGTGATAACCGGGAGTATCGGTAAAGACAAACTGCGTCTCTCCCTTTGTGAGCACTCCCGTAATCTTGGTCCTCGTAGTCTGCGGTTTCTTTGTGACGATGGCGACCTTGCTGCCGAGAATTCTGTTGAGCAGCGAGGATTTGCCCACATTCGGGCAGCCCACTATCGCCGTAAATACAGTCTTAGTCATCCTACTTATTCTCCGTTTTCATTTCCTGCTCATTGCCCTGCCTCTTTTTACCGTGAAAGATGAAGAAAAGAGACAGGATAATGCTTAAAATCAAAATTGCAAAAACCCATAAATGAGATTTGTAGTATTCAAACATTGCCCTGAATGCTTCGGGCTGCCACATGATTATTATTCCGCACACAACCGACGCGATTGCGGCAATCAGCACCGCGCCCGCTGCCGTATCCTTTGCAACCCGCGCGAGCTCCGTTATCTCCTTGGAGGTCTGGTCTACTGCCCTCTCTATTGCGGTATTGACCGCCTCGAGCGACATCACAAGAGCGCACAGAGCAATCAGCACTGCAAACTCCGTTTTGTTTATTTCAAAGAAATCAAAAACAGTCAGGAAGCCGAACATATAGACCGTAAAAGTCAGATGAATGCGCATATTGCGCTCTTTTGCGAGGCAGTAGGCAATTCCTCTGCCGGCATATACAAATCCTTTGAGAAAGCTTTTCACTGTCAATTCCCCATATAGTAAGTTTCGTTTCTTTTGAGGCCGAGCTTAGTCAGCACGGTCTCTTCCTTTTCTCTCATCCTGACCTCCTCAAGCCCGCCGTTGACATGGTCATAGCCGAGCAGATGAAGCATTGAGTGGACTGTGAGAAAACCGATTTCGCGCTGCAGAGTATGCCCGTATTCCTCCGCCTGCGCCTCGGCGTGGTCTATCGAAATGACTATATCGCCGAGAATTTTCGCGCCCGTATCGTGATTGATATCGTATTCGCCGTTTTCGCCGAGCGGGAAAGAGAGAACATCGGTCGATTTATCAATGTTCCTGTATTGTTTGTTGAGTTCGCGGATACGCACGTCATCGGTAAATGTGACGCTGACCTCGGCCGGTCCGTCGAAAAGCTCGTTGACAAGAACTGCGGTGCAGCAGCGTCTGACAAGCATTCTCACACCCGTAGGAACGATGACATTGTCATCCTTTGAGATTATGACTCTGACTCCGGAATTCATTTTTTCCTCTTCTTCTCCTCTACTTTATCATATGCCTTGATGATATCCTGAACAAGGCGGTGGCGGACTACGTCTTTTTCGCTGAATCTGGTAATGCCTATGCCCTCGATATTCTTAAGAATCGCGAGCGCCTCCTTGAGGCCGGATTTCTTGCCGTCCGGCAAGTCAATCTGAGTAATATCGCCCGTGACGACCATCTTGGAATTGAAACCGAGACGGGTAAGGAACATCTTCATCTGTTCGCTGGTGGTATTCTGAGCTTCATCTAGGATTATGAAGCTGTCATCAAGGGTTCTGCCTCTCATATAGGCGAGCGGGGCAACCTCGATATCGCCTCTCTCCTGATGCTTCTGGAAGCTTTCGGCGCCGAGCATATCAAAAAGGGCATCATAGAGCGGGCGCAGATAAGGATCAACCTTCTGCTGCAGATCTCCGGGAAGGAAGCCGAGCTTTTCGCCGGCCTCGACAGCGGGGCGCGTGAGGATGATTCTGTTTACCTCCTTCGCCCTGAAAGCGGTGACCGCCATGGCAACCGCGAGATAGGTCTTGCCCGTGCCCGCAGGCCCTACGCCGAGAGTTACGGTATTGCTGCGGATATTCTCAATATATCTTTTCTGCCCGAGTGTCTTCTGCTTAATCGGCTTGCCTTTCGCGGAAATGCAGACGCAGTCGGCCGTCATCTTATCCAGCTTGTCATCATTACCCTCTTTTACGAGCGCTATGACGTAGCGGACATTTTGATCGCTCAGCGATTCGCCGCGGTTGATGAGAGTCAGCAGACCATTTATAGCCCTGATGCCGAGCCCGACATTCTCCGCCTCGCCGGTGACCTTGAGCTCCGAGCCGCGGCTGATTACATTCACCGAGAATTCCTTCTCGATAAGCTTTATATTCTCATCGAACGAGCCGAAGAGCGAAACCGCCTGCTCCATTCTGTCAACATTTATAATCTGCTCAAACATACCTTTCCCCCGATTATAATTATTCAGTATGTATTATAACTCAAATGCGCCGTAATGTCTATATTCTTATAAAGTTTATTTTATTTATATTGACATTTACTTCTATAAACAGTAAAATTATAATGAGTAAATTTGTGCTTGCGAGGACAATGATATGAACGAAAATCTGACCGATATTATGCGGTATTCGCTGCCGATACTCGCGATAATAATTCTCGCGCTCTGCGTTATGGCCCTGCTTCGGCGCAGAAGCCCCTCGCTCGGGAATGTGCAGCTGATAAACACCGTCAATGCGGATAACTATATGATTACGAGCAGGGAGACTTCCATAGGCAGTTTCAAGGACTGCGATATTATTCTCAATTACCCGACCGTTTCAAGGCATCACGCCGTCATTTCCTGCGGCAGGGACGCCTGGTATATAAAGCCTATCACAAAGGATGACATCGTTTTTGTGAACGGCGGACGGATTGAAAAGCAGACAATAATCACTGCGGGCGATAAGATAACTCTCGGCAAAATCGATTTGCTGTTTGTAAGATAACGGAGGCAGCTATGGCTAAAAGAAGAAAGAAAAACAGAGCGGCTCTGCCGGTCGGAATAATCGTAATTATTTTTGCGCTGATAGGGCTTATCGCCGTAATCGGCGCGACTGTGAGATTCATAAAAGCAAAGGCGGATGACACTGCCGCTAAGGCAAGATACGAAGAGATGCTCAAGCCCGTTGTCATGTTTGACCCCGACCCGTTTGACGACCTGACTCAGGCGAATAAATCGCAACTTCTCTACAGCGCGATATGGTCGCTTCTCAGCGATGAGGCGGGAATGAGCAAATATCCGTATTCACAGGGCGAAACTATAGGTATCCTCGTGCCTCAGGCGGATATCGAGAAGGCGTTCACCGGCCTTTACGGAAATGAAATCGACCTTGCCTCCCTGCATTCATCAATAGACATGAGCGGATACGATATCACCTATGATGCGGCGCAGAAGAGCTATATTCTCCCGATTACAGGCGTTGAGGCGATTTATACTCCTCAGGTTATCGGCATAGACAAACAGGGTACAAGCGTAATTCTCAATGTCGGATATATAGCAAACAAGGCGTGGGCGGATATAAACGGCGGCGAATTCACCGCACCCGAGCCCGATAAATATATGAAAATCACGCTCAGAGAGAGAAACGGCGATATATATGTTTCTTCCATCCAGGCGGCCGACAATCAGGAAATAGCAAAGCAGCTCAAATCCACGACTCAGGTTGTGACCGAGCCGCCGGCAACCACGGAGAATACGACCGTTCCCGAAGAAATGACGGATGAAATCACCGATGAATCCGTGAGCGAAACAGAGCTTCAGACCGATGAATACGGTAACCCCGTAACAGAAGAGAATACCGAAAACGCGACGGATATCACCGGCGAAAGCTTACCGGATACCGAAAGCACAACTTCTTATTACGGTTTTTAACTGACCGGAAGGAAACACAATGGAATTATTTGAAAGAAATTCAAAGGCGCTGGAATTTGACAAGGTGCTTGAAAAGCTCGCTGAATTCACGGGATGCGAGGACGCGAGATATGAGGCTCTTCATCTGAAGCCCGAAACGGATATCAATCTCGCGAAGGCGCTTCTCGCCTCTACCCTCGACGCGCATACCCTGCTTGCGAGATTCGGCGGTCCTTCATTCGGCGGACTGAAAAACGTAAATAACGCCCTTGCCAGAGCTGCCGCGGGAAGCGTTCTCAACACACGTGAACTGCTCGACATAGGCGAGGTTCTGCGCGTTATCCGTTCCCTCTCGCAGTGGAGAGCATCGAATTCGGGAGTAGCAAGTTCCCTCGATACGCTTTTCAACGCGCTGACTCCTAATAAATTCCTCGAAAGCGCCATTTTCACGGCGATTACCGCGGAGGACGAAATTGCCGACAAGGCCTCACCTCTGCTTGCGGATATAAGAAGAAAAATCAGAATTCAGGAAGCGGGAGTGCGCGAAAAGCTCGATAAGCTTACCCGCTCCTCAGCAATGTCCAAATATCTGCAGGAAAACATCGTCACGCAGAGAAACGGCAGATATGTGGTGCCGGTTAAAAATGAATACAGAAGCGAGGTGCCCGGCCTCGTTCACGATACGTCATCGAGCGGCGCGACGGTTTTCGTTGAGCCGATGGCGGTAGTTGAAGCAAATAACGAAATCAAGGTTCTCAAATCCAAGGAGCGCGAGGAAATAGACAGAATTCTCGCCGACCTCTCATCCCAGGCGGGAGATTTCGCGCAGGGCATCAAGGACAGCTATGAATGCGCGGTCGAAATCAATCTTATTTTCGCGAAGGCGCAGTATGCTTATTCTCTCAAGGCGAGCCCCGCAATCATAAATGATAAGGGCATAATTAACCTCAGGGGCGCAAGGCACCCGCTGCTCGACGCGAAGAAGGCAGTTCCTGTCGATATTTCGCTCGGCAAAGACTTCGACACTCTCGTCATAACAGGTCCGAACACCGGCGGCAAAACGGTATCCATCAAAACTCTCGGACTGCTCACGATGATGACAATGTGCGGGCTTATGATACCCGCGGCCGACAGAAGCGAGATTTCGGTATTTGACGAAATACTCGTGGATATAGGCGACGAGCAGAGCATTGAGCAGTCGCTCTCAACCTTCTCCGCACATATGAAAACAATAGTCGAGATACTCGGCGCGGCGGATGAAAAATCACTGGTGCTTATAGATGAGCTCGGCGCAGGCACCGATCCCGTAGAGGGCGCGGCGCTCGCCATGGCTGTTCTCGAGCAGCTCCACGCTCAGGGCGCGAAAGTCGCAGCAACAACGCATTATGCGGAGCTTAAAGCTTATGCTCTCGACACACCGAGAGTTGAGAACGGCTGCTGCGAATTCGATATAAAAACTCTGCGACCGACCTATCGCCTGCTGATAGGCGTGCCCGGCAAATCAAATGCTCTCGCGATAAGCAAGCGCCTGGGTCTCGGAGAAAGCGTGATAGCAAGAGCAAACGAGCTCGTCTCCGCGGAAAACAGGGAGTTTGAGAATGTAGTTGACCGCCTTGAGGAAACCCGCCGCAAAATGGAGGGCGAATACGAGAGCGCGAAAGAGCTTTCGGAAAAGGCAAAGCGCGACAGCGAAGACGCCGAGAAGAAGAAGCGGGAAATCGCCGAACTGCGCGAAAAAGAACTGGAAAAAGCGCGCGGACAGGCGCTCAGGATAGTTGAGCAGGCAAAGCGCGAGGCGCAGGCGCTGCTTATGGAGCTTGACAAGCTCAGAAAAGAGCAGGCAAAGACAAAGGACTACACAGAACTTGCCAAAAAGGCAAAATCCACGATAAGAAGAGGACTCGGGGCGATTGATTCCGCGACCGATCCGGTAATTGAGCAGGATGACGATGAGGATTATGTTCTTCCGCGTCACGTAATCGCGGGCGACAATGTAATCATCCGCTCGCTCGGCAAGAGCGCAAAAGTAATCTCCCCCGCCGATAAAAGCGGAAATGTGGAGGTGCTGGCCGGCTCCGCGAAAATGAGGGTCAAAGAATCCGACCTCAAACTCACCGAAGCCGCCCCACAGAAGAAACCGGTATCGTCAACTCCGAAGATTCAGGGCGAGAGCCGATTGAATATGGCTCCCGAAACACGGCTCGATCTGCGCGGGATGAGCGTTGATGACTGCCTGATTGAGCTTGACAGATTCATCGACCATTCTCTGAGAACCGGTCTTTCCGAGTTCACGATAGTTCACGGCAAGGGCACGGGCGCTCTCAGAAGCGCTGTAACAAGGTATCTCAAATCCTCTCCCTACGTAAAATCCAGCCGGCTCGGCGTTTACGGCGAGGGAGAAGACGGCGTGACCATCGTAATTCTGAAATAAGCAATGCCTGTAAAGTGTCATTCCTTTACATATTGCCGATTTCACGCCGGAAAAATAATTTTCACACTGCTGAAGTGAATTGCGGGATATATATTGCGGTCGGTATCCGTTCCGAACACAATTTGTAGTGAATTCACGTTGATTCACAGTGTTTACCACATTCTTAAGTGAAAAACACGCTGAAGATTACAAAATTTTTTCTTGACAAGCCAATTCTTTTATTGTATAATTCACACCTGTAAAGTCCCTGTGCTTTACAGGTGGCTTTTTTTCTGCGCTCATTTTTCGGAAAGGAGGGTTTTCGTGGCTAAAAATTACGAAATGGCTACGCTGCTTGATTTCTACGGCGAAATGCTTACCGAGAAACAGCGTTCTTTTCTTGAATACTATTATTACGATGACCTCTCGCTTTCTGAGATAGCGGAGAACGAGGGCATCACCCGTCAGGGTGTGCGCGACGCAATCAAGCGCGCCGAGGGTCAGATGCTCGAGATGGAGGCGCGTCTCGGAGTCGCCAAGAGATTCCGTGATATGCGCGAGAGCCTCAATCAGATTATAGAGTATTCCGATAAAATCACCGAATACAATCTGCACCACGGACTCTCAAAAGAAATAAATGATTACAGCGTATATATCAAATCGGCGGCAATGACGATGCTTGAAAGCTGATTGATATTTCAATAATAATTCAGCGAGGTGAGATAATTGGCATTTGACGGACTTTCCGAGAGACTTGAAGCGACTTTCAAGAATCTGAGAAGCAAGGGCAGTCTTAACGAAGCGGATGTGCGCTCGGCAATGAGAGAGGTCCGTATGGCTCTGCTTGAAGCAGACGTCAACTACAAGGTTGCCAAGGATTTCACCACAACGGTAACCGAAAAGGCCATCGGCGAGAAAGTTATGGAAAGCCTTACTCCCTCCCAAATGGTTATCAAGATAGTTCACGAAGAGCTTGTAGCTCTAATGGGCGGCACCAACGCCCGCCTCGCCTACGCCTCGCACCCGCCGACAATAGTTCTCATGTGCGGTCTGCAGGGTTCAGGTAAAACCACTCACTGCGCAAAGCTCGCGTTAAAACTCAAAAAGGACAATCACCGTCCCCTGCTGGTCGCCTGCGATGTTTACAGACCCGCGGCAATCAAACAGCTTCAGGTTGTCGGCGAGCAGGCCGGAGTACCCGTTTTCGAAATGGGTCAGGGAAACCCGGTCGAGATTTCAAAAGCCGCGGTTGAGGAAGCAAAACTTCACGGATACGATTACGTTATCATAGATACGGCAGGCCGTCTCCACGTTGACGAAGAGCTCATGAACGAGCTCAAGAATATCAAAGCGGAAGTCAAGCCGCACGAAATTCTCCTTGTTGTTGACGCGATGACCGGTCAGGACGCGGTCAATGTTGCGACTTCATTTGATGAGGCGCTCGGCATTGACGGTCTTATCCTCACAAAGCTTGACGGCGATACCAGAGGCGGCGCCGCGCTCTCGGCGAGAGCGGTCACGGGCAAGCCGATAAAATTCGTCGGTACAGGCGAAAAACTCGACAATCTCGATGTTTTCCATCCGGACAGAATGGCAAACAGAATTCTCGGTATGGGCGATGTGCTCACTCTTATAGAAAAAGCCGAGCAGATGATTGACGAGAAGGAAGCCGCGGAGCTTGAAAAGAAGCTGATGCAGAATAAGTTCGACCTAAACGACCTTCTCGACCAGTTCCGTCAGATACGCAAAATGGGCTCCATCAAGGAAATGCTCATGATGCTCCCCGGAATCGGTAACAAAGCCAAGGATATCGAGGTTGACGAGAGCAAATTCGACCGAATGCAGGCGATTATTCTCTCAATGACGGCGAAGGAGAGATCCAACCCGGCGATTATAAATCCCTCGCGCAAGAAGAGAATCGCGGACGGCTGCGGTCAGACGGTCGAGGATGTCAACAGGCTTCTCTCTCAGTATAAGCAGATGTCCAAGATGTTCAGGCAGATCAACGGCAAAAAAGGCGGCAAGCGTCGCAAAATGAAGGGTATGCGCCTGCCCGCAGGCTTTGACCCTTCGCAATTCGGGATGTAATACGGAAAACCGTAGCATTATATAATTCATTACTTGTTATTTGGAGGAAACAATCATGGCAGTTAAAATCAGACTTCGTCGCATGGGCGCAAAGAAAAATCCCTACTATCGTATAGTAGTCGCTGATTCAAGATATCCCCGTGACGGCAGATTCATCGAGGAAATCGGCACCTACAATCCCCTCACTTCCCCCTCGGAAGTAAAGGTTGACGCCGAAAAGGCAAAGCAGTGGCTCGGCAACGGCGCACAGCCCACCGATACCGTCAAGGCTCTTCTCAAGAAGGAAGGTATCCTTTAATGGAAGAATTACTCGTCAGCATCGCGCAGGGTCTTGTTGAAGACCCCTCGCAGGTTACCGTTACCAGAGAGGACGGCGAAAACGAAAGCATCGTTTACCATCTCCACGTCGCTGAAAACGATATGGGCAGAGTTATCGGTAAGCAGGGCAGAATCGCAAAAGCCATCCGCACGGTAATGCGCGCAGCTGCGACCCGCAACAATGAGAAGGTCGTAGTGGAAATTGATTAAGCAATTTCTTGAAATCGGCGAAATCACGGGCACTCACGGAGTGCGCGGAGAGGTCAGGGTCAACCCCTGGTGCGATTCGCCGGATTTCATCAAAAAATTCAAGACCCTCTATTTTGACTCCGAGGGCAGGGAGAGTGTTAAAATCACCTCGCGCCCCCACGGCAACATCGCTCTGGTCAAAATGGAAGGCATTGACACCGTAGAAGAAGCACGCAAGCTCAGAGGCAGGATCCTCTGGATGAAACGAAGCGACGCTCATCTGCCCGAGGGCAGGTATTTCATAGCGGAGCTTACAGGGTGCGCGGTATTTGATGCGGATAATCCCTCAAAATGTTACGGCGAGCTTACAGATGTAAGCGAGACCGGTGCCAACGATGTGTGGCATATCACGAAGGATTCAAAGGAGTATCTCATACCCGCAATTCCCGATGTTGTCATCAGCACGGATGTTGCCGAAGGCAGGATACTTATCAGACCCCTGAAAGGTATATTTGACGATGAGGATTGATATACTGACCTTATTCCCCGAAATGTGCCTGAGTGTTCTGAATGAAAGCATTATCGGCAGAGCCCGCGAGAGCGGGAATGTCACGATCGAATGCAGAAATATCAGAGATTACACACTCGACAAGCATAACCGGGTGGATGACGCCCCCTACGGCGGCGGAACGGGTATGATAATGCAGGCTCAGCCCATTTATGATTGTTTTGAGTCCCTCTGCTCTCAGCTCGGCGCAAGGCCTCACCTTGTGTATATGAGCCCGAAGGGCAAGGTGCTCACTCAGGCAAAGGCAAAGGAACTCAGTCAGCTTGAAAACATTGCAATACTCTGCGGTCACTATGAAGGCGTTGATGAGAGAGTCATCGAGGAGATAGTTGATGAAGAAATCTCGCTCGGCGATTATGTTATCACGGGCGGCGAACTGCCCGCTCTGATACTCGCCGACTGCATTTCGAGAATGCTCCCCGGAGTTCTCCCCAACGAAGACGCCTACACTCTTGAAAGCCATTATTCGGGCTTGCTTGAATACCCGCAATATACCAGACCGTTTGAGTGGCACGGAAAGACGGTGCCCGAGGTGCTGATTTCGGGACATCACGCAAACATACAGAAATGGCAGCGTGAAAAATCGCTCGAGGTCACTCTCGCGAAGAGACCCGATCTGCTCCGTGACGCGGAGCTTTCAAAGCAGGACAAGGCCTACCTTGCTTCGCTTGAAACAGATAACAAATAAAATAAAAAAATTCTTGCAATTTTACTTATTATATGATAAAATGCAATTCGTTATGTAACGTATTCCGAAAGAGGTGAACACAATGAAGGAAGGAATCCATCCCAACTACCACCAGACAGAGGTTCGCTGCGCTTGCGGCGCCGTCTATCAGACAGGTTCGACCAAAGACGGTCTCAAGGTAGATATCTGCTCAAAATGCCATCCGTTTTTCACCGGCAAGCAGAAGCTGGTTGATACCGGCGGACGCGTTGACCGTTTCAACAAGCGTTTCGGTCTCGGCGAAAACAAATAAGCAAGCAAAAATGCGGCGCATATTCTGCGCCGCTTTGCTTTTAATCAGGGAATATTTATGGACAGTTACAAGACGGTCAAAAACGAATCGAGCGAGGAATACATCGTCAAAAAATCCCGCTTCATCGGTTACATAAAGCCCGTAACCTCAAAGCAGGAGGCGCTCGATTTCATAGCGGAAATATCAAAGAAACACTGGGACGCGACTCACAATGTCTATGCCTATATCCTGCGCGAAGAAGGCATAAAAAAGTTCTCCGATGACGGAGAACCTCAGGGCACTGCGGGCATGCCCGCTCTCGATGTACTCGAGAAGAACGGGCTGACCGACGTCTGCGTTGTTGTTACAAGATATTTCGGGGGAATCATGCTCGGAGCCGGAGGGCTCGTCAGGGCCTATTCCCACTCGGCCTCAATCGCCGTGAATGCGGCGGGAATCGTCACAAGAGCGATGTGCGCGAGAATGAAAATCTGCTGTGATTATACCTTCTACGGTCGCCTTGCGTCGCTGATTCCCGAATGCGGAGGAATAATTGAGGACACTCTCTATGAGGATAATGTGACCGTCATTTTCCGCCTTCCGCTCGCGGACTGCGATTCGTTTGCAGCAAAGCTCACCGAAGCTTCAAACGGCAGATACGCGGCAGAGAAAACAGACGAATTTTACGCAGATGTAGATTGAACTACAAAGTAAAATATGAAATATAAACCTTATGCCCGACACTGAAGCTGCCGGGATATTTTTTCAGCATCTCCCGATGCGCCGATTCCCATTTTTCAAAGGTTGCGGCGTCCATGGAGGCGAGGGTTCCGCGGCAGGCAATCATCCTGCCGTGCCAACTTTCAGCAGTGAAAGGAATATCCGCATAGAATTCTTCTGTAACTCTGCCCGGGAAAAGGTCGTCATATAAATCTTCATGTGCGTTCCTTCCGCTGTGCCAACCAGAGTTAAATCTTTTAACGAGCGCAATGCTCTCAGCCGCGATTCTGTCATCAAAATCCCAGTTCATGAAAATCTTGATAAATCTGCCGCCGGGCTTCAGCATGCGCGATATTTCGCCCTGCATCCTTTCGCGATCGAAATACCAGAAACACTGCGCGGCCGTGATTGTGTCAAAAGCCTTATCAGGAAGACCTGTATTCTCGGCGGGTGCGGTGATATAAGTGATCCTTCTGCCGCTCTCCTGCGCATCTTTGCGGGCGAGTTCAATCTGACCGGCGGAGATGTCGGCGCCGGTTATATCGCTTTTTTCATTATAGAGATTCTTGGGCAAGATTCCCGTGCCCGTGCCTAAATCAAGCCAGGCTGTGCCGTCGTCGGAAACTCCGAGAGCGCGCAGACGGTCATATAATTTTGCGGGATAAATATCCCTGTATTCGGCGTATGCAGAAGCTGTTCTGCCGAAATCGAAAGAGGTTCCCCCGTCAATACCGTTGATTTTCATACTCTCCCCTCCTATTTGTTATTATAACATAAAGAAAGAGATTTGCAAATCACATTATGCTTCGGCGAATCTGACATTGAGTTTATACGCCGAATCGGAGCAGATGAAATCATCGAGGCCGCCGTCGATTATCTCCCTCGCGGCTCTCTTCATCGCGCCGACCAGAACGGGCGACTCATCGAGAGGCATAGAGAGCAGAACTGTTTCGATATAAACACTCTTTTCCTCATCGGTCAGGTCTTCTTCCCATTCAAAGATATCGCTCATCTCGCCGTTTTCAAATGTCATATAGTATTCAAGCGGAAGAATGTTGAAATTTCTTGTGATTTTCATGGTTCATACCCCCTTTTCAGCTTTCATTATAAACTGTCACGAGGGTAATATAACGGACTTTGATTTGTGAGCTTTACGCCTTAAATGAAAAAGTAAATGCAAGGAAAACTGAACATTTAGTTTTGCAAACGTGCATTTAGTTTTGCAAATGGTATAATAGAGTCGCTGTCAGGCAGA
>CADBBH010000014.1 GCA_902792905.1 Oscillospiraceae bacterium
TTATGAATACGCAAAAAGGTTTTATCAAGAAGCGTATCGGTACGCCTGCAGCAAGTACGGAGAGCGCAATATCGTCACCGCCGTGATGCACGCGGATGAGATCAACAAGGCCGCGACGGACGAGCTCGGGTATCCCGTTTATCACTATCACATGCACCTCGTCGCAATGCCGACCGTGAAGAAAGAGATCCTGTGGACGAAGCGCTGCAAAGATCCGAAGCTCATAGGAACGGTAAAGGAAACCGTCACGCAGATCAGTCATTCAAAAATGTGGGCGTCGACCGAACCGCTGCTCGATGAAAACGGAAAACAGGTCTTTCGGAAAAACGGAAAACCGAAATTCAGACCGTCGTACAGTGTGCTTCAGGATGAGTTTTTTCTTCACATGAACGAGCACGGTTTTGTCGGGTTCAGTCGGGGGAAAGAAGGAAGCACCGCCGAGCATTTATCGTCTTTGGAGTATCAGATTCGGAAAGACAGAGAGCGTCTTGAACAGATACAACAAAACGTAAAAGAAGCTCGGCACGATTTCCAATTTGCCGAAGAGATCGATAAAACGCTTGAAGAAATCGACGGCACGGGAAAACGAAATCCGCTCACAAAAAAGGTTTCACTGTCCGAAGAAGAATACGACGAACTGACAGCGCTGGCAAAAGAAGCCGTCACCGGCAGAGAGTTGATCGCCGATCTGTCGCGCAGCAAGGAGGCGTACAAAAGAGACGCGGATTATTATGAGGGCTGTTATTCGGATCTGAAAAGGAAATATAACTCGCTGAAAGAAAAGTGCAAACCGTTCCTTGATGCGTTGGAGCATTTCCCGGACGTCGCCCGCAAGTTCATCGAAACGGTCCGCGATCTGTTTGCAAAGAGAGACGCGGCAGAAAAAGCGGAGCGCGAAAGGATACGGGCCGAAAAGGAAAAAGAGGCAGCCGCAAAAAAGCAGGCGGCGATGGAACGGAGGAAAAACAGAAACCGCGGCAATCGGGAACGCTGATCAAGGCGCTCTTTTTTGTACCGTTTTCCAATGGAATTCCACTGACGGTCGGTTCCTTTCACCAAACGATTTCCATTCGATTCCGGTACAAAACAACGGTATTAGTTCCGTTGAAAAATCCCCGAAAACGGGGGTGCTGAAAAATATTCACGCAAGGAGGTGATGAATATGCCGAGAGCAAAGAAGGAAACGCATCTGTTCTTTGAGCAGGGCGACGACGAGATCCAGATCCGAAGCTGGGATAAAAATCTGAACGCCGCCATCCGGAAAATGAAGGCTGCGCATCCCGATACGGTCTGGATCAGAGAGAACGACGACGATGAGCCGGGCTTTCTGTGGGGCGCGGTCAAGCTGGAGAATATCACATTCAAAACGCTGCCGCCGACGTCAGGAAAAAGCAGAACGGCGCATTCCGAAAACGGAAAACGGCACGCGGGCAATCTGAAATACAGCGATTCTCAGAGGAGCAAAGCGTGACCGCTTCCACGGGTCTGTCAACTTCATGACATCTTGAATTCATGGCTGCGCTACCGGCCAGACGGGCGGAAAGGATATTATTATGGAAAAGAATATCACTTGCAAAATCATCAGAACGTTGGCCGTTCTCAGAGAGAACAACGGCTACACCAAAGAGCTGCGCGTCGTTTCGTGGAACGACGGCGCACCGAAGCTCGATCTCCACGAATGGACCCCCGAGGGCAGATGCTGCAAGGGCGTAACGCTCACCGACGACGAGGGCCGCGCGC
Source organism: Oscillospiraceae bacterium (assembly GCA_902792905.1). Classification (GTDB taxonomy): domain Bacteria; phylum Bacillota; class Clostridia; order Oscillospirales; family Acutalibacteraceae; genus CAG-177. The sequence goes on from CADBBH010000014.1 coordinate 1,741, forward strand.
TCCTTCAGGGGCTGACAGAATACTTTGCAGAGGTCGATGCCGATGATGAAGGTTGAAGAAATCAGCGTCGCGTCGTGCGTTCCGTTCAGCGGCAATCCGTTCAAGGTCAGGGACGATTTTGATATGGAGCTGCTTGTGCAGAGCGTTCTGGATTACGGCGTTATGTTCCCGATCATGGTAAGACCTTTGGACGGCGGCAAATATGAGATCGTCAGCGGACACCGCCGCGTGCACGCCTGCGAAAAGGCGGGGATCGACAAAATCCCTGCCTTTATCAAATCTATGAGCCGTGACGAAGCGGTGATCATGATGGTGGACAGCAATCTGCAGCGCGAAAGTCTTTTACCATCCGAAAAAGCGTTTGCGTACAAGCTGAAAATGGACGCGCTGAAACGGCAGGGCAAACGGACCGATTTAACTTCGGACCGAGTCGGACCGAAGTTGACCGCTGCGGAAATCTCGGACGACGATAGCGCGACGCAGGTCAAAAGGTATATCCGTCTGACGTGTCTGATCAAGCCGCTGCTCGATCTCGTCGATGAGGGCAGGATCGCGCTCGGTCCCGCCGTGGAGCTTTCGTATCTCCCGGATGCTGCGCAGAAGGCGGTGTACGAATACTACGCCGAGAACGAGGTCACGCCCTCGTATTCGCAGGCAAACAAAATGAAAAAGCTTTATGCGGACGGGCTGCTGACGCCGGACGCGCTGACACAGATCCTTGTGCAGCCGAAGCCGAATCAGGTGGAGACGATCAAGATCCCGGTCGATTTTGTACGGAGGTTCCGCCCCGCCGGAACGATGAAGGAATGGCAGGATTTCATTCAGAAAGCCTGCGAGTATTACGCAAAGATCCTTCGTCGGAACCGAGAGAAAGGCGCGCGCTGAACACAATGTTGAAAAATCAGATGAAGGGAGGGAGGCAGAATGAATTTGCTGATGTGTGTTACGAATAATCTGCGCTGAAGATGAACGCAGCGGAATGGACAAAACAGGAATTTGCCCGTTTGAGTCGAAAAATCGACTTTGAGCATCTTCCGCCGAGAAAAGAAGTCTCGGTCAATTACCGGATTATAAAAATAGAAAGACTGGCTCCGGGCTCCAAAAAGGCGACCGCAGAACCGGCGAAATAAAGAAACAGCAGGCGGCTCTTAGTGAACCGCCTGCGCTTTTTTCATTTCAGCCGAACAAGATAGGAGTATCTCAGAAAGTAATTTCCCGCTCTGACCTGCAGAGTGTTCGACTTCAACTTGATATGGTGACCCGGACGAGAATCGAACTCGTGTTACCGCCGTGAAAGGGCGGTGTCTTAGCCGCTTGACCACCGGGCCGGATATGGTAGCGGAAGGTGGATTTGAACCGCCGACACCCCGGGTATGAACCGAGTGCTCTAGCCACTGAGCTATTCCGCCATATACCGCTTCCGTAAAGCGCTTGTATATTATATTATGAAGTTTAAGATTTGTCAACAGTTTTTTTGAATTTATTTACGGGTGCGGTTTTGCCCGCTGCAATGCTTCCGGCCGCTTGAGAACCGGGAAACATTTATTTTCGAAGCGGAATAAAAGGGAACGCCGCCGACGTTCCCCGAAAGGATTTCTTTTTATATATCCAATGCCGCGCCGATGAAACCTATGAAAAGCGGGTGCGGTTTATTCGGACGGGATTTGAATTCCGGATGGTACTGCACGCCAACGAAGAACGGGCGCTCGCTCAGCTCGACGGTTTCAACAAGCGTGCCGTCCGGGGAGATGCCGCTGAGTGTCAGCCCGCATTCCCGGAGAATTTCGCGGTAATTGTTGTTGAATTCATAGCGGTGGCGGTGGCGCTCGGAGATTTCCTTCGCTCCGTAGCATTTTTCCATAGTTGTATTTTCCTTGATGACGCAGGGATAAGCGCCGAGACGCAGGGTGCCGCCCTTGTCGATTTCATCGCTCTGACCGGGCATGAAGTCGATGACCTTGTTTTTGCAGATTTCGTCAAACTCTCCTGAATTCGCGTCGGATATTCCCGCGACGTTTCTCGCGTATTCAATAACAGCTATCTGCATGCCGAGGCAGATTCCGAAATATGGAATGTTATGCTCCCTCGCGTATTTTGCGGAGAGTATCATACCCTCGATGCCCCTGTCCCCGAAGCCGCCTGGAACAATGATTCCGCTGATTCCTTCAAAGATTTCTTCGCTGTTTTCCGCGGTGATCGTTTCCGAATCTATCCACTTTATGATTACTTCTGTACTGTGATAGTACCCCGCGTGGCGCAGGGCTTCGGCGACCGACAGATAGGCGTCGTGAAGCTGGACATATTTGCCGACGAGCCCTATGGTCACGCTCTTTTTCTCATTTTTGATTCTATCGACCAGTTCTTCCCATTCGCTCAGATCGGGAGCGGGAGCGTCAATTCCGAGACGCCTGCAGACAACCGACGAAAAATCCGATTTTTCGAGCATAAGCGGCGCCTCATAGAGGCAGGGGAGAGTGATATTTTCGATTACGCAGTCCTTCGGAACATTGCAGAATAGCGCGATTTTATTGAATATCGATTCCTCAAGCGGTTCGTCGCAGCGAAGCACGATTATATCGGGATTCACGCCCATTCCCTGCAGCTCTTTTACGGAATGCTGGGTAGGCTTTGATTTATGCTCATCCGAGCCCCTGAGATAGGGCACCAGGCAGACGTGGATGAAAAGACTGTTTTCTTTGCCGACCTCAAGCGAAATCTGACGCACGGCCTCGATGAACGGCTGGCCTTCAATGTCGCCGATTGTGCCGCCGATTTCGGTGATGACAACATCTGCGTCGCTGTGCCTGCCGACATTATAGACGAAATTCTTGATTTCGTTGGTGATATGCGGAATCACCTGAACGGTTGAGCCGAGATATTCCCCGCGGCGCTCCTTGTTGAGCACATTCCAGTAAACCTTGCCGGTCGTGAGGTTTGAATACTTATTAAGGTCCTCGTCGATGAATCTTTCATAGTGTCCGAGATCGAGGTCCGTTTCCGCGCCGTCTTCGGTCACATAGACCTCGCCGTGCTGATAGGGGCTCATTGTGCCGGGATCGACATTGATATACGGGTCAAGCTTCTGCGCGGCGACTTTCAGCCCGCGTGCCTTGAGCAGTCTGCCGAGCGACGCGGCGGTAATTCCCTTACCGAGCCCCGAAACAACGCCGCCCGTGACGAAAATATACTTTGTCATAGAACATCCTCTCTTTCACTCATACCTTAAATCTTATTCCGCCGCCGCATTTTCCTCCGAATTATCGGACGCATCGATATCGCGCAGTTTTTGCTCTTCATAGCTTCCGATTTCAATTTCGGGTGCCTTTATGGTGAATTGGGTATTCATAAAACCTCTCCTTTTTTGATTTTTATTGTCTCTTTCTCTTATTTTCCGCTGTCGCCGTAGTTTGAAAGGACTCTCGCCGACGGGTCGCTGACGTTGCAGCCTTCCCATTCTTTGTTCGGCATCCAGAAATCAACTATCATTTCGCCCTGACCGGGATAGTATTTTTCGAATATCTCTCTGTAGAGCAGGGATTCCTTCGTGAAGGGCGCCGCGTGAGTGTATTTACTGCGCTTCGCCTCAAATTCCTCATCGGAGTATGTCTGCTCTGCATATTCCTTGAGATAATCGACCATCGAATGGCCGACGGCATCGGAAAAAGCCGCTTTCTCGCGCATAAGAATGCTTTCGGGGAGATAATCGCCCTCGAACGCGTGGCGGAGAAGATATTTGCCCTTGTTGTATTTGTTGAGCTTCATCTCCGGGTCCACAGACATAACGTATTCGACGAAATCAAGATCGCCGAACGGAACTCGCGCCTCCATTGAGTGAACCGAAATACATCTGTCCGCGCGAAGAACGTCATACATATAGAGCTCGCGTATTCTCTTCTGCGCCTCTTTCTGGAAAGCGTCGGCGTCGGGCGCGAAATCGGTGTATTTATAGCCGAAAAGTTCATCGGAGATTTCGCCTGTCAGCAAAACCTTGATATCTGTCTGCATACGGATTGCCTTGCATATTAGATACATTCCCATGCTCGCGCGCACGGTAGTTATGTCAAATGTTCCGAGCGCCGCGATTACCTCCTCGAGCGAAGAGATGACATCTTCGGCCGTTATGATAATTTCGCTGTGGTCGCTCCCGATATACTCGGCGACTTCCTTGGCGTATTTGAGGTCAATCGCGTCTTCGCTCATTCCGATTGCAAAGGTCCTTATCGGCTTTTTGAGAAGCTTTGCCGAAACGGCGCAGACAAGCGAGGAATCGAGGCCGCCGCTGAGAAGAAAGCCGACCGGCGCGTCCGAATCGAGTCGCTTTTCAATTCCCGCAACGAGCTTATCGTGAATGTTCTCGCAGACTTCCTCAAGGTCCGCGTGTATATATTCCTTTACTTCGGCAATGTCGCGGTAGCAGACGAATTTTTCGCCGTCATAATAATGCCCGGGAGGGAACGGCGTTACTTTATCGGTAAGGCCGATAAGATTCTTTGCCTCACTCGCGAACATAATGTTTCCGTCTGCGTCATACCCATAGAAAAGCGGGCGGATTCCGATGGGATCTCTCGCCGCAATCAGGCATTTCTTTTTGCCGTCATAGATAACAAGAGCGTATTCCGCGTCGAGCATCGCGAACATATCAAAGCCGTATTTTTCATAGAGAGGGAGGAGTATTTCGCAGTCGGAATCGCTTCTGAAAGTGTATTCCTTTTCAAGTTCCTTCTTTATTTTGCGGAATCCGTAAATCTCGCCGTTGCAGACTATCTTGTTTTCTCCGAGCTCAAACGGCTGCATTCCGGTCGGATTCAGGTCCATAATTGCCAGGCGCTGAAAGGCGAGCAGACCGTTTCCCGCTTTCATCACTTTATTATCGTCCGGACCTCTCGATTCTGTCTTTGCCAGCGCTTTTTCAAATTCTTCATAATCCGCGGGATATGAGGATAATCCCATAATGCTGCACATCTTTTTCGCCTCCTTAAACAAAAGAGAGGCAAGGACACCCATACGGGCGTCCTTGCCTTTTATGTTGCAATTCTATCACCTGAAAATTTCATTGTCAAGTGCGATTTGTGAATTTTTGAACAATAAACGACGGTTTTTGCAATTTTTACAATACCGACTTGCAATAATGGAAATGTTTTGTGCAAGTAACAAAAATACCGACGTTCCATAAAAAAACAATTGACATAATAATATAGAAAGAATATAATTCTTATTGAACAAAGGCGTTCATTGTTTGCTCCGGCAGGCGATGTGCGCCCTTTTACTTTTTCAAGGAGTCTGTCTGATATGAAATTTACCGTTCAGGATGTCAAAGACTACATTGAGCAGGAAGACGTGTCGTTCATCCGCCTTGCTTTCTGCGATGTTTTCGGAAAACAGAAGAATGTTTCAATAATGGCCACCGAGCTTGACCGCGCCTTTGAGAGCGGAATAGCGATTGACGCCTCAGCGGTTGAGGGCTTCGGCAGCGAAGAGAAAAGCGATCTTTTCCTTTTCCCCGATGCTTCGACGCTTTCGGTTCTGCCCTGGAGACCTTCTCAGGGCAAGGTCGTCAGAATGTTCTGCGATATCAAATATCCGAACGGCGAAGCTTTTGAAATGGACGGCAGACATCTTCTTAAAGAAGCAGTGAAAAAAGCCGCTTCAAAGGGCATAAGAGTCAGCTTCGGCGCGGAGCACGAATTCTATCTTTTCAAAACGGATGAAGACGGATACTCAACCGGCGTTCCGCATGACAGAGCGAGCTATATGGATATAGCTCCCGAGGACAGAGGCGTGAATGTGCGCAGGGAAATCTGCCTCGCTCTGAGCGAAATGGGAATTTTCCCCGAGAGCTCGCATCACGAAGAGGGCCCCGGCCAGCACGAGATTGATTTCAAATACAGTGACGCTCTTGAAGCGGCGGACAATTCGGTCACTTTCAAATCCGTAGTTTCCGCCATTGCCGAGCAGCACGGACTTTGGGCTGATTTCTCCCCGAAGCCGCTTGAGAAATCCAGCGGAAACGGTCTTCATATAAATATGGCTCCTCACTCCGACGACGGTACGGATTATCTCGAGCAGTTCATGGCGGGCGTGCTCGCTCATATAGCGGAAATCACGGCGTTTCTCAATCCGACTCCCGCTTCCTATGAAAGACTCGGCGAATACAAGGCGCCGAAATATGTAACCTGGTCGCGCGAAAACAGATCTCAGCTTATCAGAATTCCCGCGGCGACCGGCGAATACAGAAGAATGGAGCTGCGCTCTCCCGATTCGGAGGCAAATCCCTATATTGCTTATTCGCTTCTGATTTACGCGGGGCTTGACGGTATAGAAAACAATATGAATCCTCCCGCTCCGACAGATCTTAATCTCTATGAGGCCTCCGAGGAGGAGCTCAAAGGCATAGCCATGCTGCCGCTTAATTTTACCAAAGCGATGGAAAACGCGAAAAGCAGCGATTTCGTAAAGGCAATACTTCCCCAAAGAGTAATCGAAACCTTTAACCGCCGCAGCTGAACGCAGGCGGAATAACACGGAAGGAGGGAAGTGTATGCCGCAGGTAAAGCGGGATTACAGCGTGCTTGTCGTCTCGGGAAAAGAGCAGAGCGCAAAGCTTTTGTCGGCGATGCTTCTTTCCTTCGGATACAGGCAGACGGAAACAGTTTCAAGCGTGGGCGAAGCAAAGCGCAGGCTGCTTCGCTGCAGGTATGATATCATAATAATCGATTCACCTCTCCCTGATGAATCGGGCAGCGATTTCGCCGTTGATACCGCATACTCCACAAGAGCGGGGGTCATGCTGACGGTAAAGAGCGAATATTATGAGAGAGCCTGCAGAAAGGTCGAGGATTTCGGCGTTATGGCGGTTCCTAAGCCGATTGAAAAACGCGATTTTTATACGGCGGTCAAGCTTATGACTTCAACTGCGGCCCGCCTTCTCAATGACGAGAAGAGGATTCTGAAGCTGCAGGAAAAGCTTGAAGAGATAAAGCTGGTCAACAGGGCGAAATTCATCCTGATTGAAAAGCATAAAATGACCGAGTCCGAAGCGCACAGATTCATTGAAAAAGACGCGATGGATTCAAGGCGCTCAAAGGCGCAGGTCGCGAAAGAAATAATAGATAAAGAATAATCAAGGCTGCAAAGGCGCAGTACCAAGGGGGTACTGCGCCTTTTTTATATCAAAACTCATTTTATTTAATATATGGAGGAAAAATGTATGAGTTATGTAGATGAAACAATTGAAATGCTGAAAGAAAAATACGCGGCTCAGCCCGAGTTTCTTCAGGCAACAACAGAGGTTCTTGATTCTCTGCGTCCGGTTATCGAGCAGAAAGAGGAGGAGTATAAACGCGAAGCCCTTCTTGAAAGACTTGTTGAGCCCGACAGACAGATTATTTTCCGCGTTCCCTGGATTGACAGAAACGGTCAGGCCCATGTAAACACCGGCTACCGCATTCAGTTCAACAACGCAATCGGCCCTTATAAGGGCGGCCTGAGACTTCATCCCTCGGTTAATATCAGTATTATCAAATTCCTCGGCTTCGAGCAGATTTTCAAGAATTCGCTCACCGGTCTTCCTATCGGCGGCGCGAAGGGCGGCTCGGATTTCGATCCCAAGGGCAAGACCGACAGAGAAATCATGTCCTTCTGCAAGAATTTCATGCTTGAGCTTTATAAATATATCGGCGCAGACACCGACGTTCCCGCAGGCGATATCGGCACAGGCGCAAGAGAAATCGGCTATATGTTCGGCGCGTACAAGCGCATCAAGAATCTTCACGAGGGCGTTCTGACCGGCAAAGGCATCGCTTACGGCGGTTCTCTCGCTAGAACAGAGGCGACCGGCTACGGTCTGCTTTATCTCACAGAGGAAATGCTCAAGTGCAACGGCATTGACATCAAAGGAAAGACTGCTGCCGTCTCCGGCTCGGGCAACGTTGCCATCTATGCCATTGAGAAGGCGACTCAGCTCGGCGCAAAGGTGCTTACCTGCTCCGATTCAAACGGCTGGGTATATGATCCCGACGGCATTGATGTTGCCGCTCTCAAGGAAATCAAGGAAGTCAACAGACAGAGACTTACCGAATACAAGAAATACCGCCCGAATTCAGAGTATCACGAGGGCAGAGGAGTATGGACCGTAAAGGTTGATATCGCTCTTCCCTGCGCCACTCAGAACGAGCTTCGCATCGAAGACGCGAAGGCGCTTGTCGCAAACGGCTGCATAGCGGTCGCCGAGGGCGCGAATATGCCCACAACCGCCGAGGCCGTCAAGTATCTTCAGGATAACAATATTCTACTTGCTCCCGCAAAGGCGGCAAACGCGGGCGGCGTTGCCACCTCCGCTCTTGAAATGAGCCAGAATTCCGAGCGTCTCAACTGGACCTTCGAAGAGGTTGACGCTAAGCTCAGAGGCATTATGATCAACATTTTCCATAATATGTCCGATGCCGCCGAGAAATACGGAATGGGCAAGAATTATGTTGCCGGTGCCAATATTGCCGGTTTCGAGAAAGTCCTCAACGCCATGATGGCGCAGGGCGTTTGCTGATCTGACATCTTCTCTTTTTTACTCATACACATCGGAAACCTGCAGGCACCCGGTCTGCAGGTTTCCCCCTTTAAGGGTACTCCTCTGCACGCAGGCGCAATAAATTTATGCAATTTGAGGCCGGCAAAATTTCATATTTTCTCCGTTTCCGGCACTTTTGCTCGGCTGTCAGCAGTGATTTTGCAATTTTAACAATTAAAAGTTGCATTATTGAAATGTATTTGTGCAAATAAGAAAAATTGCAGGCGGAAAAATTATATAATATTGACTTATATTTGATATGAGAATATAATCGGTTTATAATTTGATGTGTATTTGATGTGTATTGATGTGTATGAGGTATCTATTGGCTCTGCGATTTCCGCAGGGTCTTAATACAGTATGAGTAAAAAGGAGAAAAACCATGAGCAAAAACTATGTCGATGAGATCATCGAAAACGTCAGCGCGAAGTATGCGAGTCAGCCCGAGTTTATCCAGACCGTAACAGAGATTCTCGATTCTCTGCGCCCGGTAATCGAGGCGAAAGAGGAAGATTACAGACGCAAGGCTCTTCTTGAGAGACTTGTTGAGCCCGAGAGACAGGTTATCTTCCGCGTTCCCTGGACAGACGATAAAGGTCAGGTCCATGTAAACACCGGCTACCGCGTTCAGTTCAACAGCGCCATCGGCCCCTACAAAGGCGGCCTTCGCTTCCATCCTTCTGTCTATATCGGAATCATGAAGTTCCTCGCTTTTGAGCAGACCTTCAAAAACAGCCTCACCGGCCTGCCCATAGGCGGCGGCAAGGGCGGTTCCGACTTCGATCCCAGAGGCAGGAGCGATGATGAAATCATGCGCTTCTGCCAGTCCTTTATGACCGAGCTGTTCCGTCACATCGGCCCGGATGTTGACGTTCCGGCAGGCGATATAGGAGTCGGCGGCAGAGAGATCGGCTATCTTTTCGGCCAGTATAAGAGACTCAAGGGCGCTTTTGAAAACGGCGTTCTCACCGGCAAAGGCCTCTCCTACGGCGGTTCTCTCATCAGACCCGAGGCGACCGGCTACGGCGCAATCTACTACACTCTCGAGGTTCTCAAGCATTTCGGCGAAGAAATCAAAGGCAAAACCTTTGCTGTTTCCGGATTCGGCAATGTTGCGTGGGGCGCCTGTAAAAAGATTGCGGAGCTCGGCGGCAAAGCCGTTACGGTTTCCGGTCCCGACGGTTATGTCTATGATCCCGACGGCATAGTTACCGAAGAAAAGATCAATTATCTTCTCGAGATGAGAGCCAGCGGCAGAGACAGAGTTCAGGATTACGCCGACAAGTTCGGAGTCGAATTCCACGCGGGTGAGAAGCCCTGGGGCGTCAAGGTTGACATTGCTCTTCCCTGCGCCACCCAAAACGAAATCGGCATGAAGGAAGCCGAGCAGATTGTCGCAAACGGCGTTGAGTATTACATCGAGGTCGCCAATATGCCGACAACGAACGAAGCTCTCGCATATCTCAAAGAGCACTGCAAGGCGGTCGCTCCCTCAAAGGCCGTCAACGCGGGCGGCGTTGCCACCTCCGCTCTTGAAATGAGCCAGAATTCGATGAGATACAGCTGGACCGAAGAAGAGGTTGACGCGAAGCTTCATCAGATCATGGTAAATATTCACGATTCCTCCGCGAAAGCAGCCGAGAAATACGGCTACGGCTACGACCTTGTAGCCGGCGCGAATATCGCGGGATTCGAAAAGGTTGTTGACGCGATGACCGCTCAGGGTATCGTGTAATCAATAAATAAAAAGGGCACCGTTTTTGACGGTGCTCTTTGCGTAAGGGGAATGAAATATGGAAAGAATCCTCGTTCTCGATTTCGGCGGGCAGTATAATCAGCTGATTGCAAGGCGCGTCAGGGATATGAATGTCTATGCCGAAATAAAGCCTTATAACAGAATATCCGTTGACGAAATCAGGACCGCCGGCTATAAAGGAATTATCTTCACAGGCGGGCCGAACAGCGTCTATGACGGGAATTCGCCTCATTACGATAAGGAAATCCTGAACGCCGGGATTCCCGTGCTCGGAATCTGCTACGGCTGTCAGCTTATCGCCTGGATGGCGGACGGTGTGATAGAGAGCGCGAATGATGTCAGCGAATACGGCAAAACTGAGATAACCGTCAAAGGCGGAGCTCTTTTTGAGGGCGTGCCCGAAAAGAGCATCTGCTGGATGAGCCACACCGATTATATCAGCCGCGCTCCCGAAGGCTTTGAAATAACCGCCGTTACGGATAACTGCCCCTGCGCCGCTCTTGCGGACGAAAAGAGAATGATATACGGCGTGCAGTTTCATCCCGAGGTGACTCATACTGAATACGGCAAGAGGATTCTGAGAAATTTCCTGTTTGAAATATGCAACTGCGCCGGCGACTGGACTATGGAAAACTTCACTGCGGGCGCCGTGGAGAGTTACCGCGAAAAGCTTGCGGGCAAAAGAGTTCTCTGCGCTCTCTCGGGAGGAGTCGATTCGTCGGTCGCGGCGGTCCTGCTTCATAAGGCAATCGGCGATAATCTCATCTGCGTATTTGTTGATCACGGCCTTCTCAGGAAAGATGAGGGAGATACCGTTGAACGCGTGATGAAAAATGAAATGGGCCTGAACATCATAAGAGTCAATGCGAAGGACCGCTTTCTATCAAGGCTCGCGGGAGTTACGCAGCCCGAGGAGAAGCGCAAAATCATAGGCGAGGAATTCATCCGCGTATTTGAGGATATCGCAAAGGAAATCGGCTCGGTCGATGTGCTCGTTCAGGGCACGATTTATCCCGATGTTATCGAGAGCGGAAAAGGCGATGCCGCTGTTATAAAGAGCCATCACAATGTCGGCGGTCTTCCCGATGTAATCGATTTCAAGGAGATAGTCGAGCCGCTGAGGGACCTTTTCAAGGACGAGGTCAGGAAAGTCGGCCTCGAGCTCGGAATCCCCGTGAATCTTGTTCGCCGACAGCCCTTCCCGGGGCCCGGTCTCGCCGTGAGAATCATGGGCGAAATAACAGAGGATAAGCTTGAAATTCTGCGCGAAGCGGATGCGGTTTTCCGCGAGGAAGTTATGAACGCGGGGCTTGAAAACGAGCCGAATCAGTATTTTGCCGTGCTTCTTAACAACCGTTCGGTCGGAGTTATGGGCGACGCGCGCACCTACGGCTATACCGTCGCTTTCAGAGCCGTTGATACCGATGATTTTATGACGGCGGATTGGTCGCGCATTCCGTTTGACGTGCTTGAAAGAGCGTCGAGCAGAGTCACCAACGAGGTCAGGGACATAACAAGAATCGTCTATGACATAACCGCCAAGCCCCCCGCCACAGTCGAGTGGGAATAAAAACAAACCATCCCGAAGCTCATGCTTCGGGATGTTGTTTTACTTAAATATTCAATCTTTCTCCTGTAGATTTCTTTTCCGCCCTTTTCAACTCGCGCGATTTTCTTATGAAAATCACCGCGAGGGGGATATCCGCCATAAGCCATGCGGCGGGGCCGGCATAGAAAACGGCCGGCAGACCGATGATTTTGCTGAATATGAACGCAACCGAGATTCTGCCGATGAGCTCGCCTGCGCCGGCAATCGCGTTTGCGTATGTGAAACCGAGCCCCTGAAGGGAATTTCTCAATACGAAGAGAACCGCAACGAGCGAATAGCACTGCGAAATCGCGAGAATGTACTTCTTCGCGATATTCATTATTTCGGGATTTGCTTCCTTCATAAAGAGCGAGACCACATAGGGTCCGCCGTAATAAAGGGCTGTGCTCATCAGTATGCTGATGAGGATATCGAGCAGCAGGATTTTTCTGACCGAATCGGCAATTCTCCTGTAATTCTTCGCCCCGTAATTCTGGCCGACAAAGGTCTGGGTCGCGACTCCGAGGCCGGACATCGGGATATTCGTCAGGTTTTCGACCCTGTTTGCCGCGGTTATGCCCGCCATTACACTCGCACCGAATGAATTGACCGCGCTCTGCATACACATTGAGCCGACGGAAGTTATCGTGAACTGCATCGAAACGGGTATGCCGAGTTTCACCTGATATCCGGCCGTCCTTAAGTCGAGCTTCAGGTCACTCTTCTTTATATCGATATTCTTATTGAATCGGAATACGTAAATTCCGCAGAGCACTGCCGCTACTGCCTGGGCAATCATTGTCGCAAACGCCGCTCCCTCAACTCCCCAGCCGAATTTCGCGATGAAGAGCAGGTCGAGGAAGAAGTTCACAATGACGCTGACAACATAAAAATACAGCGGCTTTCTGCTCTCGCCGACAGCTCGTGATATTGCGGTGAAATTATTTGAGAGCATCTGAATCGGGACCGCGAAATAGAGAATATTCACATAGGCGGCCGAGAGACCGATTATCTCATCGGGCGTTCCGATGAGGCGGAGGAGAGGTGTGGAAAGTATATGAGCGATGACGACGATTATGCAGCCCAGCAGAAACGAGACGGAGATGCTGCTGCCCGCATAGTGAGACGCTCTCCTGCCGTCTCCCGCGCCGAAGGACTGCGCGACGGGTATAGTGAATCCGCTCGTGAGCCCGAGCGCCGCGCCGATAATAAATGAGTTTATGGCGCCGACGTTTCCGACCGCCGCGAGAGCGTCTGTGCTGATATACCGCCCGACTATGATGTTGTCAACGAGATGATAGTTGAACTGAAGCATTGACGACATCATTATCGGCAGCGAGAATCTTATTATATTTTTAAGGGCACTGCCCTGAGTCATGTTGATTCCGTGTTTCATATTATATACCTGCGATAACTTATTAACCGCGGATATTATATCACACGCGCGCGTGGTGTCAACCATCTGAACAAATGCGGTACAGATTATCAAAATCTGTAACACCTGATTTGTCCCGGCGCCGAAAAAAATCTTTATATTTCGGAAACGCCGTGATATAATAATCAAAAATTACGGAAAAGAGGAAATGAAATGAAACGGAGGATAATCGCTTTTGCGGTTGCGCTGATAATCTGTCTTTCGCAGATTGTGCCGTGCTTTGCCGAAGCGTCTCAGCCCGTTCTGCCCCATATCGATATCAGGGGATTCATGAACGCGGCTATATATGAGGATATGAACGACCCTGAGAGCGAACAGCTCTGGCCGCTGGATGTCAAGGCAATCCTCAGAGCGGCGGGAAATCTCATTCCGTCGCTGGCGAAATTTGCTTTTGATAAGGACTATGAGAAACTCAGCGAATCGATTCTGCCCTATGTGAATGAGCTTTTCCACCCGCTTATGTGCGGCTCCGACGGAAAGCCGCTTGTTGAGGGGAGCGGAGCGTATCTTTATTACCCGAGCCGTGACGAGGTTATCGCAAATCCCGATCTGAGCTTCACATATGACTGGCGTCTTGACCCCTATGAATCAGCCGCGCGGCTCGATGATTTTGTCAATTATCTTACCGATGAGCTCGGCTTCGGGCAGGTTGTGATGGAATGCCACAGCAACGGCGGAGTGGTCCTTCTGACCTATCTTTCCGCATACGGCACAGAGAAGGTCAAAAGTGTCTGCTTCTCCGCCGCCGCGATTTACGGCGCGGGCTTTGCGGGCGAGCTTGTCAAGGGAAATATGGTGATTGACGCGGGCGGTCTCGCCGAGTATCTTCTCTCCGCTTTTGACAATAACGAGAGAGCCGAGCTTCTGACCGGACTTATGAGCATACTCGACAGAGCGGGTATAGTTTCGACCGTCGCGGACTTTGCGAACGGCCTTATCGAGGGCGCTCACGATTTTCTCTATAAAAAGACGGTGCTCCCGATATTCGGCAACTGGCTGAATATCTGGGCGATGGTACCGGACGCGGATGTTGAAGAGGGAAAGGAATACATCTTTGAGACCCTCCTCGCCGATAAAAAGGACGAATACACGGGCTTTCTCGAAAAGGTGGATTATTTCACCGAAAATTTCAGAAACAGCAGAGAGGAAAACCTGCTCGCGGTCAATGAAAGCTGCTCGGTCTATGTTTTCTGCTTCTACGGATATACGGGCATACCCGTTACGGCCGACTGGTTTGTGATGAGCGACGGGGTGCTGATGTCAAAGGATTCCTCATTCGGAGCTTCGTTTTTCAATCCCGGTTCATTTGACCGATTTGATGAGGGCGGTTATGTCTCTCCCGACGGAAAGGTCAACGGAGAAACGGCGCTTTTCAAAGATCAGACCTGGTATTTCAAAAACTGCCATCATTCAATGACGAGCCCCTATCTCGATAAGATGGCGAAAACGCTCTTGTATTCGCAGGGACAGGCGGATGTGAATACCTATGAGGAATATCCCCGTTTTCTTATCAATGACCGGCTCAGCGGAGGAATCCGCCCCGATGACGGCAATATTACAATTCGCCTCACATTCTTTGAGAGAATCGCCGGATTTTTCAGAGAAATCTTCGAGAGAATAAAAGCACTGTTTTCGGCGTAAAATCAACCCGCAGGAAAATCTTTCCTGCGGGTCATCGTTTTATTCGGTTGCTTTTTCCGCTTTTCGTTCTTCAATCACCTTGAGCATTCTGTCGTATTCATCCTCGTCAATCTTATTTTTCTTCCGTGAGATTATGAACGCGATGACGAGCAGGATAATCGGGATAACCGCCATGCAGAGCGCGAGCTTGAGCGACATATCCGAGGGCGCTCCGTCAAGCACCTTCTGAATACCTGCGAGCTTTACATCCTCGGTGATTTCCTTGAGATTCGCCTGCTGCTCATAGCCCGAAATCTGGTTTGTGATACCGGTCATACCGATTATCAGATAAACCACCGTGACGATGAGCTGCTGAAGGGCGGATGACATCTTTGACATAAAGGGCCTGAGCGAGAAAATCAGCGCCTCGTCTCTCGAGCCGGTCTTATATTCGTTGTATTCAATCGTGTTCGTGAAGATAACCATGACGACCATCGAGAACCAGTTCTGGCCGAAGCCGGTTACAAGCGCCGCTCCGCAGAGAAACCACAGGCGGATGGAATCGGGGATTACGGTTCCGCCGATTATGAAGCCCGCGTAGCCGATGCAGGCGACTGCGAGTGAGAGGGCGAGCGCCTTCTTCCTCCTGAATTTGCGGCAGAGGACCGGGAAGACCATCAGCAGAATTCCCGCCGCGCCCGCGTAGAATGCCGTGAACATTGTGACATAGGTACCGTTATAGCCGAATTTGAGATAGATATAATATGCGGCGAACGCCGTGAGCATAGCGCCGCTGAGATTTGAGAGCAGAGTGATGAGAGTCGCCCAGAGAAGCTGATCGTTGTGAATGATAACGGAAAACATCTCTTTAAGCCCGTGCTTCTCCTCCTTCTCCGCCTTGATTGAGCGGTCCTCCTTTACCCCGACACAGCAGAAGGTCTGGCAGAGGATGAACATACCCACAACGAAGATTGAAACAATCATATAAGCAGTGATTGAGTTGCCGCCGATGGCGTTTTTGCCCGCGGTCAGCATCGGAACAAGCCCGACCGCCGCGAGATTTCCGAGTCCGCTGAAGAGATTCGCGAGGGCGACTATCTTATCGCGCCTGTCCGCCCTGCTCGTCAGCGAGGGCATCATCGACCAGTACCCGATATCGTTCATCGTATAGGTTATATCCCAGATGAGATAAAGGGCAACGAAAAGGTAAATGAAGGTCCATCCCTGCGCGCGGTTTGAAAACATCGCAATAACCGCGGCGCCGTTAGTGATGCAGCCTATCATAATCCAGGGCTTGAATTTGCCGAAGCGGGTGCGCGTATTCTCCACAACGCCGCCCATAATCGGGTCGTTGAGGCCGTCCCATATACGGCAGGCGACAAGAATTGTGCTGATAACTGCAAACTGCTTATCAGTGACATTCCGCGTGAAGAGAATGTAGGTCAGCAGGAAGTTTGTGAAAAGGGCGTAGCTCATGTCCCTGCCCATTCCGCTTATGCTGTAAATCCATTTGTTCCGGTTGAAATAATCATCAACCGTCTTTCTCTTTTCACCTTTCATGGAGCGCCTCCTTAATGCCGTAAAAGTGAATTATTGCCATATCTTCATAGCAGTCAAGCCCGTGAGAGCCTGCTTTTCCGTCTATTTCATGGCAGCCGTGGTCGGGGCAGAAGCCGTAGAAAACGCGGTGCCTTTTATAGCTTTCGCGGATTTGAGCGACGATTTTCGAATAAACTTTTATATTCTTATCGAGAACCCTGAGCGATTTTTTAGCCTCCGGTCCGTGATGATGCATCGTCGCGTCGAAATTTCCGTTATAGATTACTATCAGGTGATATTTATTCTCTTTGATGAGCCCCAGCGCTTTGCGGTTTACCTGCCACTCGGTCGGATAAATGAAATAATCCATATCCCTTTCGAGAAAAATCTTTGAAATGCTGTCGCCCGCGGTTGAGACTATCGCGCATTTCTTCCCTGCCGCGAGCATACGGTCAAAGAGCGTCTCGCATTCAAGCACCGGTTTTTCGTATTTCATTATGCCGTGTTTTTCGGGCTGAACTCCCGTATACATTGAGGCGAAGCATACCGGCGTCACACTCGGCATCACGCTTCGCAGGGGCGCTGAAATATCCGAGATTTTCTCCGCCGGAACGAATTTATCATTATATTTTTCATAGAGCCAGAGGGCAACCGCATCGGGGTTGTAAATCACCGCACGGTCAATCGGCTCTTCCCCGCCGAGTTTCATTATTTCAGGGTTAGCGCTGTCGTCATCCGCCGATTTTTCAAGTCCGAAGAGCTCCAGCACCGTTGCCTTCAGCGAGGTCAGGCAAATTCCGGGATAAGCTTTATCCATAATATCACCGCCGTTATTTTGTGTTTTTGAGAAATTTCATAACTTCTTCGCGATTTGGTATTGTTTCCGCCGCGCCGGGCTTTGTCACCTCTATTGCCGAGGCGGCGCAGCCGGTCAGCATTGCTTCATAAGGAGCGCTGCCCGACAGGAGCTCATAAAGGCAGTAGCCGGTGAATGTATCGCCGGCGCCGGTTGTGTCAACGGCGTTGACTCTGAACGCGGGAGCAGAAACGTAATCGCTTCCGTTATAATAAACGGCTCCGTCCGCGCCGAGCGTGAGTATGATTTCGCCGCTCCCGAGCGCGTGAAGGGCCTTCGCGATGCTTTCGGCATCCGCTTCGCCGGTTATCGATTTTCCCTCATATTCGTTGAGTATGAGAATGTCGGCGTGAGCGAAATTCAGATTCTTAATCTCATCCACATAGGGCGAGGGATTAAGCGCGGTTTTAATGCCGAGCGAATGCGCCTTTTCGAGCATATATTCAACGCAGGAGGTCTCATACTGCGTCAGCAGCAGGTCCGCATCCGCGTATTTCGCGAGCAGTGAATCGCAGTATTCTTCGGTGATTTCACGGTTTGCCCCGCCGAAGAGTATCATCTGATTCTGCCCCTCGGGGTCTGTTTCGATTATCGTATGCCCCGTATATTTTCCCGAAAAATCAATGTCGGAAGTGCCGATACCGTTTTCTTCCAGATAATCGGTAAGATATCTGCCGTCTTCGCCGACCTTTCCGCCGACCGTTACATCCGCGCCCGCCTTCGAAAACGCAAGCGCCTGATTGAGTCCCTTGCCGCCGACATGGATTTCAAAGCCGCCGCAGTAGAGCGTTTCGCCCCTTTCGGGCAGACGAGGCATCGAATAGACCTTATCTATATTGTATGAGCCGAAAACGAGAATTTTCATGATTCTTTCCTCTTATCCGAGCAGGTTGCGCATCTTCGTTATATTTTCGGTGAGGTCGCCCGGGCCGAGAATACTCGAGGTACCGACCACGAATATATCCGCGCCCGCTTTTCGCATGAGCGGGGCTTTTTCGTAATTGACATTCCCGTCAACCTCTATGCTGAGATTGCCGTGCCCGCTCTCATCAAGCATTCTGCGAAGCGCAGTTATTCTTTCGAGCGAGCCCTCGACCATCTTCTGACCCGCGAATCCGGGGAAGACGGTCATCAGCAGCACTCCGTCAATTTCATCAAAGTATTCGCTAAGCACTTCAACACTCTTATCGGGGTTTATCGCGAGGAACGGCCTCGCGCCCCTTGCCCTTATTTTCTTAAAGCAGGGGAGAATATCGTCTTTTGCCTGGCTCTCATAATGAACGGAAACAATATCGCCCTCGTCGAAGCCGAATGCTTCGAGCTTGTTGAGCGGATTTTTTACCATAAGGTGAATATCGAGGGGAATATCCGTTTCCGCCTTCATCCGCCTGCAGTAATCTGTTCCGAGGCAGAAATTCGGAACGAACTCGCCGTCCATAACATCTATATGGAGATATTCAATTGAATTCTTTTCAAAATCTCTTATGATTTGCCTGAGGTTGAATATGTCCGCGCACATCAGCGACGGAGAAATTGCCGCTCTGAGCATAGCGTCACCTCCCGATGAAATAATATTAACAGATGCGCGCATCATATTCAAGTGTTGATATATTCATTTTTTTATGTATAATTATATTTGCAGGGAGTGATAACATGAAAAGAGTAAAAATCACCGTTATGAAAAAGGTGAGGCATGACGACCTTATCGAAAAATACGAAAATCCGATTGAGCACGCCTGCGATATGCGGGAGGGCGAAGTGTTCTATGCCGTCGGATTTGAAAAACCCGAGGGATTCTGCGAGAGCGCGTGGACTTCCGTTGCGCCCTTTGTGATGGCTCTCTCCTGCGGAGCCGAGAATTTCTATGACGGCTGGATGAAGAATAAAAAATCGGCGATGATTTCGTGCAACGACGGATTCAGACCCGTAAGTTTTTTGCTGGAAACGGAGGAATAAAAATGAAGAAACAGGATATCAATATCAGAGACCCCTTCATTCTCGTAAAAGACGGAGTTTACTATCTCTACGGCACACGCGCCGCGAATTTCGGCAGAAATACCGCCGGTTTCGACGTTTACAAATCAACCGACCTCGAAAACTGGAGTGAGCCGATAACTGTTTTTGATTCCTCAGCATACGGCCTCGACCGCGAGGTCAACTGGGCGCCCGAGGTCCACGAATACAAAGGCGGATACTATATGTTCGCGACTTTCACCAAAGAAAACGGCCTGCGGGGCACATATATCCTGCGCTCCGATTCGCCGGAAGGCCCGTTTGCTCCGCACAGCGACGGCGCGGTCACTCCGTTTGAATGGGAATGTCTCGACGGCACTTTTTATGTTGAAGACGGCGTGCCCTACATCGTTTTCTGCCACGAACACACCCAGATAATTGACGGCACAATATGCTATATGCCGCTGACCGAAGATCTCAGAGCGGCGGCGGGCGAGCCGGTTCTGCTCTTTGCGGGCTCCGAGCCGTTTTATGTCAGAAAGGGGCCGGATGTCAACCATTTTGTCACCGACGGTCCTTTTATGTTCCGCTCAAAAACAGGCGAGCTTTTTATGATATGGTCCACTTTCCCGAAGGGGCTTTATGCCGAATGTGTCGTGAAATTCGAGGGCGGGAGCATAAAGAATTCTTTTGAGCATCTCGACCCGCTGATTGATGATGACGGCGGCCACGGTATGATTTTCAGAGCAGGGGACAAGCTGTATCTTACCTTCCACTCACCGAATGTGAGCGGCTCCGAACGCCCCTTCTTTGTCGAAATTGAAGACTGCGGTGACAATCTGAAAGTTAAGTGATAATCAAAACCCGCCGGAAATCCGGCGGGTAAATCTATGCTTGTTTTATTCCGGGCAGGTGATTTCGGCAATGTCTTCAATCATTTTATGAAGAGTCTGCGCGAGGTCGGAATCCGACGCTTTATAGAGCATTTCCTTGCCCTCGCGGCGCGAGGTAATCAGACCCGCCGCCTTGAGAAGGCGCAGATGATGAGAAATCGCGGGGCTTGTCATATTGACCGCCGCCGCTATATCGAGCACGCATTCCTCGGTGTGGCAGAGATACCAGAATATGCGAAGGCGCGTAGGATCGCCGAGCTGCTTCATCGCGTCGGAAACGCCGTTTATCGCCGCGTCATCGGGAAGCGAATCCTCGATTATGAAATTGATTCTGCCGTGATTATGCGGCAGATTTTTCTTTTCCGCCATAATTACAACTCCCGGGAAGTTTTCTTTATATAAGTATATATCTTCCGGGGCGAAAATGCAAGAGACAAAGATGTGGATTAAAAGATTGTTTAATTTTTAACAAAATCTATTGACAAACGCCGGAAAGGGGATTATAATAAGTTCAACGATTAAACAATCATTTAATCGAATAAGGGCGCACGGGCAGTTTCTTCGGGAATTGCGTTTCCGGACGCTTGATTAATAAATGATTCCGAAAGGGCTGATAATATGAAAAAGACTTATAAAATCGATGTTGACTGCGCCAACTGCGCCGCGAAGATGGAAGCTGCCGCCAACAAGGTTGACGGAGTTAAAGAGGCGAGCGTAAACTTTATGACTCTTAAAATGAAGGTCGAATTTGAAGACGGCGCCGATACCGAAGCTGTTATGAAGGAAGTCCTGAAAAAGTGCAAAAAGGTTGAGAGCGACTGCGAAATCTATTTCTGAAACGGGGCGTGAAAAATGAGCAGAACTCTGCGAAAAAAGCTTATAAGAATAATTGCGGCGGCGGTTTTTACCGTCTGCCTTATTCTGCTTAAAAAATTCGCGCAAGTCAATCCGTATATCCTTCTCGCACTCTATATCGCCGACTATATACTCATCGGATACGATATACTTATCAAGGCGTTCAAGGGTATATTGAACCGCCAGCCGTTTGATGAGAATCTGCTTATGACGGTCGCGACTCTCGGCGCTTTCGCCCTCGCGGTTTTTACGAAAAGCGGAGATTACAACGAGGCGATTGCCGTTATGCTCTTCTACCAGACAGGCGAATGGTTTGAAAAATTCGCCGTCGGCAAAAGCAGAAAAAGCATCACCGATTTAATGGATATCTGCCCCGATTACGCGAATATCGAGCTCGAGGGCGGAACGCTTGAAAAGGTTGATCCCGACGAGCTTGAACCCGGCTCGGTAATCGTCGTTATGCAGGGAGAGAGAATCCCCGTTGACGGCGTGGTAATCGAGGGAAATTCAATGCTCGACACATCCGCGCTCACGGGCGAATCCGTTCCCCGCGAAGCAAATGAAGGCGATGAAGTGCTCAGCGGATGTATTAACACGGGCGGAATTCTCAGAATCAGAACCACAAAGGAATTCTCCGATTCAACCGCCTCCAAGATACTTGAGCTTATCGAGGACGCGAGCTCGCGCAAGTCAAAATCCGAGAATTTCATCACGAAATTCGCGAGGGTATATACTCCCGTTGTCGTTATTTCCGCGTTGGCACTCGCGGTTCTTCCGCCGCTTGTTTCAATGCTTGCCGGCAAAGCTCCCGCCTGGGGCGAGTGGGTTTACAGGGCGCTGACGTTCCTGGTTATTTCCTGCCCCTGCGCGCTCGTGATTTCAATCCCTCTCTCGTTTTTCGCGGGTATCGGCGGAGCGGGCAGACGCGGAATTCTGATAAAGGGCTCAAATTATCTTGAGATACTCTCCGGAACAAAGACCGTCGTATTTGACAAGACGGGAACGCTGACAAAAGGCACCTTCGACGTCAGTGACGTGCATCCGCAGGGAGTTGATAAGGAGATGCTTCTCCACCTCGCCTCCCACGCCGAAAGATATTCTTCCCACCCGATATCGGAATCGGTGAAGAGAGCGTTCCCCGACGCGGCGGACGGCTGTACGGTGGATGATTATGAGGAACTGCCCGGTCTCGGAGTCAAAGCCGCGATAAACGGCAGAACCGTCGCCGTCGGCAACCCGAAGCTGATGGAATCCGTCGGAGCGCAGTATCATGAATGCTCGCATACGGGCACGATTCTTCATGTCGCGATTGACGGCAATTATGCGGGTCATATAGTTATCTCCGATGTTCTCAAGCCGAATTCGGCAAAAGCAGTCGGCGAGCTTAAGAAACTGCCCGCGCAGACGGTTATGCTCACGGGCGACAGCGAAAAGGTCGCGCGGAGCGTGGCGTCAGAGCTCGGCATTGATAAATACAAAAGCAGTCTGCTCCCGCAGGATAAGGTCACCGAGATTGAGAGAATAATCTCGGAAAAGAAGAGCAAAAAAGAAATCGTCGCCTTTGCCGGCGACGGAATAAACGACGCTCCCGTGCTCGCGAGAGCGGATATAGGTATCGCGATGGGCGCGCTCGGCTCGGATGCCGCGGTTGAGGCGGCGGACATAGTCCTGATGGATGACGATCCGCTGAAAATTCCGGAGGCAATCCGCATGTCCAAAAAATGTCTGCGGATAGTAAAGCAGAACATCAGTTTCGCCGTCGGAGTCAAGGTCATCTGCCTCATTCTCGGAGCGCTGGGAATCGCGAATATGTGGGCGGCAATCTTCGCCGATGTCGGAGTTATGATTCTCGCTGTGCTCAATGCGATAAGATGCATGAAGAATTGAAAAGAACCCCTCAGTCTGCAGGCTGAGGGGTTTTGAGTTTTATTTTAATGTTTTGGTAAAATCTTATTTTCTGGTTACTCCGTCGCCGTAAATGGTTTTCCAGTCATTTTTCATTGAAATAGCCGTCCAGCCGTTTTCTTTGCAGCTGTCTGCCATTTTTACTGCCTTTTCGGGGTTGCCGTTTTCGCGCTCGGTATCGTCGCAGCAGAGCATGAAGGCCGCCGCCTTGTATTTATTGTTGTTAATTGCGTATTCCGCCATACTTGAGTCGCTACCGCTGTTGCCGAAGGCGAGAACCGGCTGCTTGCCGATTTCCTGCTGGATGACCGTAACCTTGTTCATATCGAGGTTTTTGACGATGAATTCGCCACCCATCACAAGCTGATCGTCTTCATCAAACTGATAATCAAGTCCGTCGGTATCGCCCTGATCGGGAGCTACAAGAGATTCATCTGAGCCGATGAGCTGAGCCGGAGGAAGATCGAGCGGTGATGCCTGAACCAGACCTCTGACTATAAATCTGTCTGTTCCGCTGACTACATAGACGGTAAAACCATTTTGCTTGAGCAGATCGATAACCTCGAGCATCGGCTTATAAAAGGCGTTCGCGCGGGTAAGATTATTGTATCCGGGCGACGGGGTTTTCGCGTATTCGGCGACATAATCGACATATTCCTCGGGGGTAAAGCCCGAAAATGCCGAGGCGACTCCCTTGCCGTGGCGCTCCATCGAATCGGGAACAGAGATTCCGGTATCCATAAACTGCTTGACATCGGCTGCCACTTCTTTTTCAAAATCGGTTGCCTTGTCTTTGTAACCGGGATCTTCCATCACGCGGTAGTAATAAATGCAATGGTCAAAATAGCAGGGGTCGGTCTCGCAGGCGAGAGTACCGTCAAGGTCAAATACCGCGATTCTGTCCTCTTCGGGAATGAAATCGGGCGAACCCTCGGTTGTTACCGCCTTCACATAATCGAGCAGCTGCTTTTTGGCGGGCGCACTGTCATTCCAGAGGGACAGGTTTGCCGCTGTTGCGGTTTCTTCTTCGGCAACCGACTCTTCAGCCTGATTACCGGCATTTCTGATGCCCTTGACAGTGTTTGCGTAAAGCGCGCTTACCGCAACCAGAGCGATTGCGAGAATCAGCGATATGATTTTCCAGATTGTTGATTTGTTTTCTTTCACAGTTAATCACCCTTGCTTATTATAGCAGACATAATTCCGCAATTCAATAATAAAAACAAAAGCCCTGCCGTGAGGCGGGGCTTTCGCTCTGGCGTCCTCGGCGGGATTCGAACCCACGGCCTTCCGCTTAGGAGGCGGACGCTCTATCCGGCTGAGCTACGAAGACGTATATATCGTTGCATATTATACCGAATTTGAATTGTTAAGTCAAGATAAAAAAATTACCGTTATCAAATTATATTCGTCTATTTTGCCGATGAAATATTTCTTGATTAAATTTCGGTTTTATAATATAATATTTAAGGTCAAAATGAAATATCAAAAGTGTGAAAGGATGTAAATGTATGAGCACACTCAACAAAAAGACCGTTGATGATATCAACGCGAAGGGCAAAAGAGTTCTTGTCCGCTGCGATTTCAACGTTCCCCTCAAAGACGGCGTTATCACAGACGATAACAGAATCAACGGCGCGCTCCCCACTATTCAGAAGCTTATAAATGACGGCGCAAAGGTTATCCTCTGCTCCCATCTCGGCAAACCCAAAAACGGCCCCGAGGCAAAGTTCTCGCTCGCTCCGGTTGCGAAGAGACTTTCCGAGAAACTCGGCAAAGAGGTAGTTTTCGCGGCCGATGATACCGTAGTCGGCGACAATGCCAGAGCGGCAGTTGCGGCTATGAACGACGGCGACGTTGTCCTTCTCGAAAACACACGTTTCCGCGCGGAAGAGACCAAAAACGGCGAAGCATTCTCAAAGGATCTCGCAAGTCTCTGCGATATATATGTAAACGACGCTTTCGGTTCTGCCCACAGAGCTCACAGCTCCACAGTCGGCGTTACCGAATTCGTTGAAGAGAGCGCAGTCGGATATCTTATGGGCAAAGAGCTCCGGTATCTCGGCAACGCCGTTGAGAATCCCGTTCGTCCCTTCGTCACCATCCTCGGCGGCGCAAAGGTAGCGGATAAGCTCAACGTTATCGATAACCTTCTCAACAAGGCCGACACTCTCATCATCGGCGGCGGCATGGCATACACCTTCATCAAGGCGAAGGGTTATGAAATCGGCATTTCAATCTGCGACGATTCCAAGATTGAATACTGCAAAGAGATGCTCAAGAAGGCAGAGGAAAAGGGCGTTCGCATCCTTCTCCCGATAGATACCGTTATCGGACCCGGCTTCCCCGATCCCATCGATGCTCCCATCGAGACCAAGGTAGTTGATTCAAGAGAGATTCCCGCGGATATGGAAGGCCTCGATATCGGCCCCGTCAGCGCCGAGAATTTCGCTCTCGAAGTCAAGCACGCCAAGACCGTTGTATGGAACGGCCCCATGGGCGTATTCGAGAATCCCGTCCTCAATAAGGGCACTCTCGCTGTTGCAAAGGCTCTCGCGGAGACGGACGCTGTTACCATCATCGGCGGCGGCGACTCGGCGGCGGCAGTCAATTCACTCGGCTTCGGCGACAAGATGACTCATATTTCAACAGGCGGCGGCGCTTCCCTTGAATTCCTTGAGGGCAAAGAGCTTCCCGGCATCGCGGCAGTTGACGACAAGTAATTGAAAATCAATTCATTTTAAGGAGATATAACTATGGATAAATCACTTCGCAGACCCGTTATCGCAGGCAACTGGAAAATGAACAATACTCCTTCGGAGACCAAGGCTCTCATCGCCGAGATGAAGCCTCTCGTCGCGAATGCCGACTGCGACGTAGTTCTCTGCGTTCCCTATATCGACCTCTATGCTGCTCTTGAAGCCGCCGAGGGTTCAAACATCAAAATCGGCGCCGAGAACGTTCACTGGGCTGAAAAAGGCGCTTTCACAGGCGAAGTTTCCGCGAATATGCTCAAGGAAGCGGGCGTTCCCTATGTCATTATCGGCCACTCCGAGAGAAGACAGTATTTCGGCGAAACCGACGTAACCGTACGCAACAGAGTCAGAGCCGCTCTTGACGCGGGCCTCACCATCATCCTCTGTGTTGGTGAAGTTCTCTCCGAGAGAAAGCTCGGTATCACCGCCGAGGTCGTATGCGCTCAGACCGAAATCGCTCTCGCAGGCGTCAAAGCCGAAGAGCTCAAGAATATCATTATCGCCTACGAGCCTGTATGGGCAATCGGCACGGGCGAAACCGCCACTCCCGAGCAGGCAAACGAAGTCTGCAAGATTATTCGCGATCTCATTGCCCGTCTCTACAACAAGGATGAGGCTGACAGATTCATCATCCAGTATGGCGGATCAATGAACGATGCCAATGCGGCTGAGCTTCTCGCTCAGTATGACGTTGACGGCGGCCTTATCGGCGGCGCATCGCTCAAGGCTGACAAATTCGCGGCAATCGTTGACGCTGCAAGCAAATAATCGCGGGCAGTTACATTAAGCGAAACATAAATCATGCGGGTAAGCGCTGAGCTTGCCCGCTTTGAAACTGAAAAGGAAGGAGAGAGGAAATTTGACGGATATTCTTGATATTCTCAAGGATTCGCTGATTGACACTGCGAAACTGATACCGTTTCTTTTTGCAACGTATCTGCTCATGGAATTCATTGAGCATAAGACGAGCGAAAAGAGCAAAGCGGCAATCGGACGAGCAGGGAAATTCGGACCCGTCATCGGCGGAATTCTCGGCATAATTCCCCAGTGCGGTTTCTCCGCATCTGCGGCGTCGCTCTATTCGGGCAGAATTATCACCGCCGGCACGCTCATCGCTGTTTTTCTCTCGACCTCCGATGAGATGCTCCCGATATGTATATCCGAGAGAGTAGCCCCTTCAATAATAATTGAAATTCTCGCGATAAAGGCGGTCGTGGCGATCATAATCGGCATCGGTATTGATATCATTATCAGAATGGCTCATAAAGATAAGCAGGAACTCGATATCCACTGCCTCTGCGAGGATGAGCACTGCCACTGCGACGAGGACGGAATCCTGAAATCTGCGATAAAGCATACCCTGCAGATTACTCTCTTTATCTTCATCGCGACTCTTCTGCTCGATACGGCGATTCATTTCCTCGGCGAGGAGAGATTATCAAAGATTTTTGTCGATGTTCCCGTAGCCGGATGCGCGATTTCGGCTCTCGTCGGTCTGATTCCCAACTGCGCCGCTTCGGTTGTCATTACCGAGCTCTATCTCTCGGGAATAATCAAGGCCGGAGCTATGATTGCAGGCCTGCTGACAGGCAGCGGCATAGGAATTCTCGTTCTTTTCCGCACCAACAAGCATCACTTAAAAGAAAACCTTGCAATTGTATTCACGCTCTTCATTTCCGGTGTAATAATCGGCTCATTAATCGAATTTATCGGTATAAATATGTAAAATTAACATTTTTTTAATATTTTGCTATTCCATTTTTGTTTTATTTATGATATAATTCGCTATGTATCATCCCAAATCAGGGAAAATCTCGCCCTTAAAAAGGGCAATAAAACGGAGGATAATTTATGAAAATCACCAAGAGACTTCTTGCTGCTCTCCTCGCGATGCTCATGCTCGTTTCGGGACTTGCAGTAAATGCTTCGGCTCTTAAGGCTACAGCCGGCGATCCCGATGAAGACAATGCTGTTGTCATCACCATTTCCGAGCTTGAAAGCGGCTATTCAGTAGCTAAAGACGCCACCATTATCAAGAAGGGCACAGAAACTGTTGACTCTTCCAAGTATAAGCTCTTCCTTGAAGGCGACAAGCTTACCGTCGAAAAACTCACCGAGGGAACTTATACCATCACCGTAGTATCCAAGAAGGACGGCGCAGAAGACATCACTGCAGATTGCACGGTTGTTATTAAAAAGACACCCGCGGCTCCCACAGGTCTTTCCAAGCTTGAAGCTACCAAGAATTCCATCAAGGTTTCTTCCATCAATGGCGCCGAATATGCCTGTGTAGCACAGGGCGCGGAAGTTACTGCATGGCAGGATTCCAATGAATTCGGCAGCCTCAAAGAAGATACCTGGTATGATGTTTATGCCAGAATCAAGGCCACCGCTGATTCCAATGCAAGCGCAACAGCCAAGATTCAGATCAAGACCATGAAGGCCGGTCCGACCACCGTCAAGGCGGTTGAAATTTCCGATGTTACTCAGAATTCCGTTACTGTAGTTCCCGTAGAGGGCTATGAGTATTCAAAAGATAACGGTGCCAAATATCAGGATTCCAACGTATTCACAGGTCTCACCGCAGGTTCAACCATTTTTGTCAAGCAGAGATTCAAGGGCAATGAAGGTCAGGAAGCCGGCGTTGCCAGCGCAGCCAAAAATGTTGTAGTCAATAATGCAGCGAAGTATACCGCTTCCGCAGGCAATCTCAAGACTCCCGAATTTGAGAAGGCCGATGAGATTTATGCTGAAAAAGACCTCACCCTCTTTGCTTATTCCGATACCCGCAAGACCGGCGATCCGCAGTGGGGCGATACCCAGCTCGTTCCCGTAAAGTTTGAGCTTGTCAACAACGGTTCTACAGAGAAGAGCGGCGCTTTCACCCTTAACGACAGCGATAAGGGCCAGTATAAAGCAACCGTTCATCCCGATAAGGAAGGCGTTTCCTACACAGTCAAGGTTTACTACAGCAAGCAGCGTTTCGAAGGCGCATCAGGCTATAAAGAGGTTGACCAGAACACCACCAAGACCATCACCATCAAGCCGACCAAGGAACCCAAGCAGTGGCAGAAGATTCTGAGCGGCATTCTCAACTTCATCACCACCACCATTCCCAAGATTGCAAGTGCAATAGCAAAAGTTGTTGAGTGGTATAAGAAGAACCAGCCTGCAAAATCCTGAGTAAAAATTATATTATATAATTAAATATTTTACTTGCAATTATGCTCTGCGTGTGATATACTATAGCGGCAATTCACACGCAGGGCTATTTTTACTGCCGGTGCGGGGTTGACAGCCCCGTTGCAGTATCAGGGCCTGCGGCGGTTGTGTCTGACATAAGATACAAAATCAACTAAGGAGGAAAAATCAATGTCAGTAGTATCCATGAAGCAATTACTCGAAGCAGGCGTCCATTTCGGACACCAGACCAGAAGATGGAACCCCAAGATGGCGGAATACATCTTCACAGAGCGTAACGGCATCTACATCATCGACCTGCAGAAGACCGTCAAGAAGCTCGAAGAAGCTTATCTTTTCGTTCGCGACATCGCTGCAGACGGCGGAGACATTCTCTTTGTCGGTACCAAGAAGCAGGCTCAGGATTCCATCAAGGAAGAGGCAGTCCGCTGCAATATGCCGTTCGTAAACGCCCGCTGGCTCGGCGGTATGCTCACCAACTTCAACACCATCAAGAAGAGAATCGCAAGACTCGGCCAGCTCAAGGCAATGGAAGCAGACGGCACTTTTGACCGCCTGACCAAGAAGGAAGTTACCAAGCTCGCTCTCGAAATCGAGAAGCTCGAGAAGTTCCTCGGCGGTATCACCGAGATGAAGAAGCAGCCCGCTGCAATGTTCATCGTTGACCCGCGTAAAGAGAAGATTGCCGTTCTCGAGGCAAAGAAGCTCGGTATCCCCATCGTAGCTATAGTTGATACAAACTGCGACCCCGACGAGGTCGATTACGTTATTCCCGGCAATGACGACGCTATCCGCGCTGTCAAGCTCATAGCAGGCGCTATGGCTGACGCTGTCATCGAAGGCAGACAGGGCGAGCAGAACGCTCCCGCAGCCGAAGAAGCAGCAGAAGAAACCGCAGAAGAAGCAAAGGCAGAGGAGGAATAATAAATGGCATTCACAGCTAAAGACGTTGCAGCTCTCAGAGAAAGAACCAATGTCGGCATGATGGATTGCAAGAAAGCTCTCCAGGAAGCTGACGGCGATATGGATAAGGCAGTTGAAATCCTTCGCGAAAAGGGTCTCGCTTCCGCAGCCAAGAAGGCCGGCA
This sequence comes from Oscillospiraceae bacterium, assembly GCA_902792905.1. Classification (GTDB taxonomy): domain Bacteria; phylum Bacillota; class Clostridia; order Oscillospirales; family Acutalibacteraceae; genus CAG-177. The sequence continues at coordinate 31,748 of CADBBH010000014.1, forward strand.
GAATTGCCGCCGAAGGTACTATCGGCGTTTACACCGACTCGGCAGCTTCCGCTCTCGTTGAGCTTAACTGCGAAACCGACTTTGTCGGCAACAATCCCGATTTCAAGGCACTTGCCAATCAGATAGCAAAGACCGTAGTAGCCGTTAAGCCCGCCGATGTTGAGGCGCTCGCGGCAGCTACCATCGCAGACGGCTCCGTCAGCGTAGCCGATTCCATCCAGGAGCTCTTCCTCAAGATTCGTGAGAATCTCCAGCTCCGCCGCTTCGCTCTCGTTGAGGGCACTGCCGTTTCCTATATCCACGGCGGCGGCTCCGTAGGCGTTCTCGTATCCTTTGATACCGACGCTGCCGATAAGCCCGAATTCGCAGAGATGGGCAAGAATGTCGCGATGCAGGTCGCGGCCATGAGCCCCGAGTATCTCCGCAAGGAAGATATCTCCGCCGAAGAGCTTGAAAACATGAAGAAGATTATCGTTGAGAGCGCTCTCAATAAGCCCGATTCACTTCCGAAGCCCATTCTCCAGAGCATCGTTGAGAAGACTATCAGCGAGAATAAATGGAGCGCAGAGGATGTCGCTGCTTATGAGGAGCAGAAGAAGAGCCAGTATCTCTTCAACTTCCTCTCAAAGGAAGGCATTGCCGCTCTCGCCGAGACCGCTGTAGCCGGCAAGGATGAATACACCGCAAATCCGATTTTCGGCAAGGTTGTTGACGGAAGAATCAACAAGCAGCTCAAGGAAATCTGCCTGCTTGATCAGCAGTTCGTCCGCTCCGATTTATTCGACGGCACTGTCGGCGCTTATGTCGCGGACGTAGCCAAGAAGCTCGGCGCGAACATCGCCATCACCGGCTTCACCCGCTTTGCAAAGGGCGAGGGCATCGAGAAGAAATCAGATGATTTCGCAGCCGAAGTCGCCAGCATGGTAAAATAAATTGATATAAAATTATCCGTGAGCTTTTTCGGCTCACGGATTTTTCTTTTATTTATTGAGGATTACTTCTCCGGGTCTGTCGAGGCAGATTGTATATGACTTTGAATAGTCCATACCCGCGCTCAGCAGGAGAGAGCGCCTTTTACAGTTATAGACCGCGCTCCAGAGAGTGATTACCTGATGCTTGAGCGTCTTGTGGCGGTAGGAGAGAACGCATTCGCTGAGCAGCTTCATCGCCTCGTCCTCGCCGATTATGCCGCCCTTCTCTTTCAGGACCGTATCTATATGCTCATATCTGTCCTGCCCTCTGCCGTCGTGATTATCGCCGCCGGGCGTCAGGAAATAATTTGTCAGCTTCAGATTTCTGTTATTGTCATCGGGCCTGATGATGTGAGCTTTGTTATCAACATATTCGAGAATCGCGGTGTTTCCCGATTCGTCGGCAAACTGATAGTGATAGTTAATTCCGAGCAGGTCGCGCATATCATAGGATGTGAATAAATCGAGCGCCTCATCCACATTCGCGCATTTGTCGAGCGCCGCCCTGAGCGCGACGGTAGTTACAATCGGAGTTTTTCCCGTCTCCTGCTTTGTGGCCTTCGATTTGATTTCGAGAATCGCGCAGGCGAGTCCCTTTTCGTTTATGCCGTCCATAGTCATATACGGAGCGCCGAGAATTCTGCGCGGATTTGAAGCGCTTTTCAGCGGATGATATTTCGTGCCGTAAAGGAAAAACGTGGTGTCAATCATTCCGACGCTTCTGTAGCCGTTTTCCGGGGCGGTCCAGACTGCGGCGCAGGGGGCCGCCTTATAGTCGAAATTCCTGCCCATTATGGAATCGCCGCCGGGATTTGCGGCGTTGAAGGTTGAGCAGGCGAAGCCGCCGTGATCCGGGTTTGCCGCAATATGCGGAGCCCTGACCTCTTTCTGAAGGTGACGGACTGTGTCGAGAATCGAAGCCGAGCCCTTCTTCAGCAGGCTGTCAAGTCCGTAGGAATTATAATAAATCATCGACCAGAGGTTATCGTCAATCTGGGTGAATGATTTGACCGTCTTTTCTGCGTTTTCTTTGGCCGCGCGGGCCGCATCTCTTCTGTTCATGGCATCTCCTCCGCGATTATTATAATACCAATATACACCGATTTCAATAGCGGACGGGCGGAGAACTGCGAAAAGCGGATTATTGATATAATTTTTCAAAAAAATTCTTGACAACTCCGAATCTCTTTGCTATAATACCAAATGTTCCGTAAGGGACGCGTCGTGCGAGAGTGGCGGAATAGGCAGACGCGCACGTTTGAGGGGCGTGTGTTTACGACGTACGGGTTCAAGTCCCGTCTCTCGCACCAGGAAGGGGATTCCTCAGGAATCCCCTTTATTCATAAATTGAATATGCGGGTATGGCGGAATTGGCAGACGCGTTAGATTCAGGTTCTAATGGTCGCAAGGCTGTGCAGGTTCAAGTCCTGTTACCCGCACCAAAAAGGGCAGTTTTTTAACTGCCCTTAACTTTTTCTGAAATAACCTAAGTTCTTATAAATCAAGCGATTTCGGATTTCTTGAATTTTTGATAAGTTAAGTTAAATCACCTTAAAATAAGTCTCATTGCAGTAGTTTTGCAGTAGTAATGCAGTAGTCAAAATCCTTGTAATATAAGGTGGTATTTGATGGGGTAAAAGTTTTATGTAATTCTTATTGCAGTAGAATCAGTTTTATAATCCTTTGATAAATAAGGATACTATATATTTTTGTCCTATGAGCTTATAAAAAAGTGACAAAATCGGCTAAAATTGCACTGCGAATCTATCTTATTGTTGATTTTGTTCTAATTATTTATTATAATTTTAGTAATACATAGTATTATTCTGATCATGATTCGAATTTGGCATTTATAACGAGTAAAGGAAGGATAATATGAAAAAACTATTGTATAACCAATATGTATATGCGGGAAACAGATATAGAGGATTTGGTGTTGCAATTCTTTGCGTAGAGTTTATGCATATATTTGCCTTCTTTGATCCTTTGTATCCTGAAACTATATTTATGAGTGGTATAAGGAATAATATTCCACGTGTTGCAGTAATAGGTCTTTTTATGGAATTGTTAACTGTTGGATTAGGCATGTGGTTATTACAACTCGGAAAAAGAAGAAGGTTAGATTATTGCTATTCAATTAGAATTAATTCAAAGAATAGATCTGCAGATAGACAATTCAAAGTAATTGGAATAGTGTTATCGTTCGCAATCCTTGCTAGTGCTATTATGGAAATAGTTTCCCATTTTAAAGCTATATATAATGGTGGATATTGCATTCCTTTTAAATACTCTTTTTTAGGCATTGATTATAATTTTCCGCGCATACCAAATTATTTTGATGATATAGGTTACTTGATCTGTTCAATAATGTTCCTTGTTTCGTCTTTGATGATTCTTACCTTCTTTATTAGAGATTATGGCAAAAGAAAGAGTCCTTTATTTCAATCAAGTTTGATTTTGATTGGAATCTATTCGCTATATAGTCTTATACCATGGTTTTTTAGTTATTACACAAGAAATAGCACCTCATTAGATAAGCAGGAATCATTATACAAGTATTTGGATTTAGCGTTTAATTTGATTCTTTTCGGACTTGCGTTTTTTGCGGCATATCCTCCGAAGAGTAAAAAGACCAGATTGTTATGTTTTTGTATATTAAGTGTTCCGATTGCATCATATTCTATCTGGCTATTTGCTTCATATGTGAAATTGAGTATCGATTATTCGTTTGATTATATTATATTTGAGGCATTATTTATAAATCTCAGAAATCTGTTCCTTATATTTCTTGTTTGGTTAATATGCTTTAAATACTATAAAAACTATAGAGTCGATTATGAGTTAGTAAAAAATGTAATACTATTTAATAAAGACAAAGGGAATACAGACAAAGAATTATTTAATGAAGAAACAAGAATTACAGAAAGAAAACGCATTACCGATCAGACTACGGATACCAGCCTAGTTAAAAATGATAAGGAAGAAACCGCCCAATCTTCAGTTAATCCAAGCGCGTTTTTAGAAACTGGAAATAATGCCGAGGCTTCTGAAGGCTTAGCAAGCTGTAATGAAGAAATAATAGAAACAAAAGAAAAAACGGATGAAATAAAAAGTGTTAAAGAAAGCAAATCAGATGTTTCTGCACCAAAAGCAATGTTTTGTCGAAAATGCGGTGCAAAGCTAATTGAAGGAAGTTTATTCTGTAATAAATGTGGAACAAGTATAATAAACATTGATAACTAGTTTTCATACTTATAACCGAGGTGATAAAAGTGCTTGATTTTGGATACAGTTTCGATTGGGAATCATTTTTGAAATCATGTATTACCATTGCGTTTTGGGCCTTAATACCTGCATTTATTGCTTTGGCTAAGAAAAGGAGCTTTTTTGCTTATTATTTTCTTAGTTTAATAATTACTCCAATTCTGACATTGATAATAGTATTGTGTTTGTCGCCTCTTTCCCCTCAGCCGAGAAAAAGCAGAATAAAGGATGATGTTTCAGAAAAACAAGTTTTTTACTACAAAGGGAAAGCTTATGATAAGAACGAATGGGAAAAAGAGTGCGATGAAAAGCACAAACAGTTAAGCACCTCAAAACTTTTAAGTTTGTTAAGCTCGTATACGAATCCCTATAAACCTGACATTCAAAAAGAAGAGTTTAATATAATTAGAGTAAGAAGCGCTGCCAGTGAATTGTTTGCCAGAGGTGCTATAACCAAAGAAAGATATAGTTCTATTTTAAAGCAATACGGCATATACGAACCAGAAGTAAAAGAGCAGAGAAACAATCAAATAAAAGCGATGCAAGCTTTAAATGTTAGCCTTGATAAAGAATGGTTGTCAACACAGAAAAACGGTGTATATTATTTTTTCTGTAAAACCGAAGGCGTGGAAACTCAAATTATTATGCCAAATGGGAATCCGCTGAAAACGAAGTACCGAGTTCTTGCAAATAGGATTCTAGAAGATCTAAAAGAATACGGCTTTAATTATAACTTTCCCGAATCGGTTGTTTCATATCATGTTACTTTAAATGATAGCTTTAGTGGTTTTAAACATAAAGAAATAGAAAATAAACTGCTTGACATCCTTTTACCAAATGATTGGACCTTTAATCCAAGCATAAACGAAAGATATAAGGAATTGCTCGGTGGTGCAGTCATGAGATCCATCGAGATAAAGAATTGGCTTAAAAAGTGTTCGAAAATGCAGTTAGCTGCCGCGAGTTGTTTAGGAAACGCATATAAGAGTATAAATATGCCTTTCTGCATAGCAAAAATGATGGAAGATTATGATCCCACTTATACCATTCCTTTAGACAGGATTAAGGAACTGGCAGAAGTGTTTGCTGTAACAGGTAATTATGATGCTGAAACAATGGTAAAGGATATTAGAACATTCGTTTTCTACTATGGGATACATTATAGGGAAAAGGGCAGAATTATAGTTGACGAAGCTGATTCAACAAATGTTCAGGGCACTGATGAACCAGTGGAAAAAACTGACATTCAGGAAAAAACAGTCGATACAAATCAAAGCACTCCAAAACAGATTACAGTTGAAACTCCACAAATTAAAGCTGAATCGGTTGAGATTGAAACAAAAGCAGAGGTTATTGATAAACCAAGTAATCAGATGCCTACGGTTATGTTTTGTAGGAAGTGCGGCGCAAAACTGATTGAAGGAAGTTTGTTCTGTAATAAATGTGGAACAAAAGTTATTGATCTGGAGGAATAACATGTATTGCGAAAAATGTAACAAACCATTACCTGATGACAGCGTTTTTTGCCTTTATTGCGGTGGCAAAGCCACAGAAGAGCCAAAGCAAAATATATGTGAACAATGTGGTAATGAGATTCCTGAAGATTCTGAATTTTGTCCGTTTTGTGGATTTTTGTTGAAAAAAGTTGCTGAAACAAATAAAAGCGATGACGAAAAACGCCTTGATAATGCAAAACCAATAGAGACAAGAGGCAAAAGCAAAGCTCCTGATTTTATGTTTGTCGCAGAAAAGCCAAAGAAGAAACTAAAGTTCAACAAATTCGTTGCAATTATTATAGTTTTATCTTTGATTATAGCTGGCTTAGCAACGCTTAATATTATTCAATTCATTGATCAAAAAGAAGTTAAGGATTATAATCACAAGCTTTCACAAAAACTTGATGAAAAGGAATATGAAGTTCAAAACTATAAAGATTTATATGATGAAGAAAAGGAAAGAGCTGATAATCTTTTTGATGAATCATATTTTTTCTATTCGACCATAGCTTTTATATATGATAGTGATAAAAAGTATTATCATTCGCATAACTGCGACATGCATGAAGATGAACTCTATTTTCGAGCATATAATGTAACTGCCGCTAAGAATTTAGGATATAAACCATGCCCTGAATGTCATCCGTTTGGATAAAAGGGTTTTCAAAATAACCTTATTTGGTTTGTTTGGAGTAAAAATATGAAACGTTATACGGTTTTAGTTTTATCTCTACTAATCACTCTCTCTTTTTCATTTAGGGCTTACGCCCTAAGTCCAATTTCAATTGAAGAAATAGGGCTAGAGATTTCATTTACTGATGATTATTTGGTTAGAACAAGGGATAATATCAATGGAAATAATGAATTTGAAGGAAAAGTTCAGTCTGCTTTAGGTGGATATTCTGAAGAAGGATTAAAGGAGTATTTCTATAATAACAACATTTATTTAGATGCAACTAGCCTTGAAGATGAGTGCGAGATTATGGTTAGTTCGTCGCGCCTTTCCATAAAAGATATAGAGAGAATGAATCAGTCCGAATTAGATTCTTTAGTAGTAAAAACCAAAACTGAAATTGAAAAAGTCGGAGATATTACTAGTTGCTATATCAAAACAATTAATAATATAAAATATGTAGTCACTCAGTATAATAGAAGATCCGTGAATGATGTTATAGATGTTTACGGCACTATGTATTCAACTTATTATAACGGCAGAGGATATTCGATTTCTGTTTTATCATACAATCATTTGCCTTATCAGGATAGTTTTAATAATATAAATCAGGTGTTGAGTTCGGTTAAAATTGAAGGCTATAATTCAGGTATTAATTATGATTTAATCCTTATAGCTACATTAAGTGGCATTGTTGCGCTTTCATTACTTATAGGTGCTGTCTTGTTTATAAAGAATAACAGAAAAAAGAGAGAATTATGCCGTGCCATTCCTATTGATGACGAAAGTAAAACTATTGATATTACAAGAAATGATACTATGAATGATGAGGATAGTATAAGATTTTGCAGGAGATGTGGAACTGAATTGCCAACTGGCAGTGAGTTTTGTCATAAATGCGGAACTAGAGTAATTGCTTCGGAGGATTAATATGTACTGTGAAAAGTGTAACAAGCAACTTCCAGAAGACAGTTTGTTCTGCCCATATTGTGGCGGAGAAGCTGTAGATAAGAAAGATTCTTCCAACGCAAACATTTGTCTTTCTTGCGGGAAAGAAATGCCAGATGATTCTGAGTTCTGTCCATTCTGCGGCGTTGTAGTTGAAAAACCGCCTGAGATCAATAGGTGTGAAAATTGTAATGCTGAGATTCCTGAAGATTCTGAGTTCTGCCCGTTTTGTGGTCAAAAGCAGGCCGATAATAGTGATTCAAGCTCAAGCACAAAGGAATTAGAGGAAAATTCAAAGAAAAAGGCAACGAAGAAAGAAAAACATACTCCTGCATTTTTGCTGTCTATAAAAGAGTTATTCAAAAAAATTGCTCTTTCAGAAAAGATTAAAGATGTATTGTCGAATATACGCAACAGAGATTTCGGAATTAAAGAACTGGTAGCTATTATAGTTGCTGTAGCCCTGCTTATAGCTGTTATTATCGGTGTAGTATTATTTGCGATTTCAATAAAGAATAAATCTGACATTAAGAAATCAGCTGAAAAATATACTACCATGCCTCACACTTTTACTTATACAACCACAACCAGACCTTCAACATATTATTACGATTATACTTCCAGAAAAACGGTATCTGAGCTTAAAAGCATTGCAGCTGAAGAGAATTTCAAATCTGAAAACTATGAAGATTATACAACTACACGGCATACAACAACCACTACAAAACCGCTGACTACCAAGCCCTCAACAACTAAGTCAGTTCCATTTAATACTCTTACTTATTCTGGCAGCGGCAATGATACCATCAAAAGGATCAATTTGCCTCAGGGTGATTACTATATAATCTGTTCGCATGAAAGTAGCGGTAATTTTTCAGTAAATTTCTATTCGTCGCCTTCTGAAAGCTATGGCCCTCTTATAGCAAACTTTATAGGAACTGGAAAAATAATATATGGCTTTCATGGCGAAGCAAATGGAGGATACTTAGAGATAAGATCAAGCGGAAGTTGGAAGATTACAATAGAAAAATGTAAGCCTAACGGGAAACAACCTCCTTTGAAGTATAACGGAAGCGGAATGACAGGCATTAAAAACATTAATCTGCCAGAAGGAGATTATTATATTACTTGTTATTATTATGGCAGCAATCATTTCTCTGCAAACTTTTACTCAAGCACAAGTGATACTTATGGACCGCTGATTGCAAACTTTATTGGCTCAGGAAATGATACTTATGCTTTTTCGGGTTCTGCTACAGATGGATACATGAATATATCAAGTTCAGGTGATTGGATGGTAGTGATTGAAAAAGTGTAAATTATAAGTTCCCCCGCAGGGCAGGAGCTTAAGACCTAAATCAATAATTATATTGATATACCCGTCGGAGTTTTCGACGGGTATATCTTTTATTAATGATATAGTGGCATAATGTTACTCTATAAGCTCAATATCATCGGGAGGGCTTTCTGGTGGAGACATCTCCGCAATAAAGGCAAGCCTGATTTCTGGCTCATCGGAATTGGTTTGCTTTGCTTCGCCCATAATATCAAACATAGCTTTGAATGCTGCTATATTTCCCTGTTTTGCTCTTTTAATCATAGCTTGCCATATTTCTTTGAGTGCATCGTCCGTCAGAGCTTCTTTGCCTGCTTCTCGAAATCGGCAATTATAATTGTGAGCTTCGGCACTTTTTATTTGGGCTTTCCGTGCTGATGCGCTGTCAAACATTTTTCCTTTTGATAAATTAGCCCTGCTGTTTGGATTACTCCCTCTTGCCATAATAGCATCTCCTTTTGCTTGTTGCGTTTTGGCTCTCTCAAAAATGATAGATATTTTTACAAATCTTCTTACAAAATTGACAGATGTTTGTGCTGTTGATAATGGCATCATCTAACAAATTTGATAGAACTGTGTTGAATATTATCTATTCTGTACTCTATCAGATTTGACAGAGATTTAATAAAATATTTGCCATTGGCAAAGGTTTTTATAACTGCATTTATTAATGTGGTTGATAATGGTTAGCGAGGAAACAGCGAGGAAAGAAATATCATTTCATATTGTCGCTGTTGTTGGTGTGCTTGTTTTTATTTAACAATGAGCTTGACATATCACAAGCGGGAATTTTGAAATAAACTGTGTTGTATAGCCGCCAATTTGATGAAAACTGATATACAGATTTTGTGCGGGTGTTCTTTCCGTTTTCTTTTACTCTTATAAATCCGTGCGATATAAGTGCATCACGGTCATTATAAAATTGTTTATCATTTGAATATAATTTAAACTTTTCCCGATACATATGAGCATTAAAATAAAAGCAAGTTTTATCTTCTTTGACAGGGTGGTTTTTACTGTTATAATACTGTAATTTGAGATACATATATAGAAGGCGTTGATTTTTGGTTAAATCATTGAATGCAGGGCTTTCAATCATAGAATTATAAATGTTTGCGGAATAATCTCCGTTTGTTTTTGAACTTTCAAAAGTTTTTGGGGTGAATTTCCTGTTGCCCTTGCTCATTTGAACTCTTCCCGATATATTTTTTCTTCCTCACGTCTTTTAAGCTCCGTTTCCCTGTCAATTAATTCAGGGTGTAACGATTGCTCTTTACGCCTGTGCCGCTCAATAGTTTTGATGTTTGGTAGCCCTAATTCAGACCAATTACGGCAGATTTTGATAATATAATCCTTCTTGCCGTTTGAAATATTAAGCTCTGTATTGTTAATTATTTCTGCTGTGAGTATCATGTCATCTTTGCGGGTTTCAGGATTATCAATTAATGCCCGCAACACTTTATTTTTAAGGTTTTTATTCATCTCCTATCCCGCCTCTCCATTGCCCATTTTTCAAAAGCGGGTTTTGCAACTTTGAAATTCTTTCCTGCTCTGATAAGCGGGAAATCATAAGATTGCATTATTTCCCTTGCTGTCGGCAGGGAACAGCCCAAACATTGAGCTACTTCTTTCGTTCCGTAAAAGATTATTAAATCATTATTTTTTTTCTGTAACATAGGTTTTTCTCCCAAGACATACTTATTTCAATATTATAGATTGATTTTTTCGCTCTTTATGATATAATAATCACGGCGGCGATATATGCCGTTTGTGGATGCACCATTGCTTGATTGATCGTCAGGGCGTGGTGCTCTTTTTGTTTTATTTGGTAGTGTTGTCATACTCCAAAACAAGCCGCTCAACTTCTTCAACAATTTCAGGATCAACTTCGCTGAACGAAAACTTTTCAGGGGGCTTTTCCCCGATGGTGTCACGGACAAATTCAAAAGCACGCAAAAAGTCTCTGTTGTTGATTTTATCTGCAAGCATGAGGCGCACGAGTTTGATGCAAATTGCTTCCTTCTTTGTTACGGATGTGCTGTTAATGTAAAATGGTTTATCCAATTCGCTTTCTATATATTCTCGAAACAAACGTCGTTTTTCATTATTCGCTCCTAATTTCAGCCCGCCTTTGCGCCCGTTTCTCGCCGCTTCTTCGCCGCTTTGAAATCGTGTGGATTTACCTTTGAGGAGATTGTCATTATTCATAGAATCCTCCTTTAAGCTCGATCAGCGGCAATACGGTCAATTACCGATTTGATTTCGGCTGCTTTACTTTCGGGCAATTCGTTTCTGAATAATCTCGTTATTGTTGCTTCAGATACATTAAGAGCATTTGCAATTTGCCACAAGCATACACCTTTGTTTTTGGCGTATGCTCTGATTTCGTAATTTGCCATTATAATACCTCGTTTCTTTTGTGTTTGATGATTATGATTGCAATCTTCATCAATCACATTTTACACAATGAAAAATCACTTGTCAAGTGCAAACGGAACAAATAAAAAAACTGTATCTTTTACACAACCAAGCAGAAAATACAGCTGGACTTTGTTGCGCAAAAGGAACATATAATAATTATGTTCGAAAAGCGCTTGACTTATATTGATGATGATGATATTATATAGAAAACTTGTTGAATGGAGATTATTATATGATGAACGAAACATTTGCTGACAGAATATACAAACAGCGGGAAAAGCACATTAATAAAAAAGGAAAACCAATGTCAAAAAGAGATTTTGCCGATTTTTTAGGTGTGCCATTCACTACATATGATAAATGGGAGAATGGTGGTTTTGCTAAATCAGATAGTTTAATAGAGATTGCCCAAAAGTGTAATTGCTCTGTTGATTGGCTTTTGGGATTATCAGATGTTGAAAGCCCTGATGCTGATTTACAAGCGATATGCAATAAGACGGGATTATCTGAAGAAGGGTATACCAATATTTGTAATATAAATATGGATTTGGATAATAATTATCTGACTTTTCTTTTAAAAGAAAAGAAGTTAGAGTTTATAAACGAAATTATTAAACTGATTTCTTCTGATGATTTATTGAGTTCATTATGTAGCAATGTGGGCAGCTTTTATTCAATGATTGAGATTAATAAAGATAGGAATGTATTCAGACCTAATATTAATACGGATGATAGAGAATTATTGTTAATAGAACAAATTGACAGAATACGAATACAAAGGCAAGATTTAATTGATAGTATGGAATCTATTATAGATAAAGTCGTTTTTAAAGAATCAAACTTAAATCTTGACGAGATAAAAAGGATGAGATCAGCCCTTTCATTAGCTGAAGGAAAAAAAACAAAATTAATTTTAGAAGAGTATCACAAATTATTTAATGAGAAGGAAGGAGAAGACAATGGCTAAAAAGCGGGCAAGAGGAGAAGGCACAATCTATTTCGATGATAAGAAAAAGCTTTTTATCGGTCAGATCAAAACAGGCATTGATGAAAACGGCAAAGCTAAAAGAAAAACAGTTTATGGAAAAACACAGGCGGCGGTTACTGAAAAGTTAGCTCAAGTAAAATTTGATGTCCACACAGGCAGTTTTGTTGATGAAACACAAATAACTATTTATCAGTTAGGCAAACAGATCATTGATGAAAGTTTCAATTTGAATTATGTTAAAGAGAATACATATTTCAGGAATTTAGAAACATTGAAACGGTTAAAGCCGATATATAATACTCCGCTCCAAAAATCAACTGAAACACAGCTTAAACAATTCTTATTAAATGAGCAGCAGTATTCTCAATCGACAATAGATAAAGAATACGGAATGCTTAAAATGATTTTCAGGGAAGCTGTAAAAAGAAAGATTATAAAATCAAATCCTATGGAAGATATTAAGAAGCCGAAATCAAAACAAAGGCGGGAGAAAGTCAGGGCTTTAACGGTTGATGAACAAAAGCGGCTGTATGATGTGCTGATAAATGAAGATGTCAACTATTCTCGTCAGATGTTGCTTTCTATGCTCACGGGTATGAGAATGGGCGAAATAAACGCCCTTGATGTCAGAGATATAAACTTTATTTTCAGAACAATAAATATAAATAAAACAATATCACGAGGGCAAAAGGGCGAAGCGATAATTAATGATACAACGAAAACAGATGCGGGAAAAAGAGTATTGCAGATGTCTGATGATGTTGCCGTAATCCTTAAAGAAGCTATCGACGGTAGGACAGGCGGCACAATATTCAAGCAGGGTGATAAGCTCATTACCACAAATCAAGTAAACGCACAATATATGCGGACTTTGAAAAAATACGATATAATTGATACCAAAATAAGCGGAAAAATAGATTTGCATTCGCTTCGCCATACATACGCAACAAGATGCATTGAAGCGGGTATGACAGCAATAGTTTTGAAAAAGCTTTTAGGACATACGGATATATCAATAACAATGAATACATATTGCGATGCTTTTGAGCAATTCCAAAACGAAAATACTCTTATGGTAAACAATTATCTCGATTCTATCGGTATTACTTCAAAGGCATCGGCAAAAGAAAATATATCATAATAAATAATCCGCTCCTTCTAATCAGGGAGCGGATTTTAACTATAGTGAGCTTAAAACAATTGTAAAGTATAATATCTAATTATGTAAATAAATGTAAAGTGAAAGTTTGACATTTGTTATGTCTGTATGATTATTCTGTATACATGCCTATGGGGGATTATAAGTAACTCTGAACGCCATATTACTTGATTTTTCAACTTTGCAATATAAAAAGACCAATAAAGTATGTTAGGCTTAAATCGATTATAATTAGCTTTACAACAAAAATGTCTAAAAAGTGATACTTTCGTGCAGTTTTCGTGCAATATATATTTAAGCTCCACAATAAGCTCAAAATATAGGTAAAATAATTCTCGTTGCAGTAGTTTTGCAGTATTAAAAATTGAAAGGCCTTGAAAAATAAGGGGTTGGAGGGCGTTACGTCCTACTACCCGCACCAAAAAAAGCAGTGCTTCGGCACTGCTTTTTTCATCGGAATAAATCCTTTCGGGATATTTCACTCACATATTTTCAAATAGTTTCACGCCTTTGGTATTGACCTTTTTCAGCAGGAGGAGGGCAACAAGGCCGTAAACCGCGCAGACGGCGGCAAGACCGAGATAGGTATGAATCATGCCGAAAACGGCGCCTATGCCGAGCCCTGCGGCGGAGGAGCCCATTCCGATAAGCATCGAGAAGAGAATCGGCGGATCCTGCTTAACGGGGATGGTTTCGTTGGTCCACATAAAATCGGGCTTTTTGAGATTCAGCATAAGTCCCGAGGCGGCGGTCATGAGATTGAAAAGAACTGCCGCTGCCGAAATCAATATAATCGTGATTATATCAAATCCGAACGCGGCTCCGAAAAGAATCGCGGAAATCACCGCGGGAACGGAATTGAAAATAAAATGAAGCCGTATTTTGGCGCCGAGAATTTCTTTTGTATCGACCGGCAGCGAGCGGAGAATCCAGAGACTCTTTCCCTCGAGAGAAACAGAGGGAGCCGTGAGGTTATCCATGGAATACACAAGGCATATCGCCGCCGTAATCATAACCGGCAGAATCAGAGTAACCTGCTCGGGCATATTCATCGCGCCGAGCACTCTGTGAATATCGGCTCTTTTTATCAGCGCGATTATCGCTCCGACCGGCGCTATCAGTATGCCGAGTCCGCTGTTGAGCAGATATATCGGGGTGTTGAGAAATCTTGAGAGCTCCTTGCTGAAGAGGGAGGCGCCGATTTTCTTCGATTTCACGGCTTCCGACTTATATGCCTTCTTTTTCATGCCCTTATTCGCGGTCGCGAGGCGGATGAAGGATTTTGACATAATCGAAAGCGCGATGAAGAAGAGCGCGAATGAAATCAGAGCGAAGATAATGAAATTCTTTGTGTCGCCCGTGCTTCCCTTGCCGAAGATATAAAGAAAATAAACATATTTCTGAATTTTCGCCGCGAATTCATCCGCTCTGCTCATGATGACATTCAGGAAGATGTTGAGTCTGAACATCGCGACATAATAGAGCGCGAAGAAACCGAGCGAGAATATGACGGTCAGTATATTCTTATTGCGCATATGGCTCGAAACGAGCGCAATCAGCCAGCCGAAAAGGCAGGTCAGCGCCAGCACCGCAAAGCCCGAAATGAAGAGATTGAGCGAGGGGAAAACAATATTCAGCGCGTTTTTCTCCGCCGCCTTCCAGTATTCTATAAGGGCGGGGATATACATGACCGCCTCATAGATAATGCTCAGGATATATACGCTTGCCATCCTTGAATTGAGGATGACGGAAGGACGTATCGGCATCGAGAGCAGCATATCGTTATCCTTTGAGAGGTAAAGCATCGAGTATGTGTTGAATACCGAGCCGAATATGCCGAACGCAATTGTCAGCGCGCCGAGAAGCGCGAAATAGAGCCAGTCGTATCCTTCGGGAATCAATGAGGCGGCGAGCACCTTCGCTATGCCCGAGAAGGCGTTTGAAACCAGCACGAGCATGCCGATAAAGAGCAGGATAAACATAATAACCTGACTCTTCGGGCGCATTTTACCGGTTTTGCGGTCAACGAAATATCCTCTGAAGAGCTCGGTCATCTGTTTTTTAAGCAGAAGCAGAAACATAATCAGCCCTCCAGTTCAAGGAATACCGATTCGAGCGAGGAGTCGCCCTTGACCTCTTCCATCGTGCCCGAGCGGATGAGTTTTCCGTTTTTGATTATCGCGATTTTGTCGCAGAGCTTTTCGGCGACCTCAAGCACGTGAGTCGAGAAGAAAATAGCGCCGCCGTTGTTGCATATCTCGCGCATAATCTGCTTGAGAGTGAAGGCGGATTTCGGGTCAAGACCGACGAACGGCTCGTCAAGTATCACGAGCTCGGGCGAATGAATCAGCGCGGAAATAATCGCGAGCTTCTGCTTCATACCGTGTGAATAGGACTGAATCGAATCGCCGAGCGAGCCCTTGATTTCAAAGAGCTCCGCGTATTTATCGATTCTTTCTCTGCGCTGAGCAGTCGGAACGGCGAATACATCCGCGATGAAATTCAGGAATTTCACTCCGCTCATATAGTCATATAAATCGGGGTTGTCGGGAATATAGGCGAGGAGCTTTTTGCATTCGAGAGGATTCTCTTTGATTGACATTCCCTTTATGAAGATTTCGCCCTCGTCAAAATTCAGAATACCGGTGCAGCTTTTGAGAGTGGTTGTCTTGCCTGCGCCGTTATGGCCTATAAAGCCGTAAATCTCGCCGGGTGCGATATGGAGCGAAAGGTCGTCAACCGCCTTTTTGTCGCCGAAGGTTTTGGTAAGATGTTCGATTCTCAGCATAAAATCACCTCATATTATTACGGTTCGTTCGGAATAATCAGCGCACAGATGAGATACGGGATCAGCCCGCTTCCGCCCGCGAGGCAGAATAATACGAGAATCACCCTCACAAGAGTCGAATCCACGCCGAGATACTCCGCGAGACCGCCGCAGACTCCGAAGAGCTGTCTGTCGGTTCTGCTTTTATAGAGTTTCTTTGCCATATTTATCATCCTTTCGATTATAGCATAAGCGCGGGATAATGTAAATATATTTGCCTCCCGTGTTGATAATATAATAATATGGATAAGAATAATAATAAATGTATTAAACAGTAAAATAGCCGCGTCTATTTTGCTTAATCGGGTAAAAAAACAACAAAGCCTTCCCCGCGAGGAGAAGGCTTATATATTACCGCAATAGAACTACCGTGTCAATACCCGGCATATTCAATCAGTTAAAAAGGAAAAACAGAATGCTTACGAAGAATGATGAAATAACATCGGCGATGCCGTCAATGAAAGATAAAACGGGCTCGAACATACCGTCGCCTCCTTTCTTAATGATGATTTATTATATCATATTTCCGTTGTTAAATCAAGTTTTAAGGCAGGGGACGGATTATGCTTTAGCCGCGCGGTTACCTTCAAGCTCTATCATATTCCTGTTGAAGCTCATTGTAACGAGATGATGCTTCTGCGAGCTTATCTGATTCGTTACGCTTGAAATCACGTAGCTTCTGAGCGAATCGATTTCCATATCGGGATCGGAGAGATCGACCTTGCAGCCCGTATCGCGTGAAATCATCCGTATTCTGCCGCCTTCGATAACAACTGCGCACTCCGCCTGAATGTTCCTGCCGGGATTCTTTTCATAAATCAGCATAAAGAGCTCTTCGAAAACGAGTTGCGAGCGCATAACCGACCTTTCATCAAAGCCGAGTTTTTCAAGATCTTCGCCGAGACGGTCACGTGTTTCAAGAACGGAATCTGTCCTCACATCGAGGGAGTAGAGCATCGCCTCTTTTCCCTTCTCGCGCGATTTGAGAAGAAGGGGGGCGTCGGAGCCGAAGCGTACACGCAGAAACAGTGAGGAAATAACCCAGGCCAGAAACGCCGCTGCGGCAAACCCTGCGAAAAGGCCGTGAATACCGAATGCGAGGCCGAAAACGAGCGCGGCGGGAACCGCAACCGCCACATCCCTGAGAGCGCTGACTCCGAGACCGAGCGTGATTCTGTCAAGCAGCAGGTAATAGGAGGTCGAGAGATACATCAGACTCGTGAATACCGAGCCGAGCGATACTATCCGCAGGCCGGCAACCGCAAGCTTCATAATCTTTACATTTTTGATTCCGAGCAGAACGGGCACCGCGGGCGCCGCCACATACATGAGCAGAATCAGCATCCCGCCTTCGAAAACCGCCGTCCTCCGCGCGCGTGAATAGATTGTGCGCACTCCGGGGAAGCAGTCCTCCCCGAGATAGACGCTGATAATCGGGGTTATCGCCTCGCCGATACCGTCGAAGACGAGCTGGAATTCGCGGCAGAGCGTGATTACGGAGACGAGAATCAGATAATCGGTGCCGAAATGCGTGCAGACAAACCGGTTAAGCAACGCGTTTCCCGCGCCGAGCCAGAGGTATGTGCTCGCGTCGATTGCGCTGTAATGCACAATATCGAAAAGCACCTTGAGCGAAAAATAAAAATTAAGCTTCAGGGAATTGCTCTTTCTGAGGAAATGGATGAAGAGCACCGCGAGGGATAAAAAGGTGAAGAGGCAGGAGGCGAGGCCGATTCCGGCGATGCCCATTTTTCTGCTGAGAATCAGAGAAAAAGTGAGGTTGCCGATGCCCTGAACACAGTTCGCGATAACGGAAACCCTGTCGTCTCCGTCGTTATATACCATCTCCGCCATCAGCATATCAAGCGGCAGGAAAAGGATGGTGAAACGCATCCAGAAGAGATATCCGCGCGCCTGCTCAAGCGCCTGAGCGGAAGGGCGGCATCCTCTGATAAAAGCGTCTCCGAATATGCTCGCGAGTATAAAGAGAATAACGCCGATGGAAACTGACATCAGCAGTCCCGTTCCGAAGACTCTGTCGGCCTCTTTTTTATCAAACTGTCCCATTTTCAGCGAATAGCGGATGGGAACTCCAAGCGAGAATATCGAGCCGAAGAACGCCGAGATTGAGTAGATGGGAGTAACGAGGTTGACTCCCGCCGCCGCATTCGAGCCGATGAATATACCCGCTATGACCGAGTCCGACATCAGAAGAACCGAGACCACCATCATTGTCAGCGTTCCGCCGAGCAGCATTGTATCAAATTTTCTGACCATAAGAGGCCTGTGCTTTTTATTAACTGCCGTAGTCAAGATGTATCCTCCCTCGCGGGTGAATGAGTGTAAGTCAGAGTTATTTTTTATCTGCCGGTTTTCTCAGCGTTTCATAATTGAGCATCTGCGTTTTGTCCGCTACGCGTATCATTGCCAGCTGCAGGAACGCCGCGTCATATGCCGTGCAGAGAAAATCGAAGAGAATATCGATGGAAATCATTATCGACACCGCGCTCAGCGGAATTCCGAGCTGGGCGAAAATGACGGAGTAGGCAGCTATCGCGCCGCCGGGAACGGGCGGAGTCGCCACCGCTACAAAGGAGCAGATCAGAACCGCGATAACCATCCACAGGAGCGATACCTGTATTTTATAGTAATATGCCATATAGACCGAACAGATGAGAAAACTGATGGCCGTTGACGGCATGAAGACGACCGTACCGACCGGCTGACCGAATTCCACGAATCTGCGGTTGACTCCGAGCCGCGTCGCAAGGCAGTCCGAGCATTCGCCGTTGAGAGCTGTTGAGGACGCTGTTCCGAGACCTATCATGAATGTCGGCAGCATTTTTTTAATCAGAACGAGGGGAGAAACCGATTCTCTGAACGAAACATAGAGAAGCATAAAGATATAGCACGAGATGAGCGACGCTGCGAATATCGCGAAGGGCTTCCACATCGCAAGTATCAGATGCATCTCATCGGACCAGATTAAATTGAGAAGAACTATAAACACAAAGTAGGGGAGCAGCTTTGAGATGATTCTCGTTATCTGGACCACTACGCTGTTTGCTTCGTTTGTGAATTCGGAGAGCCGCTTTGCCCTGTCCCCGAGCATGACGATAACTGAGGCGATAATCACCGCAAGCAGAACTATCTGCATGGAGTTGCCTTCCGTAAACGGCTCGATAAGGCTCTTCGGAATGATTCCGAGCAGCAGTTCTATGCCGCCGTGAATCTGAATATGCTCCGCCGCACCGCTTGAAATACGGAAGAGAGCTGCGAATACGAGCCCGGCGGCGGCCGTCATCGCGAGCAGGACTCTCAGGAAATAAAGCACCATCCTGCGCCCGATTCTGCCGAATACCGTGCTGTTGCCTATGCCGAGAATTCCGCAGGCGACCGAGAAGAAGACCAGCGGAAGCTCGATAGTCGCCATCATTCCGATAAATGTATTGTTGAGCGGAACGAGGAGGTCATCCTTGATAAACGCGATTGCGCTCTCCGGGGTGATATACTGCAGAAATGACACTATCACCGCCGAGCCGACCGCGATAAAGAGCTTCGCGAGCGGATTGAGCGACTTCTTCGTGAATTTCATGGTAACCGAATTCGTCCCGTGCTCGTATGAGTAGGCGGGCGTTGATTCGGCGCTCTGAATCAGAGCGCTCGTGCGGTTGCCGAAGTCATCCTCGTTGTCGTCCCTCCTGAGCGGCTCAAACTCTTCTCCCTGCACAGAGATGTTTATATAGGGCCTTCCGAGGAAGGAGCTCTCGGTATATGTGAATTTTGTCTCTTCGCCGAAATGCTCCTGATAATCGAGCAGAACCTCCTCGAGTGCGAGGCGTGAGATTATCAGGTTTTTCCTCTGCGTGCCGAGACTTTCAAGGAAGCTGCCGAACTCCTCCGAAACGCTGTCTATCGAAGCGGCGGTGAGCGGAAGAGTCTGCTTTTTTGGAATGATTCTCATTCTTTCCCTCCTCGTTGACGTTATTTCGGTACCTGCGTTACTGCGTGACATTCACAACGAAATCGCCCGTGAAGCCGTGCCAGCTGATATGAACTCCGGTGGTTCCCGGTGAGACCGGGGTGATGAGCGAACCGTTCATCCTGATTACGGATTCATCATATCCGCTGAATTTCGCTCCGAAAAGTATCGGGAAATACATTCCGTCCGAATCATAGGCCATAATCAGTATATTCTGAGGACCGCTTATATCATAAATCTGGTGCTCCGCCTTGATTGTCGTGATTTCGGGAACAGGCGAGACGGGAGCACGGCTGACCTTTATATCCGAATTGCTCTCGAGCGAATCATCGGTTTTGGGGCTGTCGGCGAGCGAGAGAGTTACCTTATGCATTCTTGTCGCCCAGTTGCCCCAGTCACCGTCGCCCGCGCCGCCGTAGGCGTAGGAGAGATAAACGGGGTCTCCCGCGCCGATATGTCCGTCGGCCCTCGCGGAGATTCCGCAGTTGTGGAGTTTCTTCGCCGTATTTGCTTTCACAAATCCGCTTTTGCGGAAGTTTAATCCGTCAAATGATTCCCAGACCGCAACATAGCTGCTGTCGCTGAAACGTTTTTCGGTGAATACCGCGATGAATCTGCCGTATTCGTCGGAATAGACCACGTCACTCGAATCGCCGCTGTCTTTCGACGGGATGCATTCGCCGTGAAACTCAAGGTGCGCCGGCCAGTTTTCGTCGGTAATATCCGCGGTCGCAACGCGCGTAGCCGCGCTGTCAAGCGCCCAGGTGTAATAAATATAAAGAGTGCTGCCCATCAGCACGAATGAGGGCTCGCCCGCGCCGAAGAAATCTGGATTATCGGTGTATTCAATCAGCGGAGCGGGGCAGGTACCCCAGCCTTCGCCGTCCCATTTCTCGGTGAAAGGACCTTCCGGATTTTTGCTTCTCGCGATGCAGACATCGTTGTCAACGCCTCTGTCATCCGCGGTCGTCGTATAGCCGATATAATAGTATCCGCCGAATTTTATCACTCCCGGGTCGCAGGTCCACATTTGATCGTGGCTCGCGGGAGTGGGTTTAACCGCGATTACCTCACGCGTGCTCTTCCTGCAGTCATCATAGAGGCGCTTGTATGAAACCAGATCGATTATGTCGCCGGGTCCGTTTGCGGCGCTCCAGACATCGAGGCTGCCGTCGGCGTTGAGAATCATCGTCTGGCCGTAGCGGTAGCCGCCTGTCAGTTCACGCGGGTTCCAGGTATCAAAGCCCTCGTCATCGGCCGATATCTGAATGTATTTCGATTCGTCTCCGGGCTCCGCCGCCTGTGAGGGCGCGAAATCTCCTCCCGCCGGTTTCGTCTGAAAAATCAGACTCAGCAGGAATATTCCGGTAAGAATCGTTTTTAATATCTGAAAAATCGTTGTCATAAAACCGTCTCCGCGCATAATTTTAATAATTATATCTAAAATAATATCATAACAGATTTAATAATGCAAGATTAAACGGACAGTCACTCCGTCCGCCTGCTTTTTCTTAAATATGCCGGCGAATTTTCTAATTTGACAAATTTCGGTGTTTGAGCTATAATAAATCAAAATGTATGAGTATAAGGAGAACCCCTGCAATGAGAAATCTTTTCAGAAAATCCATATCGGTTGTGCTCGTGCTTGCCATGGTGTTCGGCATTACGGCAACGGCGGGAGCCAAGGAAACGCAATGGATTTCACAAAGCTACAGCGATATCCCCATAATACGTATCTCCGGCGACGGCGAAAAACTGGTTGATGAAAACGGCAACAAGGTTTTTCACTATAAAGAAATAGCGTCAGTAATCAAAACAGACGACGGCAGCGTTGATACCGATAAAATTCTCAACACGATTGCCACTGTTACCTATTCCTATCTTCTCGATGGCATTCTTAAAAACGACTGGGATCCCTATTATGAGGTCCTTCAGAGGGAGGTCACCAAGTATTTCGAACGCTCTTTGCTCGATAAGGACGGCAATCCCCAGTACGGCACGGGTCTTCGCCCGGAGCGCGTTGAGAAGATGGACAGGATAAGGCATAACGATCAGGGATGGTATAATGAAGACGGCACGAAGTATTATCCGCATGACAGATACTGGTTCTTTTATGACTGGCGCCTCGATCCCATCGAAACCGCGGCGGATTTCAAATCATTTATTGATGACATACTCGCTTCAACCGGCTGCAGTCAGGTGGGAATTATCGCCAGCTGCCTGGGCACAAATATAGCCACCGCCTATCTCGCGGTCTATCCAGAGCACGCGGCGGAGCATGTCAGAGGTGTTGCCTTTGACGGCAGTGTTGTATGCGGCGCTGAGATGCTCAGCGAGCCCATCAGCGGCAAATTCACGGTCGATTACACGGCTATCAACCGCACCCTGCGCGACTGCGCCGCAATCGGTCTGTTCGATGTCGGCGAATTCGTGAAAATCACAATGGAAATGCTTGACAGAACGGGCGCTCTCGACCCGACGACCGCCATATCGAGAACACAGCTTTACAGCAAGCTTGAAGCGGGCATTACTTCCGCGATCGCGCTCTCCACTCTCTATACCTGGCCGAATTACTGGGCCTGCGTCTCGAAAGAGGATTATCCCGTCGCGATGGAATATGTATTCGGCCCCGAAGGCAGCGAGAAGAGAACCGAATACGCCGGACTGATTGCAAAGCTTGAGAATTATGACAGAACAGTTCGTCAGAGAGTTCCCGAGATTATCAACTCAACGATGGAAAACGGCGTTCATTTCGGTGTCATCTCAAAATACGGCTTCCAGACCATGCCGGTCTGCAAAACCAACGACCTTGTTTCCGATCAGTTCGCCTCTGTCGGCCGCTCATCATTCGGCGCAACAACCGGAACGATTTATGAGGATCTTCCTGCTGAATACATTGAGCAGCGCAAGGCGGCGGGCTTCGGCGATTATATCTCTCCCGACGGACAGATTGACGCTTCCACTTGCCTTTTGCCTGAAAACACCTGGTTTATCAAGAATTCCACCCACTCCAACTGGTCCGGCTGGGAACTGCGCCTGCTCTATGATATCGCTTCCTCCAAGGAGCAGATTACCGTCTCGGACAGCTGCTGGCCGTCAAGATTCGTGGTCTATTCCGATACAAATCCCAATGACGCGACAGACGGTGAAATCGCCGCTATGACGGCGGAAAACTGCGACACGGAGCACTGGGAGAGCGATGAAGACATTGACAGACCCGAGAGCTTTTTCGGCAAAATACGCGCCTGGTTCGTGTCTTTATTCACCTGGTTCAAAAAAGGCTGAAAGAATAATAAAAAGAAGCGAAACGCCTGCCTTTCGACAAGCGTTTCGCTTTTTGGTGGACCTTAGCGAGGCAATCTTGAACTTTAAGATTGACTGCCGCGTCAAGCTCTGTTGATGCATTGGAGTCCGGATCCGCTTTGATATACAGTTTTAGTTTATATTTGTCAGGATCATCCTTATCGTCTGTCACTTCAATCCGGTCAATAAAGCTCTTTACTATGTTTGTTCTTCCTTCGGGAGTGCTCTGAAGTTCAACCCAGATATCACGGAGTTCATATATCTCTTTTATGAAATCACGGGCATCTTTGCTGTATTTGCTCAGATTGTTTATGGTTTTTAGTTCCTTTTCGGCTTTGTCGATAAGTTTCTTTTCGTCCTTGCTCTTTTCAAGCCATTCTTTATCGCCGGTATCCATATAAGCGTTATCCGCTCTGCTCTTGCGTTCCTTGTGATTGCGGATTTCCTTTTCAAGTTCGGCAATTCTCGGATTAACGGTTACTTTCCTGTCCACTTTCTCGGCGGCATTGATATACTCCTGAATAAGCTTTTCGTTCCAGATAAAATCGGAAATTATTTCGATTACAGCCGATTCAATCTGCTCTTTGGGTATGTTTTTCTTATAGCATCTGTCAGGATCGGTTCTGCGCTTTTCTTTCTTATTGCGGCAGGCATAGTATTTGTGAACTTCACCCGTGTGGCTTGTGCCGCCGTCGGCAACCATTGCTCCGCCGCATTCGCCACAGAAGAGTTTACCCCGGAGTTCATATACGCCTCTTGTCTTTTCTGCCGCGCCTATGTGAAGTCGCTTAATTCTTTCCTCCTGAACCTTATCCCATAATTCTTCCGATACTATTGCTTCACAGGCATTGTCAACAATATATGCTTTATGCTCTATCTTGTTATTGAATACCGTTACTTTGGTTCCTTTATATATGGGGTT
The DNA here is from genome assembly GCA_902792905.1 of Oscillospiraceae bacterium. GTDB lineage: Bacteria > Bacillota > Clostridia > Oscillospirales > Acutalibacteraceae > CAG-177. The sequence continues at coordinate 56,038 of CADBBH010000014.1, forward strand.
GGCTAACATACGATTAACGGAATTGATTGTCAGCATTTTGCCGGCATAGGTTCTGACTCCGTTATTATTCAGATAATCGCAGATTTCTTTGGTTGTATCTCCTGCAACATACATTTCAAATGCTTTAAGTATGTATTCTCTTGTTTCTTCCTTAGGGGCAAATCTTTTATCTTTTTTATCATCGCCTACAAGCTTTATTCCTACCGGCAAGGAACGACCGCCGTTATGGTATCCGTGCATAGCATTATCACGCATACCGCGAACAACATTTTTGCGTAACTGAACCACATACTCGGAAGCCATTTCTATATGAACCGCTTTTGAAATACCGCCTCCGTATTCTTCATTGAATTCCTGGGTAGCGTATTCTATTCTTACACCATTTGTGTTCAGAATCTTTTCATACTCATAGAAACCGCCGTGCTCTTCTCTGCTGATACGGTCAAGGGCATAGGCGACCACAACATCAAAACTGCCGTTTGAAGAATCCCCGATGAGATTCATAAAATCCTTGCGCTTTTCAATATCCTTTGAGGCAGACTTAGCTTTATCGGAATAAACTTTTATGAGTTCATAGCCCTTACGGTTGATGTAGTCCATGCATTCGCGAATCTGCTGTTCAATGCTGGTTACATTCTGTCTTTCGGAACTGTAACGGGCATAAATCACTGCCCGGTTTCTTTGCTCTTTTTCTTCACTTAAATCCTGTATTGTTACTTTTACGGGCATGATTTCACCTGATTTCTTATTCAATCACTTTCCAATAACCTGATCTGTCGGAACCTATTCTTTCGATAAATCCATTTTGTTTGAGATATGCCAGGTTTTTTGCTACTGCAGTTACACTTATTGCGAGTATGTTGTGCAACTCTTTAGTTGTAATGTTTGGGTTGTTGCGGATTTCCGACATAATCTGTTTGCGCCGATTATTCAATCCGTTTTCTCTACCAACTTTACTATCAACTTTACTATCAACCTGACCCTCGCTTCTATCAACCTTATTGAATGGAATAGTTACTACAATTGAGCGTTCATTGAACTTGAAAGCTTCCTTGCCGTAAACTTCTATAATCTTCGGAACACCGCGTCCGGACTTTTCACTTATGTGCAATTGAAGAAAGATCTCTGATAATTTGTCATTAACCGGAATTGACTCGCCAAGGAAAAAACCTTCAATTGTCTGAGCCGGCGGTAACGCACCTCTGGACAGAATTTCGATTCTGTTGCTGAAAACCGAAATCATAGGTTCGTTTCCACTTGTCCATTGATTGTGCAGTATGGCATTTATAACAGCTTCTCTAAATGCCTTGTTGTCAAACAGAGGAACTTCTTTCCTTTCAACCACGCGATTTCGCTCATCAGCTTGAATAATATTGAGAACATCTCCGTATCTCAGCAATTCATCCAAACTGTAAAGCAAACAGTTGTCGCCGAATTCGCGCACAGAAAACAGATTTGAAGCTTTGGTTTCTCCCTCAAAAATAGACACTCTTATCGGGAAATGAGAGTTGTCAGATAAAAGCTGAGCCAGGAGATTGTATTCTCCTTTTTCATTTCTGAGCCCTAGATTCTTTTCAAATGTTTTTTCGTTTAACACAATCCCTTTTGAACCGTAATACCCGAAAAGCTTTGAAAAAGTTAGATCTTGATATTTTGCTTTCATTGTCTCGACAGTTTCCATTCTTCCGTCAAGAATTTTAAAAAGTTGTATTTCTCTCTTCGGATATTTACTAATGTTACATTTGGAAGAGCCTATACGTATGTATCTCTTTTCTTTGAACGCGGTCGGAATCTCTTCTGCTGCGGGAATAATAAGTATAACCACTCTTTTACCGTTGATGATAAGCTCATGAAACTCAAAATTTATACTGGGAGATAGATTCCTGGCAAGATAATTCTGATATGGTGCACTTTTGTAATCACAGTATTGATTGAATTTTGTGCCGACAATTTTATGAGTTTCGTTATTTACTCCCCAGATAAAGTATGCAAATCTTTTGTGATGAAAAGCAGCAGCATTTGACAAAGCAGAAACATACTCGCCCAAAGCATCCGCTTGGAACCAGTTTTCCTTAAATTCAAACCACTCTTGTTCATCATCGTATGAGCATAAATTGAGAACAATATCTTCCAAAGACATAATCATTAAACCTCACATATACTGATAACCAAATTTTACCAAGGTTGATTGATGTTGTCAAGCTCTTTTTGCATTCTTCTTTCATTAAACAATCCTTTAAGCATTTATTATTCTCTTTCATACGCAAACCATATACTACTTAGTGTTTTGAGCATCTTTTCCTTTTCCAAAGTATTTGATTCCATCTTTTCTGACAGTTGATATAACAGAAAAAACAACACCAATTAATTCTATTGCTAATGGAACATATTTAAACAATGCTATCTTGTCACTTCTTTCTGCGATGATCATCAAAACACCACATACAAGTGTAACAATAATAATTTTCCAAATTATACTCCAAACAAACAAAAGAATATTTTTTACTTTTTGCTTTTTCCTTTGAGATTTTTCCTCTTTTCTTCGGTATACATTCAGTTCATCAATTAAAGCGTTTGTTTCTTTTTCTTTGTCACTAATAATCGAAGCTTGAGATTTTATTGTTGCTTCTTTTTCTAAAATCTCAAAATCATGTTCTTTCTTAATGGATTCAATTAATTTCTCTTTTTCTTTTATAGAGTTTTGACTGGTTATGTACTGTTCTTCGATTCTGCTTAAAAACTCCGGCGAAAAGTCCATTATTTCTTCAATGTTTTCGGCCTTTAGTTCCTCTGGCAATTTTGTTTTTCCCCTAAGCGTAATGATACGAGCAGCAACTGTTTCTTTGTCTAAATTACCATTCTTATATTGTTCTTTTGTTTCTGTAAATGTTTTATATGCTTTTTGCGCTACAGCCGATGACAAAACAGCCCTTGCTTTAAGAAGAACGCTTGCGCTCTTCGGATAACTACCTTTAGAAAATCCAGAACCCAGCTTGAACCATAATAGATTGGTTATCCTATCTAACGAAACAGCAAAACCACTTACATTATTACCACATGAATCTTTAATAATGTCTGTCTGTTCTTTTGACACCAGAAGTGTTTCTTGTGAATTTGTAACCATAAGAAATTCTGAGTCCAAGTCAAAGTGAGCGATTTTTCCTTTGCGCAACTTATTTATATGGCTAATCATTTTTAGCTTTGATTCTCTTTTTCTTTTTTTATCTTCTTCGAACTCGAATTCTTCAATATCCATATATTCTAAATTGCTTGAAAATGATTCTTCATCATAATATGAATCATACGGATCTTCTTTTATTCCAAACGCAGTTCGTAGTCTTGTGAAAAAATCGGATTCCTTAACAGCAACATCCGATGATGTCGAGCAGCCATCCGTAATGGCTTTCATTGCCGGTTTCTCAATCCATTGATGCTTTTTACCCTCTACAATTGATTCAGCCATCAGAAAGAAATCACTGATTTCTTTCTTTGTTTCGGAAAAATAGTAAAGCTGAATTGTTTCTTGTTTTCCGGAGTTTGCCAATCGCACTTGTTCATAAAAATCATCCGCAAATTGCTTATAAATAACCCCATTATATCCTATAAGGCTGAATAGTATTTCAGTTCCCAAGTATAGTTTTAGAGGTTTTGAAATACTTCCGGTTTCGTTAATGTTGTGACTTAAACCGATATAAATAATGCTTCCTTCTTTAATTCTGTTTAGCCCTCTTTGAATAGTTTCATCTTTTTCGTTCTTCAAAACATATTCGCTTATATATTCCGAATAATAATTAGTTGCTCCCGGCTGATCCTCTACAAGAAAACATATTAATTCTTTTAACAAAATATCCTTATCAACCGCATTATTTTGAATTCTGATTTTTACATACTCAGAAAGTTTATCGACTAAGTACTGACTATATTTGTCTGCTTCTTCCTTTGTTTCCTGAAAAAAACTATCTTTTGCAAGCTCGTTTTTTGTCACTTTAAACATACCATTTTCAAGACATAAAATATTCATCTTTTTTGAGGCTGACTTAATAACTGCTTCTGGAATCTGAAAACTGAAGTTATTGTTAAGCAAATGCTTCATTTCAGCGCTTGAAAAAGAGTGCAAATGTTCCGTCTCAACTATATACCTAATAAATTCTTGAAGCAGTTGATAAGGACTTTGGTATTTTTTCTCATCTGAAAGTCCCTTTAGTGTTGCGAAAGAAGCCAGCAAGGATGTGGTTGTGGGTTGCTGTTGCATTTTAATCATCTCCGATAAAATAATTTCAATGTTGGGTAATAATGTTTGTTAACACAAGGTTCTATTATCATAATGTGTAAAAGCTCTCGTATCTTCAAAAATAACCAAAGGCTATTTGTTAACTTAAATTGTCTATATAATCTTCAAAATGATTGCGAAGATCAGTTACATCTTTTTCTTCAACGCGTTTGCCGATTTCATCAACACAATGAATACAAAATGACAAGGCTTTAAGCAGAGCCCCTTTGCTTACATATTTGTAAAACTCTAATAATTCTTCTCTATCTGAATCTTTATACTCAATTATTCTGTTTGTTCTAATTGCATAATCAACCAACTTGAAATGATATAATGCTTCATAATAGTATAAATAGGTTTTTTCACCAATCAATTTCCCAGGTGTAATTGGATTTAACAATATTTTTTCGGCTTCTATATTTGTTGTTTTATTAGAACAATTCATATTTGTCATTTCAGATTCGTATGCTTTTTCAAACAAACTTGCACCATAATAAAGTTCCGGAAGGATTTGCGCATAAAAAATAGAAGCTAGTTTATTTCTTCTCTCATCGTTTTTCTTGTTGTCTACCTTTTTTCTAAGTAGAACTAATACTTTAATAACCAAAAACGCAATAATTGAGGAAGAAAAAAACAATAATACAAGCAAAACAATTTTAAACATAAGCGAACATATGCCAACGCTTTTTATTAATCTATCCTCTGTTGCAACTGTAATTATTGTTGAAATAAATGGTGGGACAATCAGTTCTATAATTTTTTCTGTGTAGTATTCATTTGTCGTATTGATTTCATCAAGTTTTGATTCAATAGAAAACAAATTCTTTTCTACAATTTGCATTATTTTATATATTTTCATTTTTAACCATCCAATTAATTACAATAATTAGGGAAAGAATAATCTCTTATTAAGCTTTCCATTTCAGTTATTATTACTTTTAAAGCTTCCATCTTGTTACTGATTTTAACACTTGCTCCCACTTTGTCTTGTATAATGTTCGAAATAATATGCTTTTGAAACCCAAAGAGATGTCTAACACAATCGTTAATAATTATGTGGTTTCTTCGCATGATTATTAAATCTACGCAGTTCTCATTTATTGTTTCTAGAAAAGCGATTTTTCCTTCAGAGCTTTCATTCAATTCTTGCAATAAAACTCGACAAAAATCAACCATATTTGTGTCTGTAAAATAGCTATATCCCCTTTTCTTAAAAAAATATTTAAAACACTTGTTCTTATTAAGTTTTATAGAGTATTGTTGTCGGAATCTTTCTCTGATATGATTAAGTCCTTTGTTGTATAAAAATATTTGTATATCATCCGTGTTTATTATATCTTTTATCGCATCAACTTTTTTATCGTCTGGTATCTTTTTCCTTTCAAAAGTATCAATAGCACCAACAATCAGTGTTGCCCAGAAAAAACCGTTTTTACTTTCAAGTTTTCTTTCTGCTGCCGTACTCTTAAAAAATCTATAGTTTTTTCTCATATTTCTATAAGCATCTCCTTTTTTAGAAAAAAATAATTATTCCTCTTAAATTGAATAGGCATTTTCAAATAGCAATTATACGCATGAGTTTATTAAAGCTCGTGTTTAATTTATTGCTTTATTACTTATGCGTTTGCTAATGATATCATCCACATTTTTTCGATTATTATTCAAAATGAAATGTTATTTGTTCTAACGCTATATCTGCTTCGTCCTGCATAATCTTTTTTTCGTTTGTAACTAATGATATCAAAAATGCCTTATCTCCTTGATCAACAAAATATCCATATGCCTGTATAGACATAAAAGATAGTTTTACTCGTTGCATTTCGTAGTTTCCGATAGTAACCGCTTCCGGTTCCGATACTTCAGCACCAATCTGTCTGTATCCTTCAAGTGTTTCAGATAGATAATTTTCAAAACTATCACCGGTATATTTATGCTCTTCAATTGAGATATCAAAAGTGTTATTTTCATTCTCAATTCGCAATGAATTACCATTTTCTGTTAATGAATACTCTTCCGGAATATGCATTTCAAATGAATCGGAAGAAACATCCTGTCCCTCAATTATATATGGCGATTTTTCTGTAGTACTTTCGCTTTCCTGTTCATATCCATAAAAAATATCATCTTTTTCGTTGCCAGATTTGCCGCATGAACTGAGCATCAGTGTTAAAACTAAGATAATTAAAAGTATTTTTATGATTTTCATTTTTCAATCTCCCGTTTATTTAGAGGAACGCCGAGCAAAAAGTGTTTCTAACTCGGCGTTTCTTTTGTTTTTTACTGCTCTATTATTGGCAGCTTTCCAAACAGCATTCTGAAAAACGCGATTATCTTTGAGAAGAAATCGGTTTTGACTTTGATAAGTTCGGTTTCGGAAGAACTAATAATCTTGCCGGAGACATCTATTACTTTTGCTTGAACACTAAATGCATCTGTTGCCTTATCTACGGTGAATCGTTCACCTTCGCCGGCCTTTTCTCCGTCAATATACCAATAAATGGTCGCATTATCCGGCATATCTTTTGTTATCGCAGTAAATGTAATCGTTGCTTTGTAATCAACTGTGCGGGAATTCACATAATTATTGATTCCTATTGATGGTATGGCCAGGCCGTTCTCTTCAAATACCGCGTGGAAGTTTAAATCATGTGTGGGCATCGTTTCAGGTATTTCCGGAGTCCAGCCTTTAAAAGAATATCCGTTCTTATATGGTTCATCCGGCTTGGTAATTGCTTCACCATATTTTAATGAATATTCATATTTGTATTGCTCATCAGCAAAAAAAGTTACAGTAAAGGTTTTAAATTGAAGATTATCAATCGCACTACTTATTGCTTCAACATATCCGTCTACTGTTGCCTGATTTGAAACATCAAGATTTCTGTCTATACTATCAACAACATTGTTCAATGCTTCGACAGACTCATCTGTATATATACTCAAATCTTCGGGAATTGTTGAAAGAATCTCATCAAAACCTGTATAATCGGCAGCATTAGGAATACCTCCCGCATAATTCACATAACGAGAGGACCCTGTTTTTATTTCAATTGGTGCAAAACCGACATCTTTACTTGTAACTATACAGTAATAATACGGATATTGTTTGTTTCCTTTCGGAACAAATTCCCTTTCATTTGCGCCTTCAATAGGGACTCCGCCTGTGTTTTTGTCTGAATATGAGCCATACCATTGATATGTTCGGTTAAAGCCCACAACATCGGCATAGAGATATCTCATATAGTCATAGAATTCATCAGGCAAGTCTGTAATAACCGCCGATTCAGGCGTTATTTCTATAAACTCGAATCTGTTTTTGCTTGCCCATTGTTCAGCGTATGTTCCTTTATTCCCGTAAACTGTTACTATACTCCGCTTACTGTTTAAATCTGTGCCTGGATAAAAGTTGCTTATTTTATTAAGCGTTGCGGGTAAAACTAAATCAAGATATTTATTCTCCGAACCGTTTCTTGTCACGCCTGAAACTGTCATTAGACTATCATCGATTTCCTTGGTAACAGATAATTCCAGACGTTTAAGGATTAGGCTTTGCAATGAGCCTTTACCAAATTTTGTTACATTTGGCAAATCTAAAACATAAGAATGTACACCACAAAACTGTTCGCCATTTCCTTCAATTCCTTGCTCATTGTTTAAATGATGTAATTTAGAAAGATTGATTTCTTGCGCGCGAATTCCGGTGAAAGTGCCAAACCCTATATATTCAAGCGAAGGCATATCTATCGTTCGCAGAGATACACAATTTCTAAAAGCATTGTCCCCAGCTTCATTGCATAGTGGAAAACTAATGCCGCCAAGGGAATAACAGTCGGAAAAGGCGCTTTCGCCTATTCGTTTGATGTTGGGCATATCTACAAGACTTAAAGAGTAACAATCCTTAAAGCAACTTGATCCTAAGCTTTCAACGGACGGAGCATCAATAATAGTAAGATAAGGATTACAAGAAAAAATATCGTTCTTCAGATTTGTTAAATATGATAACGGCCTGATTGTAATACCATAAATTTCAGCATCGGCGAAGGCATTTGGCGCAATATCATAAACTGTTTTTTCCCATCTTGGGTCATCATCATCTAATACGCAATTCTCTGGTGGCAAATCATATACCATTAGTTCAGGTATTATAATGTCGTGTGCACTACCATGGTATGATGTTATTGTTCCATTTGAAAAATCAAACATATCGGGGGTACCAATGGTTTGTACTCTATAGATTCCTCTAGAACAGTCGCTTTTTAGATAACCATCCTTATATGCAACTGCCCTCAAAACAGGAATGTTGTCTGGCATTTCAATAGGGCCTGTATATAAAATGCCTTCCTCCTTTGAAGGATATCTCTGGTCAAGTGTATAGTAGATTTCAGTTCCCGGATCTGCTGTAATCTCTACGAATAACTCATTAAGATATTTCCCAGGTTCTTTATCATATATCGGCGTGTGTAATCGTTCTGTTCCTACAGCATCGATTATATCGATTACACCATATCCAAAAATACTACAGTCATATGACAAAAGCGTCTGCTTAGCGGTACTTTCAATTCTTCTTTCAATTTCTTTATTTGACATTTCCGGATATATGGTCATCATCTGTGCAAAAGCAGAAGAAACAAACGGTGCAGAAAGGGAAGTTCCATCACCTATTATAACAGTGCCATTTTTTGATAAATATGGGATGTTTTCCCCTGGAGCCATAAGATCCAGAGTAGAGCCAAATCTACACCAAGTTGCCGGATAATCGTTATTTGAGCATGCAGCAACTGATACTGTACCTTCATGCGCTGCAGGAAGCCCTATGTCTGTGTATTCTAAGTTGTTGGACCAATTTCCGCTTGAAGCAACAACAACTACATCCTTATCTATTGCATAATCAATTGCATCGTGTAATATTGAAGAATTATTCGCCTGAAAACTACAATTAATTATATCCACTTCATCATTAGCCGCTTGAATCATTGCTAATGCAAGCGATGTTATACTTGTGACTTCTCCTGCAGCTCTATACATAGCTACTTTAATATTGTTTGGCGTGCAATCAATAATTGTTGCAGCCGTTCCTGTTCCGTGATCTTCAATATCCATCTCATCATTAAGTTCTCCGACAGGCAGAAAATTAGTGTATGTTCTTATCAATCGATTACTAAAAAATCCAAGGTTATAGTTGATTCCTGAGTCAATCATTCCAACAACTATTTCTTTTGGATTCTTAATGATACTCTTAATATGATCTTTCATATCATAAAGACCTGTAGACACTCCGCCCCAGGAGTTTAATGCTACTTTTTTCCCATTAGCCTTTTTGATATTACCGTACGCATTAGCTTCACCGTCTAATAAAGTGTTCTCTATTATATCCGGATATACTTCAATAATACTTGTTTGAGATGCATAATGAGTGTAAGCGAATTTAGTATCTTCTTCATCTCTAAATTGAATAATATACCAATCCTTGAAACCATTTGCCATTCCTGTAGAATTGAGTTTGTCTGGCGTTTTTGAGGCTTTGATAATCAAGCGGCAAGTTTGAAAAGCGGTATCGGAAAATGGAACTTCATTATCCCAACTAGAGTTTTCACGAGATTCTTTTTTGATCGAATTATCTTCATTGCTACTAGATTTCTTTTTAGTTGTTTCCGCAACATAGTCATTGTTACGATCGTGTTCTTGAATTATCTGTACAGCATTATGTATAAACGATTTTATCTCTGCATCTTCGTTCTCAACATTCTCAATTGCGTATATACTGTTTATGCCAAATGAGATTTGAGATATAAGAATTACAGCAAAAGCAATAAATGATACTATCCTTTTCATATTTCAGTTCCTTTAGATAAAAAGTATGACAAACGGGCTTAAGCCAAGCGACAATGCACCGCTTGGCTTAAGGTTAATAATTAGAGTGAAATAAATATTCCCTCTTTTAGCGCATATATTCTTATTTCAGGAGCAGCTTTCCATATCTTTAGGTATTTATCAGCATTCGGGTCACTTTTTCTAACTTTGACAATGTTGCTTTTCTGATTATTTAATATCCATCCGTCTCCCCAACAAGCATTTACTTTATTGACTGCAGCAGTTGCTGTTTTTCCAACATAATGTGCAAACAAATCAGAGGAAACTCTTAATGCATTCATTTCATTAATATTATATCCAAGTTCAGGTGACCATGTGCCATACTTCTTAATTATTTGATTTGCAACAAGCATACACATTGATCTGGAAGCAAACATTTCATCCATTTTAATATCAAAGCCGTTTGCTTGCCATTCAACACCCGAATAATCTCTTGACCATGAAGCAACGGTATCAAGTTTATTAACAGTATTATTGTTACAGAATAAATATAAATTAGCGTCTAACGGATTATCTGAACGTTCAGTCAGTTTTTCCGGTGATTCTGGAGAAACATATCTGCCCCAAGATGAAGAATAACATCTCCCTTGGTTATAATACAAACCACTCTCATAATCATAAAGATAACCATGGTATAAAGAAGGACTATGCATTAATGTTAAAATTGTAACAATCTGCTGTATCCAGTTTCCGGAAAGTGAAACCATCGGAGAACCCCATGCATCATATTGTATTGAGCATGTATCGGTTCCATCCGTATATACCAATGAAAGAATATTTTCATTAATATCTTTTTTAAATAGATATGGAACACCTTCAAAAGAAACATATCCCGCTGGTGCACCTTCTTGATCATAAATGATCAAAGCAGACTGTGTATTGTATCTTTGTCCAGATGAGTCTACTGATGAGTAAAGAATACCGGAAAGAACACCGTTATTCCAAATGTAGTCAATAATAGATGTCTTATTATATGTATATGTATCATTTCCGCTTGCAGTTTTAGTGTAAAGTGATTTTGATGTTCGGTAACCATTTGCGTCATAACTGTATTCATATCTATTGCTGTCAGTTTCAAAAGACACTAATCGGTTACCATTCCACTCCAAATTTCCCTTAATTATCCTTTGAGCGCTTCTAATATTAATGGCATTATAATTTGCTAAATCAAGTGTTTTATCTCCTACATAATTCAAAGGATTTCCCATCTTGTCATATGAAATTGTTTCATAGACCGAATCGACAACATTGTCATCAGTAAAGCCAGTATCGGAATAGCTTACAACACGATCCTTCCAAACCAAATCATATTGATAAGTAACTCGCCTTATTTCAGAACCCACAGAAATGATTTGCCTTGTAGTCAGATTAAACAAATTGTTTGGGAAACTATGATATACTTTTGAGGTAAGGTTTCCTCCTGCATTATATGTATAATGAATAAGAAAATGATTATAAAAGTCAACTTCGGTTATTATTTGATTTGCATTATCATACTCATAATACTGTTTCGGAGTGATATTGTTTCCGTTTTCCTCATAAACAAATGCAATATTACCTCGATTATCATACTCATACTTTCTGTCGAGACTCTGGTAGTTAGTAATTGTTGAGTTCTGATTCTCTTTATAGAAAGTTTGTGTATATTCCGAAACCAAGCCACTTGTTCTTCCATTACCCAAATCAACATATTCATAATTTACTTCAGAAATAAGATTCCCGGGATTATTATCTCTTTGGTAGTTTGAAGCAACTGTCTTGCTTTCTATTCTGTCAAAATAATCTCTAACGCTTTCTTTTTCATATTCATAGTATCCATGGTAATAATTTGTAGAGTCAGTAAAATATCTCGTATTTTTAACGATATTTGTAGTGGACTGAATAGATCTCGTTCCATCGGAATTATTAGTGACGTTTGTAACAGATGCTGTAACCGTATCAAATGATGTGTTTTCAGAATCCGAATAAGCCCTTTGCCAGTATTCTTCGTCAACAGTTCCATCTGAATTGCTCGTTTTTTCATATAACACATCATAATCAGATAACTCATAAGAATCTAAATCAGAGTTAGTATATGAGATCGTAAGTCCCGATTGGGTATCATATACACTGCTTAGCACATTGTCTTCATCATATGTATAAACATACGATTTAATAAGTGTTTCATTTTGTCCATCAACCGAGTAGCAACTGATTGTTTTCGTGGTATTACCTTGATTGGTACCGTTTAAATATTTGATTCTGTAGCCATTGCTATAATCAATAACACTTAAATCACCGTTTGAATATGTATAATCCATACAATATTCATCATTATTTCCATTAAGCAATGCATCACTGTCAGCATATGTTCTCGCTAAAGTGCCATCGGGATTATACTCAAAAACATGTATAACCCCATTATGCTGGACTTCTTCTACTCTGCCTGAAGTATTATAGTATTCAACATCAAGCGTAACATTGGCGTTTGTTTCAACATTCTGAATAATCTGCTCCGATCTTTTTAATAACGAAGACGCATCATATTGCAAACTCTTCACATCGCTGATAACATTGTTGCTGAGTGTGTGTCCTATACCCGATAATTCTCCTGTTCTGGAATTGTATTTGTAATAAGTTGAATTACCGTTATAATCAATATATTCTTGTAATTTTCTATTATTATATGAATATGAGGCGGACATATATAAATCGTTATCGTTTTCCCTATCCCAAGTGACTGTCTCTTCGGTAACAAGTCCATTGCTGTAAACATATTCCATTGGATTGGAAATTAGCATACCATCCAAGTCCGAATCTGATTTCACAGATTCAAACATTGTTAAGTCATCAAAATAAACGGCTCCACGTTGATTGTTATATAGGAGTTTCAATCTAACAACTGACTCTTCGTCTAACTTAAACCCCTGCAATCTGTACTGCCACGAATTATGGATTGTGTTGTCAAATCTAATAAAACTGATTTCAGTATAATCCAAGTCAGTTATGTTTTCTACCAATGTATTTTCAACAGACGCTGCTTCTATTACAATCCCAATCTCATTATCAGCATCAAGAACATTATTAGTGGTATATAACCACCCGCCAAACACATATGTTTTATCAGCTTCAAATATCATTTGTCCCAAACTATCCCCTATAGCTTGAGAAACAAATAATGTCTTTTCGTTATTATTGCCGTTAGTTAGCATTAGAGAATTACCCGATTTTGAATGCGCTGAACTAGTATAAATTAAATCGTCATTATTAACACTTCTAGACCAATAATCCATTCCTAAGGTTTCGTCAAATTGATTGTTTCGGATTAACTCGTTCTCGCCTGATGAAGCAATAAACGTGTTTCCATCACCATAATTAACGCACTTATACTCACCATCACTGCCTCTGTATATGTTTAATCTGTATTGATCATCATAACCAATTAGTTCTATTGTACCATCGGCATGTGTGAATGTGCGCATATAGCTGTTATCTTTATTAATCAAAAGAGAATCATACGGGTTTTGTTCATTTTCTCGATAAAGAGTGTAACCAGTTATATGATTTGTAGCTGGACTGGCATATCCGGCATTAGTTGCATAATCTATTTCACAGATGTTTCCCTGTTCATCTTCAACGCTTACCAATCTTCCATCAAAATCATAAACAAAATTACACACATATTCATTATTAATTTGAACTGATTGAATTAACTTGGTATAATCATTTGAAAGATCTGAATTAAAAACGACTTCCAAATTTTGACCAATTGGTTCATTTGTGGAATCCATAGCGGTTATGTTTGTAATGCAATATCCACCAGTGTTATTATCAACAGCATACTCAAAGTATAAATAACTCCCATCTGATACTGATGTTACTTTTTCCAATAAATCAGGACTCACATATGTAAAAGTAAAAACATCGTTATTATTTCCAGATTCCTTGATGGCAGATAGATTGCCATTATTATTAAAAGTATATTTTAAACCATCTGCAACAATATATAGATTTGAATATGAGACTTCGTTTGTAGATGTAAATCCACTAATTTCAGTAGTCTTCACCCATAACCTAGGCACGAAATTGCCTATATTGTTTATGCTGTTCCAAAGTTGATAATCTCCTTGCGTTAGCAATGGGGAAGAAGGTATAAACTTAATTGTATCACCATTAGGCATTAACCATTTAGCATAATTATTATATAGTGATAATGAGCTTTCATAATTAAACTTCATGCCTACTCCGGCAGCATTTTCAAGAGGGGAATTATCAGCAGAATCGTAACTTCTACTTACATTAAATTCATAATTTGCATATTTAAGCCCTATAAGCTTTTGATCAATCCTAAAAGTGGTTGTAGCATCATTAACATATAAAATACCGGCTTTACTCATATCGCAAGAATGATATGTATAATCCAAATCGTTAGAATCCACTTCAAGATATCTTATAATCAAGCAAGGATTCAAAACAGTAAAACTACCGCTAGTTGATTCATTTTTTATTGCCACGCCATTATTCTCTGTTTCTCCTCTGTCCCACCTGCTATACAGATCGGTAATATCCCAAGAATATGTTTGACCAACTTGCGTTATCGGCATAGTTTGAACTGTCAAAACATTATTTCCATCAAATGATGGAATTGCCCCACTATTTGACCAACCAGATGTAACCTCATAAACATTTGATTGCGATATGGACGAAACAGTACAAGTAGCAGATATTCCAGCATAAACTACTAATTTATTGTTTGACAAGTAGTAGTGTAAATTTTCAGGCTTTACCGCAAAGCTCTTTCCGCCAGCTACTATACGGCGTCCGCCAAATGCAGCTTGCGTATCTCCCCAATTTATAACAAGACTTTCTGCTGTTTCAGATCGATGATTCTCCTGCCGCGATTCAAGGCTCATATCATCCATTGATTGAATGCTGCTCAACACTTTTTCAACAGAATCAGCTTCACGTTTATAATTAGAGATATCAACCCACTTCCCATTAACGCTTTTATGCAGTGGAAAGTAAGAAAAGATTGAACATATAGAACCATCTTCAAGTAAAAACTCTTTTGCATACTCTTTTCGATTGGAAGAGATTTCACAAACAATATTAGGCATTATATCTTCAGTTGAAAAAACGGGTTCAGTATCAATTCTATCATCTATCCGCTCATCATCAATTAGATTGACAGAAAAAGCAGCAATTTGAACAACTTGAAGCAACAATAAGATTGAAACTAAAAGCGAAGTTAGTTTTAAACTGATTTTTTGGTATCGTTGATTTTTCATAAAAGTCCTCCTGATTTATTTTTAAATTTAGATTATATAATATATTATTTGCCGATTCTAAATCTAAGTAATTATCATATACGCTTATTGAAATAACACTATCATCTTTTTTGAAAAATAGATAAATGCAGTAAAAGATTCTCCCAACTAATCAGAGCTTTTTGCTTACACGCTGAAGCTTTAGATTCTTAGTAATTTCAATGTACTATTTATAAAAATCAATTAATATCCCTTCAATTATCCGTTATATTAAAACCAAATTATCAAATTAGTTTTAACTTTATTATCCATATTAGTGTTCGTATCATTTAGTATGTCTCCTGTTTTTATTTGTTATTTGTTTGATTTTACCCGCACTTAATAGAATAGCTTCCAAGGTAACAGCGACACAAATCGAGTAGCTAATACTTCTTATACCTGTTATAACTAGGACTAAAGACATAGTGAGATATATCAATAGAATTAGAAGAGATATGATACTGTATTTTTCTCTCTCGATTTCAGACAAAAGCTTTTCTTCAGTATCAAGAGGAGAAAAAAGAATAATAAGTAGAGAAGATGCTATCAGCAAGCTAACATATACACAAGTTAGTTCAATGTTAATGAGTATTTTTAAGCCTAAAACACACATAATTATGGAAATGGAAGTGTAAAAAAAGCACTTCCATTCTTTATCAGCGTGAACGCCGCCGGCATAAGCTCGAATAATGCTGAATAAGACATAGAAAACTAAGCTTTCAAGAACAATGTTCAGAATCACTCCGAATATCAGCGCCATGAT
>CADBBH010000015.1 GCA_902792905.1 Oscillospiraceae bacterium
TCCGGCAATATTCTACTCTTTTTATCGACTGATTTCCACTGTTTTATGATTTATTGTCAGTTTTTTGTTTCTTCCTTGCGTTTAATTTTTCACTCAAACATTCTTGCAAAATATATTCTCTGTTCCATCAGCAAGCAATGCCTCGGTATATACCATCGTCGCTTGCTGAGGAAGTGCTCCCCAGACCCCCGGCACATCATTGATAAATCAATGAGCTTATTCTTATAAAATATTTTTCATATAAAAAAAGCCGCTGAAAAAAACAGCGACTTTCATCGTTTAAGTAATATGCAGATTTCAGATATCCTTGAGGATTTGTGAAATATTATCTTTATTTGCTATGGTAAAATCACTTAGTTTGTATGAACGGATTCGTTCTTTGACAATTACAGGAACAACATAACCGTTTGCTGCCAGTGCGGTACACCTGTTTATTATTGTTTTATTGGTGACCGCGACTTTTTTGCTTATTTCAATAGGAGTAAATTCGTAATAATGATTCTCTATCAAAAAAGCCAGCAAAGATTTTTCTTTGAGATTAAGATGAGATAGGCCCTCATAGATATTGTCGGTATTGAATGATTGAGATATTTCACATACCTTATTTGAATACAGTTCAACCATTCTCAGAAAATATCCAACCCAGATTTCCGGGTGGGGAGGATTATCTCTTCCTGAATAATATAAAGCCGGCAATCCCATTTGCAGTGAATTATAGTATTCATCAATGTTATAAGCATAGTATTCATCAAGAGAACCGATACCATTAAATCCGTAACCGTTCAGTTCGAGAATATATCCCGACATAAGACGGGCAGTTCTTCCGTTTCCGTCTTCAAATGGATGAATCGTAACAATTTGATAATGAACCACTGCGGCAATAATCAAGGGATGATCATCTGTTGTGTTTACATATTCTACAAGTTCATCAAGAAGTAACGGAACATCGGTATACTCAGGCGGTATATAATCCGGATTTCCGGTTTCAGAATCATAAACCGCAAAAAGATATCCCGGAGGCATGGGACCTCTTAATCCGATTTTTTCTTTTGCAGCGCCTTTTTCAACTAATGCCTGAACTTTAAGAATCAACTCTTTAGAAATAGGAACTTTTTTCTTAATCTGTTTATCCAGATAATCAAGCGCAAGATAATAGTTGCGTATTTCCTGCTCCGGTTTAATAAAATGTTTATGCGGATCGGCCTCTATTACAGCATCTGCCTGAGCTTCCGTTAACGGATTACCTTCGATTTTGTTTGAAGCATAGGAGCTCTTCTTTTTAGAGTTTTTGCGAAGCTTATTTGCAGTTGAAACCGATAGCTTGGTTTCATTGACTGTAAATTTATTCTGATCTATTGCAGAGACTCTCTTGAGGATAGCATTATCAAGTGTCACTTTTATCATAACATCACCTCTTTACAGATGATAGTATACCATAAAAAGCTGAGAATTTCCACTAAAATTTCACTATTTTTACACTATTTTTCATTAAACGAGCTTTATTATCCTGATTTTTAAATCAACAATAAAAGAATACAGCTTCGCCTTAAACAAACATATTCAATCAAAAAAGTGCTATCTTCAATAAATTGTATTATCCATAAGGTAGCTAATCAAATCCGTTTTTTTAACTATTAATCTAATTTGCGAATTCAATTTGATTTTATATATCTTTATTTCATTGCCTGCAATCACTCTTTTAATTGTAGACTTGCTGACATTAAGATAATCACAGACATCAGCAACTGTCATCAAATCAGGATAAGAAGACAAAGACTCCTTATAACAAATCTGAATAAAATCTTTTGAACGGTTAAACTCATCTCCTTCAGCCAGATATGCCGTAAAAAGAGATGATGGAATCCGAATGTTGCCTTTGACTATTACATGAACAAACTTTTTCTTTTTCAGCAATTTATAAAGATATTTATCCTGTATTCCGATTGCTGAACAGACATCGCTGTATTTCATCATAAACGGAAAAGATGCAGTAAGATTTATTACATCAGAATTGATTTTCATTTTAACACTCCGGTTTTAATAATCAATCAAATCATGTGTAGTTCCGGAGTATAGAAAATTTGATTCGGTGGTTCAGATTTCGCCCAAAAAACTATCTATAAATTTATCTAAAAATCAGCGTTTTGGTAGAAAATCTATCAATTTTCTATCAATTTTTTCGGCTTTTGTTGAAGTTGCACAAACCCTTGAAAATAAGGGCTTATTGACCCTGATTGACCCTAGTTGAAATTTTCAAAAGTCGCCTGGGGGGCAAGAGGCCGTGAGTTCAAGTCTCGCCACTCGGACCATCTTAAAGCCGTTGATATCAACAGATATCGGCGGCTTTAATGATTCATATATTCATAATTCTCGACAAATAAAAATGCATCATTCTTTACCCCACTCATTTTGCTTGAACCACGACTCCCGCTGGGGGCTGTCTGAAACAGGGCAGCAGGCGGGTTAAGTTGTGTTTCACTCAGCTCACAGCCGCTCGCCTTGGCGCGAGTCTTGAACGGCTGTGGGATTTGTATTTTTAATAGAGAAATTTCCACATTACTAAGGAATTGACTCGGCAATAACATTTAATACTCGGGATACTTATAAAGCAGAAATCCCCGCCTTATGACGGGGATTTTTCTTAATGCTTTATTCTTTTTATATCTCCCATTTTACATAAAAGAGGGAGGCGTAGGAGTCGGATTCAAAGCGGGCGTAGTAGGCGGTGAAGAGCGTGCCGTCGGGGAGAACAACTGTCGCGGGATAGCCGAGATCGCTGTCAATTTCGGAACAGGCGGCGAGGAGAAATTCGTTATCGGATATTTCACCGTCGGGCGAAACCTCTCTGCCGTATATACCGTATGGGCTCACGCGCCTGCCGTAGGTCAGAGCGCATCTGCCGTCGGGAAGGCGGCAGAGGTGCGGCGGAGAGCCGCAGATGCCGGTTTTTTCCCATTCGCTCCAGGTTTTGCCGCCGTCATCGGAATATGTTTTCATAATTGTAAAATAAGAATCATCCTCGGTAAGATGAGTGCGGAAAAGGGCGATAATTCTGCCCGAAGGCAGCTCGGCGCAGTGGACCTCATGGAACTGATCCGACGAATAGCCGCCGGGAATCGGGCATTCGGCGTGTTTAATAAAAGTTACTCCCCTGTCATCGCTGATATAGACGGAAAACTTATCCTTTCTTTCGGGATCTTCGGAGAAGACCTCCTTACCGAGATAGAAAATTCTGCCGCTTTTCAGCAGAATTGGGCCGTGGGGACAATGCACCGGAATACGCTGTTCTTCACGGGATTTCTCCGCATAATCTGTCAGGATACGATAGAAGCATCCTCCCCTTCTCTCTTCATCGGGAATGCTTTTATAATGCTTAAGAAGTCCGAGACCGGCATCTCCGCTGTCGCTCTGAATCCAGTCAACATATTCGGTTTCATAGCTTTCCGCAGGATGAGAGCAGCGGGTCACAATGAATTCGCCGCCGCCGAGATACAGTATTCCGGAATCGCGGTCATCGAGAAAATGATCATTGACGACAACCGGCAGTGAGTATGTTTCTCCGCCGTCGCGGCTCTTATAAAGCACTATTTTTCCGAACGGATCAACGTGGCCCATACGAAAGCCCGAACAGACAACATATATAACGCCGTTTTCATCAACGCAGGCCGAAGGCCATGACTGAAAATTGAAAAAGCTACCGGTAATTCTTGATATCAATCCCTGCTTTATTATTCTCATATTATATCCTTTATACTATAGTTATTTCACGCGCCCGGCCTTCGTATCCGCTGCCTGTTACAAACTGGGGAAGTCCGGGAGTAATATTGCTTAAATAATTGAAATGAACATGTCCTGTCAGAATAGCTTTAATCAGAGGCTCGCTTTTGATATATTCAATCATTCGCAGAGTCGGCTCATCCGGGCGATGCTGATAGGCGCGGAATTCGCTGTAGCGCGCGAGATGATCTTCGTCAAGTCCGGTAAGATAGGTACATGTATCATTCGGAACGCGCTCATAATGATAATCATAGAGCGATTGCTCAAAGAGTGGATCGTGAAACGCGAGGATAATCGGAAGACCCTTTTCTACTTCTTTTTTTAAGTGATGAATCTGCCAATCCTCAAAAAGCTGATAGGCGTTGTCAATACCTACAATATTTACGCCGCCGACAATTCGCGTATTCCAGAGCATCGGGACGCCGAATCCGCCGTATCTCTCAATTTCCATATAGCTGTTCATACGATAGGCCTTGTCTTCCCAGGCCTCTCCGACATATTGTGAGTATTCATGATTTCCCGCGATAAAGAAGATATGCTCGTCGGCGAGAATTTCACGCGCCTTGATTGTATTGGCGTGAGAGACAAAATCCATAAGATCGCCGGTATGTACAAGAACGTCGCAATTCTCCTTTGAATAAGCGATTTGTTCTTTAAGATACTCAACTCTTTCCGGAGATTCAAATCGTTTTGCGAGCTCGTGCTTACGCTCGTCATCGTATTCATCGGCAAAAGCAATATGCGAGTCCGTAACGTGAAGAATCTTAACCGGTTTCTCAAGACCGATTTCAAGCGTATTTTTCAATAATTGCATATCAATTCCCTCTTAACATAAATGCCCGCATAACGGTCTGACGGCCTTAACTGCGGGCTGAAATTATTTTTCAAAGAATTTATATATGTTTAATGCAAAATCGGGCGCGGTATCATAAACCGCGTGGCCGAAGCCTTCGGTAACAGATGCTTCAAAGCCGGAACATTCCGCGAACAAATCCGAGATTTCATAACCGGCTTCAGCGCCGAGAACATCATCATTCTTATCAAAGGCACAGAATACGGGACATTTTATTTTTTTCGCTTGAGCGGTAATGTCAAAGCCGCGGGTGCCTTCCGCAAGAGTGATGAAGCGATCAAGTTCAGCTTCGCTGACTGTTTCGGATAAGGCAATAAAAGCTTCCCTGTTCTGAATAAATAACTCAGACGGATAAACTTTGCATGCAAATGACAGATAAAGCTCCTTCGCTTTTCTTTCGCGCGCGAGTGTAATCCATTCATCAATAGCATCAAAACGTTTTTCATCAACACGCACAGAGGTGGAGGCAACGGCAATCTTATTGACTGAACCCGGGTATTCGGCGGCGAGAGAGAGAGCAATCATTCCGCCCTGCGACGCTCCGAATATATCGGCTTTTTCTATACCGAGAGCTCTCATAACCTCTGCGGTATCATCCGCCATACAGTTAACTGGATAGCTGCAGGGCAGTTCGTTTCTGCGCTCAATAAGATATACTGTATATTTCTGCGAAAAAATCTCGTATTGTTTTTCAACGGCGCCGGCATAGGGCAGGACACTCTTCACACTGAGCCCCGGAAGAATAACCATATTCCTGCTGCCGTTTCCGAATTTCATATATCCGGCTGTGAACAGGCCGGTATTTACCATTGATGTGATATGGCTCATCTTTTCTTACCGCGCAGTATAAACAAAGCCGCAGAACCCAGACCCGCAATCACGGCAACCGAGCCGAATGCGAGACACAGAACACCGGAAGTGGTGGTAGCTCCCGTAACATAATCGGGCTTGTCGGGATTATAGCGGACGGTTATGACATCGCCCTCATTTACTTTTGCAGGGGGATCCTGCAGGATTTCATTGAATCTCTGACCGCTCAGATCATACTCAACATATACCGTAATATTCTCTGCCGTGCTGTCGGGATCGGCGGACGGCGTTCTGTTAATTGCGGTGACGCGCGCCTGAATCTGAGTATAGTTTTTAACAGCGGAAAGATTACCCGATCCGATAACGATAAAAACAATACCTATTATCAACGCAAGAACTGAAAATGCGATTCTTTTAATAATTTTCACTGTTCCACCTCCAGATGATCAGAAATAAAGCTTTTCGGTTGAAGGCACATTCTCAATAAGATAATTCCTGCAGTATTCAACAAGCGCTTTATTATATTCATCCTCGGTGCCGAAGCGTTTGAGAGTTCTTCTGACAAGGCGGGTATAACAGATAATTGATGCCTTTCTTGTTATATCATCAAGATAATCGTCGCCTTTGCCTTCAAAATAGTATTTCAATGTATATTTCCAGAAATCTCTGCACTGGTCTTCGGCAATACCGAGGAAGTTATAGCACTTGCTCATATCAAGGCAGCCGAAGCCGACATAGGCGGCATAAATCGCGGCGAATTCATAGACCGGGTGGCCCATTGAGAGAGTATCCATATCGATAAGCAGATTCTCGCCGTTCTGGCGCATGATATTCTTGATATGGAAATCGCCGTGAAGCATATTGTTTGTCTCGGGGATTGCGGTGAATAACTCAACGAGCTTTCTGCCTGTCTCTTCGGGCAGATAATCGGCGGTAAACTGCGCCCAGACGAGCGCCTCCTGCCTCTTGCTCGGAAGCTCGCCGTCTTTAAGCATGGTGGAGTGCATGGTCTTCAGAATTTCAACGCTCGCCTTCGCCAGCTCTTCGACGGACTCGCCCGCATTGATGAGCTTGCTGAAGGATTTGGCATTGAGAAGCTCGAATACGGAGCCGTAGAGATTGCCGACCTTGACGACGTCATAAGGAATCGCGGTCGGGATTCCCATGACAAAGGCTTTTCTCGCGAGCTCGCGCTCATTATGGATTTCATCAAGAGAATCGGGATTCTTATAGACCTTGACTATGGTATCGGGATCGGTGCGGTAGACGACGCCGTTTGCGCCCTCGCCGATAACCTCGCATCCCTCGACCGAAAGTTCTCTGTATGCCTTGGAGATATCCATCATCTCGGTAAAGCCGGTCATATCGAATATATCATAGGTTTCGGGAGTGCAGTTGATGATTTTGGTATCGGGAATAGCCTTCTTGATTCGCAGGATTACACGCAGACCCGCGCTCGAAATATATTCGAGCTCAGCTGCGTCGATGATAAGTATTCCGGAATAATCGCCGATTTCCTTATTGAGCTCCGCTTCTCTCTCCGCAGCATTTGCGGAATCGATTCTGCCTGAAAGTTTGATTGTTTTTTCCATAGTGTTCTCCCGTTATTTATTGAATTTTGCCGGTTTTGCAAATATACCGAAATTCTCAAATTTGTCTCTGATTCTGTCGACAAGTTCAACTCTCTTGGCGTTAAGGTCGGCAATCGAGTCGTTTATTTTGTCCGCAGCAGCCTGAATCGGGGATTTCTTTGCATCGCTGAATCCGTCTCTGACAGCGTAATACGCAGGCTTGGGATTGCCCTTGCCGTCGATAAGTCCCCAGCCCGTCTCAACCGGGCATTCTGCCTGGCCGCAGACATAGCAGTGAGAGGAATCTGCCCAGCAATAGACAAACGCGCCGCAGAGGTAATCGAGCTTGCGGAGTTTCGGAATAAGGTTCCTGTAGAATTTCGCCTGGCCCTCGGGGGTATGGTCATAGCCGTAAAGCTTGCAGTTCTTCGGAAGCGATTTATAGAAATGGTTCGCGTATTCGCCCTTGAATATCATTTCGCCGAGCTCCTCGTCGGTGGCATCGGGATAGAGCTCCTCGATTTCGTTGCTCATATCGGGCGGCAGTTCGTCAAGGAATTCATCCATATTCTCTATGGCGTCGGTTTCGCTCTTGAAGCCGTAGCTGTTGATGAGTTCTTTCTTCTCGGATTTGCTGAGCGCCTCGCCGTAGCCGATATAGCCGAATTCGCAGAGAATCAGAGGCTTCTGGGAAACGCCGCGGATGATGCCGAGCAGGACGGGGAAGAGATTGATATCGTGAACAAATTCCTCGAAGCAACCGATATAGAGATCGAGGCCGATATAGTCAATCCATTTGCTGTATTTGAGCATCTTTATCGCAACGGTCGGATTCGCGATATTGTAGCCGATAATGACATTGGAATTTCTTGTTTCCTTATACATTACCTCGGCGTGCATCGCGATAAAATCAACGGCCTCTTCAAGAGTCAGAGGCAGGGTGAAGCGGTCGATACCCATTTCGTTTGTAATCTGGAACGCGCCGACAATACCTGCGAGGTCCTTGACATAGAATTTCGCAATCTTCTGAATCGCGGCCCTGTTTTCGGGTTTGCGCGGGTCGAGGCCGTAATCGATATAATCATGGGGATAAGGAGTGATGGCAAAGACTTTGATTCCGTTGTCGTGATACTGCTTCATCTCCTTTTTCCAGCTGAGATAGTATTCGGAGAGGGAGCCGTCTTTATTATACGGGAAGGGAATATCCTTGCGGGTCCACTCAATATTCGCGCCCTCGAGCAGGTCGTAATCCTGATTGGTGTGGCAGCAGCCCTTCATAAAGCCGCCGGTCTTCTCGAGCACCTCTTTGACATTCGGGTCAATCTTGGCGCCGGGATGAAAAGACATCCACAGATTGAGCGGAATCAGAAAAGTAAGCAATACCGAAACGATTCTGGTTAAGAATGTAGTCTTGAGATTCATAATTTACCTCCGTTATCCCATATATATTCAACAGACGCGGTCTGTCAGATATTTTCGCCGAGCTCGTCGATGACTTTTTTGAGAATGTCTCTGTTGACCTCGCCCGATTCGATTTTCTCATCAAACCAGAGTTTGAGATTGTCGACATTCATTGATATATGCTTGAGATAGTGATTTATCATCACGAAATCCTTGATTTCGTCATCGTGAATAACGCCGTCGGAAGTGATTTCGATAAGGCGGTCCTTCTGCCCCTGCAGTTTATTCAGCAGGGCAAGAGTTTCGAGCACGATTTCGGAGAGCGACTTCTCCTCGATTTCGGGAACATATTTTTTGCCTATCGCGCACTCGTTGCTGCAATAGTGGTTGCAGAGGCCTGGCTTCTTATATGCCTTCGCCATCTCGAGGACCTCCTCGGGAGTGGCGGCGCATTTCCCGCTCTCGATTTTTTCAATTCTCGAGTCGGATATCCAGACCAGCTTTTCGCTCGCCTGAGCCCTGGTCAGCCCGCACTCCTCGCGCGAGAGCTGATAAATACTTTTATTCTCTTTGGATGAAGCTCTTCCCATAACGCCTCCGGACAATATATAGATAATATTATATACCGATTATACTATATGTTGCGCAAAAATAAAAGAGTAAATTTTGATTTTTATAAAATAATTTCTTGTATATTGACGAATTATATGATATCATTTGAAATGGACAATTAAATACTCCGAAAGAGAGATGATAATTATGAGTTTACCCGTAGCGGTTCAGCTCTATTCAGTCAGAGACGAGGCCGAGAAGGATTTACTCGGAACCATCCGCAAAATGAAGGAACTCGGCTATGACGGAGTCGAATTCGCAGGCCTCTTCGGCAACGAACCGGCAAAAATCGCCGCTTTCTGCAAAGAAACCGGTATCACCCCGATATCGGCGCATGTTCCCTACTATGACATGCTCGAAAACCCCGCAGGAGTGCTCGCGGATTACGCGGAAATCGGCTGTAAATACGTCGCGGTCCCCTATCTTACAGAGGAATGCAGACCGGGCACGGACGGCTGGGAAGCGACAATCGAGGGAATCAGAAAAATCGCGGAAGAAGCGAAGAAACTCGGCATTCAGCTCCTCTATCACAACCACGATTTTGAATTCGTGAAGATTGACGGCAAATACGCGCTCGATATACTTTATGATTCAATAGACGAGGACCTTCTCAAGACGGAACTCGACACCTGCTGGGTCAATGTCGGCGGCGAAAATCCCGCAGGCTATATACTTAAATATTCGGGCCGTTCCCCCGTTGTTCATCTGAAAGATTTCAAGGGGCAGAAGTCCGACAAGCCGCTCTATAAACTCATCGGAATTGATGACAATGAAGAGGAAGCGGCGGCAAATACATTTTCATTCATGCCCGTCGGGCACGGAGTTCAGGATATGCCCGCTATTCTCGATGCCTCGCTTGAAGCGGGCTCGGAATGGGTAGTCGTCGAGCAGGATAACCCGGCAGAAGGCGACACCCCGCTCAATTCAGTAAAACTCAGCAGAGAATATCTTAAATCACTCGGCTGGTAATAAGGAGGATAAATATGTCAGAGAACATTCTTGATGCTTTCAAAGAGGATCACAGCGCAAAAAAAGAAATTGATATGAGCAAAAAGCTCAGAGTCGGCATTATCGGCACAGGCTGGATTGCCGAGGCGCATGTCAAGGCTTATCAGAAATGCCCCGATGTTGAGATAGTCGCGCTGGCAGACCTTATCCCCGGCAAGGCCGAGGCATTCTGCGAGAGATACAATGTGGGCGAAAACGTCAAGTTTTTCCCGAGCCACAAGGAACTTATCGATTCTGGTATGTGCGACGCCGTCAGCGTCTGCACCTATAACGCAACCCACGCGGAGTGCACGATTTACGCGCTCAACCACGGCGTGAGCGTCCTTCTAGAAAAGCCGATGTGCGTCACTCTCGACGAGGCAGTCGCCATCTGCAAGGCGGATAAGGCGAGCGACGCGGTTCTCTCAATCGGCTTCCAGCCGCGTTTTGACGAGAATATGAAGATGCTCAAGAGAATCTGCCAGTCCGGCGAGCTCGGAAGAATTTATTATATCCAGACAGGCGGCGGCAGAAGAAGAGGCATCCCGACTCCGTTCGGCACCTCCTTCATCGAGAAAGAGACCGCGGGAATCGGCGCTCTGGGCGATATCGGCTGCTATTCGCTCGATATGGTTCTCAATTCAATCGGCTACCCGAAGCCCCTGACCGTAACCGGATATAAATCCGATTTCTTCGGCAAATCACCCGATTACGAGCATCACGACGTATTCGGCGTTGACGATTTCGCGGCAGGCTTCATCCGCCTCGAGGGCGATATCATTCTCGACTTCAGAATCGCATGGGCAATGAACCTCGACACCCCGGGCGACACGATAATCATGGGCACCAAGGGCTCGGTAAGAGTTCCCTCGACCGAATGCTGGAACGGCTCCATCGGCGGTCCGCTTGTAATTTATCACGAAATCGCGGGTGAGCAGATTGAGACAGTCATCCCCGAGAAATCAAACGACACGGACTGCTTCGACATCAAAATCCGCTCCTTCTGCGACGCGGTCAAGGAAGGCGGAGCGGCACCCGTTCCGAGCAGCGAAATTCTTTATAATCAGGCAATAATCGACGGTATTTCACGCTCAGCCGAGCTCGGCAGAGAAATTGAAATCGAGATACCCGAAATATAAAACCGGAGGTATATTCATATGGTATTGGCAGCGGTAGGCAAAAACGGCACAGGCAAGGATTTCTTCCTTGAATATGTGGCAAAGACCTATAATTTCCCGATGATTTCCATCGGCGACGTAGTCCGCGAGCTCGCGACGAACGACGGCCTTGAGCTCACGAGAGACAATCTTCACGCGACTTCCAAAAAATACATGTCGGAAAACGGTCAGACCTTCTTCCCCGAGATGATAGTCAAGAAAATCAAGGAATCAGACAGCCCGAATTTCCTTGTTTCCGGCATCCGTCCCCCCTCGGATATTGAGGTCTTCAAGAAGGCATTCGGCGACAAATTCGTGCTTGTTGACGTAGTTATCAGCGATGACGAGGTCCGCTATCAGAGAATGCTCGCCAGAGGCAGCGAGAGAGACGGCAAAAGCGTTGAAAAACTGCGCGAAAACGACATTCACGAGGAAGAGATTTTCCACACGAGCGAGAGCGAAAAAATGGCGGATTACGTCATGAAAAACGACGGCTCGGTCGAGGATTTCTACGCGGGAGTTCAGGATTTCTACGAGAATTATCTCAAGGCGAAACTCGATTAAAAATAATAAGACAGGCACCGGTCATTCGGCCGGTGCTTTTTCTTTGTCCGGATATTTCGGAATAATAATCAATATTCTCTTTATTTCCCTTTCAGATTTGTGCAAAAAGTAATTTTTAATTATTATATTGACATTATATAGTAGTTTTGTTATACTTTAGTTACTAAATATAGTATATAGAGGCAGCCGACGGGTTAGCTGGACGTCAGGGCGCACTTATCTCGGATTCCCCGGGATGAAGTGCACTCTTTTTATTTGTTTGTAATTTTTATCGATATATTTAAGGAGGCAGAAAAATGAAAAAAGTCGGAATTGTCATGGGCAGCGACAGCGATCTTCCCATCATCAAAAAAGCGACCGATACCCTCGACGCATTCTCCATCCCCTACGAAGTGCATATCTATTCGGCACACCGCACACCGGAGCAGGCCAAAAATTTTGCGGCATCCGCTGCAGATAACGGATTCGGCGCAATAATTGCAGCCGCAGGTATGGCTGCTCATCTCGCGGGAGCAATAGCGGCAAACACCGTTTTGCCCGTTATCGGCATACCCTGCAAATCAACAACACTGGACGGCATTGACGCCCTTTTATCCACAGTTCAGATGCCCTCGGGGATACCTGTAGCCACTGTAGCGATAAACGGAGGAGTTAATGCCGCTTTACTTTGCGCTGAGATTCTCGCTGTTGAGGATAATGAGCTCAGACAAAAGCTGATTGATAAAAGAAATAAAGACGCCGCGGCAGTCCTTGCAAAGGATGCGGACGTGATGAATAAACTTAAAGATTAACGGAGAGAGAAATTATGGGCGGATTTTTCGGAATCACATCAAAAGAGAACTGTCTGAGCGACGTATTCTTCGGCACGGACTATCATTCACATCTCGGCACAAGAAGAGGCGGCATCGCCGTCTATGATAAGGAAATCGGTCTTCAGAGGGAAATTCACAATATCACGAACTCCCCTTTCAGGACCAAGTTTGACAAGATTTTTGAGGAGATGCAGGGCACCTCGGCAATCGGCTGCATCAGCGATACCGATCCCCAGCCGCTGCTTATAAGCTCAAATCTCGGCAACTACGCCATCTGCATTATCGGCATCATCAACAATTCGCAGGAGCTCATCCAGCAGTTCCTCTCATTCAGCGGCGGCCATTTCAACGCTATGACCGGCAGCAAGATAAATCAGACCGAGCTTGTCGCGGCGCTGATTAACCAGAAGAGCGATTTCACCGAGGGCATAAGATTTGCCCAGAAATCGATTGAGGGCACGGCGTCAATCCTCCTGCTTCGCGATGATGGCAGCATAATCGCGGCGCGCGACCGCCTCGGCAGACTGCCCGTGCTTATCGGCAAGGGCGAGAACGGCTACGCTGTCACCTTTGAATCCTTCGCATATCAGAAGCTCGGCTATGTTGACGAGAAGGAGCTCGGGCCGGGCGAGATAGTCGAGATTACTCCCGACGGAATCAAACAGCTCTCCCCTCCCGGCAAGAAGAAAAGAATCTGCGCTTTCCTCTGGAGCTATTACGGATATCCGACGGCGACCTATGAAGGCGTCAATGTAGAGATGATGAGAAACAGAAACGGCGCGATTATGGCCGAGCACGATAAAGAGCTCGGCAACGCCGAGGGAATAGATTTTGTCGGCGGCGTTCCCGATTCGGGCACCGCTCACGCGATAGGCTATTCCAATAACGCCCATGTTCCCTACGCGAGAGCGTTTATCAAATACACTCCGACCTGGTCGAGAAGCTTCATGCCGACGATGCAGAGCGAGAGAAACAGAATCGCGAAAATGAAGCAGGTCCCCGTGCTCGATTTGATCAGGGACAAGAACCTCCTCTTTGTTGATGACTCGATAGTCAGGGGCACACAGCTCAAGGAAACGGTTGAATTCCTTTACGGAAACGGCGCTAAATCCGTCCACATGCGCTCCGCCTGCCCGCCCATCATGTATGGCTGCAAATATCTCAACTTCTCGCGCTCGACCAGCGATATGGAGCTCATCGCAAGGCGCGTTATAGTCGAGCTTGAGGGCGAGGAAGGCTTTAATTATATCGAAGAATACTCCGACGGCAACACAGAGAGAGGCAAAGCGCTCAGGAAGGCAATCTGCGATAAGTTCAATTTTTCATCGCTTGAATTCCAGTCTCTCGAAGGAATAATCAAGGCAATAGGCATAGACCCCGACGACCTCTGCACCTACTGTTGGAACGGAAAGGAATAAGCTATGAATACACAATCAAAATCAGACAGCTACGCATCAGCGGGCGTTGACATAACTGCAGGCTACAAAGCTGTTGAACTGATGAAAAAACATATAGCGAGGACTTCAGTCCCCGGCGCGGATACGGATATCGGCGGTTTCGGCGGCCTGTTTGAGCTTGACCTGACCGGCATTTCAAAGCCGGTGCTCGTGAGCGGCACGGACGGCGTCGGAACAAAGCTCAAAATCGCATTCCTAATGGATAAGCATGATACGGTCGGCATAGACTGCGTCGCGATGTGCGTAAACGATATCATCTGCGCCGGAGCAAAGCCGCTGTATTTCCTTGATTATATCGCCTGCGGCAAGAATTATCCCGAAAAGATTGCGGATATCGTCAAGGGCGTATGCGAGGGCTGCGTTCAGTCCGGAGCGGCGCTCATCGGCGGCGAGACCGCGGAGATGCCCGGCTTCTATCCGGTTGACGAATACGATCTCGCGGGCTACTGCACCGGCATAGTCGACAAGGATAAGATAATCGACAACAAGACCATGAAGGCCGGCGACGTTATAATCGCCCTGCCCTCGAGCGGCGTTCACTCAAACGGCTTCTCTCTGGTCAGAAAAGTATTCGACGTTGAAAACGCGGATATAAAGACTCCGCTTGAAGCGCTCGGTGGAAAGAGCCTGGGCGAAGCGCTGCTGACTCCGACGAAGATTTATGTAAAGCCCGTTCTCGCCCTGCTTGAAAAGGTTAAGGTAAAGGGAATATCCCATATCACGGGCGGCGGCTTCTATGAGAATATTCCGAGAAGCATTCCCGACGGCCTCGGCGCGGTTATCAACAAAGCCGACATAAAGATTCTGCCGATATTCAAACTGCTTGCCGAAACGGGCAATATCAGCGAGAGAGATATGTTCAACACCTACAACATGGGCGTCGGCATGAGTATAGTCGTCGCTCCCGAAGATGTTGATACCGCTCTTGAAATTCTTAGGGCAAACGGCGAGGACGCCTATGTAATCGGCAGGATTGAAGAATCCGAAAACAAAATCACGCTCAGCTGAGGTAAAAAGATGAAAGACAAGGCAAACGTTGCCGTGCTCGTTTCGGGAGGCGGCACCAATCTGCAGGCGATAATCGACGCAGTCAATTCGGGAATTATCACCTCCGCGAAGCTGCAGATAGTCATTTCAAATAATCCGGATGCCTATGCGCTCGAAAGAGCCAGGAAAAACGGCATAAAGACCGCTGTCATAACCAAAAAGGAATGCGGCGGCGCAGAGGCGTTTGAAGCAAAGATAATCGAAACGCTCGAGAGCGAGGATATCGATTTAATCGTTCTCGCGGGATTCATGAGCATACTCAGCAAGAATTTCACGGACAGATTCCCCGAGAGAATCATAAACGTTCATCCGTCTCTGATTCCATCATTCTGCGGCGAAGGCTTCTACGGGCTGAAGGTCCACGAAGCCGCGCTCGCGAAGGGAGTCAAGGTAACGGGCGCCACGGTGCATTTTGTGAACGAAATTCCCGACGGCGGCAAAATAATACTGCAGAAAGCCGTTGAGATTGAAGAGGGCGACACGCCTGAAATTCTGCAGAAGAGAGTAATGGAACAGGCCGAGTGGATAATTCTTCCCAGGGCCGTTGAACTGATAAGCAAAGAAATTACGGGAGGGTAATTATGGATATTTACAAAATCAACAAAATCGACGAACTCATCACCGGCAACCCCTATGTCGGCAGAGGAATCATTGTCGGCAAGAGCGCAGACGGCAAAAGCGCAGTTTCCGCATATTTCATTATGGGCAGAAGCGCAAACAGCAGAAACAGAGTTTTCACAGAGAAAAACGCAGAAGTATTCACCGAGCCTTTTGACGCTTCAAAGGTCGAGGACCCGAGCCTGATTATTTACGCGGCAATCCGCAAATACGGTAACGCTCTTATCGTCACCAACGGCGACCAGACCGATACGATTTATGACGGTCTCAAAGCGGGCAAATCCTTCTCCTGCGCGCTCACAAGCAGAGAATTTGAACCCGACAAACCGAATTTCACTCCGAGAATCAGTGCCGTTTCATATTTTGCGGATAAAGATTTCACCTACGAGATGAGCATTCTCAAGAGCGCGGACGCCGACGGCACCGCCTGCAACAGATACACTTTCTCATATAATCCCCTCCCCGGTCTCGGCCATTTCATTCATACCTATGTGACCGACGGCAATCCGATTCCGACCTTCCAGGGCGAGCCCGAGAGAGTATTCGTCGGCAACGATATCGACGAATTCACCGACACTCTCTGGAACGCGCTCGACGCGGATAACAAGATTTCACTCTATGTAAGATATACAGACCTTGAAACAGGCGCAGAAACCAACAGAATCATCAACAAAAACAATTAAGGAGAAGCAAAATGAAAGAATTCGAACTCAAATACGGTTGCAATCCCAATCAGAAGCCCTCAAAAATCTTTATGGCTGACGGCACCGACCTGCCTATCGAGATTCTCAACGGCAGACCCGGATTCATCAATTTCCTTGACGCCTTCAATTCCTGGCAGCTTGTAAAGGAACTCAAAGAAGCTCTCGGCATGCCCGCAGTCACTTCTTTCAAACACGTAAGCCCCACATCCGCCGCAGTCGGCACAAAGCTCTCCGATACGCTTAAAAAAGCTTATTTTGTTGATGATATAGAAGGTCTCGACGATTCTCCCCTCGCATGCGCTTACGCGAGAGCGAGAGGCACGGACCGTATGTGCTCCTTTGGAGACTGGGTCGCTCTCTCGGATGTTTGCGATGTAACCACCGCAACTATGATCAAGAGAGAAGTATCGGACGGAATCATCGCTCCCGGATATGAGCCGGAGGCGCTTGAAATCCTCAAATCAAAGAGAAAAGGCACTTACAATATCGTAAAGATTGATCCCGATTATGTACCCGACCCCGTTGAGCATAAGCAGGTGTTCGGAATCACCTTCGAGCAGGGCAGAAATAATTTTGAAATCAACCGCGAACTGCTCGCGAATATCGTTACCGAGAATAAGGATATGCCCGAATCGGCTGTCAGGGATCTTATAATCAGCCTTATCACTCTCAAATACACGCAGTCAAATTCAGTCTGCTACGCCTATGACGGCCAGGCAATCGGCGTGGGCGCGGGCCAGCAGTCGAGAATTCACTGCACCCGTCTCGCAGGCACTAAGGCGGATACCTGGTTTCTGCGCCAGCATGAGAAGGTTCTCAATCTCCCGTTCCGCTCGGATATCGGCAGACCGGACAGAGACAATATCATTGACGGATATATCAACAAAAACGAAGAGGATGTCTGCGCGGACGGTATCTGGCAGAAGTATTTCACCGAGCAGCCCGCACCGCTGACCGATGAGGAAATCAAGGCATATCTTGCCACAAAGACCGATGTTGCTCTCGGCTCGGACGCTTTCTTCCCGTTCTTTGATAACATCGAGAGAGCATACCGCAGCGGCGTCAAATACATTGCGGAGCCCGGCGGCTCAATCAGAGACGATCTTGTAATCGACTGCTGCAACAAATACGGTATGGTAATGGCATTTACCGGAATGAGACTTTTCCATCATTGAGGTGAAAAACTTATGAATATAATCGTAATCGGCTCCGGCGGCAGAGAGCACGCTGTCATCAAAAAGCTGAAAGAGAGCCCTCTCTGCGGCACTGTTTATGCCCTGCCCGGCAACGGCGGCATGGCGGATGACGCTGTCTGCGTGCCGATAAAGGCCACTGATATTGAAGCGATAGCGGAATACGCCGTTTCAAACAATATCGACTACGCGGTCGTAACTCCCGACGATCCGCTCGTTCTCGGATGCGTTGACGCCCTCGAAGCCAAAGGTATAAAGTGCTTCGGCCCGAGAGCAAACGCCGCGATAATCGAAGGCAGCAAGGTATTCTCCAAAAATCTGATGAAGAAATACGGAATACCGACCGCCGCCTATGAGACTTTTGACAATGCGCAGGCCGCTCTCGATTATCTCGAAAGCGCAAAGACTCCGATAGTCATAAAGGCTGACGGCCTCGCGCTCGGCAAGGGAGTAATAATCGCTCAGAATAAAGAAGAGGCCCGCGAAGCCGTTATCTCCATTATGGAGGATAAGAAATTCGGCGCAAGCGGCAATCACATAGTTATCGAAGAATTCATGACAGGCCCCGAGGTTTCCGTTCTCGCATTCACGGATGGCAAATGCGTAAAGCCGATGGTCTCCTCAATGGATCACAAGCGCGCGCTTGATAACGATGAAGGTCTCAATACCGGCGGTATGGGCACTGTCGCTCCGAATCCTTATTATACTAAATCAGTCGCGAATGAATGTATGGATAAGATTTTTATCCCGACAATGAACGCGATGAATACTGAAGGCAGAACCTTCAAAGGCTGCCTCTACTTCGGCCTTATGATAACTCCCGACGGTCCGAAGGTTGTTGAATATAACTGCCGTTTCGGCGACCCGGAAACACAGGTTGTGCTTCCGCTTCTAGAAAGCGATCTGCTTGAAATAATGCTTGCAGTAACAAACGGGACGCTCTCTGATACAGAGGTTAAAATCTCGGAAAAGAGCGCCTGCTGCGTAATCATGGCTTCCGAAGGTTATCCTGTTTCCTATGAGAAGGGGTACGAGATTGAGGCGGATGACGAAGTGAAGAAAGATATCTACTTTGCGGGCGCAAAGCTTGCCGGCGGAAAGCTTCTCACGGATGGCGGAAGAGTTCTCGGCGTCACCTCGGTCGCGGATACGCTTGAAGAGGCAATCGCCGCCTCATACAAAAAGGCGGAAAAGATTAAATTTGCGAATGCGTTTTACAGACACGATATAGGAAAACGGGCGCTGGAGGCAGGAAAGGAGTAATATGGTTTACAGAGTATATACCGAAAAGAAACAGGGCTTCAATAACGAGGCGAAGACTCTGCTTTCCGATTTCAGAACCCTGCTCGGAATAACTTCGCTTGAAAATGTTCGTCTTATCAACAGATATGACGCCGAACAGATTGCCGAAGATATATTTGAAAAAGCGGTACCGACCGTTTTCTCCGAGCCTCAGGTCGACAATGTTTATGACGAACTGCCGGACGAAGGCGCAACAGCATTCGCGGTTGAATATCTGCCGGGTCAGTTTGATCAGAGAGCTGATTCCGCAGCACAGTGTATTCAGATCATGTCGCAGGGCGAGCGCCCCGTTATCCGCTCCGCTAAGGTCTATCTGCTCTATGGAAATCTCAGCGCCGGGCAGATTGCGGAAATCAAGAAATATGTCATAAACCCGGTAGAGGCGAGAGAAGCGAAACTCGAGAAACCCGAAACAATTATCACAAAATATGAGATTCCGACAACGGTCGAAACTCTCGACGGTTTCATCGTTCTTTCCAGAGATGAACTTGAAAAATTCGTTGAGAATTACGGCCTCGCGATGGATGCGGACGATATAGAATTCTGTCAGAATTATTTCAAATCTGAGCAGCGCGACCCGACAATCACCGAAATCAGGATGATTGACACCTACTGGTCGGATCACTGCAGACACACCACCTTCCTCACGACCATTGATAAAGTGAGTTTTGAGGATGAACTGCTTCAGAAGGCTTATGACGAATATATAGCCGTCAGGAAAGAACTCGGCAGGACAAAGCCGATCTGCCTTATGGATCTGGCAACCGTGGCAGTCAGATATCTCAAAACTCAGGGCAAGCTCAATAAGCTCGATGAATCCGAAGAAATCAACGCCTGCACGGTCAAAATCAATGTTGATGTTGACGGTGTTTCCGAGCCCTGGCTCCTGCTCTTCAAGAATGAAACGCACAATCACCCGACAGAAATCGAGCCATTCGGCGGCGCCGCTACATGTATAGGCGGAGCTATAAGAGATCCTCTTTCGGGCAGATCCTATGTTTACGGCGCAATGCGCGTCACGGGCGCGGCCGATCCTCTCAAGCCCATCAGCGAGACGATTCCCGGCAAACTCCCGCAGAGAAGCATTGTCACCACCGCGGCCGCCGGCTATTCATCCTACGGCAATCAGATAGGCCTCGCTACCGGTATAGTCGATGAGCTCTATCATCCCGGATACGCGGCAAAGAGGATGGAAATCGGCGCTGTCATAGCGGCCGCTCCCGCGGAGAATGTCAGGCGCGAAGTCCCCGCCCCCGGCGATGTTGTTATCCTGCTCGGCGGCGCGACCGGCAGAGACGGTATCGGCGGCGCGACAGGCTCATCCAAAGCGCACAATATGCATTCGGTTGAGACATGCGGA
Organism: Oscillospiraceae bacterium; assembly: GCA_902792905.1. GTDB lineage: Bacteria > Bacillota > Clostridia > Oscillospirales > Acutalibacteraceae > CAG-177. The sequence continues at coordinate 20,226 of CADBBH010000015.1, forward strand.
GCTGAGGTCCAGAAGGGCAACGCACCCGAGGAGAGAAAGCTTCAGCGTCTCTTCAGAAATCACGATGCCTGCCGCATGATAAAGCGCTGCAACGACTTCGGCGCGGGCGGCGTATCGGTTGCAATCGGCGAACTTGCGGACGGTCTTGAAATCGACCTGAACGCTGTTCCCAAGAAATATGACGGCCTTGACGGCACTGAACTTGCAATCAGCGAATCGCAGGAGAGAATGGCCGTCGTTATCGAAAAAGAGAATATAGATGCCTTCCTCGCCCTCGCTCAGAGCGAAAACCTCAACGCAACAGTAGTTGCCGAGGTAAAAGCGGAGCCGCGCCTTGTCATGAACTGGAACGGTAAAACAATAGTTAACATCAGCCGTGAATTCCTAAACTCTAACGGCGCTGAAAAGCACATTGAAATCGAAGCGCCCGAGATAAAATCATTTGATAAAGAGTATTCGGGCGATTTTACCGAAAACTATAAAAAGCTGGCGGGCGACCTGAACATCTGCTCGAAGCGCGGTCTGAGCGAAAGATTCGACTCGACAATCGGAGCAGGAACAGTTCTTATGCCTTTCGGCGGCAAATATCAGCGAACACCTATCCAGGCGATGGTCCAGAAGATTTCGGTTGAGAAGAAACATACCGACGACTGCTCCGTTATGAGCTGGGGCTATAACCCGTTCATTACGGAAAAGAGCCCCTATCACGGCGCTTATCTTGCGGTCATTGAATCCGTATCGAAGGTGATTTCTACCGGAGCTTCATTTGAGGATATGTATCTTACATTCCAGGAATACTTTGCAAGACCCGGCAGGGATTCAAAGCGCTGGGGCCAGCCGCTTTCCGCACTGCTCGGCGCATTCAAAGCCCAGCTTGAGCTCGGAATCGGCTCTATAGGCGGCAAGGACTCAATGAGCGGCTCTTTTGAAAAGCTTGATGTTCCGCCCACGCTCGTTTCGTTTGCGGTAACCACCGATAAAATCAAGAATATTATTTCCCCCGAATTCAAGAGCGCGGGCAATAAAGTCATCTTCCTTAAACCCGATTATGACGAGAACGGTCTGCCCGTCACTGCTTCGCTTCTCAAAGTGTTTGAAACGGTTACATCCCTTGTCCGCTCGGGCAAAGCCGTATCGGCCTACACTCCCGGCGAGGGCGGAATTGCGGAAGCGGTCCTCAAAATGTGTATGGGCAACGGCCTCGGCTTTGAATTCTCCGGAGCTCTTCAGGAGAAGGATATATTCGCCTATAATTACGGCGCGTTCATTCTCGAAGTCACCGACGCGGCGGATTTCACTGTCATAGGCGAAGTTACGGATAAGTGTGAAATTGCTTACGGCGAAGCTTGTGTCAATCTCGCGGAGCTCTGCGATATATATGAAAACAAGCTCGAGAGCGTATTCAGCTGCAACATAAAGAACAACACCACACCCGTCAAGAATTTCTCCTACGAATGCGGTGAAAGAAGAAGCGCGGCGATTAAAACCGCTAAACCGAAAGTGCTTATCCCCGCCTTCCCGGGCACAAACTGCGAATTCGATTCCGCGAAGGCTATGCGCGACGCGGGAGCGGAACCCGAGATTATGGTTATCAACAACCTCTCGTCCGACGGCATCCGCAGAAGCGTTGATAAATTTGCGAATGCGCTCAAAGATACGAATATGATATTCATCCCGGGCGGATTCTCCGGCGGCGACGAGCCCGAGGGAAGCGGCAAATTCATAACCGCGTTCTTTAGGAATGATTCGATCAAAGAGAGCGTAACCGATCTGCTTGAAAACAGAGACGGCCTCATCTGCGGAATCTGCAACGGTTTCCAGGCACTTATCAAGCTCGGCCTTGTACCCTACGGCAAGATAATCGACGCCGATGCCGACTGCCCGACGCTGACATTCAACACCATAGGCAGGCACCAGTCAAAGATAGTCAGGACAAGAATCGCTTCCAATAAATCTCCCTGGCTCTCATTCACGAATGTCGGCGATGTTTACTCAGTCCCGATTTCACACGGAGAAGGCAAATTCATCGCAAGCGACGCTCTTATGGCAGAGCTTGAAACGAACGGGCAGATAGCTACGCAGTATGTTGACCTTAACGGCAATGCAACCGATGACATTCAGTTCAATCCGAATAATTCCTACTGCGCGGTTGAAGGCATCACTTCGCCCGACGGCAGAGTGTTCGGCAAAATGGGTCACTCCGAGAGATGGGGCGCGGGGCTGTACAAGAATGTTCCCGGCAACTATGATATAAGAATGTTTGAATCCGCGGTTAAATATTTCAAATAAGCGAGGTATAATTATGGCATATCTTTCAGATATAGAAATAGCCCAGCAGTGTCAGATGAAGAGGATTACCGAAATTGCGGAATCCGCGGGCATTGATGATAAATATCTCGAACAATACGGCAAATACAAGGCAAAGGTCGATCCCGCGCTTCTGAACGAAGTCAAGGGAGAAGACGGGAAACTGATTCTTGTGACGGCTATCACTCCGACACCCGCAGGCGAAGGCAAAACCACAACTACAATAGGCCTAGCGGACGGTCTCAAAAAAATAGGCAAAAAGCCGGTCGTCGCTCTCAGAGAGCCGTCGCTCGGCCCGGTATTCGGAATCAAAGGCGGTGCAGCCGGCGGCGGATACGCGCAGGTTGTCCCGATGGAGGATATCAACCTTCATTTCACCGGTGATTTTCACGCGATAGGCGCTGCCAACAACCTTCTTGCCGCGATGCTCGACAATCATATTCAGCAGGGTAATTCATTGAATATAGATCCGAGAAGAATCACATGGAAACGCTGTGTCGATATGAATGACAGACAGCTCAGGTTCGTTGTTGACGGTCTCGGCGGTAAAGTAAACGGAACTCCGCGCGAGGATGGCTTTGATATAACGGTCGCAAGCGAGATTATGGCAGTTTTCTGCCTCTCCTCTTCGATTACCGATCTTAAAGAACGCCTTTCAAGAATAGTTGTTGCCTATACTTATGACGACAAGCCCGTTACCGCCGGTGATCTCAAGGCGGTAGGAGCAATGGCAGCGCTTCTCAAGGATGCACTCAAACCGAATCTGGTGCAGACTCTCGAAGGCACTCCGACCTTCGTGCACGGCGGACCGTTTGCGAATATAGCTCACGGCTGCAACTCGGTGATGGCAACAAAGCTTGCGCTCAAGCTCGGCGATTATGCCGTTACGGAAGCGGGATTCGGCGCCGATCTCGGCGCTGAAAAATTCCTTGATATAAAATGCAGAATGACTGGTATTAAACCCAATGCGGTAGTTATGGTGGCAACGGTAAGAGCCCTCAAAATGCACGGCGGACTTGCCAAGACAGAACTCGCAGGAGAGAATCTCGACGCTCTCGGCAAGGGCGTTCCCAATCTTCTGCGCCATGTTTCCAATATCAAGGATGTTTATAAACTTCCCTGCGTTGTTGCGATCAACAGATTCCCGACAGATACGGATGCCGAAATCGATTTCATAATCGCAAAATGCAAAGAGCTCGGCGTAAACACCGTATTATCAACTGTCTGGGCTGACGGCGGCGAAGGCGGAAAGGCGCTCGCCGAAGAAGTGGTACGCCTGTGCGAAGAGGACAATTCGTCATTCTCATTCTCATATGATGTCAATGATTCGATTGAGAACAAGATTCTCGCGGTTGTCAGAAACGTCTATCGCGGTAAGGATATAAATATCACACCCGCGGCGAAGAAACAGATTGATACGCTGACCGCGCTGGGATATGACAAGCTTCCCATCTGCATAGCAAAGACTCAGTATTCCTTCTCGGATGACCCGACTAAACCCGGCGCTCCCGAAGATTTCACGGTAACCATCAAAAATGTCAAGGTTTCCGCAGGCGCGGGCTTCCTGGTTGTCCTGACCGGCGATATCATGACGATGCCCGGCCTTCCTAAAGTTCCCGCGGCCGAAAAAATCGACGTTGATGAAAACGGCGTAATTACAGGATTGTTCTGATAATTGAAATTGATAATAACAAAAAAGGCTGTCACCGGAATTCGGTGACAGCCTGCCGCTTTTATAGCTCCAAAGCAAAGATTGCTTCGGTATATTAAATCCGCCAGGAGGAGCGGATAACTGGTGACGATCTGTGATTATCTGCTGCTGAGCAGACTCTCAAGCGCCATAATTTTGAAGAACTTGCTCCAGGAGAAAAATCTCTTATCCTTCTCGATTTCCTCAATCAGTACCCATTCAAGTTCTTTTTCGTATTTGTTCATAATCAAGAACCTTCCTTTCGTGTTTCGGTGGCTTTATTATATCACTTTTTCCGGAATTGTCAAGACATACTGCACAATTACCGATATCTCGATTTGTGCAAATTGCACCAAAATCGACCTCTTGTGTTTTTTGCACTGTCAACAAAAAATACCGGATTTGCCACATATTTTATGCAAATTGCCGGCAAGAAATCACATTACGCAGAGTTTATGAATAAACTGTTACGCATTTAACGAATTGTAAACATTAAATTTGGAGGATTGAACAAGAAAATACAAGATATTGTGTATGACACTCTGTGAGCAAACAATCAAACCCCGCCCTATTGGCGGGGTTTGGTTTCTTATGATACAAACTTTTTGATATCGGAAGCGCAGGCGTTTTCCTTTGCGACCGCGAGCATCAGCTTTATTCTGTTTTCCTGATTGACCTTGGTCGCGCCCGGGTCGTAGTCGATGGGTACGATATTTGAATCGGGATAGATTTCGCGCAGCTTTCTTATCATGCCCTTGCCGACTATGTGATTCGGAAGGCACCCGAAGGGCTGGGCGCAGACGATATTGCCGTAGCCGCTCTCGGCGAGTTCCATCATTTCAGCTGTCAGAAGCCATCCCTCACCCATCTTGCAACCGTAGCCCATAACAGGTTTGATAAGCTCGCGCAAATGCATATATGAGCCGGGCGCTGTGAAATCGCCGTATGCTTTGACTGCGCTGATGATGCATTTCTCTATATGAAGCATATATCTCATAAGCAGTTTCATAAAGAATTTCTTAAGTTTCTTGCCGCCGTAGAGGCGGATATCTTCGATACGGTTATCGGTTTTGAAGAGTACAAATCCCATAAGGCCGGGAACGTTGACCTCACATCCCTGACTGAGAAGAAAATCTTCAAGATTATTGTTGCCGAGAGGAGAATACTTGACATATATTTCGCCGACGATGCCGACCTTGATTTTTTCCTCTTTGCGAACAGCTATCATCGAGAAATCCCTTGTGATTTTGGGAAGAACCGTTTTAAGAGCTATTACGCCGAAGCCCCTGTTTTTATCAAACATATCGATAAGCTTCGTTATCCATTTCTCAACCATGAAATCGGTCTCGCCCTCGTTGAGTTCATAGGGCTTTACCTGATTCTTAAGAAGCATAATGAGATCGCCGTAAATGAGGCAGGAGAGAAATTTCATCGCCATAACCGGAGTGAATTTAAATCCCGAATTCTTTTCAAGTCCGGAGAGATTGAGTGAAATTACGGGAACATAGCCGTACCCGGTCTTTTTCAGCGCTTTTCTGAGAAGATGAATATAATTCGACGCCCTGCATCCGCCGCCGGTCTGGGTAATAAGAAGCGCGGTTTTATGAGGATCGTATTTGCCGCTCTTGAGAGCGTTGATAAGCTGGCCGATTACGAGGAGCGCGGGGTAGCAGGTATCGTTATGAACTGTATTGAGTCCGTCATCCACTATATCCCTGCCGGTGGTTTTCAAAAGCTCGGTCTTGTAGCCGTGCTGCTTCAAGACTCTGTTGAGAAGCTCGAAATGAATCTGAGCCATATTCGGGATGAGAATGGTGTAATCCTTTCTCATTTCCTTTGTGAATTCGATTCTGTCTTGCGTATTCATGATAATCACTCCAATCCCAGGGCGGCAAACAAACTGCGCAGTCTGATTTTTACGGCGCCGAGATTTGTTATTTCGTCGATTTTTATCTGAGTATATATTCTGTCTTTACTTTCGAGTATTGAGCGGACTTCATCGGTTGTTATGGCGTCGGTGCCGCATCCGAACGAGACAAGCTGAACGAGATTGATTCTGCTGTCCTGAGATTCCGCAACATATTTAGCCGCGGCATAGAGACGCGAATGATAGGTCCACTGGTCAAGAACATTTGTGTTGAATTTTGAAATATGCTCGCTGATTGAATCCTCAGTTACAAGCACGGCTCCGCATTCACAGATGAGCTTGTCAATACCGTGGTTAATCTCACTGTCAAGGTGATAAGGTCTGCCGCAGAGGATTATTACGGGCAGATTCTTTTCTTTGGCGAGAGAAATATATTCGTCGCCTTTAAGACGCACAGCGTTCATATACGCATCGTATTCGGCGTATGCGGCGTTTACCGCGCTCTCCGTTTCTTTCAGCGAAATCTTTCCGAGACGCTCGCAGACGATTTTATGAATTCTCGGCACGAAATCGTCCCTGCGGTGAAGTCCGACATAATCCCAGATGAGATTGAGTTCGCCCAGCGAAGCGCTGTTTGAGCGGATTACTTCGGGATAGTAAGCAACAACGGGACAATTATAATTGTTATCGCCGAGACCCTCATCCACATTATAGGTCATACAGGGATAGAAAATATCTTTAATCCCCTCTTTAACCAGGTATTCGATGTGGCCGTGCATGAGCTTCGCCGGATAACATACCGTATCGGACGGGATGGAATGCTGACCGAGCAGATAAGTCTTTCTCGTGGATTCGGGAGATACAACGACCTCAAATCCGAGACGGGTAAAGAAAGTGTGCCAGAACGGCAGAAGTTCAAACATATTGAGGCCCATCGGGATTCCGATTCTGCCTCTCGTTCCTTTGACAGGCTGATACTGTGAGAGCAGTTCTCTCTTATAATCATATAAATTATACTGAACCTTACCCGCAGTTCCGCTCACGGGTTTGCTGCATCTGTTGCCGCCGATGAATTTTCTGCCTGAATTGAAGGTATTCACAGTCAGACGGCAGGCGTTTGAGCATCCGTTGCAGGTAATCGCTTTTACTTTATGCTCAAATACGGCAAGTTCTTCCCTACCGAGAATCGACGATTCGCCTTTGCAATGCTCCATCGCGTAGATTGCCGCGCCGTAAGCACCCATAAGCCCCGAAATATCGGGCCTGACAACCTCTCTGCCTATCTCCTTCTCAAACGCTCTGAGAACCGCGTCATTGAGGAAGGTTCCGCCCTGAACGACGATATTCTTTCCGAGATCGTCTGCATTTGAAGCTCGTATAACTTTATAAATCGCGTTTTTGATAACGCTGATTGAAAGACCGGCCGAAATATTTTCGATTGTTGCGCCGTCCTTCTGAGCCTGCTTGACCGAGGAATTCATAAAAACGGTGCATCTTGAGCCGAGGTCAACGGGCTTATCGGCAAACAGACCGATTTTCGCAAAATCGGCTATGCTGTAATTCCAGGCGCTCGCGAAGGTCTGAAGGAACGAGCCGCAGCCTGAGGAACACGCTTCGTTCAGGAAAATATTATCGATGACGCCGTTCCTGATTTTGAAACACTTTATATCCTGGCCGCCGATATCGATAATAAAGTCAACATCGCTTCTGAAGCGTTTCGCGGAGGTGTAGTGAGCGATGGTTTCAACTATGCCCATATCGGCGTTGAATGCATTTTTGATTATTTCTTCGCCGTAACCGGTGACTGCGGAATAAGCGATTGCGCAGCCCGGATATTTATCATAGAATTCAATAAGAAAATCGCGCACGGCGGGGACGGGATTGCCGCTGTTTGACATATACTTGCTGAAAACAATTTCCGCTTTTTCATTGATAACAGCGCATTTAATCGTAGTTGAGCCGGCATCTATACCGAGATAAACCTTCTCACCGTTTTCAATCCTCTCAACGGTCTTTACCGTTTCTTTCGCGTGACGCGCAGTAAACTTCTCATACTCATCTTTATCCGCAAACAGTGGCGGACAGCTGAGATAACCGCTTTCGGATTTATAATTGCCGATTTCTTCTATTATTTCTTTGATGTTAACGCAATTGCTCTCGGGTGAATATGCTGCGCCCATCGCGACATAATAAAGCGAATTATCAGGGCAGATACCTTTGAGGCCGAGAGTTTCGTCAAAGGATTTGCGAAGCTCGGGCAGGAAAGAGAGCGGGCCGCCGAGATAGACAACACTGCCCTCAATAGGTCTTCCCTGAGACAGACCGGCGACTGTCTGATTGACGACCGCTTTGAATATACTCGCGGCTATGTCGCTCTTCTTTGCCCCCTGATTGAGAAGGGGCTGAATATCGGATTTTGCGAATACGCCGCATCTTGAAGCGATTGTATATATCTTTTCGCTCTTTTCTGCAAGAGCGTTGATTTCATCGGTTTCCACTCCGAGCAGATTTGCCATCTGATCGATGAAAGCGCCTGTACCGCCGGCGCAGGAGCCGTTCATACGCACTTCGGTTCCGCCCGTAAAGAAAAGAATTTTCGCGTCTTCGCCGCCTAGTTCGATTACCGCGTCGGTATCCGGCAGGAGCTTCTTGACAGCAATCCTTGTCGCGTACACTTCCTGAACAAACGGGAGCGAAAGCTGCTGTGCAAACCCCATACCGGCTGAACCGGAAACAACAAGAGAAATCTCTTTAATCTCAGGAAACTGCCCGGATATTTCAGTGAGGAGCTCCGCAGATTTAGAAGTAATCTGCGAAAAATGCCTCATATATTTTTTAAATACTATTTCTTCATTATCATTCAGCGCTACGCACTTGAGAGTGGTAGAGCCGACATCAAGACCGATTTTCATTACATCCTCCGGTATGCCGATCAATCGGCCTTTAGAAATTTATTCAGAAGTTTCACCGTGCCGATACCGGCAGCAACCGCCGCTATTCCGGAAACCGCAACAACGGCAGAGAGATACTTATTGGTATTCTCATAATTATATGTGCTTGAAAGCGTTTTATTGATTATCTTCGCCTGAACATCGCTCGGGATATCCACCGAAGACATAACTCTTCTGTATTCGCTTACAGCCTCTTTGTTAGTCATTCAAATCACTCTCCATAATCTTTCTGAGTTTGGTTCTGCCGGTCTGCATTCTCTTTCTGACTGCGTCGGCATTGATACCCGTTATTTCGGAAATCTCGCTCGCGGTGTATCCCTCTATATAATGTAAATCCATTACTATCTTATATTTTGCGGGAAGGGACATGATTGCATCGAAAACTCCGCTGTCCTCTTCGCTGACTCCGACCTCTCTGATTTCATCAAGCGAGAGAGAATATCTGCGGATATTGAATTTATTGATATTCTTGCATATATTTGTCGACACTCTGATAAGCCAGGCTTTTTCATGCTCTTCATTAATAAACTGCGGTGCCTTTGTCATAAGCTTAATAAAAGTATCCTGAACCGCATCCTCAGCGTCGTCATAATCGCGAAGCAGAGTAAAGCACAGACGGAAAAGCATCTTGCTGTATTTCTCAACAGAGCTCTCAATATATGAAGCGGCTAAATAATTTTCCGCGTTTTTCAATTGATCTTCGATGATAAACACCCCGATTTCGCTTCCATAATAAATACAATTCAAAAAGCCAAAATGTGAATTATTGTCCCGTAAACAAACTGTAAAGAAAATATGAATAGTTATTGAACATGCACAAACAGATATTAAAATCATTGTATATTATAACAATAAGTATAATAAAATACCACTAAATGTTGCATTTAAAAAATAAATCATATACAAGACCAAAATATCAGACTCGAGTTCAGTTTTCTTGTGCAAATTGATATAATTTCAAAATTATCCGGGAATTTTTCGATTTACCTATTGACATAGTAGGTAAGTGGTATTATAATGTCAAAAAACAGACGTACGGAGATAACAATTTATGAACATATATGCAGACAATGCCGCCACAACAAAAATGAGCGATGCGGCGGCTGAAATAATGACACAATATAATAAGGAATATTACGGTAACGCATCCAGCTTATATACATTAGGACAGAAAGCCAAAGAAAAACTTGAAGAAGCGCGATGTATTATCGCCGGCATAATTAATGCCGAGCCATCCGAGATTATCTTTACCTCCGGCGGAAGCGAATCCGACAACCAGGCGCTGCTTTCGGCATCCGAGAACGGTAAGAAAAACGGCAAAATGCACATTATCTCTTCCGCGTTTGAACATCACGCGATTCTGCATACATTAAAGAAACTTGAAAAGAACGGTTTTGAAGTTACTCTCCTCCCCGTCCACGAAAACGGAATAATACATCCCGATGAAATCGACGCGGCGATCAGGGAAGACACCTGCCTTGTGACAATAATGACCGCCAATAACGAAATCGGCACAATACAGCCGATAAAGGAAATCGGTGAAATCTGCAAAAACCGCGGCGTACCGTTCCACACGGACGCAGTTCAGGCAATCGGTCATCAGCTGATAGATGTTAAAGAGCAGAATATTGATATGCTCTCGGCATCAGCTCATAAATTTCACGGCCCCAAGGGCGTAGGATTCCTATATGTTAAAAAAGGAATCAGAATATCTAATTTAATTGAAGGCGGAGCGCAGGAAAGAGGCAAGCGCGCGGGCACAGAAAATCTTCCCGGCATAATGGCGATGGCAGTCGCTCTGAAAGAATCCGCCGACAATATGGAAACAGCAAATGCTCATAAATCCGAAATCAGAGACTATATCATAAAAGGTCTCTCCGAAATCCCCCACTCCGCCCTCAACGGAGACGCGCGAATGCGACTGTCCGGAAACGTAAATTTCAGTTTCGAGGGAATTGAAGGCGAATCGCTGCTAATTCTGCTTGATATGAAAGGCATAAGCTGTTCATCCGGAAGCGCCTGTACATCCGGTTCGCTGGATCCGAGTCACGTGCTGCTTGCAATCGGCAGGATTCACGATGTAGCTCACGGCTCGCTGAGATTGTCTTTAGGTGAGGAAATCACGCTTGAAGAAGCTGATTATATAATTTCGGCGGTCAAAGAGGTCGTCGAATACCTCAGAGGCATCTCTCCGGTATGGAGAGACCTCGTATCGGGCAAAAGAGAATTCATTTTATAAAGGAATTATCATAGCATATTCCAAGGAGGTATCTATATGGCTTTATACAGCGAAAAGGTAATGCAGCATTTTCTCCACCCGCAGAACATCGGAATTATTGAAGATGCAGACGCAGTCGGCGAAGCCGGCAATGCGAAATGCGGAGATATTATGCGAATGTATCTCAAAATAGATGATGACGTAATTACAGACGTAAAATTTGAAACTTTCGGTTGCGCGAGCGCAATTGCATCAAGCTCAATGGCAACCGAGCTCATAAAAGGAAAGCCCGTCGCAGAGGCGGCGGAACTCACAAACAAGGCGGTTGCAGAGGCGCTTGACGGTCTCCCCGCCCATAAAATGCACTGCTCTGTACTCGCAGAAGAGGCAATCAGAGACGCATTGGAAAACTATAATAAAAACAAGGAGAATAAACCATGAGTTATAAATTTGAAACATTACAGTTACACGTAGGTCAGGAGCAGGCGGATCCCGCCACCGATTCAAGAGCGGTCCCCATTTATCAGACAACTTCTTATGTATTCCATAATTCAAAACACGCGGCAGACCGTTTCGGTCTGGCAGACCCCGGCAACATTTACGGCAGACTAACCAATTCCACTCAGGATGTGCTCGAAAAGAGAGTGGCGGCGCTTGAAGGCGGCTCGGCGGCTCTCGCGGTTGCATCTGGCGCGGCGGCCATTTCGTATACAATCGAGGCCCTCGCGGCAAACGGCGGGCATATCGTAGCGCAGAAAACCATATACGGCGGCAGCTTCAATCTTCTCTCCCACACCCTGCCTCAATACGGAATTGAGACAACATTCGTTGACGCTCACAATCTCGCCGAAGTTGAAGGAGCGATCAAAGAGAATACACGGGCGATATATCTTGAAACTCTCGGTAATCCCAACAGTGATATTCCCGACATTGACGCGATTTCAGAGCTTGCTCACAAGTACGGTCTGCCGGTAGTTGTTGATAACACTTTCGGAACCCCCTACCTCATCAGACCTATAGAACACGGTGCCGACATAGTTGTTCATTCGGCAACCAAATTCCTCGGAGGTCATGGAACAACACTCGGCGGAATCATTGTTGAAAGCGGAAAATTCAACTGGAAAGCAAGCGGTAAATATCCCAACATCGCAGAAGCGAATCCGAGCTATCACGGCGTTTCATTTTATGATGTTGTAGGGCCCGCGGCATTTGTAACCTACATCAGAGCGATTCTTTTAAGAGATACCGGCGCGGCCATTTCGCCCTTCAACGCGTTTCTTCTGCTTCAGGGCATTGAAACACTTTCTCTCCGCCTTGAAAGACACGCGGAAAATACAAAGAAAGTGGTCGAATATCTCTCAAATCACCCGCTTGTTGAGAAGGTTAACCATCCTTCACTTCCCGATCATACCGACAACGCGCTTTATAATAAGTATTTTCCGAACGGCGGAGCTTCAATTTTCACTTTCCGGATTAAAGGCGGCAGAGAAGAAGCCTGGAAATTCATCGATGGTCTTGAAATATTCTCACTGCTCGCGAATGTCGCGGATGTCAAGAGTCTTGTAATCCATCCCGCATCAACAACGCATTCTCAGCTCTCGACCGAAGAACTGGCCGATCAGGGAATCTATGAAAATACCATTCGTCTTTCAATAGGTACAGAACATATAGACGACATCATCGCCGATCTTGAAAAAGGTTTCGCTGCAATTAAATAAGCATTAAAATATCAAACCCGCAGGATTGAAATTTCCTGCGGGTTTATTTTATTCAGATTCATTGTAATCAAATTTCCACATTACGTCGGTGGGATTCTTTGAAGTCTTCCAGAAGAAATAACTGCGGGTATTATACTTATCGCTTGCGGATTCGGTAATGAAATTCACGCTCCCGTTTCTGATGAAGAAACCCTCAATCATCGGCATACCGGTATAGACCCGGGCGGTCTTCTCATCAAGCTTTGCTTTCGCAGTAAAAATATAAAACTCACTGTCATTCCGGCGCCCGTATGATGATACGGCAAAAAGCTTATCGCCCTTGATTGCCGCGCACTGAATTTTGCTTACCGTTTCGGGAAGTATATACTTCTTGGGAGCGCTCTTTGCAAAGTTTTTCCATTCATCAGCTGACGACTTGCCTTTGAGAGTATAGCTTAAAACAACGCTTGAATAATCCTTGCCGGCCTTTTTATTATACGGCTCTTCTGTGTGAAAGAAATTACCGGTGCAGAGAATACCGTCCGTCACAGTGACATAGGAGGCAGATGCCCCTCCGACAGCCTCGGAAATATCGGTGAATTCGGCTATTGCTACGTCTCTGACAGTTCCGTCGGGAACATAGAGCATGGAAAGGTCTATATAACCTATCTCGCTCCCCTCGCCCGTTAAATAGAGATTGTAGTTGCTGACACCAATCCCTCCGACATGCCCGGTATAATCCTTGCCGTCTCTTTTAAGATTGAACTGCGCTTTGAATTCGCCGGTTTTACCGCTCAGAGCGTAAATGACGCTTGGCATTTTCCCTTCCGGATCACAGGCGGAAATCAGATACCAGCCCTTCGGATTGAAATATGCCGCACCCTGAGGTACGGTTATTCTGCTGCCGGTAAGACCGGGGATACAGACATCGGGAAGACCATCCTCTGAATCGTATGAATTGATTCTGCCGCTGAAATACCTTGAAACATATTTCTTATATACTTTGGCATAATCCGCAACGGTATGCGTCTGAGTATAAACAGAACCTTCGAGAGTATCAACCGTAACATTGTCCTCTTTCGGTTTCAAGAAATACGGGACCGTAAGACCGGCGGCAATTGCCAATACAATAATAACTGCAATAATTGCTTTTTTCATAATTCACTCACTGTTTGATAATTACACCCTGCTTGAGATTGAAGGTGAAATTCTTTTCCGCACCGTCTTCAATGTAAATAACCGAAATGACATCCTTGTCCGTAAAGCCGGCGGAAATAATCTTTGAGTCATTTACCTTGAAGAATTTTCTGACAAGCTCGGTTTCTTTCTCGCCGTAATCGCCTGCGTTATCGGAGACGAAAAGAACGTCGCCGAAGAGATTATTGACTTTACCCAGAATAAATTTCTGTTCATCGGTGAAATCAAGATTATTCTTTCTCAGGAAGAAAACATCAGGATCATTGCAGAACACTCTGTGATTGAGATGACGGCGGAAAATGCTGTTATTCATTGAATTCTGAGCTGAGGGAACCTCGCGGTTGACTCCGAGCTTATTATAGAATTTACCGCCGTAAACCAGATCGACATCACAGGAAATGCGGCAGGCGTCAACTACGCCGAAGGACGGACCGAGCGGCACACCGCAGCCGAGGATAAGTTTTTCCTCACCGACGCACTCGCGCAGAAAATCCATTGCCTCGCACATAATCTGACCTCTTGATTTGCCGTTTCTCGGATAAATAGCCTGAGAATAAAGGAAATCAAGCTTTACCATATCGTAGCCCCAGTCATTGAGGATGACATTGAAGAAATTGCGGATATAATCTGCCGCTTCGGGATTATACATATCGAGAGTATATGCGCCTCCCCAGGCAAAGCATCCCCACATCGGCTTGCCCTTCTCATCTTTGATAAGCCATTCCGGATGCTCTTTGGCAACAACCGATACTCTCTGGCAAGAGAAAGGAGCAATCCAGATGCCGGCAGTGTAGCCCTTTTCATGGATTCTATCCGCTATAAACTTCATGCCGCGCGGAAATTTCTTTTCATCAACGGAAAGCCAGTCGCCGACGAAAGTCTCATAGCCGTCATCAATCTGGAAAATGGAAACAGCATCCTTTACTTTGTCGAGTCCGTCAAGGTCGCGAAGAATAATCTTTTCATCGATTTTCTGGAAATAATTATACCAGCTCGTATAGCCGGACATGTGCTCTATCTTTGATTTGCGCAGATTCAGTGAAGCAAAATACTCATCAAACGCTTCATCATATGATTTATTTATGATTAAAACATTGAGAAGTTCATAATCGCCTGAAGCAATAACACCGCAGACATCCTTTTTGATGAAAAATTTTCCTTCAGAAGTATCATTTTCAAATATGGTGTATCCGGTGCGCTCGGTCTCAGAGCCGAAAAGCTCAATATCCGTACCTTTACGGAAGTAGGTATAGGTAAAAGAATGAAAATGACCGGGTTTGCCGTCGTAATTCTCAAAAAGATAATCTCCGCTCATCGACGCAAGGTGTCTTGTGAATTTGCTGATATTCGCTATTGAATTTATGCCCTTGACGATTTCATTGCATCCGACCTCGGGCGAGGTGGACCATGATTGAAAACCGTTTACGAAGAACACTTCATCAGCAGACATCTTTCTTGCGGTTTCAAGTGAAAAAGAGACAAGTTCAATTTCCTTCGCGGGATGAAGAACGACTTTGACAGCGGAATCGGTAACATTGATATCAAGCGAATAATCATCCGATTTAAGCTCAGATGATTCCTTTATTGAGCCGTTTAATTTATACTTAAAATGAGGAATGAAATTATACATAATACTCTCCTTATTCATATAAATCTTCAAAGCGGCGGCATCGGGAGATACCGCCGCAGCAAATTACTTCTGCCTGTTCTGATATGCAATATTGGATTTGATTGTCTTGCAGAAATTCTTCATTACTCTGATTGTGCACTTCTCATTGACATCGGCAACATACTTGCCGTCATCCGCGAGCAGAGCCTTTTCGTTTTCAGTAACCTTGTCAGAGGCCATCTTTGTCCTGATGGTATCGTACTGGTCTATGTCATCCTTGTTATTGCTTACGAAATAAACGATTTCATAGCCGTCGTCATCAGCTTTGATAACCTTGGTATCACCCTTCTTGCGATCGGCGCTGAAAATCCAGGTATTGAACTCATCATTATAACCGCCGGAAGAGATTCTGTAATTCTTAACAAGTCCGCCGATGGTATTGGTCTCGGAATCCGAGCTTTCTTTATTTGCAAGATCGGAGAAAGTTTCCTCGGTCTTATCGCCGGCTTTCCACTCCTTGTAGACGCTGTCGGCAGTCTTTTTGGCTTCCTTCTTTTCGGCATCGGTCACATTCTCGGCATCCTCTGCCTGAACGGCGATCTTGATATGGCGGAAGGAAACGCTGTTACCGGTATATGCGGGCTTATCAATGATGATAATGTATGCGCTGGCGCCGTCTTTGATGAGGGTCTTATCACCGGCCTTGCGGTCCTTTGCATATACCCAATCTCCGCCCTTGGTGCTGACAGCGGAGCTGATTGAGCTGTAAGAGGAATTCTTGAGCTCGATTGTATTCTTGACCTCTTCCTTATCTTCCTCTTTATCCTCTGCCTGCTCTTCGGTCTCTGCAGGCTCCTCGGCAGTTTCTTCTTCTTTTTCGTCTTCTGCCTTATCTTTTTCTTCTTCTGCCTTCTTCTCTTCCTCTTTTGCCTTCAGGTAGTCGGCAAGGGCTGTTTCAAGAGTGGCAACATCAGTGACATCGGCATAAACGCCTTCTGCCTCTTTATATATCTTTTCGTTCTCTTTATTCTGTCTCTTTTCGAGATCCTTCTCGGTCTCTCCCTCTTCAGCGGTAAGGGTTTCGCCGGCGAACTTATAATAATGGATATCAGCGTAGTCATAGTCCTTCTTGTTCTTATTATACTCCGCTTTGATATCATCAAGTTTTACGGCTGCGGTGAAATCTTCCTTGAGCTTTTCCTGATAATGAGAAGCTGTCTCCTGTATCTCGAGCTGCTTTCTGAACATCTTGGTGGTGAAGCCTGCGCCGAAGGACGCTCTGAGATAGCTGTCAAGCGAATAGCCGTTTTCGGCGGCAGTGCTCTTATAATTCTCGATTGTTTCGTTGATTTCATTCTGAGCATCTTCGTCAAGCTCAAATCCGTTAGCCTTCGCTTCAAGATAATATGCTAAAAGCTGACGGGCCTGCTCAATGGATTCGGTTCTGAAATACTCGGCATAGTTGGTCGGTTTGCCGTCTTCACCGGTGAAAGGAATCTCATCGGGAGCTTTATCGGTTGAGAATCCGGAACTCTGGCCATACTGCTGATACATCTGCTCCATATAAGCAGCCTGCTGATACATATTCTTATAATAGAATTCATACTCGGTAGCCGAAACTCTCTGGCTGCCGACCTTGAGAGCGGTAGACATCTTGCCGGTAAAGCCGAAAATGGCGTTTGCCCAGCAGCAGATACCGAAGAGAATCGCCGCGCAGAGAACAACTGCAACGACTTTCTTGCCTATGCCGGCCACTTTTTTGCCGGCTTCAAGGCTCTTGGCATTCTTTTTATTGGCCTTGGCTATTCTGGCTTTACGTTCTTCGCGATAAAGCTCAGCCTTGGTTTTTTCGTTTTCTTTCTTTGCCATAGTGAATATCATCCTTTTCTCAGATAATGCTTATTGACGCAATGTCACATAATGAATATATAATAAACTATTTTTATTATTTTTACAAGTATTTTTTTATAAAAGCAGATTTATTTTACAAACAGTTCACCGGAAAGAAATTCTTTCTTGAACCATACCTCCTGTGTTTCAAACTCCATACCGTTGAGATAATTGAGCTGGCCTGCATCTGATTCAAAATCAAACCCGAGCTTTTGCGAATACAAAAACTGCTTTTTATAGCCGTATTTTTTATTGAGAGCGTTCGTGCCGTATTTGCCGTCTCCGAGAAGCGGGTGGCCGATATGGGCAAACTGGGCGCGTATCTGATGAGTCCGTCCGGTAAGAAGTTCGACCTCGACGAGAGATAAATCGTTCTTTTCGGCCAGTACAGAATACTTGGTCTTCATAAGCTTTCCGCCCGGAATCTCTTTATCGAATACCTCCGCCTTATTCTTACCCTCATCTTTTATCATCCACGCTTCAAGCACTCCGCTTTTCTTATTGATGATACCGTGAACAACACAGAGATAGTATTTATGAATCTCGCGGTTTTTGAGCTTAAGATTGAGAATCCTCAGCGACTCGGCATTCTTTGCGGCGATAACAATACCGCCCGTATTGCGGTCGATTCTGTTGACGAGCGAAGGAGTAAAGGAATTCTCGGCTTTCGGATCATACTCCCCTTTTTCATATAAATACCGCTGAACACGGGAAATCAGAGTATCGTTATACTCATTATTATCCGGATGAGAAAGCACTCCGACACTTTTATTAAGAAGCATCAGATTTTCATCCTCATAAACTATATCGAGTTTTCTTGACGCAGTCAGAAAATCATACTTTTCGCGCACCGAAGCAAAGAATTCATCCTTGACATAAAGCGCGACAACATCACCCTCGCAGAGCTTATCGGAAATCTGCGCGCGCTTGCCGTTGACCTTAATGTTCTTGCGGCGTATTTCCTTATACATAAGCGATTGCGGGAGAGCGGGTACTGCCTTGGAAATGAACTTATCCAGGCGCTGACCTGCGTCGTTTTTCCCTACGGTAAATTGTTTCACTGATTACTCCGTTCTGATGTATTGAAAAAAGCACCCATCGGGTGCTTCTTTCGTGGCGCACCGGCTGATAAAGATTCCGAACTGTCTATTGCACCTTCAACTTCCTTGAAAGAGATGGTTTTCTTAACATTCTTAAAGTTATATGTGATTATTACTTTATCATCATAAAGATAAATCTTGTTGACAAAATGATTAATAAGTTTTCTTCGGTGGTCAACACGGTCCGGGTCATAATTACGGAAACTTTTGAGATAAGCAAGAATCATTTCCTTGTTTATATTTGGCTTTTTTGATTCCAACGCTGCTATTCCCGTATTCAGCTTTTTCTTTTGAGCTTCGAGTTCCTCAAGTCTTTGCTTTGTTGACTCTGTAATTATCCCCTGCTCCATCGCTTTTATCAGATTTGATATGCTCTTTTGAACATCATCGACCTGACTGCGATATGCAGGCAAAAGCGGGTCTTCAGTTCCGACCAATGCAATAATTTTGTCTGCAATGTATTCAATCAGCTTGTCGTCCAGCAACATTTTGACAGTATCGTTTACTACAAGGTCCTCAATCCATTCTTTTTTAACCGACTTCTTGTCGCATCCGCCGTGCCGTTTAACATCTGCACATTTATAATAGCGATAAATGATTCCGGCGTGATTCTTTCCGCTTTCGCCGAACATCTGATTTTTGCATTTGCCGCAATAAAGCTTTGTAGTCAGCAAATATTCTTCTGCCGCTTTATGTTTTGCTATTGACCGACGATTGACATTCAGCATTTCCTGAACGGTATCAAATAACTCTTCGCTTATAATTGCCGGGATACCATTAGGAACAACCACATCGCTGTGCTTGTATTCTCCGATGTATATTCTGTTATGCAGAATTCTTCCGACAGAATTCACATTGAGCGGATTTCCTCTAGAATTGACAACTCCTTTTTCGTTCAGCTTATCGACTATCTGCTGAAGTTTCATTCCTTCCGAATAGTTAACGAATATCTCTTTGACAAGAGGAGCAGTAACCGGATCGGGCTTTAAATGCTGTTCTTCGTCAACATAAAGTCCAAACGGTATCCCTCCGCCGTTATATTTACATTTCAAAGCGTTTTCTGTTTGTCCGCGTTTAACTTTTTCGGCAAGTTCAACAGAATAGTATTCCGCCATGCCTTCAAGCATGGTTTCAAGCAGAATTCCTTCCGCTCCCTCGGAAATTGTTTCAGTTGCAGATATAACCCTGACACCATTCTTTTTCAAAACATATTTATATTTTGCACTGTCATATCTGTTCCTTGCAAAACGGTCCAGTTTCCAAACAAGCACTGCTTCAAATGATTTGTTCGCGCTGTCTTTAATAAGCTGCTGAAATTCGGGCCTGTTATCAGTTTTGGCAGAAAACGCTCTGTCTGTGTATACGCCGATAATATCCATTCCGTTTTTCTCAGCGTATTCACGGCATTCTCTTACCTGCCCTTCAATTGATTCCTCGCGCTGATTATCGGATGAATATCGGGCATAGATTACTGCGTTCATCGTATCACCTGATTTCTCTTAATCACAAATGTATTTGATTCCTCTACCATTTCCTGTTGTTTTAATATAGCCGTTTTTGACAAGATTCTTTAAAATGCTGACGGTTTTTGTTTTTCCGAACCCGCACCCTTCAGCTATTTCAGAACTCGAAAGGGCAATATTGTTTTTCAAAAATGTGTATATCGTTTTTTCATCTTCATTTAAAGGTATTTCTTTTTCAACAGTAGGCAAAATTACACTGATTGTATTATCTGACACTTCAAACCTTGGTTTTATTTCGCTGTCGGTGTAAGCTTCGTTTATTCTTTTGACTCCGGTTCCGAACCGTTCAATCTGATGAAGCCGGAAAAACACATTACCGATTATCGGATTTCTGAGAATTGAAAGCCTTCCCGCAAGATATTCTTCTTTTGATATACCGTGAGGCAAACCGCCGGGAGAAACAATTTCTATTCTGTCCTTGAACATGGAAACTCTGACATTTGCGTTTACATCCCATGTTCTGTGAACTATAGCATTAACGACAGCTTCTCTGAATGCTTTTTCGGGGATAAGTTCTTTTTCCGTTCTTAGCATACCATCAATTATTTCATACTGATAATACTTTTTGAACATTTCACAGGCAACATCAAATTGGGCAAGGCAGGATGTTTTTTCACAGAGTTTTCTATCCATAATGATATCAATGCTTTCACCGAAGCGCACAATGTCAATTCCGGGAAAGCTGTTTTTGTCCGCAAGAATCTCACCGGCAATATTATAACCTTCATCATCAGAATACAATTCAAGGGTTTTCAATATGTTTTCATCAAGTTTTTTAATGGTTATCTGCTCTTTCAGCTTTTGCTCAAGTACACCGAATTTTAGATTTTGAGTCTTTGACGGAAGATCTTCAAATGATTTATTCTGGCCTTCAAGCAAAAGCCGGCGCAGTTCGACAGCATCAACCTCAACAGTAGATGTATCGTTTCTGATATAAGCTTTTGATTTATATAAATATGGTTTATTAAGTCCTTCGTATACTGTCAGGGTAATAATGTTATTACTGTTAACTGAAAGCGTATATCTCGGCTTAGGAGAAATACTGTCGTTTATTTTGTTTTCAATATCCAGGCAGGCAGACTTAGGTTCATTAACTCCAACCGGCTTGCCGGAATCGGTAATTCCGAACTTTATTTCTCCCGTTCCGAAATTCGCGAATGCGCTGACTGTTTTAAGAAATGTATTGGTGATTTTTTCTTTATATTCTAAAACATTTGACTCTTTCATTATTCACACTCCAATCTGTTTTGCGTTCATATAATACCACATTATGAACGCAAATGCAACCGTAAATATTTGCGTTCGCATTATCGTTCGTTTTATTCTTTTTTGTGAACGATATCTTTTAGGTTTATACGACTTTTTTACGCAAAAGGATACAGTTTATTGAAAAACTTTTTTGTCAGAGGTAAGGACATAGGTTATTAAAAATAAAAAAGATAAGGAACCATATTTTACTATACATTTTTTATCTGAAAATGTGTATAATTGTCAATGTAAATCGTCTTATTATTGAGATCTCAAATCAGGCCGGCAATGCAAAGGAGGTGAACTGGTGAATAATGATGTGGTTTTAAAACTGTATGAAAAGTACGCGCAGGATATATTCAGGTTCGCTTATTCTTATTTAAATTCCTACAGTGATGCTCAGGATGTTGTCCACGAAGTTTTTCTGAAAATGCTGAAAAGCAATATCAGAATAACAGAGGGTAAAGAAAAAAGCTATATTCTCAAAATGGCGGCAAACAACTGCAAAGACCTTCTTAAATCAAAAAACCGTTCTGCTGTTATTTCGTTTGACGAATTGCCCTCAAGCGCCGAAGCATACGAAGATGATTTTAAGGATAACGAACTTACAGCGGCGCTGAAAAAAATTCCCGAGAATTACAGAATCGTTATCCACCTTCACTATTACGAAGAACTGAGCGTGAAAGAAACAGCAAAAATCCTGAAACTGTCGGTTTCATGTGTTTCAATGCGGCTGACAAGAGCAAAAGAAATGCTCAGAGAAGCATTAAAGGAGTATAGCTATGAAAAGATTTTATAACGAAAAAATCAGTGAGATTAAAATGGACAAGACCGATTTTGATTTAATCAAAGAAAAAATTCAAAACAACAAAACCGTATCCAAACCTGAAAACAGAATATTGAAAATTGCCGTTTCTGCGGCAGCGATAATAGCTCTTATGTTCTGCTTTCCTCAGGTCAGAACTTTCGCGAGTAATACAATCAACAAGTTTGTTGTATTTACTTTCTTTGACGGCACAAAAGGTGAAATGACAGAAGGAGAAGATTACACGGCGGTGTCAATCGAAGAGTCACCCGTTGAAGAGGACTTTTTCACTGTCGAAGACGGTAAACTGTATTTTGTTTATGACGGCAGCAAAGCCGATATTACCGACAAAGTCGGCGGGAATAACTATTTCAGATTTGAAATCACACGCCAAAACGGTAAATCGGTGCTGTTTATCGGCGGCGACGCCGGGAATTACGGTTGGTGCGAGTTGGTGTTTGATGCCAACGGAAACTATATTACAAACCGTATGTGTGTGCCGACAGGAAACAGCGCTAATAATGATAATAACGATGAAGTATTTTCTGATCCCGATTGGCTCGAAATAGCCATGCATAACGAGGGTGTGCCTTGCGGAAATCCGGAACTTGACAGTAAATTGGAAAACAATGATTAAAAACTTATAATCCCCAAACAAGTAATAATCAATAGCGAAAAGAGCCGAGGCCTTCGCCCCGGCTCTTTTCATTTTTGGAGTAAATCGTGGTTTCATCTTATAGCTTAATTGCTGCAATCATATGATTCACAAGGGATTGCGGGTTTTTAATTGACTCCTATATAGGAAGAGGAACACTCTTCCGTTTGTGCTGCCAATACAATGAAACTATTATTGCCACCTTAAAACATACATAATCATTTTTGTAATGTAGTGTTACACTTTCGCACTTTTCCTTGAATGAGCACAGAAAATATGATATTATTTTCAATAGAAAACAAAAGGGTAGCTTGAAATATGATACTTGAAATTGAAGATAAATCAAAATTACCAATTAGTTTAGAGATTATACAAAAGAGCTTTGCTACGGTGGCGGATGAATTCCATTTAACAAAGGAAAACTGTCCCGGGCATACTACTTTTATGACGCTTAACAAACTGCAGCATTCATTTGAATCTGGCAAACGGATGTTTTTGTATTGCTCGGGTTCAAAGCCAGTCGGTTTCTTCTCATTGAAACAGATTGACTGTGAAACCTGGGAACTGGATCATCTTTCCGTACTTCCGGAATACCGTCACTGCGGAATCGGAAAAGATCTGTTGGATTATGCCGAAGAAACTGTTCATGAGCAAAACGGAAAACTGCTGAAAATCGGCATTATGGAAGAAAACGAACAGTTAAAACAGTGGTATTTGCAGAATGGATTTGTATCGACTGGAACGAGCCACTTTGAACATCTGCCGTTTACTGTTGGATTTATGAAGAAGGATGTTTAATAATGAACTTGCTATTTCGTATCAGCAGAGCTAAAACACGGCTTTATTGCAGGAAAAAGTTGATTTCATCAAAAGAAGAATACACATCATTTTTGAAGAAATGTGCTGATGACTATAAACCGCAAGTATTAACCGTGGTGGATAATACAGTAAAATGTAAAGCGAAACAAAGTGAGTTGTTTTGTGTTATTCCGGAGCACAGTAATTTAGGCAGAAAATATGGCTTTCCTTATTCTGATGAATTAACAGATAAAGAAAATGCTTTTGCAATAATGAATTATCTGACAAAGCATACATATTATTGCGGAGCAACGAGAAACATTCTTCCTGATGACGGCATGGAAATACTGCGATATTCTTTTAACCAACCGTTTAAAAAAGCAATAAACTGCAGAGCAAAGGCAATTGCTTTAACGGATATACTTAATTCATATGGAATAAATTCGCTGCCCGTATGCTGTATGTCAAATGGCGGCGGCAGCCATTTTCTGGTGAATATATGGCTTAAGGAAGAAAACCGGTTTATTGTTCTTGACCCTTCATTTAACTGTTATTTCAGCAATGACCGCGGAAGAAATATGTCAGTTTATGAACTAAGTGAGTGCGTTTTGAATAACCGTTCTGTGACGGTAAACGGTTATTCTTTTCTCGGAACAGAAGAATTCAAAGATTATTATTTCGACGCTTTTATCAGAGATTTAATGGCAAACATATCAACATGGGAAACAAATAAGCGCTGTAGAAAAGAACTGTCAAAAGTATGCGGAGTGGTTTTTGATACGAGAGTGCCGAAAACATTAGCTCTTTGACTGAATAGAATAATTATATGAATATCAAGGAAATCACAGATTATATTTTTATCGGAACCGAGCCTAGTAAATCGGACGCAATCTTTGTTGTAGGTGGGTCATTACCTGACGCTGCCGAACTCGCCGCGGATTTATATCACAGAAATTTTGCCCATACCGTTATCATTGGCGGTAAATACAGCGTCAAGCGCAACAGTTTTCCGTTGCCGGAATATGAAACCGAATATGACTTCTATAAGGATATTCTTCTGAAAAGCGGTGTGCGCGAAGAGGATATTTACGGTGAGCGGGAATCGGGATACACAAAGCAAAACGCCGAATTTGCAAAACGTGTTGTTGATGAAAACGGCTTGATGATAAGCAAGGCTTTGATCGTCTGCAAGTCATTTCACGCAAAACGCTGCCAGCTATTATATCAAATGTATTTCCCCGATGTAGATTTTACGGTTGTTACTTTTGACGGCTTCGGTATCAGCAGGGATAATTGGTATCAGACCGAATACGGCAAAGAACGGGTTATGGGCGAACTGAAAAGAATTGAGGAGCAATGCAAAAAAACTTATGAATAACGATGTTATTTATCATTACGACAAATTGATAGATGAAGGTAATGATCCTGTAAACGATCCTTTGATGCTGAAAGAATATATGGATAAATGGGACGGACGGGTCTTTATTGACAAACTGCAACTGAGTACGGAAAAAACCGTGCTTGAAATCGGCGTTGGAACAGGCAGGCTGGCGGTTAGGGTCGCTCCGTTTTGCGAGGAATTCACGGGTATTGATATTTCTCCGAAAACAATCGAGCGGGCAAAAGAAAACCTTGCCGAATATGACAATGTATCTTTAATTTGTGATGATTTTGGTGATTTCAATTTTGACAGCACATTTGATATAATCTATTCGTCACTTACCTTTATGCATATAGAAAACAAGCAAGAAACAATTAATAAGATTTACGGTTTGCTTAATCCCGGCGGCAGATTTGTTTTATCAATTGACAAGAATCAAGATGAATTTATTGATTTTAAAACCAGAAAACTCCGTGTTTATCCTGATTATCCTGATGACACAAAGCATCGTTTGGAATTATCAGGATTTGCAAAAATTGAAATGACGGAAGCGGAATTCGGATACGTTTTTTCCGCTGAAAGAAGATAGAATTATGCTATATATCAAACCCGCGAATCTTGAAGATGCCGAAAAAGAATGGCGATTTGTCGCAGCCATACCCGAAGATGAAAACGGATTGACAAACAAATGGCACGGCGTTTCCCGTGAGAGGTTTTTATCCGAAGCATTGCCGGAAATGATAAATCGCGCAAACGGGATTGGCTTGCCTGAAGGCTTTGTACCGGATACAACGCTGTTTCTCTGGAATGAGGGCGAGATTGTCGGTCAGTTTAGACTGCGGCACTATCTGCCTGAAGCGCTTGTGCCTGGTCATATTGGATATTTTATTGCAAAAGAACACAGGGGCAAAGGATTCGCCACAGAGGGCTTGCGTCTGACGCTTGCATATGGTGCAAGTATTATTCCCGAAGAGGAGTTTTTTCTTCGCTTGAACAAGAACAACCCTGCATCACTGAGAGTGATGCTCAAAAACGGCGGCAGGATTGTCGGCGAAAACGAAGAAAAGTATTTTGTGAGCATACCAAAATATCACGCAATCCTCGGTCATACAGTTCGTGTCACGGTCGACCGTCCGCTAGGATCATATCATCCGCAGCACAAAGATATATATTATCCGATAAATTACGGCTATATTGAGGTAACTCTTGCTACCGACGGAGAAGAACAGGACGCTTATATCATCGGCGTTGACAAACCGCTTTTAACATTTGAAGGCAAAGTGATTGCTGTAATTCACAGAAACGATGATGTTGAAGAAAAATGGGTTGTCGCTCCAGAAGGAATGTCATTTACAAAAGAAGAGATCGAGTCGGCTGTTCGCTTTCAAGAGCAGTTTTTTGATTACTTTGTGATCGTAAAACAAGAGACATTCACTTGCAGAGTTGCTTCTTCCGAAGAGATGAGCCGAAAATGGGATGACGAAATCTCACGCCATCCCGAGTCAAAAGAAAACTGGATTATCTGGAAAAATGAAGCAATAGAAAACGCAGAAAAAGGATACAGTATCCCATATTACGGTTATTTAAAAGACAGTATTATTTGTGAAGCTACGGCAATGATACTGCCGGACAAAGTTCAGAACAGTGCAGGGCTTGTTGATGAGCATACCGCATATCTCTGCGCATTCAGGACGGTTTTCGAATATCAGGGCTTAGGCTATTTTTCAAAATTGTTTCATTATATGATTAATGACCTGCGAAACAAAGGCTATACAAAAGTAACACTGGGCGTTGAACCGGATGATGAAAAGAATCTGAAAATATATAAGCATTTCGGATTTGATGAGTTTATCAAACAAGGTAAAGAAAGTTTCCCCGACGGAACTGTTATTGATGTGATTTATTACGGGAAAAAGATTTAAACTGATTATAGTATAAACATTTATTTAATACCTCTTGGACATATGCAACTTAATACTTCTTACATTTTTAAGGGTACGGAGAACACTGAAATCTTCGTACCCTTTGATATTTATGGATTCTGTTTCAAAATGTGGCGAAATAAATGGTATGGGGAAATGTTGCTGCTTTATTCCTCACTCGGTATCTTTGCCGTAATCATATCGGTATCCGACAATTTGAAGTTGTATCGAAATGTATCATAATCGTCCTTTGACAGCTCGCCCCGTCTCATTGCTTTCCTCTTCCGGTTCCATGCAAAAAGCATTTCAAACAGAGTGGCGTAGGTTGTGCCTTTTGTTTTGTCTAACCTTAGGCAGAGTTCGCCGTCTATGTCATCTATGTATAAACCGTAC
>CADBBH010000016.1 GCA_902792905.1 Oscillospiraceae bacterium
TAATAGCCGGAACAGGCAAAAAACGCAGTATAAACATACTGCGCATTTACGTAAAAACTGATGAAATTGAAGAAAAATTATATAAAATTCATTGTTCCGGGCGGCGCGCGAAGAATCGCAGAACCTGTGCGCACCAACAAACAAAAATTGTCATTCTGAACGCGAAGCGTGAAGAATCGCAGGACAGGATAAAACAAAAAAACACTGTCATTCTGAGGCGGTACGCCGAAGAATCGCAGGATTAACTTGTATTATTTATGCTCCGCATATCCTTGGGGCGGGCGGATGATATCCGCCCCTACGGGGGTGCTATAATTACAATGCTCCTTTTATTGCGATCCTTCGCTGCGCTCAGGATGACAGGAAGTGATTTTTTACGCATATACAGTTGTGTTGTGTTTGCCCGGTTTACTCAGAAAGCAGTGCTTTGAATATACTGAGACCGTAGGGGCGGATATTATCCGCCCGCTTTACGCAGGTCGGTTTTCTTTATGCTCCGCATATCCTTTTGGCGGGCGGATGATATCCGCCCCTACGATAATGCGAAAATTACAATGCTCCTTTTATTGCGATCCTTCGCTCCGCTCAGGATGACAAAGCAAAAACATACATTTGCCTTCTCCTGCGATTCTTCGCTTTGCTCAGGATGACAATACGCCGGGATGACAAAGAAAAAACAGCCCCCGGTTGAGGGCTGTCGGTGTGAATGACTGTAAATTGAATTATTGTAAAACCGGCTGATAATAAACCGGGTTTATGTTTTGATTACGTCTTGTCGGAGAAAACTTTTCCGTCCCTGAAATAAACTCTGGGAACGCGTTTGTTGACGCGGCAGGGGAGCTCGTAATTGAAGGAATGGGCGGCGTTTGAAACCTCTTCCATCGTGAGCGTCGCTCCGCCCTGAGTGCCGACGAGGACAACTTCATCGCCCGGCTTGCAATCAATTCCCGTGACATCAACCATGAACTGGTCCATACATACTCTGCCTGTAATCGGGGCAAATTGACCGTTTATGATGACCTTGCCGAGATTTGAGAGGCAGCGGGGATAGCCGTCCGCGTAGCCGACCGGAATGGTCGCTATTTTTGTATCTTTTTCCGTCCTGTATGTTCCGCCGTAGGAGATTTCTCTGCCCTCTTCAAGCGTTTTCACGTGGCTTATATAAGTTTTCCACTCCATTACGGGGCGGATTGAGAGCAGGCTCTTGTCAACCTCCTCGGAAGGGTAGAGGCCGTAGAGGATGATTCCCATGCGGCACATATCGAAATACTCATCGAAATTCATAATGCCCGCCGAATTGTTGAGATGCTTAACGGGGATATCGATGCCCCTGCTTTCGAGCATTCCGACGAATTTTTTATATCTTTCCCTCTGCGCCTTCGCGCGGGTGAGGTCGGCTGAATCCGCGGTCGCGAAATGCGAGAAAAGTCCCTCGGCGAAGATGTTCGGAAGGGCGGTGATTTCTTTGCAGATATCGGCGCTCTCCTCTGTTATCTGAAAACCGATGCGGCTCATACCCGTATCAATGCAGAAATGGAAGGGCGCGGTTTTGCCCTGCCTGACGGCTTCATCCGACAGCGCCTTCGCGTCTTCAATATTGAAAATCGGGATTCTGATATCGTGTTTCACAATCTCCTCATAGTCCCAGGGAAAGACTCTGCCGAGAATAAGCACGGGAGTTTCAATTCCCGCCTTTCTGAGCT
This sequence comes from Oscillospiraceae bacterium, assembly GCA_902792905.1. Taxonomy (GTDB): domain Bacteria; phylum Bacillota; class Clostridia; order Oscillospirales; family Acutalibacteraceae; genus CAG-177. The sequence continues at coordinate 1,704 of CADBBH010000016.1, forward strand.
CGAGTGCCTCCTCAGTGCAGGCAACTCCGAAGAAATCCGCTTTTCCCTCAAGAAACCTGCCGATTTCGGCGGCTCCGTGGCCGTAGGCGTCCGCCTTGATGACGCAGAGCACCCTGACCCCTTCGGCGACCTTGTTCCTGACGGAATTGTAGTTATACTCGATATTGTCGAGATTTATCGCGGCGTAGGTTCTGTGTTTAATCATTTTATCGCCTCTGAAAGTTTTACGGTTTCAATACCGTTTTCACTGAATGCTTTTCTGAGCGCCTTAACGAAATCGAGCGCCTTGGCGCTGTCTCCGTGAACGCAGACTGAATGGGCTTCGAGAGGAACGTCTTCGCCGCTGTATGCCCTGACCTTTCCCTCTTTTATCATCCTGATTACTCGTTCGATTGCCTCGTTTTCATCGGTAATCATCGAGCCCTCAAGGGTTCTCGCACGCAGGGTGCCGTCGGCCTCATAGGCCCTGTCGGCGAATACTTCGCTGGCATATCTTATGCCGACCTGCTTGGCGGCGTTTATCATCTCGGAGCCCGAGAGAGCGAGCAGGATAAGGTCCCTGTCATAATCGCGGACGGCGTTCGCAATCGCGAGCGAGAGCCCGATATCCTTTGCCGCCATATTATACATCGCGCCGTGGGGCTTTACGTGCTCGAGCTTTACGCCCTTCGCCTTTGCCATCGCGCCGAGCGCGCCTATCTGATAAAGAGTGAAATCATAGACCTCTCCGGGAGTGACATCCATCTTCGTGCGCCCGAAATTCTCTTTGTCCGGGTAGCCGGGATGAGCGCCGAGAGCGACTGAATTTGCCTTGCAGAGCTCAATGGTCTTATCCATAAGAATACTGTCGCCGGCGTGGAAGCCGCAGGCAACGTTTGCGCCTGTAATAAGCGGAATAATTTCGCCGTCGCAGAGCGCGCCTTCTCCTAAATCGCTGTTCAGGTCAACCTTATACATATTATCACCTCAGTATTTGAGATTTACGTTTTTGACATCGGTAATGAACATATGCCCGGGAGCGTGGGTAATCGCTATGGGCGGCTTTGACTGCATTACAGCGTTCTGCGGGGTGACTCCGCAGGCCCAGAATACGGGGATTTCGCCCTCGTTTATCGTAACGCTGTCGCCGTAATCGGGCTTTGTGACATCCGTGATGCCGATGGCTTCGGGATTTCCGATATGAACGGGCGCGCCGTGAACTCTCGGCATAGCCGCCGTCACGTTGACCGCCTTGACTACGAGATTATCGGGAATCGGGCGCATTGAAACGACCATATTGCCGTGGAATTTGCCCGCGCTCTGAAGAACGATATTCGTATTGAACATCGGCACGTTTCTGCCCTCTTCAATATGTCTCACGGGCACCTCCGCCTCGAGCATTTCGCTCTCGAAGCTGAAGGAACAGCCGATAAGGAAATATACGAAATCATCCTGCCAGTAATCGGTTATGTCGGTGACTTCCTTCTCGAGCACGCCGTTTTTCCATATGCGGTATTTCGGGAAATCCTTACATACGTCGCCTTCGACCGCCATTGTCTTAAACTCTTTTGAGCCGACATCGCCGACCTCGAGAATCGGGCAGGGCTTGGGGTTTCTCATACAGAAGAGCAGGAAATCAAAGGCGTAATCCTTCGGCAGAATGCAGAGATTCGCCTGCGCGTAGCCGTTGCACATACCCGAGGTCTGAAAATCGATTTTTCCCTCGCGGATGAGCTTTTTCACTTCCTGCGGATGCATTGTTGAATAGTCCATATTTACCTCTTCAAAAGTTCTTCAAAGTATTGTTTTTCTTTAACCGCAAGCTCCTCGGCTTCTTCAACGCTCATCTTAACGAAGCGTATCGTATTGCCGGGGCGCGCCTGCGCGAGTTTTGACAGCTCCGCGCCTGCGACGGTCGCAATCTTGGCGTAACCGCCCGTTGTCTGATGATCCGCCATAAGGATAATGGGTTTTCCCGAGTTCGGAATCTGAACGGAGCCGAAGACTATGCCGTCGGAGATGATGTCCTTTCCGCTTTTGCTCTGAAGCTCGGGACCTTCGAGGCGGATGCCCATGCGGTCGAGCTCGCTCGTGACGGTGTATTCTGCGCAGAAGAAGGTCTCAATATCCTCGCCGGTGAACATATCGTCCTGCGGGCCGGGAACCGCGCCGACTTCAATCACGGCCGGATAATCCGCCGCGGGAACGCAGTCGCCTTCTTTGATACCGGGCGAGGGGGTTCCCGTTTCGATTTTATCATAGGTGCGAAGCTTTCTGCCCTCATATCCGCCGAGCGAAATTTTGAGATTCGTCGATGCGCTGCCCATAAACAGGGGAACTCTGAAGCCACCGCCGACGGCGAGGCAGCATCTGAAGCCCTCCGTCGCCGCGCCGACGGAAATGATATCATTCTTCTTCGCTTTATAAACAGTGTTTCTTTCTATCTTGTTTTCATTGAGCTTTGCGCTGAAATTTCCGCCGCTCAGGCAGAAATAAGTCTCATCGTCAAACCAGGCGGTGAGGCCCTTCATCGTCATTTCAATAACGGGTGCGTTCAGGTCGTTTTTCAGCAGGGCGTTCGCGAGCTTCATCGAATGCGAATCCATCGCTCCGCTCTGGGTGAAGCCGTTTTTCATAACGCCGAATCTGCCCGCATCCTGCACGGTTGAGAGAGCGCCGCCGGTAATAATTTCAAGCATCACTCCGCCTCCGTTATCTCAGGTGTGTATTCTCCCGCACGAACCTTCGCTTCGATTTTTTCATATTCTTCAAGGGTTACGGGATAAAACTTTATATAGTCTCCCGCTTTGTAGAGAATCGGATTCTCCTTTGAAGGGTCGAAAACCTTTACGGGAGTTTTGCCGAGAAGCTGCCAGCCGCCGGGCGAGGCGATGGGATAAATTCCGGTCTGGCTTCCGCCGATTCCGACTGCTCCCTCAAAGATTTCAAGGCGCGGGGATTTGAGGCGGGGAGTCGCGAGGCGCTCATCCATTCCGCCGAGATACGCAAAGCCCGGCAAAAAGCCGAGCATATAGATAAGATAGGGCTTTGAGGTATGCAGAGCGATAACCTCATCGCGCGAGAGGCCCGTATGCTCCGTGACATTGCCCATATCGGGAGAAAACTGCTCATCATAGCAGACGGGAATATTATAAATCTTTGCGTTTTTCGCTCCGCCGACAGACATCGAGTCAATCAGCGAGGATATTTCTTCCTTTAACCGGCCGGCTCTGATAACCGCGCAGTCATAGAGCACGGTCAGCGAGGTGAAGGTCGGGATAAGCTCGATGACGCCGGATATTTTTTTATCCTCAATCACAGCGGCGAGGGCGGTCACGAAGCCGTTTACCTCATCGCTGATTTTTCTTTCAAACTGCACTGTCAGCGCCGTGTCGGCATTCGACAGAAATTCGTAAAACATCAGCCGAAGAATCCTTTCCTGATGGTGTTGGTAAACCAGTGCTCGGTCTTGTCGGTTACGGTCGGCGGATACTCGATGAGAGCTTTCATGAGAGAGACCATCGGGCAGTTTATATTCTCGCCGAAGCCGTCGATATAAGGCCTTGCTTCGCCGTACATATCAAGCATTCCGGCATTCGCGGCGGCCTCCATGACCTTCGCCTGCATTTCTCCCGTGTGGAAGAGCGACGGCTTGCCGAGAATGAACGCCGCAGCCGCCATAAGAGCGTTGCAGCCCCAGTCGGAAACGGTCGCGGTGATAATGTTGTCCGCCGCTGTGTCGGCGAGGATGCCGTAGCCCGTGCCCGCCTTGCAGCCGCCGAGCTCCGCGTAGGGAACGTATTTTCTGATATGCTCCTCAATGGCGCCCATGCCTATTTCATTGCCGAGATCGCCGATTGAGAGATTCCAGACTCCGAGGGCCTGACATTTTCTGAAAAGAACATCGTATTTTGCCTCGACATCGGTTGTGTTGACGCCGGTGGCATTGTGATAATAGCCGTTTTTGTTTCTTCCGGGCGCTTCGTTGGTAAAGCAGACGCAGGGTCTGCCGTGGGAGAGAATTTCATCCGCGCATTTTTCCGCCTCGTCATCATTCTTCGTGAAATTCACGACGCAGACGGTGTTTTCGCCGATGTTGTCCAAATCAACGGTGAGCTCCATATCGAGCACCTTGCACATCGCCGCGATGGATTTGTTGCACTGGTCGGGAACTATCATCACCGGCTTTGCGCCGAAGGCGTTTATAAGGAATCTGGCAAAGACGGTTGAGGAGATGATTCCGTCGGTCTCCGCCTCGTTCCAGGGCATAAGGACAAAGCCCGTCAGGATATAGACGAGCTCTCCTTTTTTAACATTTTTGATAAGCCCCTTCGCGGCGTGGGTTGAGAGCGGCTCGCCCGTGAATTTGCGGGAGCCGTTGTAGAGAATACGGCAGACGCCGTAGCCGCGAGGGTCAAGATTCATAAGCTGATCGAGGTTTTCGCCGATATTGAAAAGAGTGAGTTCTTCTCTTGTCATGATTCAATCACCTTTCTGAAATCAGTCTGCCTTGCACTGCTCCTCATAATCCGCAACGAGGGCGTCCTGAATGGTTTTGAGCATTTCGGGCGCCTTGCCGCCGACGGGCTTGCCGTCAACATGGGCGACGGGGATGCAGAAGGAACCGGTTGAGTGTACGATGACCTCGTCCGCGTTCATAAGCTCGTCGAGAGTATATTCTCTCTCTTCGGTAGCAAAGCCGAGCTTCTCGGCAAAAGCGAGCAGTCTGATTCTCGCCGTGCCGGGCAGAATCTTGTCATCGAGCGGGTGGGTGATGACCTTGCCGTCTTTGAATATGGAAACATTTGAATGGGCGCATTCGGTGACGATATCGCCCCTGTGGAAGATAGCTTCCTTGCAGCCGGCTCTGTCAGCCGCGGTGGCTCCGAGCACGGAGGGGATGAGGTTGAGGGTTTTGCAGTTGCAGTATAAGAAGCGCTTATCCTCAAAAGTGATTACATCTATCGGGGTATAGGTATCCGCTACGGGCTGGGGAGTGAGGGTGACCCAGAGATTGCCTTTCATATCGGCGTCGTAAATGTGATTTCTCGGCGCGCTGCCTCTGGTGCACTGCATATATACAAACTGATCGCCGTCGTCAACTTTGAGCACAAGGTCCTTGAGAAGGGCGGCGAGCTCGTCCTTGGGAATCGGAATATTGATTTCAAGAATCTTTGCGCTGTTATAAAAGCGGGTGAGATGATGATCGAGATCGAAAATCTTGTGATTGTGGGAGTAGGTCGCATCATAGATGCCGTCGCCGAACCAGCTGACTCTGTCAATCATCGGAATAGTCATATTCTCGATTTCGTCGTATTTGCCGTTGTAGTAGCCCAATGTTTTCATAGAAATCACCTCATAAAAAATAAATTTACCAACTATCAATTATAGACCTTTTACTATAAAAGTAAAGTATCTCATAAGAAAATTTGTGAAAAATTTCGGTTTTTTCCGTCAGGGAAAATAAAAAATCCCCGACCTGAAACCGGAAACGGGGATTTCAAGTGTAAAGCACCTTTGCTTTACAAATTATAATTATTGAATTGTGTCAAATAATACGCTCACATTATTTTATAAAATAGACAGAATATCGGATGACGCATCTGTAAAGTAAAATCACCTTACAATAATTACATCAATCCGGGAGCATTATGAGGTCTTTTACGACCTCCGAGGCTATAATCAGACCGACTGCGGGAGGCACAAACGCGATGCTGCCGGGCAGATCCCTTCTCGGAGCGTCGGAGCTGCGCTCCGCCGACGCGGTCTGAGCCGCTTCTTCCGTCGGCTTACGTGGCTCCTCCTCGGAATAGACTACCTTGAGCGAATCGATGCCGCGGTTTCTGCACTCCTTGCGCATTCTTTTTGCGAGGGGGCAGACCTGAGTGTCATAAATATCCGCCACCCTGAAAGCGGTCGGGTCGAGCTTGTTGCCCGCACCCATTGCGCATATAATCGGAGCATTCTCATTCTTCGCCTTTTCTATCAGGGCGAGCTTCGCGGTGAGAGTATCGACGGCATCAATAATATAATCGAATCCGCCGAGCTCAAATGTATCCGCGTTTTCCGGCAGGAAGAAGCAGTCCCTGATTTCAACGCTGACGTCGGGATTGATTCTGAGCATACGCTCTTTCATCACTACGGTTTTGGGCCTGCCGACAGTCGAGGTATCCGCGATAATCTGCCTGTTGATATTGGTTTTGGAAACGGTGTCGCTGTCAACGAGCAGAAAGCTTCCTATTCCGCATCTCGCGAGCGCCTCGCAGGCGTATCCGCCGACTCCGCCTATGCCGAAGACGGCAACCCTGGATTTGCGCAGCTTATCGAGATTCTCTTTCCCGATAAGCATTTCGGTGCGTAAAAAACGATTATCCATTATACGAACAGCTGCAGTATAGGCCAGATGGGCAGAGCTATTTCATTGACGCCGGGGTGGTTGATGACAGGTTCCGTCGCTTCGCCGAGTCCGAGCTCCTTGAGAACCTTGAGAACCTCTCTCGCAATCAGCACGTTTCCTTTCGCGTTCGGATGAATCGTATCGAGCGCGGTGAATCCGAAAACGCCCTTGAGCGCCGCATGGACATCGACAACGGTGAAAGCTTCGGGATTCTCATCAAGATAGGATACGAGCTTTTCATTGAGGAGAGTAATGATTCTCTCAAGCTGAGCGCCGACGAGCGGATAATTCGGAGCGTAGAGAGTCTGGAAGAGAATGGTCGCTTCGGGATTTATCTCTTTGATTTTGCCGATTATGACGCAGAAATTATCATAAGCCGATTCGACTATCTGCTTGCTGGGCTCCAGATTTCCGAACGCCGCCTCGATGACGAGCTTAATCATATTGAGGAAGATGGTTTTGCCGAGAAAATCATTGCCGCCTATTGAAATGCTTATGATATCCGCTTCGGCAACATCCCTGATTACATCGGATTTATTGAGCTCATTCACAAGGTTTGCGGTCGTGAAACCGTCAATTCCGCGGTTTTTGTAGTTATAGCCGTTGGTATCGGCGACTATTCTGCCGAAGCAGGCCTCATCGTGATTGAGAACTCCCGAGCCCCTGGCTATCGAATCGCCGAGCAGGAGATAATTGAGAGTTTCCTTTTCTTCTTCCGCGAAGCCGATGACGGTCACGGAGAGAATCATAACCAGCGCGAGGATAATTGATAATGCCTTTTTCATAGTGTTTGCCTCTTTTCAGATATTCATATTGCCTGTTTTATAGCCGTTTATGTCAAGGGAAACAAAGCGGAAGCCGATTTCTCTTAAATAATCATAAACCGCTTTTCTTGTGCCTTCTTCAATGAACCTTTCGAAATCCGCCTGCGGAATCTCGATTCTCGCGTCCTCCCCGTGGATTCTCACTCTGAACTGCGTGAAGCCGAGTTCAAAGAGGAAGCGTTCCGCCTTCTCCGCCTGTTTCAGCTTATCCGCGGTTATGAGAGTGCCCGTCGGAAATCTTGTTGCAAGGCAGGCGAACGAGGGTTTTGCCGCCGACGGCAGATTGAAATGCGCCGAGAGCTCCCTGATTTCCGCCTTTGAAAGCCCGGCGGAGCGCAGGGGAGTCAGGATTCCGAGCTCGGCAGTCGCCCTTTTGCCGGGTCTGTAATCGCCGTCATCATCGGTGTTCGCTCCCTCCGCGACGGCGCTGAATCCGTTTTCGCGTGCGGTCGCGAGTATCTTTTCAAACAGCGCACGCTTGCAGATATAGCAGCGGTCGGCGGGATTTTCGGCAAAGCCGGGTATTTCAAGAGGATTGGTTTCAAGAATAATCTGCCTGATGCCGAATCTTCTGCAGAATTCATCCGCGTCGCTCCTCTCCGTACCGGAGAGCAGAGGGGAGACGACCGTTACCGCCGCCGCCTTTTCGCCGAGGGCATCCTTTGCCGCGTAGAGCAGCAGCGAGGAATCAACCCCGCCCGAGAAAGCGACCGCAACGGAGCCGGCGCAGACGAGCTGAGCCTTCAGATTATCGTATTTTTCAAAAAGTCCGTTCATTTCAGTTCTTTTGCGAGAGGATACATTTTAAGGTATCCCGCGTATTTTTTCTCATAGAATTCATTCATCGCCTTGTCGGGATGAACCGTCTCTTTTATTCCGTAAAACGCGGATGATATATCATTCCCGCAGCCCTTTGCCGCGAGGATGCAGGCGCCGAGAACTCCGCCGTGCTCAAATTCGGGAATCTCGATATCTATGCCGAGAATATCGGCGCAGAGCTGAACCCAGAATTTATTCCTCGTGCCGCCGCCGCAGATTTTCGATTTATGTATATCCACGCCGAGCGACTTTATGATTTCAATATTTTCCTTGAGCGAGAACGCTACTCCCTCAAGCACCGCGAGAGTCATTTCCTCTCTTGATGTATTCATCGAAAGGCCCGCGAAGACGCCTCTGACCGCCGTATCGTTGACCGGCGAGCGCTCACCCATAAGATAGGGGAGGAAGAGCACGTCGCTTTTGCCCTCAAGCGCCGAAATATCAAAATCATAGCCGGATTTGAGAATATCCTCAATCCACCATTTCTGGCTGCTCGCGGCAGTCAGGGTGCAGGCGAGATAATGATACTTTCCGTTTGCCGAGCAGAAGGAATGAATTGCGTTTTTCTTATCGCAGTTGAATTTATCCGAGCAGACGAAGACTGTGCCCGAGGTGCCGAGCGAAATATTGCAGTCGCCGTCATTTACGGTTCCGGTGCCTATCGCCGAGGCGGCGTTGTCGCCCGCGCCGATGACTATTTTTACGCTTTCGGAAAGGCCGAGCTTATCGGCAAATTCCTTTTTGAGTGTACCGACAGCTTTGCTGCTCTCGTAAACCTTCGGAAGTCTGCTTTCGTCAATATGAAGCAGGCTGAGCATTTCCTTTGACCAGCGCCTGTTTTCCGTATCAAAATACAGAGTGCCCGCGGCGTCGCTCGTATCGGTCGCGAATACGCCCGAGAGCATGTAGGCGACATAATCCTTCGGAAGGCAGATTTTTTCCGCCTTTGCGAAATTTTCGGGCTCATTCTCATAAACCCAGAGCAGTTTTGGCGCGGTAAAGCCCGCGAATGCGATATTGCCCGTTTTTTCAAGCAGGAATTCTTTGCCGGTTTCGTTGTTGAGAAATGCCGTCTGCTTTTCGCTCCTGCCGTCATTCCAGAGAAGCGCGGGGCGGATGGGCTTATCATCCTTATCGAGCATCACGAGCCCGTGCATCTGCCCCGAGAAACTGATTGCCCTGACAGCGTTTTTATCAATGCCTGCCGTCAGCTCCTCAATCGCCGAAACGCTTTCTCTCAGCCAGTCCTCCGGATTCTGCTCAGACCAGCCGGGCTTCGGCAGGGAGAGGGGGTAATCGCGCGAAACAGAGCCGATTATGCTGTTATCATCTGTCAGCATCGCCTTGACGGACGAGGTGCCGACATCGAGACCTATGTAGAAATTCATATCCGGTTAACCCCAGGGATTCTCATGCGCGTAGCGGACATTTGCGGGGCGGTTGTATTCGATATCGGTGACGCCGAGATATTTGAATACCTCATAGAGCGCCTTGCCGCAGTGAGCGAAAGCGACCGCGCCGTGGTGCGGGAATCTGTTCTGAATCAGAACGTGACGGTAGAATCTGCCCATTTCGGGGATGGCGAAAACGCCGATGCCGCCGAAGGAACGGGTCGCAACGGGCAGGACCTCGCCCTGAGCGATATAGGAGCGCAGATTTCCTTCGCTGTCGCACTGAAGGCGGAAGAAGGTGATATCCGAGGGAGCGATGTCGCCCTCGAGAGTTCCGCGCGTGAAATCGGGCTCGCTGCCTGCCGGCTCGAGAAGTCTGTGCTGAATGAGCTGATATTTTACGCCGCAGCCGTCGCACATCTTGCAGCTCGGGGTGTTGCCGCAGTGGAAGCCCATAAACGTATCGGTAAGCTTATAGTCGAATTTGCCGCCGATTTCCTCATCATAGATATATTTGGGAACGGAATTGTTGATATCGAGCAGGGTGACCGCGTCCTGAGTGACGCAGGCGCCGATATACTCGGAGAGGGTGCCGTAGATATCGACCTCGCAGGCGACGGGGATTCCGCGCGCGGCAAGGCGTGAATTGACATAGCAGGGTTCAAAGCCGAACTGCTCGGGGAAAGCGGGCCAGCATTTATCGGCGAAAGCGACATATTTTCTGTCGCCCCTGTGATTCTCCGCCCAGTCGAGAAGAGTCAGCTCAAACTGAGCCATTCTCTCGAGCATATCCTCATATATATTCCCGCCCATTTCCTTTTTCATATCGGCAATGACTTCGGGAATCCTCGCGTCGCCCGCGTGCTCCTTGTATGAAACAAGCAGGTCGAGCTCGCTGTTTTCCTCAATTTCAACGCCTATCTCATAGAGCCCTTTTATCGGGGCGTTGCAGGCGAAGAAATCCTGCGGGCGCGGACCGAAGGTGATAATCTTGAGATTCTTAACGCCGATAATTCCTCTTGCGACGGGGATGAAATCTTTTATCATCTTTACGCAGTCCGCCGCGTCGCCGACCGGATATTCGGGGATATATGCGCTGAGCTTTCTCATGCCGAGATTGTAGGAGCAGTTGAGCATTCCGCAGTAAGCGTCGCCTCTGCCGTCAATGAGGTCGCCGTCTCCCTCCGCGGCGGCTATGCACATCGCGGGGCCGTCGAATTTTTTGACAAGCAGCGTCTCGGGAGTCTCGGGTCCGAAATTGCCGAGGAATACTACGAGCGCGTTGACGCCGTGCGCCTTGACATCGTCAATTGCCTTCTGCGCGTCGGCTTCGTTTTCAACGGTGACGGGGCATTCATAGAGTCCTTCGCCGAAAGCGGAAACGATATTCTTCCTGCGCATTTCGGAAAGGCCGATGGGGAAGCAGTCTCTTGAAACGGCAATTATGCCTAATTTTACTTCGGGAATGTTCATATTATATCTCCTTACTGAAATTGATTTTTATTTCTTTATTCATACAGTCGAGCGAATCCTTGCCGACATAGAGCGTGTATTCATCCTCAAGGAACCATGATTCTGTTTCGGGATTGTAGAATTTCAGATCACCGGTATTGATTTCCACCTTAGCGGGGGCGCTTTCTCCCGCCGGAACAAATACTTTTTTGAAGCCCTTGAGCAGCTTTACGGGATGCTCTCCGCCCGCGCCGGCGTATACCTGCACGACCGTTTTGCCGTCCCTGTCTCCGGTGTTCTTCACGGTCAGGGAAACGGTAATCTTACCGTCCTCCTCTTTTGCCCTGACTCTCTGATAGGCGAAGGAGGTGTACGAGAGGCCGAAGCCGAAGGGATAAGCGGGTTCCTTTCCTTCCTTATCGAGCAGGGTGTAGCCGTGATAATAGCCGTAGGTGATATCTCTGGTCTTGTCGCCGGGGAAGAGAAAATCGGGGTAGTCATCCTCGCTCTTCGCGATTGTGAACGGCAGGTGACCCGAGGGATTTACCTCGCCCGAAATCAGCTTCGCGAGCGCGTTTCCGCCCTCCATACCGCCGTAGAACGAGTGGAGAATCGCCGACACGGAATCCTTCCATTCCTCGATTACATAAGCGGAGCCGCCGATTATATTGACTATAACATTTTTGCAGGATGCCGCAGCGTGGCGAATCAGCGCCGCTTCGTCGCGCGGGATACGCAGCGAATATCTGTCTCCGCCCATTCCCTTTTCCTGCACGGAATCGCTCTTTGAGAAATTCGCAAGGTTTTCGCCCTCCTGCTTATAGTCGCTGCCGATGCAGAGGATGACAGCGTCGCATTTCTTTATTTCGCTCTCTTTCGGAGTCAGGCTCGTGCCCTCGCACAGAACGACGTTTTCTTTTCCGTAAATATTGCACAGGCCCTCATAGGGCGTGACGGTATATGGAGCGAATACCGAGCTTGAGCCGTGGTCGCCGACATTTATCTTATTCGCGTATCTGCCGACTATCGCAATCTTCTTCGGCTTCTCAAGCGGTAAAATGCCGTTGTTTTTCAGAAGCACCGTTCCTTCGAGAGCGGCTCTCTCGGCGAGCTCAATATGCTCCTTCGAGCAGACGACGCTCTTATCGGTCTTCTTGATTTTCGGTGTGATTTTTATCAGCGCGCGCAGAATGCTTTCAACAGAATCGTCAATATCCTGCATGGTTATTCTGCCGGTTTTCAGCGTAACAGGCAGCGCGGCATAATGCATAATCTGGGGCATCTCGATATCGAGACCCGCCTTGAGTGCCTTCGGAGCATTGCGCACGCCCATGAGGAAATCGGAGATGGTGAAGCCCTCAAAGCCCCATTGTTCCCTGAGAATATCCTTGAGCAGATACTTGCTCTCGCAGCAGTGGTCGCCCCTGAAAAGATTGTAAGCGCCCATTATCGACATTGCGCCCGCGTCAATACACGCCTTGAAATGGGGGAGATAGACCTCGTGAAGAGTGACCTCGTCGCAGTCAACATTGACATCGAAGCGGATATTCTCAATGCTGTTGAGCGCATAGTGTTTAGGGCAGGCGATAACGCCCTTTTCCTGAACCGCCCTTGTCAGCGCGACTCCCATTTTCGAGAGCAGGAACGGGTCCTCGCCGTAGGTTTCCTGCGCTCTGCCCCAGCGGGGATTGCGCAGCAGATTAATGCAGATGCCCGCGAAATAGTTGCCGCCGAGAGCGACGACCTCATCCGCCATCGCCGAGCCGATTTCGTACTCGAGCTCATCGTCAAACGAGGCGCCTCTCGCCATTGAAACGGGGAAGCAGGTGCTGTTGCCCATAACGACTCCGCGCGGGCCGTCCGAAAAAGCGACCTCGGGGATGCCGAGCCGTCTGACGCCTCCCGCGAGGCAGGGGCGGCAGTTATATTTCTGACCCTTTGTGATGAGGTCGAAACCGTTTCTCATAAAGAATCTTTTGCCAGATAACATACCGAGTTTCTCGGAGGTTTTCAGTTCTTTGCGAAGGGCCGATGCCGTTTCGCACAGATTCTCGCCGGTCGGGTTTTCCGCGTATTTTTTTACCGCGGTTTCAAAGTCCATTTACACGCCTCCCTGCGGATATATTTATATAATTATATAATAAAGTTTACGGATTATTTTGTCAATGAAAAAATAAAAAAGGCGTGCAGATTTTACTCTGCACGCCGTAAAAAGCGATATGCTTAATCTCTGCCTTCGTAACCAACGAAGCTGTCCTGATAAATGGTTGACCAGAGAACCCAGACATCGGAGCCGCTCATGAAGTATGAGTCGTCAACGAGCTGATCCGCGCCTGCCGCTCTGCGGAAGCCGCCGAGTTTCAGACCCTGAACGAATAGATTCGCCTGCTCGGGTGATTTGAAGGTAATGCGGTTCTTGGTCTTGATTTCGGTTCTGGGAGCTGTATATTTGGTAACCTGACCCTTGACGAAGCCGGTTGCCCACCAGTAGGTGTCATAAGGTCTGGTGAATACTTTCTTATAAGTGCCGTTGCCGCCCTTGCAGTAGTAGCAGTCGAGCTGCATCTTGAGCCAGTCGGCTTTGTCGGCCGCGTTGAAGTGGTTGATATCTCCGGTGCCGCCGTTATACTGATCGAGATCGCAGGTGTAAACGCCGATTTCAGCGCCGATGAGAAGATAGCCGTACTGACCCTTCCAGAGCTGAATCATCCAGTTCTTTCCGCCGTACTGGAAGCGGATTCTGACCTGGTCGATATACATTGCCGCGTAGGGAGCGAGCTTATCATAAACCTCGTTATAGCCGGTATCCTTCTGCCAGTTATCCTTATCGTCGCAGTAGTAATAACCGTCGCTTGAATATCTGTAGCCGAGGAAGGACTGCTTCGCGTCGTCGCCGATCATCTTCTGAACGTTCATCTTGGTATCGCTGTTCTCGGCTTCGGAGCTAGCCTTCTTGGTAGTGGTGCTTCCGTTCTTGGTGGTTTTTGCAGCTTTGGTAGCGTTGTTTATTACTCTGGTGATTGCCTGGGTAACTCTTGTGACAGCGTTGCCCTGAGCGTCGGTCTCGGGCTCGGCTTCAACGGTGCTGTCGGGCTCTGCGGTCGGCTCGGTATAATCATAATAATCTTCTTCGGTGATTTCGACCTGTCTTTCGGTGTTTGCGGTTGTGGGTTCAACGGTGGCGGGCTTTCTCAGGAAATAAACTGCCGCGCCGCAGCCGCCGATAACGAGGGCCGCACAGATTGCAAGAACGATGATTTTGGTTTTCATAGTTAAACTCTCCTCTTAAATTATCTTACATCTTGCCAGAGATAAATAACATCTTTGCCGTATCTCTTACATGTATCTTTAACGGTGGGGTTGAAGGTCTCAACACTTCTGAACCCTGCCTTAACAAGAGCCTTTTCGAATTCGCCCGCCTGCTCTTCATCCTTGAAGGTGATTCTCTGAAGAATCCTCAGGGGAGAAGAATCCTTGCGGTTTTTGAGCTGGCCGTCAACGTAGCCGGTCTCCCACCAGTGCTTCGCGTATTTACGCGTGAGCTGAGGCAGATAGTTGCCGTCGCCGTTTTCATCCCAGAATATCGTGAGCTCGCACCAGAGCCAGTCGCTCTCGTCGGCGCAGTCATAGTGACCGATTGCCGAGGTCTTGCCGACGGGCCTGGTATAGATGCCGACCTCTCCGCCGACAGTCCCGATATCGCCCGAAATATACTGGCCTTTCCAGAGCTGAATCATATACTGCTTGTTGTCATAGTTGAATTTGATTCTCGAGGTCTCGATGCTGAAATCGATGAGCTTTGCTCCGGCGTCGTAAAGCACGTTATAGCCGAATTTTCTCTGCGTGCAGTCCGGCGAGGTATCATCGTTGTAGATGAATGTCTTCGGACCGATTACGCTGAATCCCGAGCGCTGAAGACCCGTGAAATACATATCGTTCGGCAGCGAGGAATCGACTGTTGATGACGCCGCGGGAGCCACGCCCTTCTTTGTGTCTTCCTCCTTGAGCACCGGCATCGTGACTTCTTCATCGACTACGACATCGACCTTGGTGCCGCTGATCGCGAGCTGAGTGGTCTTCGCGATTGTGGTCGCGACCTTGGTCGCCGCCTTCTTTGCCGCCGTCTGTCTGACGGTTGTTGACGGCGCTGTCACGCTCGTGCTTTCTTCGGCGCTCGCCGCTTCGGTTTCGTAGGTGTAGTCAAACGCCGTTGTTTCTTCCGGCTGAGCAATCGTGTTGTATGAAGCGGTCGTGTTATTCGGCTGAGCCTTACCCTCGACCGAGCCGTTTCGCGAAATCCGCACGCCGAGTACGCTGACTGCGGCGATAAGACCCGCTGCGGCAACTCCCACCACAATGGCGGGGGCGTTGATTCCTTTCTTCATTTCTTTCCTCCGTGTGCAATTTTGTGAGCAATTATAGAGTATTGGTGGAGATGGCGGTAATCGAAACCGCGTCCGAAAAACCTTTGCAGGGACTTTCTACGAGTGTATCTTACCTTCTGACATTCCCTCTCCCGCACGCCGGTAATCGGGCTTACGGGTTCAGTAGGCGGATTGTGCGTGACCGGCTATCCGTCATCGCCGGTGCACGTTCACTGCTGAGTGACGCCTCTTATGCGGCCGCAGTCCTCCGCACAGAGACGGCTGCTATTTAAGCAGCAAGAGCAACTGTATTGTTGTCGTTTAAATTTTAGATTGCGGATTTTAGAGCGGTCCCGCCCCGCTACTCGCTTATCCGGGCTCGGATTCCCCGTCGAAATCCTTTCATCCCCGTATATATTGACGCTCAGAATTTTTCCGCGCGTTCAATTTTTCTTTCTGCTTCCTTCCTCGCCGCGGCCTCGCGCTTGTCATAGAGCTTCTTGCCCTTGCACAGCCCGATTTCGAGCTTCGCTCTGCCGTTTTTGAAATACAGGGTGAGGGGAATGAGGGTCAGACCCTCCTGCTTTACCTTCGCGTAGAGATTTCTGATTTCTCTCTTATGCATCAGCAGTCTTTTGACCCGCATCGGGTCGCGGTTGAAAATGTTGCCCTGCTCATAGGGGCTGATATGCATACCGCAGACAAAAATTTCGTTATTCTTTATCTGGCACCAGGCATCCTTGAGGTTGACTTTGCCGTTTCGGATCGATTTGACCTCGGTGCCGAAAAGCTCGATGCCCGCCTCATACTTCTCAAGTATGAAATATTCGTGATATGCTTTTTTGTTCTGGGCAACGGGTTTTACAGCGTCTTTTTTGTCCATAATATCCTTATCTTAATATCAGTGTAAAAATATTGCCTTTTTGTTGCAGAAAATATAAAAATTTTTATTAATTTATTTCGGATTTCTGTTTCTGCTCTTCGCGTAGAAATCGCGCTTGGCCTGCTTCCTCTCCGCCTCTCTCTTCTCGGTGAGGGCTCTCTTTGCCCTGACATTCGCGAGCGGCTTTGATTTCTTGGGCTTTGCGGGTTTCTTCTTCTGAATTCTATTGCCGTTTTCGTCAAGGTCCGGATTCTCTTTATAGAGCACGATTACTCCGCCTATGACCTGAATCACATCGCTCTGAGTCGCCGCGGCGAGCTTATCCGCGAATTCGCGCGGAGTCTCGGGGGCGGATTCGAGCAGAACCTTGATTTTGATGAGTTCTTTTGTATTGAAAGCGTCGAGAGTCTGCCTGATGACGCCGTCTGTCATGCCGCCTTTTCCTATCTGGAATTCGGGCTCGAGCGAATTTGCCTTCGCTCTCCACGCGGCTCTTTCTTTTCCTGTCATATCATTCTCCGATTTTGGCGGCGAGCTCTCTGAGCGCCGCGCCTCTGTGGCTGATTGCGTCCTTCTGCTCCGCGGTGAGCTGGGCAGTGCTGAGCTTGTAATCATATTTTTCCGCCATAAAGAGCGGGTCATAGCCGAAGCCGCCGTCGCCGACGGGCTCAAAGCCGATTCTGCCTCTGCATTCGCCCTTTGCGATCACGGTTCTCCCGTCGGGATAAACGCAGCAGACCGCGCTGATGAACGCCGCGCCGCGCTCTTCGAACGGAACTCCTTCAAGCTCCCTGAGAAGTTTTTCGTTATTCTTTTCATCGTTGCCGTGCTCTCCCGAATACCTCGCGGAATATACTCCGGGAGCGCCGTCAAGATAATCGACCGAAAGGCCCGAATCATCGGCAATGCAGGGGTATCCGCTTTCGCGGCAGCCGCTCTCGGCCTTGATATAAGCATTTTCCTCGAAGGTTTCGCCGGTCTCCTCCGCGTCGGTAAGCTCGATTCCGAGCTCCTCGGCAAGATGAACCTTAATGCCGAGAGGGGAGAGAATGCGGTGAAGCTCATCGCGTTTTTTCATATTGTGGGTTGCGAGAATATAATCCATACTCAGTCGTCCTTCTCTTTTTCGGCAAAGAGACTCTCCGCGAAATCGGCGGGAATAAAGGGCCTCATATCGTCAATGCCCTCGCCGACTCCGATGAATTTGACGGGCACCTTGAGATCGTTCTTGATAGCGAGCACAACGCCGCCTTTTGCCGTTCCGTCAAGCTTTGTGAGGATAATGCCGGTAATCTCCGCCGCCTCCATGAACTCCTTCGCCTGCTGGATGGCGTTCTGACCTGTCGTGGCGTCGAGCACGAGCAGAATTTCTCTGTCCGCGTAGGGGAGCTGACGGTCCATAATGCGGTAAATCTTGCTGAGCTCCTCCATAAGATTCTTCTTATTGTGGAGTCTGCCGGCGGTGTCGCAGATGATAATATCCGCGTTTCTTGCCTTGCCGGCCTCGATTGTATCATAAACAACGGCCGCGGGGTCCGCGCCTTCTTTATGCTTGACTATGTCAACTCCGGCTCTCTCCGCCCAGATTTCAAGCTGGTCGATGGCAGCGGCTCTGAAGGTATCCGCGGCTCCGAGTATAACCTTCTTGCCCTCGGATTTGAACATCGCCGCGAGCTTGCCGATGGAGGTGGTCTTGCCGACTCCGTTCACGCCGATAACGAGAATTACCGACGGAATCGTAATCATATCAACTTCTTCGCCGCCAGACAGGATATCGGAGACGATATTTTTGATCTCCTCCTGGACATCCTTGGCTCTGTGAAGGTTCTTTTTGAATACGGCGTCTCTCAGGCGTGAAACGATTTCTTCCGCGGTGGTCACGCCGACATCCGCCATTATGAGTATCTCTTCAAGGTCGTCATAGAATTCGTCGTCTATCTCATTTTTGCCGTAAAGCGCCGAATTTATCGCCCCGGACATGCTGTCGCGGGTCTTTTTGAGTCCCTTGTTGAGCTTATTGAAAAATCCCATGAATCAGTGCTCCCTGGCGTTTTTGATAATGTTGTCCACGCTTCTGCGAAGGGCGGGGTCCCTCTCCGCCATTGCGGTGATTTTTTCGAGGGCGTAGTGGATTGTGGTCCTGTCTCTGCCGCCGAAGAATTCGCAGATTTCCTGCTGGGTGAGCTCGGTGCATTCCCTGATGGCGAAAATCGCAATCTGCCTTGCCTTGGCGGTCTTGCTGTCCTTCTTCTTGGAAATTATATCGCTGACCGGCAGGCCGTAGGTTCTTGCCGTTTCGGAAATGATTTTATTAACAAGCTCGTTTACGGGCATTCCCTCGCTGGCGAGGTCGCTGATTGCGTTCTGCGCCATGGCAATATTTATGGAAGTGCCCTCGAGAGTGACGAGCGCGTGGATTTTCTTGACCGTGCCCTCAAGCTGGCGGATGTTTGTCTTCACCTTCTCGGCGATGAATTCCGCTACCTCCTGAGGCAGATTGAGTCCGATTGCCTCCGCTTTGCTGCTGATGATAGCGAGTCTCGTCTCATAATCGGGCGGCTGGATATCAGCAAGAAGTCCCTGCTCGATGCGGGTGGTGATTCTGTCCGCGAGATTCGGGATGTTTTTGGGCGGAGTATCGGAGGTGAGAACGACCTGTTTGTTCGCGTCGGTCAGCACGTTGAAGGTGTGGAAGAATTCCTCCTCGGTTCTCTCCTTGCCGGCGATGAACTGGATATCGTCAACGAGCAGGGCATCGCAGGTGCGAAGCTGCGCGTGAACCTCGTCCATAGTGCCTTTGAGAAGACCGCCGACTATAAGATTGACAAGGTCTTCGCCTCTGGTATATATGATTTTTTTATTTGGGTCCTTCTCGAGAATCGCGTTCTTGATGGCGTTGAGAAGATGGGTTTTGCCCAGACCCGACGAACCGTAGATATAGAGGGGGTTATAGACTGTGCCGGGATCGCTTGTGACAGCTTTCGCGGCGTTATACGCAAATCTGTTTGACGAGCCGACGACAAAGGTGTCGAAGGTGTTCGCGTCGGATGAAACAGGCGCCTGAGCCGCGGGTTTCGGCGCTTCACGCACCGGAGCGGCTGCGGCCTTTTCGCGGGAAACAAACGAGATTTCCGGAACGAAACCGA
This sequence comes from Oscillospiraceae bacterium, assembly GCA_902792905.1. Lineage (GTDB taxonomy): Bacteria > Bacillota > Clostridia > Oscillospirales > Acutalibacteraceae > CAG-177. Next base: position 20,959 of record CADBBH010000016.1, read on the forward strand.
CCACGTTGCTGAATGCCTCGGCAAGCTCATCGGCAAACTGCTTCTCTATTGTGGTTTTGATGAATTCGCTCGCTGAGAGCGTGACAACGGCGCCGTCATACGAAATAATCTCGACGGGCTTGAACCAGACATTGTAAATAACTTCGTTCAGTGAATGCCTCAGATCCTGGCTGACGAGGCTCCACATTTCTTTCAAATCCATTTTACAGCTCCTGACAGAGGATTTTACTCCATATTAAACATTATTAGTTGTATATTAACACAAAGGCGGTCCGATTTCAAGGGGAGACAAAATATTTTTATAGTAAAATTAAAAAAATATTGACTTTTTACTGTATTTTGTATTATAATCTAAACTCCGAGGGCTATGGGCAAATTATGCCCGTTTGCTCCCAAGACGAAAATTGAGCCGTGCGGCAGGGGTAAATGCCGCGTGGTTTGATTCTATAACTCACAGTGAACGGAGGTCAGCGATATGTTAAGAACTTATCAGCCCAAAAAGCGTCATCGCAAAAAGGAACACGGTTTCCGCAAGAGAATGTCCGACAGAAACGGCCGCAAGGTTCTTGCCCGCCGCAGAGCCAAGGGCAGGAAGCAGCTCAGCTATTAAGCGATAAACCCCAATGTCGCGCATCATTGCCTTAAAACAGAATTCCGAATTCCACCGCGCTTACGCCCGCGGCAAATCATGCGCCTCGCCGGAGCTTGTCACCTACGCATTCAGAAGCAGACTGCGCGGCTCGGGCTGCAGAGTGGGCATAACCACTTCCAAAAAAATCGGAAGCGCGGTAGAGAGAAACAGATGCCGCCGCGTCATCAGAGCGGCGTGGTCTTCTCTTGATTCGCAGGTTACCGGGGATTGGGATATAGTTTTTGTTGCAAGGCACAAAACAAAAATTCTGAAAACTCCCGCCGTGGCTTCGGCCATGTCGAAACAACTCACACAACTCGGAGTTATACGAAAGACCTGAAAAGGGGGAGGGCAGATGAAAAAAATTCTGCTTAAAATGATACGCTTTTATCAGAAGCATATTTCTCCGCTTTTGCCCCCTATGTGCAGGTATTACCCGACCTGCTCGAACTACGCAGTGCAGGCGATTCAGATTCACGGAGCGTTCAAAGGGACGCTGCTCGCCATACTGCGGCTTATGAGATGCAATATTCTCTTTCCCGGCGGCTATGATCCGGTGCCGCCAAAGAAACACAGACACTCGGAGGACAGGAAATGATTGGCTTGTACAAAGTGCTGGGCGTTCCTTTCGGATTTCTGCTCAAGCTGATTTATGAAACCATCGGTTTCGGCAATTTCGCCGTATCGATAGTTCTTCTCACTCTCATCGCGAGGCTGATACTCATTCCGTCGAGCATTCAGCAGCAGAAGGGTATGGCGAAGAATCAGCGTATGCAGTCCAAAATCCGCAAGATTCAGGAGAAATACGCAGGCGACCAGCGCAGAATTCAGGAGGAGACGCAGGCTCTCTATCAGCGCGAGGGATATAACCCGATGAGCGCGGGATGCGGCGCCCCGATGATTATCCAGTTTCTCATCCTCTTCGGCCTTATCGGCGCGATTTATTATCCGCTGTCAAACTTCCTCAGAGGCATTCCCTCTCAGGAAATCACAACTCTTACATCCCTGATCACCTCTTTCAAGCCGGCAAATATGGCCAAGAGCACCATCATGGATGAGCTTCTCGTTGTTCAGCATATCAAAGAAATCGCGGCCAAGGCGCTTGAAAAAGGAGTGTCCCAGGCAACAATTGACAAGATAGGCGCCATCAACTTCTCATTTTTCGGTCTGTTCAATCTCGGTGATATACCCAAGAATTTCAAATTCCCGCATATCATATGGGTGATTCCGGTATTATCAACGATTTCGACCCTTGCTTCGTCGCTCTATTCGATGATTAAGCAGAAGGATCAGCAGCAGAATGCGGCAGCCGCGAAATCGATGGGCTGCATGACAATAGGCATGGCGGGCCTTTCTCTGTGGTTCGTTGTCTCCTACCCCGCAGGTATCGGTATTTACTGGATCGCATCCGGCTTATTCGGATTTATTCAGAGTGTATTGATCGGCCATTTCTACTCTCCTAAAAAAGTCCTCGCCAAGATTATGGTTGAAGAGACGGTTCAGCGTCGGTCAAAAGAAAACAACATCAAGTTTGCCGCGAAGGTAAACGAAGAAAAGTAAATTCAGGTGGTGAATTTCGTTGATTAAAGAAGCAATCGGCAAAGGTGCAACAGCCGATGAAGCTTATCAGGACGCACTCGCGAAGCTCAACGCTCCCGAAGATGCGGAAGTTAAGCATGAAGTTATAGCTCAGGCCAAGCCGAAAATTCTCGGCATATTCGGCGGCTCGGACTGCGAAGTCAGAGCGTATTATGAAATCGAAGAAGATAAATTTGCCTCGGTAAAGGCTTATCTCAATACAATTCTCGCGTCACTCGGCGCCGAGAATCCCGAAATCAATATCAGAGTCGAAAACGGCGAAGACGTCAGAATCGAAATCAACTGCGGCGATGATTACGGCTCCGTAATCGGCAGAAGAGGCGAAACTCTCGACGCCATCCAGTATCTCACCCGCCTTGTTCTCAACAGAGCGACGGATGAATACAAGCGCGTTTCAATAAATGTCGGCAACTACCGCGAAAAGAGAGAGGCGACTCTCAGAGCGCTTGCCAAAAAGAACGCTTCAAGAGTAAGAAAATACGGCAGAAATGTCGTTCTCGAGCCCATGAATCCCTATGAGCGCCGTATTATCCATACGACAATTCAGGAGATTGAGGGCGTCACCTCACACTCGGTCGGCTCCGATGATGAACGCAAGGTTGTCATCACTCTTGAGGAAGGCGTAAAGCCCCTCAACGGCGGATACGGCAGAGGCGGCTACAATAAGGGCCGCGGCGGATACAACAAGGGCGGTTACAACAGAAACCGCGGCGGAAGAGGCGGCAGCAGCAATTCCTCAGCTCCCTCGGCTCCCGCAAGAGAACCCCGCAGCGACACAGCCGGCACTCTCTACGGCAAAATCGAAGTGAATAAAGATTAAAAAAACAAGCACGGATGAAATTCATCCGTGCTTTTAATTATCCGTTTATCTTATTTGTTATCCTCAATATACTTTATGAGTTCATCAACGGTTGATATATTGATGATTTCGCTGTTCGGCAGGGAGATATTGAAAGTATCCTCAATCTCTACCGCCATATTTATCATATCGAGCGAGCTCATTCCGAGATCGCTTCTGAGCGATACTCCGCTTTTAACCTCGTCCGGGTCAATATCAATATAATTGCAGATTATTTCAGCTAACTGTTCAAGCATTTCATTCATCCTTTCAGTCTATGTTATCGAGTATCTCTCTGAGTGTGATATCGGGATTCGAGCAGCCCATAACGAGCGCCTTGACGGTATTGTCCTGAAGGCGGTCGATATCCGCGGTTGAGATGGTATCCGTTCTGTGAAGATAGGCGAATCTCAGGCCGCCGGTGACGGAATCCTTCATAGTGTATGTATAAAGAGGCATGACGTAATGGCCGATGCTGTAGCCGTGGAATTCATATTCCCAGCCGTTCATCGTGTCATTCTCAAGCGGGAACCATGAGAACATCATGGTCGTTGTGCCGTCTTTCATGCTGTAATTGAAAAGCTCGCGCTCATTCTCAAGCCAGCGGATGAACGGGTAATTATTGTGTCTCATTATATCGCCCTGAAGGGTCTTGAGCTTGTTAACCGCCTGAGCGAAGGTGAGATCCTCGGGGAGGATGACTCTCCAGGGAAGGGCAGAGGCCATTGTGCCGCCGCAGCGCTTCTCGTTGACGGTCCTTCTTCTGTTGGAAAGAACGAGGAAATGAGTGTCGTCGTGTCTGTGGTTGATTTTGCCGACATGAAGACGCATACCGAGCTGAACAACGCATTCGCCGCTTATCTGGTTCTTCTCCATATAGTCGAGAATCACCCTGCTGTCTTCAACGGAGAGAGTTCTCTTTTCGAGAACTGCGGTGTCGTGAATCGGGTCAAAGCTGCCGCAGGCGCGAAGGTCGGGCTTCTTTTTCTTTATTCTCGTCTTGTCAAGCGGCTCGGGGCCCATGACGCCGTTCCAGATGGGCTCGCCGTCCTTGAGGAAATAATTGACATAGAAGTCTTTATCCGCCTGAACTTTTTCCGCGTTGTTTATGTATTCGAGTTCCTTCTTGATTGCCGCTTCATAGCTGCCGAGAGGCTTCGGCATCTCGGTTCCGTTTTCGAGCGCCTCATAGACCTTGAGCAGATCGTCGAAGAAGATGAATACGGCGGGCGCGTCCATCGCGAGATGGATGACGTTGATGTAGATGCCGTTTCTGCCGTCTGCAGTGTTGAAGAAAAAGATGCGGTAGGTTTCGCCCTTGAAGCATTTTATCGGCTTCTGAGCGTCAGCGGTCAGGAATTCATCCTGCTCTTTATCGCTCTTGAAATTCATTACGGGAATCTTGCCAATATCGACTTTCTCTTCAAAATACTGGGTGAATCCGCCCTTCTTTGAGAAGCGTAATCTCATGCAGTCGTTTCTCTCGATTTCCTTCTCGAGTGCCTTCTGCATGATGTCGAAGTTGATTTTTCTCTTAACCACTATCGAAGCGGGAATCTGTATTACCTGCTTATGAAAGAAGGAATACTTCAGCATGAAATTAATCATTTCCTGCGCGGGGGTAAACGGGTAAATTGTCGGTTTGCTCATTTTGATACCACTGTTTCCTTTCTGATGAGTTTGCCGCTCGGGGTCTTCTCAAACGGAACGTCTCTCACGCGGAGCTCCGCTATTATATGGGACGCCTTCGCGGTCGAATTCATCATCTTGATTTTTTCCTTGATTATGCCTTCTATATCCGAAATACCGTTTATCGAGCAGTATTCTTTATTCGGGAAGACTTCGGCGACTATGCGGTCGTTCTCCGCATAAATCTGAACTTCCTCAACCTCGTGAATCGGAGCGAATTTCTTCTCTATCGCTTCGGGAGAAACATTTTCGCCGCCGGAGAGAATTATCAGATTCTTGAGTCTGCCGGTTATGAAAAGCTGCCTGTCTTCGGTTACGTAACCGAGGTCGCCCGTTCTCAGCCAGCCGTCAACTGTGAACATCTTTTTGGTCTCCTCGGGCATTTTGTAATAGCCGAGCATAACTGACGGGGTTTTAACCTGAATTTCGCCCTTCTGGGTACGTACATCGCAGATGTCGATGACTCTGCCGACCGATTCAACCGAAACCGTCTCATCGGGAACCGAAATTCTGCAGCCCGCCTCGGTCATACCGTAGCCCTGCCTGAGATAAATGCCGAGCTCATCATAGCCCTCAACTATCTCGGGATTGAGATAGGCGCCGCCCGAAATCAGCCAGGTGATATTTCTGCCGAACACCTTTTCTTTTGCCTGCTCGGGGGTGAGGGGATTATTCTTCTTTGAGGTCAGCACCTTGATTCTGTTGAGGAGAGACTGCGCCATCATCGGAACGACGCGCATAACATTCGGCTCAAATCTCTTGAGGTTGGAACTGAGATCGCGCAGGTCCTTATTTATGCAGACCGTAACGCCGTCCTGCAGGTTGCGGATGCAGTCGCCCGAGAATGAGTAGATATGGTGCATCGGAAGAACCGAGAGGGCGACCCTGCCGTTGTCGAGGGCTTCGCAGTAATCGGTATACATGATGTTCGCGATGAGCGAATAGGTCGAGAGCATAACTCCCTTCCTCTTGCCGGTGGTTCCGCTGGTATAGATAATCAGGGCGCATTTATTTTTATCCACCCTGAAATCGGAGAGGGCGGCATATTTCGGATTATCGGTATATTTATCTATGATGCGGGCGAATTCCACATCATCGCTGAAATTGATTGCCTTGTAGATTCGCGGCAGGGCGGTCATTATTTCCTGCGCCTCTGCGGTGAATTCATCCTCGTGCAGGATTATGTCTATATCGGCGCTGTCAAAAAGCTTGATGGCGTCCTTTGAGGAAATCTGCGGGTCAAAAGGAACGGCGACATTGCCGCTGAGAAGAATTCCGAAAAAGTATATGATGAAATTATAGGTGGTCCTGCCCGCAATGGCGATATGCTTGTTGCAGACGGAATTGTGAATAAGCCATCTGCAGACAGCGAGAGAATCCTCCCTTACCTTTTCGTAGCTCTTTTCGATAACGGTATTGCCGTCGAAATACTTTATGAATATTTTATCGCCGAATTTTTCGGCGGAATTGTCAAGCAATTCCCTGAGATCCGGTACATAAAAATCTTTCATTTCAATCCTCATACGGCGCGTTGGTTTCGTTTCGCGCGCCTCATATATAATATTGTAATTATATATTTATATAAACAGACATTTTTACACTTTCGTATAGTTTTTCAGGCAAAATCAAAAGTTGCCCAAAGATTTAATTCAAAAAAAGCTTGCAGCCCTCACCCGTTACGGGTGCAGACTGCAAGCACGTAATCATCCGTTATTTCGCTTTTGTATTCAAATCCGGGGATATCCGAAACGGGTTTTCCGCCCGATAAATCAAATGAGATTTCGTTGAGATTATTCCGGATTCCCTCGCCGGTGCATTTGAGATGCGCCTCCTTGAGAGTCCAGATTATCAGGAATTTTTCCGGGTCGCCGCCGATGTATTCAAGCTCGCTCCCGGTCGCAATCCGCTTCGATGCCGGAATGCTCTTTCTGCCTTTTTCTTCAATATCGATGCCGACCGGCTCATCGGAGACCGCGGCTGCGGCAAACCTGCCCGAGTGGGAATAATTTATGAAGCAGCCGCCGTTTTCAATATACGGCTTTCCGTGCGAATCCCGGCTTATTCTGACATCGCAGGGGGGAATATTCAGATAATCTGAAACCGCCTGCCTCGTGAGATGGTCGGCGAGGATGCAGAGTTTCCGGTCGGCTTCCCTTATATACCGGTCGCATTTTCCGCGCCTTTCGGAGGACATTTCGAGATACATCTCATCAAAACGGGTATCCGTGTAATTTTCGATGCAGTCAACCTTGATAATCATTTGACAAATATCACCGCACGCACATAGTTTTCGGTGCCGACCTGCCTGATGACAACCGCCTTCGCTCCGCTCACCGCGTATGTCGGCATATAAAACTGCCATCTCGCCGTGCCTTTTTCGTCGGAGGTGACATTTCCCGTACCGGGCACATCGAGCTTGTTAGCGCCGTCATTATAGAATTCGATTGAGAATTCCGCGTTTACCTCGCCCTTGACAGTAATTGAGCAAAGGTCGCCGGGCTTCGCGTCCTGCGAGAGCATTTCAACCTTGACGCCGTGTGAATCCTGATAGACTCTGTCGGCGCGGTGAGTGGTTGTGTCTCCGTTTTCCTGAGTCACGGTATTCGCGTAGTATTCAGCCGCCGCGGGGTCGGGAGTCCACTGCGCCGAAGTGGGTTCGTTATCCGTTTTCTTTTCGGTTTTACCGCACGCCGTAAAGGCGGCGCAAACTGCAAAAACAGCGAGAATGATGCATAATGCTTTTTTCATATGATTACCTCATTATAATTGAAACTTCGCCCGATGAGAGCGATTTAACGCCCTCCGGCGTCTCGACTTCGAGATTGAAATTTTCATTTATATCAACGGCTTTTCCCGTAAGAATCCTGCCGTTTTCGGTGTATTCGATTTCCTTCCCCGTAATCAGCGAGCGCTTTTTGTATTCTGCGAGAAGGGCGTCGCGGGAATAATCAGCGGGAGAATTCAGCAGGCAGAGAGCGATTTTTTCCGCAGTTTCAACCGGGTCGAGCGCCGCGCCGACCGAGCCCGCAAGGGGCAGCTCCCCGGGAAAATCACGGGTCGTCAGATTGATTCCGATTCCGGCCGCCGTCAGCATTCTGCCCTGCGATTCGAATCTTTCGCAGAGAATACCGCAAACCTTTCTGCCGCCGAGATAAATATCGTTGACCCATTTTATCTGCGGAGATATTTCTTCGCTTTCAAGCGCTTTGCAGACCGCAACCGCCGCGCGGGGAGTGACGAAATCAAAGTTCTCATCCGCCTCAAAAAGAAGAGTGAAATACAGGCCCGTACCTGCGGGCGAATAGAAGATTTTGCCCTGCCTGCCTCTGCCAGCCGTCTGCTCCCGCGCGATAATCAGAGAGGGGAGGGGGAGCGAGGGAGCGTGAGCGCGCGCATAGGTATTTGTTGAATCAACGGTATCAAGTCGAATGATATTCATAATGTGATTGGTTTTAACCTTTCAGAACTGATTGCGGCGTTACCTTGACCCGCCTGCGCCGCATATTTTCGCGACGGTTTCTTCGATGGTTGAATTATTGCAGTCGATGATGACGTCGGCGTATTTTTCATAGAGCGCTTCACGCTCGCTGAACATATCCTCTATTGTTTCGCCGTTTTTCAGCAGGATGCCGCGCGTTTTCATATTCTTGATTCTGTCGAGCATCTCCTTGAGGCCGATTTTAAGCCAGATGACTCTGCCGTTTTCCCTGAGATGATTCATTCCTCTTTCGGAATAGACGGCGCTGCCTCCCGTCGCGATTACGGTATTCTCAAATCCGGTTTCAAGCAGGGCATTTTCCTCTGCTGTTTCAAAATAATCGTTGCCGTCGGAATCGATTATTTCCTGCAACTTTCTGCCTTCCCTCGCCTGAATCACAAGGTCCGTATCGGCAAAATCCATACAGAGTGCCTTCGCGGCGAGCACTCCGCAGGTGCTCTTGCCGCTTCCCGGCATTCCGATAAGCACTATGTTGTTACCCATATTTCTCTCCCGCCTTGTTTTTCTTTCCCCGAAATTATATATCAAAAAAGCGAAGCAGTCAACTTATCCTTGAAATATCATTTTATTATTGTTATAATATATTCTGAATAAATATCTTTAACAGGAGAACAATATGAGCGCTTTGGGTAAGCTGAGAAAAAAGCTCAGCGCCTTTCAGATAATTATAATCGGCTTTGCGGGAATGATTCTTCTCGGCTCGCTTCTGCTGATGCTTCCGATATCCTCGAGAAGCGGAGTGGTAACGCCTTTCAGGGATACGATATTCACGGCGACCTCGGCTGTCTGCGTGACGGGGCTTGTTGTCAGGGATACGGCGACCTGGTGGTCTCCCTTCGGGCAGGCTGTCATTCTTACTCTTATTCAGATCGGCGGCCTCGGCATTGTAACTGTCGCCGCTTCGTTCGCTCTCATCGCGGGCAGAAAGATTTCGCTGCTTGAGCGCAACACAATGCAGAACGCCCTCTCGGCTTCAAGTGTCGGAGGCATAGTCAGGATGACGCGATTCATCGTCAGGGCCTCTCTCATCGTCGAAGGTCTCGGAGCGCTTCTGCTAATGACGGTGTTTGTCCCGAAATTCGGAGCCAAAGGCATATGGATGTCTGCGTTCCATTCCGTTTCCGCCTTCTGCAATGCGGGATTTGACATAATGGGCTCGGAAACGGGCGAATACTCTTCGCTGACTTCCTTCGCCGCAAATCCGCTCGTAGTAATCGTGATTTGTCTTCTGATTCTGACGGGCGGCATCGGATTTCTGACATGGGATGATATGGTCAATCATAAATTCCGCATCAAAAGATACAGAATGCAGAGCAAGGTTGTGCTCAGCGTCTCGGCCGCTCTGATACTGATACCCGCAGTGCTGTTTTTCTTCTTCGATTTCGGAAATCTGCCGGCGGGCGAGAGAATTCTCAAGGCGCTCTTTCAGGCGGTAACGCCGAGGACGGCGGGTTTCAACACAGCCGACCTGACTCTTATGAACGGCGCGGGCAGAATGATGATAATTATTCTCATGGTTGTCGGCGGCTCTTCCGGCTCGACTGCCGGCGGTATGAAAACAAATACTCTCGGCGTGCTTATCGCAAACGCGTGGTCGATAATCAGAAACAAGAAGAGCACCCACATATTCGGCAGACGGATTGAGGACTCGGTCGTCAGGAACGCGGCTCTGCTGCTCGGTTACTATCTGACGCTCTCGATTGTCGGCACTCTGCTCATCAGCACTTTTGAAGGACTCCCGGTCGATACCTGTCTTTTTGAAACGGTATCGGCGCTCGCGACGGTCGGCCTGAGTCTCGGAATTACGCCCGGGCTCGGTCTCGCGTCGAGAATCGTCCTGATTATTCTTATGTTTATCGGCAGGGTAGGCGGTCTGACCGTTATTTCCGCGACCGTCTCACGCAGGAAGCCCAATGTATCGGAACTGCCGGTTGAAAAAATTACAGTAGGTTAAGGAGATTATATAATGAAATCTGTTTTGCTCATAGGTCTCGGAGTTTTCGGAACTCAGGTGGCGGAGGAACTCAACAAGCTCGGCCACGAAGTAATGGCTGTTGACAAGGATGAAAACAGGGTAAATGACGCGATGCCGCTCGTTACCGACGCTCAGATAGGCGACAGCACCAGCGTCGCTTTCCTCAAAGAGCTCGGCGTGAACAATTATGATCTTTGCATTGTCGCTATCGGCAATGATTTCCAGTCTTCGCTGGAAACGGCAAGCAATCTCAGCGAGCTGGGAGCGAAATTCATCGTCGCGAGGGCCGACAGGGAGGTGCAGGCGAAGTTCCTGCTCAGAAACGGCGCAAACAAAGTGGTAAATCCCGAAAAGCAGGTCGCCAAATGGACCGCGGTGCGCTATACATCCGATCATATTCTCGATTATATTCCGCTCGATGACGACCACGCGATTTACGAGGTCGATATTCCTTCGGATTGGGTCGGCAAGACCGTCGGCGGAATCGATATCCGCAAAAAATACAATATTAATATCATGGGAATAAAGCATGAAGGGAAGACCAATCTCACCGTCACTCCCGATACCGTTCTCGCTCAGGGCAGCACCATGCTCGTTCTCGGCGAATACAAGGACCTTCACAGGTGTTTCAGAATATAAGTAATCTTTATGGATAAAAAGCAGAAAGTCAATGACGCGAAAAAATGGTTTCTCAAGGGACTGCGCGACGGTATTCCGATTGCGGCGGGCTATTTCGCCGTATCATTCGCGCTCGGTATCACCGCGAGAAACGCGGGGCTGACCTGGTATCAGGCGACTCTCGCGAGCTTACTCTGCAACGCCTCGGCGGGCGAGTATGCAGGCTTTGAGGTAATCGCTTCAAAGGGCTCATATATAACAATGGCGCTCATCACGGCGATTATCAGCGCGCGTTATATGCTCATGTCGATAACCCTTTCGCAGAAGCTTTCACCCGATGTTAATACTCCGCAGAGACTCTTTGTCGGTTTCTGGGTCACGGACGAGATTTTCGGCGCGTCTTCGACAGTACCGGGAAAGCTCAATCCGCATTATAATTACGGCCTGGCAATCTGCTCGCTCTCCTTCTGGGCGCTCGGCACCTGTCTCGGAGTCGTGGTCGGCAATATCCTGCCCGCCGTGCTTGTAACGGCTCTCGGCGTGCTGCTCTACGGAATGTTCCTCGCTATCATTATGCCGGAGGGCAGAAAGAACAAGAAGGTTCTCATCCTGATTTTTGTTTCAATGGCGATGAGCTTCGCTTTTTCGCGCCTGCCTTATATTTCAAAGCTCGGCGAGGGCACGAGGATTATAATTCTCACTCTGCTGATAGCCGGCGGAGCCGCGTTTCTTATGCCCGTGCGCGATGAGAATTCTCCGGAAAAGGAGGATTCCGACGCATGAGACACAATGTGTATATCTATATCCTGATAATGTGCGGTGTCTCGTTTCTTCTCCGCGCTCTGCCGCTGACTCTTATCAGAAAAGAAATAAAGAACAAGTATTTCCGCTCATTTCTCTATTATGTTCCCTATGTCACGCTCGCCGTGATGACTTTCCCCGCGATTACGGATGCCGTCTCAAATCCTCTCGGAGGAATCGCGGCGCTTGTAATCGGTATGGCTGCGGCGTATTTCGGTGCGGGCCTTTTCCCGACCGCGATTATCTGCAGCGCGATAGTTTTCTGCGTCGAATACTTCGTTAAATAGTTCATAAATGAAGAGGTGTGAAAAATGAAAAGAGTACTGAGCGTCATTCTCTCCCTCATAATTGCGTGCTCCGGCCTTACCTGCGTTTTCGCGGCGGGCACCAAAGAGGTTTCGATTGAGGTGACATATCATCAGACCGAGGCGAGGAGCATACTCGGCAGAATAAACGAACTGCGTACCTCGGCCGACGCGTGGTACTGGAACAGGGATAATACAACAAAGACTTACTGCACCGGACTGTCTGCGCTCGTATATGATTATGAGCTTGAAAAGTTCGCAATGCTCCGTGCGGCTGAGATTGCGCTGAACTTTTCTCATACCAGACCCGACGGTACCCTGTCGGTCGACGGATTCACGGGCACCACAAGAGCAGAGAATATAGCGGCGGGTTATACGAGCGCCGAAATGGTTCAGGAAGCGTTCGAGGAAGTCAATGACGATTATTCCGGACAGGGTCACAGAAGGAATATGCTGAATTCTTCAATAACGGCGGTCGGAATCGCCTGCGCCGAATATAACGGCAGAAGATACTGGATTCAGGAATTCAGAGCCCCGACCGGCAGCACGGTCGAAACCGTCGCGAACGACGGGCTGACAACTGTTACCGTTACCGTCTCGGACGGCGGAAGTACTCCCGGCGATAATCAGGACAGTCAGGATGAAGACGGCGGCGCAAACTGGTTTGACGCGATAATTGCCTTCTTCAGATCGATAATCGATTTCTTTATCATGCTTTTCAATTCGTTCAATTAAGCGTATTGCGAATTTATGTAAGAGGTATATTATATGAAACTTTTCAGAAAGATAATCGCGCTGACTGCGGCCGCGTTGACTCTGTTCTCGGTCTGCTCGGCATATGCTTCTGCGGACTGGTATGACGAGGTCTCGGGCGGAAGCTATTCCCCGATAACAGGCGAGCCGTATGTCGCCGAAACATTCTGCGGAGTGGAGGCGCGCTACAGCCTGACCACCGCGCAGTATCAGTGCAACGAACTCATTATGCGATTTTACCGCGAGGCATACGGCCTTGATGTGATGGCATATATGAATATCGGCCTTGTCATGCTGACCGATGGCTATGAATTCAAGACGCCATCCGTGCCGAAAAAGGGCGATATCATCTATTCGCCCGCAAAATTCCGTCAGAACAAGAGCGACCACTGGGCAATAGTCAAGGACTATTCAAACGGTAAAATCACACTCTTTGAGCAGAATGTGGTTTATAACGGAAAAGCGGGAACAGGCAGAAAGCTGAACTTCCCCTCGGATTATTATTATATCTACACTCCGGTTGCCAAGGCGGGCTATCCTGCGCCGTCCCTTAACGGCGCTCAGCCGAAGGAGCATTCGCTGACGCTCTCTAAGACCGCGATAACGGCGAAGGCGGGAGAGAAGGAATATATAACCTACACTGTCGGAAACGCTCAGGGAGGCACCTACGACATTTCCTGGAAAATCTCCGATGAATCGGTGGTGTCGGTCGATATCGAAAGCGGGAAGATTGTAATAAATCCCATTAAAGACGGCACCGCGACGGTAACGTTCACCCTCAGCAACGCCGAAAAGACAAAAGTCTATGATACGCAGATTCTTAAAGTTACGGTCGGCAGCGGCGGAGACTCTTCAATGAACTGGCTGAGCTTAATAATGAGCTTTGTAAATCTGATGATAAGATTATTTACCATGATTATGGGAATTATAGGGTAGGAGAGTATTATGAAAAAGATTCTTTTACTCTGCACTGTTTCGGTTATACTGTTTGCTTTCTGCTCCTGCGGAAAAACAGGCGAAATCAAACTGGTTTCCGCGAACGGAAATAACGATGCTGAAACGGAGAAGGGCATTACCTCAAAAATCGCTCAGAGCGTATCGGATGTTATTGAGAAGACCACCGAACTGCTCGAAAGCGCTTCCGACAGTACTGAGGACAGCGAAACCGGTTCATGGTTTTCAACAACAAGGCCCTCAACAACCACGACAACAAGACCTTCAACAACAACGACAACAAGGCCCTCAACAACCACGACAACAAGGCCTTCAACTACGGAGCCGACAACGCAAACCACCACCGTGACAACCACAAGGGCGGGAGACAGGTTCAATTTCACAACCACCGATGTTGACGGCAATACGGTATCCCTTTCCGATTATTCGAATGCGAAAGTTATATTATGATAAATATGTGGGAAACCTGGTGCGGTCCGTGCGTCAATGAGATGCCCGATTTACAGCGCCTCTATACGAACTATAAGAGCAGGGGATTCCTGATTCTCGGCGCCACCGCATCCGAAAAGAGCGAAATAAGAAGCACCGTGCGCAGTCTCGGCGTTACCTACCCGATAATTATGCGCAATTACCAGTTCAACAAGTTTGATACCGGCTATGTTCCGACCACCGTATTTATCGACGGCGACGGCTATGTTCTTTCATCTGAGCCGTATGTCGGTGGCAGATCATATGCCGAATGGGAAAGAATACTTCTTTCCTATCTCAAGTGACCGGAATGAAAAAGAGAATTGTTTTGTTTACATTGATTGCGCTGTCCGCCGCCCTGATTGTTATCGGCTGTATCAAAGGTCAGCCGGATTCCGTTATGGCGAAGGCGGTCACCGTATGTCTGGAGTGTATCGGAATTGGATAATAAAAGAAAACTGCTGATTCAGTCGCTCGCCGCTCTCGTTCAGAACGCGGATTTCAGGGGCTTCTTCAGCGGCAGGGTATCCGGCGCGGCGACAAAGAAGGTGTGCGTCCCGGGGCTGAACTGCTATTCCTGCCCGTCGGCCGTCGGCGCCTGCCCGATAGGCTCTCTTCAAAGCTCGCTCTCATCATTTTCTTTCAGGGTTCCTTACTATATCATCGGGCTGCTGATATTCTTCGGCGCTTTGCTCGGCAGAGCTGTCTGCGGCTTTCTCTGCCCGTTCGGTCTGCTTCAGGATTTGCTGCACAAGATACCGTTTTTTAAGAAAATCAAGACTTTCAAAGCGGATAAGTATCTGCGCTTCATAAAATACGCGGTGTTGATTTTCGGCGTGATAATTCTGCCGGTGTTCATTAAACTCACGCCCGTATTCTGCAAATATCTCTGCCCCTCGGGCACTCTTGCAGGCCTTTTGCTCGCCTTTTCCGATACGAAGCTCTTCGCCCTTTTCGGCGGCAGATTTATGTGGAAGGCGTGTATTCTCGGTATTATCACACTCGCGAGCGTGATTATCTACAGACCTTTCTGCAAATATCTCTGCCCGCTCGGCGCATTCTATGCCCCGTTCAATAAGGTTTCGCTTCTTCAGATTAAGACAGATGCAGAAAAATGCACAAATTGCAAAGCCTGTTTCAGAGCTTGCGATATGTGCGTTGACCCGTCTCTTCATCCCGACAGCACCGAATGCATAAGATGCGGCAAGTGTATCTCCGCCTGCCCGGAGGGAGCGATTCACTACTCGACACTGTTAAGCAAAGGCGCAAGCCTTCAGAATAATAAGATGAAAACTGCGGAGGTTGAATATGAGCAGGAAGAAAAAGCAGGGACTGATTGAAGCGAAAATCGGCGGAGCGATAGACAAGGTCGCGGATACCGCAATCGACAAGGTCAAGGAAAAAATAGACGAAAAAGCCCCCGATTTTATCGGAGACGCCGTCGGAAACGCACTCGATAATTTCAAGGATAACGCCCTCGAGAAGGCAAAAACCGAAATCAAAGAGGCCGCGGTCAAACAGACGAAGAAGATTGTGAAAAAAGTCATCTGCCGATCTGTCACCATAGCCGCCCTCACGGGCTGCGCAGTCCTCGTTTTCAAGAATAAGGATACAATTATCGGATTCGTCAAGGATAAAATCGGATAAAACAGTAAAATGAATAATAAGAGAAAGCCTCGTCTTCGGACGAGGCTTTATTTGGATATACTACCCGGAATTCAACCGGGGATAGTAATTTCCGTATTGATGGAACAAGGTATAATCCGTTACAGATTGTCAACTGTAAAACCTCTTTTCAGAGTGTTGACGGAAGCTCTCTCAACATATTTTACGCTGATTTCGGTGAGCTTGGCTTTTACCTCGGGAACAGACCCGCTGAACTTGATTTTTACGGATTTCCCGGGAAGGATAACTGTTGTTTTTACTGCGTCGAATTTTATATCAAGC
Organism: Oscillospiraceae bacterium; assembly: GCA_902792905.1. Taxonomy (GTDB): domain Bacteria; phylum Bacillota; class Clostridia; order Oscillospirales; family Acutalibacteraceae; genus CAG-177. The sequence goes on from CADBBH010000016.1 coordinate 37,036, forward strand.
CCCGAGGCGGTGACTGACAGGATCTTTACCGGCGCAATGTCATTGAGATTCTTGATAATCAGGCAATTGTCATCGGAAGAAATAAAACCCGCCTTTGATTCATCAAAGCTGAAACTTATCCCCATATTTATATTGTCCGAAAATCCGAACTGCGGATATCCGGGATCGGAATAAACATCTTCTATATCATCAGTCAGAAGCAGTTTTTCTATGAGAGTCATAGTGTAATCCTGATTGGGATAAGCTCCGTGAAATACCCCTTCAACAAACCATGTGTTTTCAGGGAGAAACGCCGTCGACGCATCGATGTTCATAGCAGGCGAAACATGATTGTGTTTTGCGTTGCTGCAAACGGAACCTTTTGCTTCATATCCATCGCAGAAATGCTCCCCGTATTTTGTGCAGGATGCGCCGGTGACAAGTTTAACCGGAAGAAGAACATCCGTGTTGTCGTCCCCGCCAAGGCATTCCTGAATACCGCTGCCGCTGATTATGGAAACATCAATTCCCTCAGACTGGCAGTTTTCAAATATTCTTCTCAGATTCGGAATCATATCATAATGGATAATGTCGTTTGCTTCTTTAATCGGTGCGCTTTCAACCGGATCGAGGAATTCCTCTTTGAGCAGTTCATAATACTCGTTTGAACAAAGCGAATACATGCTTCCCCAGTAGCGCCACATCCCGGCCAGTTCGGCAAGTCCGCTGCTTGCAAACTCGTTGATATAATGGAAAAGATCTTTTCTGCACAGTTTCTCAATCTCAGTCGGACTGCTGAGGAGATTTTCCACAAATACAAGGATATCGTCAAAGGGCACATCGGCATCAGCTTCAAGAATATACTTTATGGCATCCGTTCCGGCAAGGGCGGGATAAATCATAACGGCTTTTTTTATGTCGCGGTCTTCAGGATATCTGTAAAAATATGCGGCAATTATCTGACCGCCGTAACTGTGCGAACAGAGTCTTACCTTTCCGGAACCCGTGTATTCCTTGACGGATCGGATAAACGACCTGAGCTGTGAGGCAAGTTCAAGGCTGTCAAGCTGACTGTTGTAACAAAATACAAAAGTTCTGTCGGGATCTGTCTTTGACGCAACATCTTCGGCAATTGCAGCCATAGCAAGATATTTACCGCTTTTGTGCTTCGAAAGATAACCCACATTACAAAGTTCGGGATCCTGCGGAAAAGATTCAATTCCGTAATCGGAGCTCCCGTCAGGGTTGCAGGTCAGCTTATGAAGAACTTCTTCGGCATCCTTTCCCAATCTGGCTCCCAATTTATCAAAATTTCCGAAAATCAGACCGGCGAGAAGAGTAATCAGAGCCGGAGAATCCGAAGCGATTTTCCCTACCACAGTCTGAACGGTAAAAGGCCATAACTGTTCCTCGTTGTATTCATCCACATTTACGCCCATGATTGTTTCGATAAATCCCGGAACAAAAATAACCGGCGTGTCGTCTTCGGCAGCGCTGACTATAATACAGCAGGAGAAAACAAGCACAACACTGAGCATAAAGCATATTATTCTTTTCACAAAAACACCTTCTCAAGAAATAAACTGTGAGGATAATTAATATTGTTTTTTAATTATAACATAGTAACTCGGAAATTGAAATATAATTTCCAAGTTTATTCTCGATGTTTTTCATAGCAGGAAGCTTTGAAACGTGAAACGGGATTGCCGAAAAAGCGTGAACAAAGAATAAAAGAATCGTGTCTCGGGAGTCATTATACACTGCTTTTGCTCCGTTTTTTCAGACTTTTCAAAAAGAAAGAGCCCGCAAATCCTTGGATATTAAGGACTTACGGACTCTTGATCTTGGAGGTACCACCCAGATTTGAACTGGGGAATCGCGGTTTTGCAGCAGTCTAGGAGTACCTCAAAGTCTTGATATACAAGCGTTTCAGCTGTGTTTTAATACGGTTTTTGGGGCGCCCTGGGGTAGTATTTTCCGTGGGGTAAAAACCGTGTATTAATAGTAACAGAAATCGATACACTTGTCAATTGCATAATAAGCAAATCAATTATTACCCGATATCAATATTTATGAATAATAACCGGTTGGAATTAACAGCAAAGTGTGTATATTATCTCTGTGCGTTTATTGAAAATATACCCTTTTTATTATCACTCGGTTTTAATCACCTGTGTTTTTGTGTTGTCTTTTGTCAGAATCGGGTCGTCGGCGGATACCTCGCAGATTATTGCCCAGCTTGCCATATCGGCGGTGCGGACTTCGGGAATGTATCTGTTGATGTAAATCTCGTTCTTGTCTGAATTGATTTTGACTCCGGTGTAATAGTTCGAGCCGCTGCTCTCACTTGTAAATATGACTACAAGCGCATGATCCTTGAAGAATGCATCATTATATTTGGGGTTATATACAATTTCCCCGTTGTTTTGGTATGATTGCTGCGCTTCAAAAAGAGATTTATACTGCGCCTTGTTTCTGATGAATACAACCTGCGGATAATCCGCGGAAGATTTCCAGGAAAGCCTTATATAATGGATTGAGTCGGATGAATCATACACATAGTCATTCTGAACAGGTTGTGTGCTCTTTACTGTCAGTCCGGGTTCTCTCTCATTGAGAACGGCATAGTCACGGATAATTGAATTGATTTTTTCCCTGTCTTCAGAACTGAGTACAATGCTCTTTTCCTCGTTCACTTTCTTTATAACCGTATCAGTAACTATACCGGAAGAGGATTCGTAAAGGTAGCGGTGAGAGCCGATTATTATTTCATAATCGGGAAGATTATCGTAAGGATTGATACTGAACCGGTAACCTCCGAGTGTTCCCGAAACTACGGCTGCATCATTATCGGAAAGCTTTAACTTACCTTCGGTTATATACTTTTCACATTCGCGTGTGCTCTTAATATAAACCGGTTCGGCATTTTTGGCTTTTGATGTGCTTTCTTTAACCGTGTTCTCAGCTTTGCTTTCTTTCCAGACATCAACAATCTGTTCTATCTTTTTTCCTGATTCTTTGCCTCCGGGAACATACTCAACCTTAACGGTATCGCTCTCTTCAAGATTATTATCTGCGGGGACCTCAATGATTTCACCGGGAAGAACATCGCCGTCACCCTCAAACACTTCAACCGAAGCCCCATTTTCAGCCGCATCGACGACTACGCCGCTGACCTCGCTGACGGCGGGATCAATTTCCATTCCTTCCCAAAGCTCGTCAACGGATTTGAGGCTGTGTGGGAACTTATACACTTCTTTTTGAGTAAACATAAGATTTTTGTAAAACGGTCTGTTCCATTTCACAATCTTATATGCAATGGCATTATAGCTCTTTGTGCCGTCTGCATATGCCTTCGGTATCGGAACAAAAAGTCCGATAATCAAAAGTGCAGCGGCTGAAATAATTATTTTTTTCTTCATTTTTTCACCTCTCAGATTAATAACAGTCAGATTTTAAAATATAAATCGCATCAAAATCAAAACCTTAAGTTATTCCATTACGGTATATCCCTTTGTGGTTTCGATTACATAGTCACCGTTTGCAGGAGTTTGAGCGGTTGACGGAGCAGAGCCACCGATAACATAATCACTGACGGCAGAAGAATCTGCCTCGGGATTTATCACAACATAATAATGTGTTGTGGTAAGTGAATCTCCCTTATCTTTGAATTTAAGACAAACAGCCACATCATCGGGAACGCCTTTGATGTAATAAACATCGGCCGAGAGGGTTTCTTTTGCGGTATTTCCTTCGGCGACTGCACCGGGTCCTTCCCAGCCTGCCGTTACCGTAACTGAGCCGACTTTTTCACCAACCTTTTCTTTTTCAATTACCTTTCCGGCAACATAGTTTTTATATTTGCCGCTGTCTATATGATATTTATACTCAGAGTGTAATGCTGTTTCTTCGGTAACTGCGTTTGCGGTTGCGGGTCTTGTGGTTGTTATATTTGCGTTGCTGTCAGTCCGCGCTGATGTTGCAGGAGCGGCGGTTGCTGTTTCTTCTAAGGAATCATAATCTCCGTTTTTATCTTGTTTCACGGTAGCAAGCAAGGTTGTTGTCTCGTCTTTTGCTTTGAGTGTCCCGTTTTCCTCCGTTCTCTCGGTATCCCTATCAAGATTGAAATATGATGTTATTTCCTGTGATAGCAATTCGGGAACGGTATATTCTGAATCGTCTGAAACTATTGCCGCTTCGGAATTCTCATCGGCGGATTTCTTGTTAATCATGCCTGTATTTCCGGCGCGAGTCGCAGTAAAAACACATAAAGCCACAGCAACAAGTGCGGTTGAGCTGAGAGCCGCGCATTTAATTGTCTTTTTCCTTTTGAGCATATAGCTGTCACGCTCAGCCATCACGCGCTCAAAGGTTTCATCATAAGTTTTCATATACAAAACCATCCTTTTCCAATTGCGCTTTGAGAGCCTGCCTTGCCTTATATGCAAGATTTTCCGTGGCGTGAGTCTTTATGCCGATTACGGCTGACGCGTCTTTCATGCTCATTCCTTCAAAGTATACAAGCCAGAGAATCTGTCTGTATTCCGGCTTCAGCTTACCCATAGAACGGTGAAGAGCAATATCCCGTTCATTCTTTATAACGAGGATTTCAAGCTCCAGTTCATCGGGAGTCATTTCATAATCCTCAATAGGGAGTGTGCCTCTCCTGGCAGCTTTGCGCAGATAATCTTTCGCGAGATTTCCGCCGATAGTATACAGCCAGGTTCTGAATGAAGCTTTTCCGTTGTATCTCGGTCGCTTAGTCACAAGCTTTATAAAGGTATCCTCTGCCAGATCCTCCGCATCGGTTATATTAGAAACAAAGGAATTGATATAGAGGATGAGTCCGTCGCGGTATTCTCTTATAATTTCGGCGAAGGCGTTATCATCGCCTGCAAGGAAACGGCGGTAGCTACTTGCACCGTTATCCATAGGGCTTCTCCTTTCTGAAAGAGCGATGCCTGAACTGCCCTTTCACTTATTATACGAAATATATGCAAAAATCTCACGGTAAAAATTACGCTGATTATTATGATTGATTATACTTTGGGACGCACTACCTCTCTGTGAAATTCATTAGATTCGTCACCCATTGCATTATCCCAAAATTGTGCGTTCTCCTCCCAGATTTTTTTACTTTC
>CADBBH010000017.1 GCA_902792905.1 Oscillospiraceae bacterium
ATACTGCGTTTTTTGCCTGTTCCGGCTATTAGTGAAGGGTATTTTCATCAATTCACAGCCGGAGGTATGTTATGGCAAGAAAAAGAATGTTCAATAAAAACATAATGCTCGGCGACCGCTTTCTCGATATGAGCGCCGAAGCGAGGGCCCTCTATGTCACTCTCAATATGTGCGCAGATGATGACGGTCTCGTCAACAATACGAAAAGTCTGATGCGCGTGAGCGGTGCGTCAAAAGAGAATCTGGAAGAGCTTGAATCAAATAATTTTATCCACGTATTCGAAAGCGGTGTCTGCGTTATTATGCACTGGAAAGTTCACAACACAATCAAAAATGATAGATATGTCCCCTCGCTTCTCGATGAGAAAAACGAGCTTTTTGAAAATGAGAAAAAGGTCTATGAAATCCGCTCTGCAAATCTGGATCCACAGGGGAGTTCAGAAAAGATAAGTAAAGATCAGTTCAATAAAGGGGAGGAAAGAAAAGAAAACATTGATTCTGAAAATAAAAAAGAAGAATCCCCCCGTGAAGAATCCGCCCCCGTGAATGAAGAAACCGATAAAGAGATTTGTGTTTGTGCCGAAACGGGGAAGGCGGGATACGGCCCGTATGAAAACGTGATGCTGACCGGTGATGAGCTGACCGTCTGGAAGAGCGAATGCCCGCAATGGGAAACCTACATAAATCTGATGTCAAATTATCTGAAAAGCAAGGGTGAGAGCTATGCCGACTGTCTTGCGGCTTTAAGGAGCTGGTATATGCGGGACCGCAGAAAGCTTGAAAACGGCGTCAATTCGAGAAATGGTACGGGCTCCTCCTCCTGCGCTTCTCCCCTCGCCTCGCCGCTGACCGCCTCGCACTCGGGCGCGTCGTATGATCTTGAAAGAGTGAAGCAAAACGCGCCGAAAATTCCCGGATATGTGAAAAGAAACAACAAAAAACCCCCGGCTCCTGCCTACCGTATAGGTAAGCTCACGGTTCCGGGGGATGATGGGTGAAATGGCTGCGGTTATTGATTATCGGCAGCTTCGGCTGTTTCGGGGACTGTTACGGCAGGTGCGCCCGATTCGGTTTCCGGCGGTGCTGCGCCTTCCTCGCTCGCTCTGAGAGCCGTGAGCTCGTCATGGATGACGGCGAGCTTTTTCTTGGAAAGACTGTAGCCGAAGAAGAGAATCAGCGCCATTACCGCGAGAGTAATCGCGGGAACGAGAGTGGAAATATCATAGAGCTTGTCAAGCACTTCTTTTGTCTGGCCGAGGCCGACTCTGTTCTGATCGTATCCTATGGCTTTGAGAAGAATCGGAACGCCGGCGCCCGCAAGGGTCTGGCCGAGTTTTCTCGTGAATGAATAGAGCGAATATGAGGTGCCCTCTTCGCGTCTGTGGGTTCTGAGCTCGTGATAGTCGATAACATCCATTACGAGCGCCCAGACTTCAAGCACAAGGAAGGTCTGGCCCATGCCCGAGAAGAACGTGAAAACGAGGAAAACATATGGATTGTGTGCGAGAGGAGTGCCTCTGAGGACAAAGAGGAAAATATTGACAACCGCGGCAAACGCAAGGCCGACGGCGCAGAGCTCCTTCTTGCCGAATTTTCTTATGAGCTTGCCCATGAAGGGAAGGAAAATCGCCATCGGGCCGTAAGTGCAGACGGTTACCAGCGCAAACAGACCGGGTTTCGCGAAATAATCCTTGAAGAGATAATTGAACGCGGTCTGATAATACATCTGGAACGCGATAAGAAGCATGGAAACGATGCAGAGGGAAATGAACGGGAGATTTGAGAATAAATCCCTGATTGTTTTGAAAAGATTGAGCTTCTTGCCGGCCTGTTTTGCGGGAAGGGTGACTCTCTCTTTTGTCATCTTGAAATGAAGGAAATATACAAGCACGGACAGCGCCGCAAGGGCGATAACAGCTGTTGTAAGCACATTTCCGTTCAGCTGCTTGACTACGTTGCCCGCTTCGTCAACGACCTCTTTGCCGTTTGCATCGCGGACCACCGAATAGACGAACATCGGGAGCAGAATCTGACCGGGCAGACCGCCGACGCCCGCGCCGATGGAACGCCACATCGAGAGCGAGGAGCGTTCGATTTCATCGTCGGTGACAACCGAAGCAAGCGAGCCGTAGGGGATGTTGACGGCGGTATACATCATGCCGTAAAGAATATAGGTTATATAGGCGTAGACAATGTATTTTGATTCCGGAATGAAATCGAATTTGGTGAACATCAGCCCGGCGGCGACAGCCATCGGGATTGAAAACCAGAAGATATACGGCCTGAAGCGGCCCCATTTTGTGGGCTTTCTGGAATCGACGAATGCGCCCCACATCGGGTCGTTGATTGCGTCCCAGATTCTCGCGACGAGCATTAAGACGGTTATCTGCCCGAGGGGGATTTTCAGCGTGTCCGTATAGAATACGGTCAGGAATGAGCCGATGAGGGAGAAGGTGAGCAGACCGCCCGCGTCGCCGAGAGCGTAGCCGACCTTATCCTTGAATTTTATGCCGTGAGTGGCAGTTGAATTTGACAAGTTAATCGCTCCTTTTCTATTTTATCAGAAGTGATATTCCGCTTATGAGCATAAGAATGTAGGTGAGAATCAGGAAGACCTTGCGGCTCATCTTTTTGCTGATGAGGTTGCCGGTGACGAGCGCCGCGGCGAGCACTGCCGCCGAGATGAGCGTGAGCCTGACGGTCGGGGCGTCAAAACTGCCGCCGATAATGTCGCTCACGAAGAGAATTCCGTTGAGAATTATCCATACCGCGCTCAGAGTGCCCCTGAATTCGTCCTTGTCTTTAAGCTTTCCGCTCGCGTAGGTCACGAGCAGGGGGCCGCCGCAAACGAACATCCCGTGAACGACGCCCGAGAGCACGAGCAGGATTACCGACACGGGCGCGGGGAGTTCCTTATCCTCCCTGTGCCTGAAGAATTTGACGGCGTTCATAACCGCGAAGGCGATTACGATTATGCCGAGTGTCTTATAAAGCAGGGAGGGATTTGCGGTGAAAAACCTTTTGAGATACATACCCGCCGCCATGCCGGCAAGCATGATGCCGGTCATTTTGCCGAGCTCTTTTTTATTGATATGCTTAAAGCAGATTATGACTATGTAAACCGAGGCGAGAAGGCCGAGCAGGTTGAGTATCGCCTTCGCCGCGTCATAGCCGATAAGCATCACCGAGAAAGGCATCGCGAGCACCGTGCCCGCAAAGCCGGTGATGCACTGGATTATATTCGTCAGAAAGACGACTAACAGAAAAAGAATATTCTTTATCATCAGAATTCTTCACAGGGTATGCCGAGCATATTGCCGAGCGCCTTAACGGTATCGTAAATATCGCCCCAGGCGACCGCGAAATGAGGCTCCCAGCCGTTTTTAACCGCTGTCTCAACAATGTTCCTCGCGTCGTTTTCGGTCTGAATTACGCTCGATGTGCCGTAGAACTGCTGCGGCTTGTCGAGGGCTTTGCCGCGGGCAACAAAGAATCTGAAGCTGCCGTCGGGATTTCTGCCGATTCTGAATATCGTGACCTTCTCCTGCGGCTTTGTGCCGAATTCGAGAGTCGGACCGATTTTTCTGTTGCAGTGGACTCCAGCGCAAGCGCCCGTATCCTCTCTCGCGAGCGAGCAGGGCGCCATTCCGCAGTGCCAGAAGGTGATTGTATTCTCTTTTTCGTCAAGCGATACGGGATCGCCGAAGAAGGCGCTGTTTCCGGTGAGAAACGCGGAGATGAACATTGTCAGAGCGCCGTAGGAATCCGCCTCGCAGGCGCTCGGGATGCCGAGATCGTTGAGAATTCCGAGAACGGAGCAAACCGGAGTGCCGAAGGCCGTGAAGAAATCGGGCCAGCAGCGGCTCGCGAGAGCGCCGATAGCATGCTCTTTCACATAATCGGAATAGGCCTTGTAAAGCCGCGCGAAATCGGCGACGTTTTTGCTCTCGATCGCGTCGAGCTTGTTGATTCTCTTCGCCGCGTCCTCAAGATAAGGAGCGATTTCCTCATCCGTATATGATTTCGCGCTGTCGATAAGCTCCCTCGCCTCGATGGATTCGAGCGTTACGCCGAAAACCCTGAGCATTTCGGAATCGAGAGCTCTGCCGAAGCCGAAGCCCTGGGGAGTGTGACCTACCTGGAGAAGACGAAGGGAGTTCATTGCCTTTTTGACCTTCGCCGCAGCTACCGCCGACGAGACGGCGGTTTTCACGCACTCCTCATCGGGCGAGCCGAATACATATTCGAATTTTCTGCCGAAGGCGGTCATCATATTGCCCGCCGAGAAGGCGCCCGTCAGTGAGTTGAGGCGCAGTCTCGTGCCGTCGATTACGGGCTCGCGCAGAGTCCAGAGCAGCACGGGGCAGTCGAATCCGTGGAGAATTTCGCTCATATACGCCGCGTTCGCAAAGGTCAGATTCTGCACTATTACAAGATCCGCCTGCCTGCCCGAAATATATGCCCTGAGCTTATCTATGCTCAGCAGCATCTCATCGGGAACCGCGGTGTTTTCATCGATATCTTTGAGCAGTTTTATGCTTTTTTCAAATTCCGCCTGAGCGCTCTCGAGATGAAATGTGCCGACGCCTATCGGAATATAAACGGGTCTAAAATCCATAATTATCAATCCTCTATGCCGTTGACTATTTTGTAAGTGGCGCGGAAGTCGCCCTTGCCCATACCCATTTCCATGCCTTTGTCAAAGACTGCCTTGCAGTTCTGAAGGCCGGGCATCGGCAGACCGACCTGCTCGGCGAGGCGCTGGGCTATGCCGAGGTCCTTATGCTCGTTTTCGAGCGAGAAGGCGGTGGTCCAGTTATTGTTCTTGAGATTTTCCTTCTGGGATTCGAGATAGAAATTGCCCGCTCCGCCGTAGGAGACCGCAGTCGCGAAATCGTCAATCGAAATGCCGAGCTTGCGGGCGAGGCCGAGAGTCTCGTTCACGCCGTTCTGAATCTCGGCGACGAGCGTATTGTGGCAGATTTTCATCGTGATTCCCATACCGTTATTGCCCATACGGATGACATTGCAGCCCATATAGGTGAGAATCGGCTTTATTACGGGATAGAGCTCCTCGTCGCAGCCGACAAGCACTCCGAGCGTGCCGTCGATGGCGGCGGGCTTTGATTTGACAACAGGAGCATCCGCCCACTGCGCGCCCTTCGCCTTTATCATCGCGGCGCACTCGAGGGAGACTGACGGGTCGATGGTGCTCATATCTATACAGATTTTTGTTTCGTCAATATAGGGGAGAAGCTCGGTGTAAACACCCTTGACGTGCTCCGATTTCGGAACCATCGTGATAATCACATCGGCGTTTTTCGCGACCTCGATATTGTTCTCGCAGGGGACGGCACCGAGAGCGGCGAGCTTTTCGACCTGCGCCTTGTTCAGATCCGAAACGAAGACCTTGTCATCGTGCTTTCTGACTATGTTGGCGCTCATGGATTCGCCCATGATGCCGAGTCCGATAAATCCTATTTTCATATCTTATCACTCCGTAATCGTTTTATCCCACGCGCCCTGGAATTTTGCCAGGCCGTAATCGGTGAAGGGATGATAGAAGCTGTCCTTGAATACCTGAAGGCCCGCGGTGACGATGTCCGCGCCCGCGACGGCGCAGTCAACTATCTGCTTGCCGTTTCTGACCGCGGCGCAGATAATCTGAGTTTCGCCGAGGAAGCCGTAATTCGCGTACATTTCGACTATATCGTTGATGTAGCCCACGCAGTCCTCGCCGCTGTTTTCCTTCCAGCCGATGAACGGGGAGACGAAGAGGGAGCCGTTTTTGGCGGCGATGAGCGCCTGGGAAGCGGAGAAGACGAGGGTGAGATTAGTGCGGATGCCTTCTTTTTCAAGGCGTCTCGCGGCGGCGATGCCCGCCTCGGTGCAGGGAATCTTGATTACGAAATTCTTGCACATACCGGAGATTTTTCGCGCCATTTCGACCATTTCGTCGGCGTTGTCGAGGTGGGGATTGATTTCAACCGAAATCGGGAAGACCTCCCAGCCCTCTATGCCCTTTTCCTTAACGAAATCGGCGAGCTCCGCGATAACCGTATAGAACGGCTTGCCGCTGTTCATGATGTGATTGGGATTGGTTGTGATTCCGTCGATGCCGAAGGTTTCATACGCCTCGCGGATTTCATCGATTTTTGCCGAGTCAAGAAAATACTTCATTTGATTTTCCTCCCTTTATATATCTTTAATTTTATTCATGATTTCAAGCAGAGCGGGGTCTGCGTTTTTTCTGTAATAGACGGGAATTTTCCCCATCGGAGCTTCGACGACATAGAGGCCGCCGCCGAGCTGCCTGCCGGTGAAGAGCTCGACCCATTCATCATCGGGCAGCCAGACCTGCCTGAGAACCGCGCCCTTTCTGATGACGGGGGCGACGAGGATATCCCTGCCGAGCAGGTATTCGTAGCTCTCCTTATACGCTCTCTCTTCATCGTAGTAGAAGAAGAGCGGCCTGACGGCTCCGACGCCCGTCTCGGCATTGTATTTCACAAGGCCCTGTATATAGGACTTGAGCAGGGTGTGGATTCTGCTCATCCTCGTCTGATGCGAGAGTGTCTCTTCGCTCGCGTCAAACTGCGCGTTGATATCGGGATTGTTGCCCTCGTGGCTTCTCATCAGGGGTGAGAACGCGTTCATTTCGCACCAGCGCATATAGAGCTCCTCGCTGCGCCTCATCTTGCCGAAGGTGGTGTAGCCGCCGATGTCGCTGTGGCTCAGGCCGAAGCCGCTGCAGGTGAGCGAGAGCATCGCGGGTATTACCGAGGGCATTCCGTTGTCAATCGAGAAATCAACGTGATTGTCGCCGTTCCACATCATTGTCGAATATTTCGGGGTCGCGGTGTGGCCCGCTCTCGTGAAGAACATGATTTCGCCGAGCTTGCCGGCCTCCTCAATCGCCTCGCGGTTGAGCTGAGCCCATCTGGCGGGCCAGGTATTGTGGACCTGCTCGGCATCCTCGCCGCTGTAAAGCACGCAGTCGGTCGGAAGATATTCGCCGAAATCCGCCATCCAGCCCGAGAGACCGAATTCAATCATATTCTTCTTGATTATTCCCTTGAGCCATTCCCACGCCTCGGGATTCGTGAAATCCACCATAGCGGCGGGGAAGGTCGTAATCGTCACATAGTAGTCCTTGCCGTTTTTATCCTTGACGCAGTATCCCTTCTCGCTCGCCTCTTTATAGAGCGGCTTCTCAATCGCGAGGAAGGGGTTGCAGTAGCCGAGAACCTTGATATTTTTCGCGTTCAGCTCCTCAATCGCCTTGTCGAGTCCGGGATAGAGTTCCTTATCCCACTCCCAGTTCCACATCAGCTGTTTGCCGAAGGCGGTGATGCGCCTGCCCTCCCAGTCCTGAATCCACACGCCGGTCACGTTCATTCCGCGCTCAAGGCAGTTCTTCACCTTGTTCATCATTATTTCGGTGCCGCCCTGAATGCCGAGAATAACGCCGTCGTGAACCCAATCGGGGAGCTCGGGCTGCCTGCCGAGAAGGGCGGAAAGATCGGAGACGGTCTCCTCAAACGTGTCGCCGAAGCCGATAGTGAAATTATCGATGCTGTCAATTTTGAGCGAATGGAATTCGGGATGGGTGAAATCGAATTCGCATCTCGCCGTCGTCTGCGAATGGAAATAATATTTTTTGCTCGAGAGGAAGGTCGGCTGGGCGTAATAGGTCTCGTAATCGGAGAATTTGTGCTTCTTGCTCAGAATATCGATGCCGAGCTTGATTTTGAGATATTTCTTCGAGAGCATCTTCGCGTTCTGATGCTCCGCGACCCAGACATTGACCTTCTGACCGCGAAGGTCGAATTCGGTGAAGGTCTCGCCCGTGCCGTAAACGTGCTCATCCTCCGACGCGGGCAGATTGATTATCATTCTGTTATAGGCGTCGAGCCCGCTGAATTCGGCATAGACGCGCTCACCCGAGAGAGTCAGCACCGCCCTGCCTTCATTGAGAATGATTTCCGCCACGCCGTCGTTGAGCGTGATTTTTTTGACCGTGAGAGGCTTGTCGACATAGGTCTTTTCCTTTATCGTGAAGCTGCCCCTCGTCATCGAATAGCTGTTTTTGCCGTAGCCGACGCGCATGGCCGCAGCGCCCGTATAGACGGTGTAAACGCACTTGCCGTTCCGCATCAGCTTCAGGTCTTTGTCTTTAAGAACGAACTCAATCATACGCAGATTACCTCATTTTAATTATCTTATTTATTTTATACTAAAATCGAAATAAATGCAAGAGAAGAATTGAGCCGCCAGAGGGATATGCGGAGCATAAATACAATAATTCACCTTCCCGCATAATCCGTTAATTTTTCCCTAAAATACATATTTTTTCTCTGAATGACTTGTATTTCATTTTATCATTATGTTAAAATAATCCGGTAAGCAATTCAAACATATTTTCAAGGAGGAATCATTATGAGTAAACTTAAAAAAATCATTGCAACGATTATGGTCTGCGTTCTGGTTGTCGGCGGCGTGCTTGCGATTACCGGCGCGGCTCAGGCAAGAGGCGGAAACGGCTTTGACGGCTGGGAAGAATTCTATTCGTTCAATAAGGTTATCTTCCAGCGCCATTCCCATCCCAGAAAGCTTATGAGACTTCCGATATACAGAATGGCACATAATTACAACTCCGGCGTTGCCTGCGTTCAGTCGATTCTGCGTTATACAAAATATGAATTTGATATCAGAGAGGATAATCTCGCCCGGGCCCTCGGCTCTACGGAGGAAGACGGAACCAATTGGCGCAACATAGTCGATTATCTCAATTCCGTGCGCCTCGATGATTCCGATAAGCAGTGGTTTGAAGTTACCAAAAAAGAGCATATGACAGTTGATGATTTAATCAACGAGCTTAAGCAGGGCCATCCCGTTATCTGCGATATTCAGGCCTGGAACTGGGATGAAAATGAGGAATACAGCATGGACCTTGACTACAGCAACGAATGGGAATGCGGCCATTATGTGGTTGCAGTCGGATATACCGAATCCGGCAGTTTGGACAGCACAGTGGAGCCTTGTATCTACTTCATGGATCCCTCAACAGGCGGCAATTATACTTTCATACCTAAGAGTAAGCTTTTCGCCAGATGGCACGATTATCAAATTGATGAGAATAATGAGCGTTATGATTTTATGCAGACGGGCCTTGTAGTCAATATCTGCGGAACCGATACTCCCGACGGCGAGCGCTATTATGACGCGTTTTACGCCCTTATGTAAGCGAAACCGGTATTATCTTTAATTGAAATCGGGAGATAATTATATGAAAAAATATATTAAACTTCTGTGCTTCGCTCTCGCGCTGGCTCTGCTGACCGCGCTTATTCCCGGCAGGATTTTTGCCGCGGGAAACGGCGCTCCGGTCAATAACTCCGGCTCTTCCGGCGCGGAAAGCGGGAATGAATTTCTGATAGTCGGCTGGCGCGATAAGAGCTATCACGAGGCCGTGACCTCGGTCAGAGTAAACGGGGTCGAGCTTCTCGAATACAACCCTTCTCCTTTTGACTACGCTCCGGCGGAGAATGTCGTCAGCGCACCCGCCTCGGGTGAACTCAGCGTTGAGATTACTCTCGAGGACGGATATGTTCTCAGCAACCGCGGCGGCTCCGTGATTTTCCTATCCGGAGTTCAGTCCGCGACCGATGCCGTAACCGCCTCGGAGAGCGCGGATTCAATCGTCCTTCCTTCAGCGGAGTGGCTCGAAAACGATGAGGAGCTTTATCTTTCTTTCACGAGTCAGCGCGATCTTCAGCCGGGAGAGAATCCGATTTTTCTTGATAATATAATTTTAAAAGCTGATAAAATCGACTGCGGAACGGAAATTACCGATGAAATGCTGCCCGTCATCAAAACTCCGTCCGGCGAGGGCTACAGGGCGGTCCCCGAATCCGCTTGCTGGGCAGTATATACTAACCGGGCAGGACATGACGGAGAAATACCTGCTGATTACTTTTCTCCGTTTACCGTAAGCGGCAGCGACTCACCCGTCATGGTTTTCGATGTAATAAGCAGAGGCAAGTATTATTATGACCTGTCACAACAGCTTCCGGTAGAAAATGTTTTTATATATAATGCAAAAGGCGCTTTTGATGACGGTATTACCGATGATGCAATACTCTCTTCTTCTGTCAGAACTTTCACTACAGAAGGTGTGACGGACCCGGGTCCCGAGTCGACAGCCCAGGTTATATGTATTCCGCTGAAGGTTGATATCAACCATAAGAGCGTAATTCAGGAAGCAACCGATGAAGCTCTCGGCCTTAAAGGCGGTCCCTGCTCCGTCTGCGGCGAAATCGAGGAAGACGGCATGTATCTTCTCAAAGATACCTCGCCTTATAAATATCCCGACGGGGAGAAAATCAGCGATTCGGGCGAAACAAGAAGCCTGAGAGGGGTTGCCGCCTTTGACGGTTCAACCGCGGAAGTGATTATTCAGGATCCGCTCGGAGTTATTCCCGACGGAGCGCTTCTCTCGATTGACGGCGCCGCCGCCGATCCCGGCAGATACTATGACGGCGATTACAGAGTTGACAGCGCTCTGAATGTCAGCGTTTCCCTGAAGGATTCGCAGGATAACCGGATTCCCGGCCTTTTCACCGATTATGTCAGAATCCTGATTGAAATTCCCGATGACTGGGATGAGGATGAGCTGAAGACGCTCGATGTGAATATCTATGACGATATCGTATTCGCCGACAGAATCGAATACAGGGTTTACGATGCGAACGGCAATTTCATCCGCACTGCCGATAAGGATTATCAGCCCGCGGAAGGTGAGACGGTCAAAAAGTTTGCCGCCTTCTGGACCGATAATTTAGGCGATTTTGCCGTTATGGATACCCTGACCGACGAAGAGGACTTCGGACACTATAAAGAAGCGGCAAAAGAGACTGCGGACGGTCTGGCTCAGGACGGTGACAGCGAAGAGATTCAGGCGCTCATAGCTGACGCGAAGGACGAAATCGATGCCCTCGCATACGACGACGGCAAAACTCTCGATGAAAACAAAGCGGCGGTTGACGCAATCATCGCTCAGCTTGAAGAGGATATTGCCGACCACCGCACGGAATACACCGCGAAATTCGTTGACGAAAACGGCGAAACGGTCAAAGAAGTAAAATTCACAATGGATACGAAGAGCATTGAGGAGCCCGCCGTTCCCACAAAAGAGGGCTACGATGGCAGCTGGACCGCATACACTCTCGCCGCCGCCGATATAACAATCCGGCCGGAATATACAGCAACAGAATACACCGCGACATTTACAGCGGACGGCGAAACGGTCAAAGAGGTCAGATTCACCGTTGAGGATGACAGCATAGATGGACCCGCCGTACCTGCAAAAGAGGGCTATGAAGGCAAATGGAGCGCATACTCCCTCGCCGCCGCCGACATAACAATTCCTGCGCAATATACCGCCATCGAATACACCGCAAAATTCGTTGACGAAAACGGCGGGACGGTTGAGGAAGTTCCCTATACCGTTGAAACAGAGAGCATAACCGAGCCCGCCGTGCCGGAAAAACAGGGTTACGCCGGCGAGTGGGAGGAATATGAACTCACCGTCGGCGGAATCACCGTCAGACCCGTTTATACAGAAAGCACCTCAATCGAGCTCGAGGGTTATACCGACAGCAGCGAAATCGGCTACAGGGAGGACAGAACATTCAAAGCAAAAGCCGAAAACCTTCCCGAAGGAGCCGAAATTCACTGGTTCGTAAACGGCGAGGATGTCGGCACGGGCGAAAGCTACACGGTTGAAGACCCGACCGAGGATTACAATATCTATGCCGCGGTCGTCGATGCCGACGGCAACACTCTCGATGAAACGCAGGTTCAGGCCGTCAAGGTCAGAAACGGTTTCCTCGATAGACTGAAATGGTTCTTCAGCGACTTCTGGAACAATATCTTCAAGGCGGTCATCGACGCCATAATCAAAGCCTGCTGAGAAACAGCGCATTAATATTATCGCACTCCCGTAGGGGCGGATATCATCCGCCCGCCCAAGGATATGCGGAGCATTAAACCGAATACTGACAATTACAAAATGCCGCCCGTTCATCGGGCGGCGTTTCAATGTTCCGATAATAATATGTGATTCTGAAAACTGACCTGCGTAAAGCGGGCGGATAATATCCGCCCCTACGGTCTCAGTATATTCAAAGCACTGCTTTCTAAGCAAACCGGGCAAACACAACACAGTTGTATGTGCGCGAAAATATAAAAACACTTCCTGTCATCCTGAGCGCAGCGAAGGACCGCAATAAAAGGCGTATTGCAATCAACACGCCGTCGGAACCCGCGCTGTTTTTTTATCTTGACCGCGCGGCGGATAATACAGTATAATATCCTAGGAGACAAATTGTATTCCGGGGAGAGAGATATGGCTTTCACATCGTTTTTCAGCGCAGTTTTCATAATTATCGCGTCGTTTCTCAACGCGCTTTTTCCGCTGCCCGCTTCCGGAATTCCCGGGCGTGAGGGTACGGCGGTCACCACCCCTCTCGGCGGCGGGTGCGACCCGTGCTTCATGCACGCCGAGGGCAGATATTACCGCGCCTATCCGCTCGGAAACGGAGTCGGCGTGAATTCGTCCGAAACGCTCTCCGACCTTTTTGACGCGCCGGGCAGGCGGGTCTATACGGCGCCCGCAGACTGCGAATACTCAAGCGATTACTGGGCTCCCGAGATTCATTACATTGAGGGCAGATGGTATATCTACGTCTGCGCCGACGACGGAAAAAACGAGAATCACAGGATGTACGTCCTCTCGTGCGATACTCCCGACGGCGACTATGTGATGGAAGGCAAAATCACCGATTCGACCGATAAATGGGCGATTGACGGTACCGTAATGCAGTATGACGGCGGGCTCTGGTTCATCTGGTCCGGCTGGGAGGGCGACACCGACGGCGGCCAGAATCTCTATATCGCCCATATGAGCGACCCGCTTCATATCGACGGCGAAAGAGTGAGAATTTCGACCCCGCTTCTCCCCTGGGAGAGAAAGGGAATGCCCGTAAACGAAGCGCCCGCCGTGCTTTATCATCAGGGGAAGGTCTTTCTGTTCTACTCGGCGAGCGGCAGCTGGACCGATGACTACTGCCTCGGAATGCTGACTCTGTGCGGGCGGCCCGATTCGCCGTCCGGATGGGTGAAGAGCCCTCTTCCCGTGCTCACAAAGGCGGAAACCGCCTACGGACCGGGGCATTGCTGCTTCGTTCAGAGCGGCGGGGAGGACTATATCGTCTATCACGCCAATCTCGAATCCGGCACGGGCTGGAACGCGAGAAGCATCAGAATTCAGCCCGTCCTGTACCGCCGCGGACTGCCCGTTATCCTGAAGCCCGCCGCGGAGAATGAAAAAGTAATAATTCAATAAAACCGAATGGGATGCTGTTATGAAAAAATACGATCTTGTCATTATCGGAGCGGGGACTTCGGGCGCGTATCTCGCGCGTGAGATTGCGAAGCGCGGGCACAGCGTGCTTGTGATTGAAAAGAATTCCCGCGATAAAGCCGGCACAAAATACGATATTTTTCATATTGAGGAGCGTGAATTCGCGCGACTGGGTATTCCGCGCCCCGTTGAGGGCGACGCGGCGTGGGCGTTTGAATTTGAGAAAAACTACAATTCCGACCCGCTCTGCCTGTATCCCAAGCTGCAGATAAATCCGACAGTCGGCCTGCATCTTCACGAATACACGCTGCTGATGAACGACCTCGCTCTCGAGGCGGGGGCGGAGATTGAATATGAGGCCGAATTCGTTTCGCTGACCTTCGACAAAGCCGGCAGGGTAAGCGGAGTGAAATATATACAGGGCGGTGAGGAAAAGACGGCGCGCGCGCGCATTACCGCCGATTGCTCGGGCATAAACGCCGCCGCGAGGACCTCGCTTCCCGACGGGTACGGCATTGAGAATTTCACGCCAGGCGATGACGATATGTTCTATGTCATCCTGCGCTATGTCAGGCTTAAAAACAAAGAGGATTATCTCGACTCGTCAACCTTCTGGGCGCCTTACAAAAGCTGGATTGCTCCCTGCGCGGACCCCGGGGGCGCGATAATCGGCATAGGCGCCTGCCACTCGTTCGAATACGCGCAGTCTGTTTACGCAGAAATGGAGAAGACGGTTCCCCTGCCCGAATACGAGCTTGTCAAAGTCGAGATGGGCCGCACTCCGTTTACGCGCAGTCCCTATTCGCTGGTTGCCGATAATTTCATCGTTTCGGGCGACGCGGGCTGTCTTACGAAATCCGTAAACGGCGAGGGCGTCACCTCCTCGATTTATATGCTTAAAATCGCCGCCGCGGCAATCGACAGAGCCTTCAAAACCGGAGACACCTCAAAATACGCTCTCTGGCGCGTGAACAGGGAATACAACACCACTCAGGGCGCGGAATTCGCGATGCTCAGGGCGATGCTGGTCGGAGTTATCAACGCGGTCAGCTTTGAGGAATTTGAATATGTATTCAAAAGCGGGCTGATTTCGGATGAGCTTCTCAACGCGCTGACCGGCGCTTCCGTTCCCCCGAAGGCCCTGCTTAAAGCATTCGGCGCTTTCGTTTCGGGAATCGGCGGAAAAGAGATAAGCAAAGGAACCGTGAAAGCGGCTCTGGGCGCGGTGAAAAACGCCGCCCGGATACTTGTTCACTATAAAAAATTCCCCGAAACGCCCGACGGCTTTGAAGAATGGTGCGCCGTGGCCGACAGAATCTATGAGCGCATAGGAAAGATAAAATAAGAGGTGATAAAATGCAGAAAATACTCGTTGTCGTCGATATGCAGAAGGATTTTATCGACGGCTCTCTCGGAACTGCCGAGGCGCAGGCGATAATCCCCGCCGCGGCCGAAAAAATACGCTCCTTCGACGGTAAAATTTTCGCCACGCTCGACACGCATTATGAGAATTATCTTCAGACGGCGGAGGGAAGAAAACTGCCCGTGGAGCACTGCATCAAGGGCACTCCCGGTTGGGAAATCAACGATGAAATCAAGTCGGCGCTCGGCGGCAAAGATGTTGAGTATGTTGAGAAAAACACCTTCGGCTCGGTTGATCTGCCCCGCCTGATTGAGAAGGCTGCGGGCGGCGGAGAATCCGAGGCGGAGTTTATCGGCCTTTGCACCGATATCTGCGTCGTCAGCAATGTGCTGATAGTCAAGGCCGCCTTCCCCGAAATGAAGATATCTGTTGATTCCGCCTGCTGCGCGGGCGTTACCCCCGGAAAACACGAGGCAGCCCTCGAGACGATGAGAAGCTGCCAGATTGACGTAATATGAGGTGAATTCAATGTTTGACGCTGTAAAAGTAAAAAACGAATGTGTGGAATGGATAAGAAACTTCTTTGAGGAAAACGGCCCGGACTGCAACGCCGTGGTCGGCATTTCCGGCGGCAAGGACAGCTCCATAGTCGCCGCCCTCTGCGTTGAGGCGCTCGGCAAAGACAGGGTTATCGGCGTTCTCATGCCCTGCGGCGAGCAGCACGATATCGATATGGCAGAACTGCTTGTGAGCCATCTCGGCATCCGCCATTTCATCGTGAATATAAAGGACGCGGTCGAGGGCCTAACAAAGAGCGTTCCCTTCGAGCTTTCGGAGCAGAGCCGCGTGAATCTGCCCCCGAGAATCAGGATGGCGACTCTCTACGCCGTTTCGCAGAGCAACAACGGCAGAGTCGCGAATACCTGCAATCTCTCGGAGGACTGGGTCGGCTACGCCACGCGCTACGGCGACGGAGCCGGTGATTTCAGCCCCTGCTCGCATCTGACGGTCGCCGAAATGAAGCAGATAGGCAGAGTGCTCGGCCTGCCCGACGTGCTGGTTGACAAGGTCCCGATTGACGGCCTCTGCGGCAAGACCGACGAGGAGAATCTCGGCTTCACCTACGCCGAGCTCGACAGATACATCCGCGAGGGAATAATCGAGGATGAGGAAAAGAAGGCGAAAATCGACCGCCTCCACAAGGCCAACCTCTTCAAGCTTCAGCACATGCCCTCGTTCAAGCCCGAGTTTTAAGGCGGGAAATCCGGAGAGACATTTTCAACCGATTGCGAATAAAAGCACCGCAGAGCCGACGCTCCGCGGTGCTGTTTTATATTGATTTTTTCGCGTCGGGAACTGATGCGCGATACCGGGTCTCCCGCTTGGAAATCGTGTAACCGCCATAAACGGTTCGTGGGTTCGAATCCCATGCTCTCCGCCATGACCCCTTGAAGCATAACAGCTTCGAGGGGATTTTCTTTTTTTGCCTTTCCCAGATAAATATCCGGATATAGTTACGATTGAAGATAGGCTTTATTCAATAAAAACTCCCCGAAGGATTTTTCCTTCGGGGTTTAATTATTATCCGTTACGTAGTTTTTTACATAAGCAGCTTGAGAATGAGAGAATTTATACTGCTTGCTTGACTGCCTGCAGTTATTAATGTAGAATATTTTCAGAGATGTTTTATTAATAATAATAAAATCAGCAGGAGGCGTAAAAATGCAGAATACCGTATTTGAAAACAACAGCATAGTATACACAAGGCGCAACGAGATTGTAAGAATCACTCCCTGTCACGAAAACGCAATCCGCTTTGAGGCATTTCCGGACTGCAGAGAGTTTGACGAGAATTTTACCCTGATGCCAAAAAGTGCACCTGCGGAGTTTACGGATAAAGATTACTGCGTGTTTATGCGTGTGGGCAGGCTTAAAATCCAACTTGAAAGAAATGGAAAAATAACTTTTTATAAAGATGACAGTGTCATTCTTGAAGAAAAAGAGGAACTTGCCTTTCATGACGGGTTCAGAAATTATGTGCGAAAAGACGGCCTATGGTCTGCAAGAATTACTTTTAAAGGTAACGACGGTGAGCATTTTTACGGACTCGGTCACGATGCGTGCAACAGATTTGACCTTAAAGGCTGCTCTTTCGATATACGCCACGTCAATGCGAAATGCACAATACCTTTTGTTTATTCTTCACTCGGATACGGCTTTTTATGGAATAATCCCGCAACGGGAAATGTTGAACTGTCGGAAAACAGAACACGCTGGAGTGTCGATGCTACAAGAAAAATCGATTTTGTTGTTATGGCAGGCAATCCGAAACAGGTAAGCGAAACACTTGCAGACCTTACGGGCCATGCTCCTGTAATGCCTCACTGGGCAACGGGATTCTGGCAGAGCAGACTGCGTTATGAAACACAGGAGGACCTGCTGGAGGTTGCAAGGCGTTACCATAAAGAAAACATTCCGCTGTCCGTTATTATTGCAGATTATTTTCACTGGACAGAGCAGGGTGATTATAAGTTTGACCCGAAATACTGGCCTGATGTCAAAGCCATGACCGATGAACTTCACAGCATGGGCACAAGACTTGTTGTGTCCATGTGGCCGACTGTTAATGAAAACTCTGAAAACTATTGGTATATGTATGACAACAATATGCTCATACGTACCACCAAAGGCTCAAATAAGGTCTTTGATTTTTACGGCCCTCAGGCTGAAATTGATGTTACAAATCCTGCAACAAGGGAATTTGTGTTTTCAAAGTTAAAGGAAAACTATCTTGATAACGGTGTTGACGGCTTGTGGTTTGACGAGGCAGAACCCGAAATACATCCCGAACATTTTGACAATCTGCTTTTACATATCGGCAGGGGAGATGAATACGGACTCATTTACCCGTATTACTATGCGAAAATGGCTTATGACGGGTTTAAAAAAATGGGTGAGGTGCCAGTCATTCTGACAAGAGCGGCTTATACCGGTTCTCAGAAATTCGGTGCGCTTGTATGGAGCGGTGATATCCCATCAACATTTGAAAGCCTTTCGCAGCAGGTGAAAGCAGGGCTTAATATGTCGGTGTGCGGTATTCCGTGGTGGAATACGGATATCGGAGGATTCTGGGGCGGCGATACCCAAAGTGACGAATTCAGGGAACTTATTGTACGTTGGTTCCAGTACGGCGTCTTCTCACCCGTTATGCGTGTACACGGCAACAGAAACCGCCACGGCGAAAAGAAGCGTGACGTTAAGGAGCCATCGGGTGATCCTAACGAAATCTGGAGTTTCGGTGAACAAAACTATCCTGTTCTTAGGGACCTTGTTCTTCTGCGTGAACGCCTAAGACCTTATATTGAAAATCAGATGAAAATTGCATCTGAAAAAGGTTATCCCGTTATGAGGCCTATGTTCTTTGATTATCCGGATGACGAAGAATGTTATTCACTCGGTGAACAGTATATGTTCGGTGAAGATATCCTCTTTGCGCCCGTTGTAAACAGAGGTCAGACCGAGAAAGAGGTTTATCTGCCTGAGGGTGAATGGATTCTGACAAAGACGAAAGAGACTTTTGAAGGCGGCTGGCATGCTGTAAATGCTCAGATTAATGAGTTTGTAGCGTTTGTCAGAAAAGGCGCACCTGTAATTGACTGCTTTTAAAGACCGATATTAAAAAACAAAAGGGATTGCTGTGTTCTTTTATAAAAAAGCAGAACTTTACAGAATCCTTTTTTGAAATGACGCTCAAAGGTGACACCGACCGAGACGGAGAATTGACCTTCTCAAGCTTATCCCGATGCGGTTAATCGTTTTCGTGGTTTAGGCTTTGAAATTGACATTTATATACCTTCAATAAAAACAGCAATTCTGTGTTAATTATTTTGAGATAGCTTTTCATATTTTAAAGCCCGTGAAACATAAGGACTTGAGGACATCCAGATCTTTTGCTTTATTTATTGATTTTGCATTCGATATACGCTCCCGGGAGCTTTTTATCGAGCCATTTGCCCTCGGCGTGAAGGCGCGCGCGGATAACGATTTTATCCTCATAGAGCGAGACGATATAGCCCTGCGAATCGTCGGAAACGCTCCCGTGATTGACAACTCCGACGGTCGGGACGCTCAGCGCCTTGAAGCAGCCGCAATCCTCGAAATTATAGATGCTGAAGCCGTAGTGCAGGTGGCCGGTGATGAATACGACGTTGTTGTGGCGCTCGAAAATTTCGCGTATTTTGTCGCTCTGGATGCCGATTGAACCGCGCCATTTGCCGTTTCCGCCCCAGGTTACGGGCAGTCCGTTGGTCCATTTGAGAGTCTGGTGATTGAGCACGAACGCCGTCTTTCCCTGCTTTTCGGCTTCGGTTATCTCCTTCTCGAGCCATTTGCGCTGGGCTGAATTAATGTAGGTTCCCTCGAAAGAATTCGTGTCGCTTCCCATCAGTATGAAGCGGCAGCGCGGATAATCCTTGCTGAAATAGTATCCGCCGCTGTGATTTTCGAATATACCG
This sequence comes from Oscillospiraceae bacterium, assembly GCA_902792905.1. Lineage (GTDB taxonomy): Bacteria > Bacillota > Clostridia > Oscillospirales > Acutalibacteraceae > CAG-177. The sequence goes on from CADBBH010000017.1 coordinate 19,304, forward strand.
CCCTTGACGCTCAGCACAAAATCCCTGAAAACGCCGCGCTGGCGGGCATAATTGCGCCTGCGGATATCGTGATTCCCCGTAACGCAGAGGAAATCGCCGAATTTATCCGAAACCGAATTGAGAAGCTCCGCGGCGATTTTGTATTCGCACTCCGCGCCCATTTCGGCCACGTCGCCGAGAATCGCAATCGCGTCAAGCCTTCCGCGCATGTTTGCTATATCCTTGCAGGCGGCGGCGAAATTGCGGATGCGCGTTTCCGTGCCGTGAAAAATCTGCGGATCGCCCCAGGCGGCGAAGGTGAAGAGCGCGTTTTCGTCGATTTCAATCGGTTCTTCGGCTGACGGCTCGGGGATATACATTGTCTCAAGCGTCTTTTTCATCGCCTTGTATCTGTTTTCGTTGTAAAAATTCATATTTCACCTCTCGGGGAAGCTTTCGCCTCATATTATACACAAATGATTTATGAATTTCAACTTGCAAATTCGCCGCCCTGCGGTTAAAATAGAAGCGAGGTGATCCCTTTGATTACTCCCTTTATGGTGGCATACGAGCTGGCTTTCCGCTTCGCGGACGCGCTCTGGCTCATGCTGTGCCTGAGACCGAAACATAACAGAATTCTTACGTTCCTTATTCTTTTCATACCCGATTTCGCGCTGAATCTTATGTCTGCGGCGAGGAATTTCGAGAATCCGCTGATTACGGTATCCTCTTACGTGCTGCTGCTTGTCTCGAGCTTCATTCTCTTTGAGAACAAGGTGCTTGAAAGGGTGCTCGCGCCGGTGGTCGAGATTCTCATCGGCTCGATTCTGATGCTCAGCTATCTTTCCCTCGCAAATTTCGTCGACATAACCCAGGCGTTCAGGGATGACCGCCTCGGCCTGATGATTCTGCTCGCGGTGAATATCACATTCTGCGGAGCCGCGGTCATATACTGGCGCAAAAAAATCGGCAAAATCAGCATCAGCTTCAAATATACGAACTCCTTCCTGCTGCTGCCCGTGAGCCAGATAGTCATCTGCTACGCGTTTCAGTCCTTCCTCGATCCCGTAATCTGGAACGAAAACGCGACCTTCTTCACGAAGGAAAACTCAATGATTATGCTGAATATCGCTATGGTTCTGACCGTCATCGCGGATATCATGGTATTCCTGACCTACGATAAAATTTCGAAGAACCAGATGATGGAGAGAGAGCTGCGCGAGCGCGATTTCAGGGAGAGAGTCATGATGGAGCACTATAAATCCCTTGAGGAAAACGCCCTTCAGATGCGAAAGCTCCGCCACGATTTCGCGAACGCGATTGAAATAGCAAACTGCATGGCGGAGAGCAGAAGCGAGGAGGCGCGCAGGTCCGCGGAGAAAATGCTCGGCAATATGGAGGAGGAGCTTCACAGCATCCATATCGAGCGCTACTGCCGCAACGAGCTCATCAATTCGATTATTTCGGAAAAGGCGAGACAGTGCCGCGACAAGGGAATTGAAGCGCGGTTCACGGTGATGATTCCCGACACGCTCGGCTTTGAGGAATTTGACCTCTGCCGCGCGCTGATAAATATTATCGACAACAGCATCGAGGCCGCCGAACGCAGCGAGGAGGACAGAAGCGTCTATATAGAAATCTCCTATGAGGACGGCACGCTGTCGGTCATCTCGGAAAACGCAAGCGTTCCGCATATCGAGAAACGCGACGGCAAGGAGCACGGCTACGGCCTGAAAATTCTCAGGGACCTCGCCGCGAAATATGAGGGCTCCTTCTCGCGCGAAGACGACGGAGCGACATACAGAGTCAGGCTGACCATGAAGGAGCTTGAGAAATAAAAGAAAACGGGGCTTCGGCGAAGGTCGGAGTCCCGTTGATTATTTGCGCTTTTATTCGGAGAAGAAGATGCTCCAGTAGATTGTGCCTTCGGGGTTGGCGGCGGCGCCGACTCCGATTTTCTTATAATTGCCGTCGGTCATTCTGTCGATTCCGGCTCCGGATTTGACCGCGCCGACTGCCGACGCGCCGTCGGAATAGCCCTTGCAGGTGAGCTCCATCGGCTTTGAGACGGAGAAGCCGAGTTCCGTCAGCACTGTGGAGTAGCCCGATTTATTCGGTCTGGTGCTGCCGACTTTTCCGCTGTATGCCATTTCCACCGCGCGCACATTCGCGGCGGTTGAGAGACTGCTGTCAACGCTCAGCGGCTCCTTGCCCTGCGCCGTTCTCACGGCGTTTACGGCGGCAACCGCGGCGGCGGTCTGAGTCGCGTATTTCACCTGATTGGTGCCCGCCTCGGCCTTCAGGTCGCCGGTGGCCGCCTTATATCCGGAATAATCATATTTCGTATAGGTTTTCTTATCCGTCTGGACCTTTGAGCCGTCGGAATAGATATCGTAATAGGTGCTCACGACGTCAATCTTTTTCACGCCGTATTTATATTCGCTCTTCGTCTCTTTTTTATCTATTTTCGTATCGACGACGGTCTTCTTCGTGGTCGTAACCTTTGTGACCGCCTGAGTCAGCGATGTGGCAACCTCGCTCGCGGTTTCGCTGAGCGATTCGGCGGCGGAGGCGGATTCCTCCTGCGTTTCGCCTTCGGCTCCGGTCGTTCCCTCCTCGGCGGGAAGAGTCGATTCCGATGCGGGCAGGGTATCGGGCGCGGTCGAAACTTCGCTCTCGGGAACGGAAGTGCGCTCAAATTCGGCTCTGAACGCCTCCTCGTCGAATTCCGCCTTGGTCGTCGATTCCTTTCCGATGACCAGCGACGGCGCCTTGAAATCGCAGGCGGCGAGGGATGAGAGGGCGATGAGCGCTCCGCAGCAGGCGGCGATTATTTTAACTGAATAAATTTTCATATCATTTCTCTCCAATCACATTGCATCCGCAGAAATAATAGCATAAAAGAGAAATGCAGTCAATCGGAGATATTGATGAGATTGTAAATTTTTTGTTGCAATTTATATTGATGGAATTTATAATATATAAGAATAAGTTTGAGAAACAGGAGGTGTCGGCATGTATAAGCTTCAGGTGCCCGACGGCTACAAATCCGAGCTCACACCCAGGCAGACACAGCTCGCAATCAAGAAGGTAAAGGATTTCTTTGAGAGGGATCTCGCGATTCAGCTGAATCTCACGCGCGTTTCCGCCCCGCTCTTTGTGCAGAAGAATTCGGGCATAAACGATACTCTCAACGGGGTCGAGAGACCCGTGCGCTTCGACGTCAAGGATATTGACGGCGGGGATTTCGAGATAGTCCACTCGCTCGCGAAATGGAAGAGAATGGCGCTCGGGCAGTACGGCTTCGGCGTCGGCGAGGGCTTATATACCGATATGAACGCAATCCGCCGCGATGAGGATACGGATAATATCCACTCGATTTTCGTCGATCAGTGGGACTGGGAGAAGCGCATCGCGAAGGAAGACAGGACTCAGGAGATGCTTCATCACACGGTGCGCGCGATTTACAGGGCGCTCAGACACACCGAGAGATATATCGCGGACGACTACGCCTTCGTTCAGCGCGGTTTCCTGCCCGACAGGATTTCGTTCATCACCACTCAGGAGCTCGAGGATATGTATCCCGACCTCACTCCGAAGGAGAGGGAGAACAGGATTGCCCGCGAAAAGAAGGCGGTCTTCATCGAGAAAATCGGCGGAGCGCTCAGAAGCGGCAATATTCACGACGGCAGAGCCCCCGACTATGACGACTGGGAGCTCAACGGCGATATTGTGGTCTATTATCCCGTTCTCGACATAGCTTTTGAGCTCTCGTCAATGGGAATAAGAGTCGATGAGGAATCGCTGCTCAGACAGCTTGAAATCAGGGGATGCCCCGAAAGAGCGGAGCTGCCCTTCCACAAGGCGCTTCTGAACGGCGAGCTGCCCTATTCAATCGGCGGCGGCATCGGTCAGAGCAGAATCTGCATGTTCTTCCTGCACAAGGCGCATATCGGCGAGGTGCAGGCGAGCATCTGGCCCGAGGGCATGATAGAGGAGTGCAAGGCAAACGGCATAGAGCTGCTGTAAGAAATATCCGGTTTTTATTAAAAGAAGTTCTCTTTTAATCGAAAATCCGGATTAAACGCACTCACGCAGGCGCGGATATCATCCGCCCGCAAACTATCGGATTAAACGCACTCACGCAGGGGCGGATACCATCCACCCGCAAACTATCGGATTAAACGCACTCACGTAGGGGCGGATACCATCCGCCCGCAACAAGGATATGCGTGAGCATAAAAACAAATACCTATGAATCAATTACCGACCAGAAAGAAAAACCGACTTGAAAATATATCTTATACCGAAAACGGAGTGTATTTTATAACAATATGCTCAAAGGATAAAAAATGTATATTTTCAAGGATTTATCCCGCAGCCGACGATTCGCAGGCCCCCGGAATAAGGTTGAGCGAAATCGGTAAAATCGTAAACGACACCGTCAACGATATTGAAAATCATTACGAAAATGTATCGGTAGTTAATTATGTCATTATGCCGAATCATATTCACCTGCTGATTTCAATTGAAAATGCCGGCGGGCGGATGATATCCGCCCCTACGGTCGTCGGAAGTCTGAAGCGCGTCGTTTCAAGGAAAGCGGGAGCTTCAATATGGCAAAAAGGATTTTACGACCATGTGGTGCGGGATATTGATGACCTGCAGATTAAATGGGATTACATAGAAGGAAACCCTGCGCAGTGGCTTCTGAAAAAGGATGAGTATTCGGCCAGAGACTGATTTACCGGATATTACCCGACGGGATTGGTTACCTGAAAAGAGTTATATAAAGGTTTTGAATTCAATATATATTTGAAAGGATGAAATTATCATGATGAAACTCGGCATTATCGGCGGTTGGGAAGAAAAGGATTTTGAGTATGTAAAGAACAAGGGTCTCGAGGCGGTTGAATTCACGGTCAATCACGAGGTTGACGCCGACGAATTCCTCGCCAAAGCGCCGGCAATCAAGGACTACAGCGAAAAATACGGCGTCGCGGTCGGCTCGATGGGCCGCTGGGGAATGACCAGAATCGATGAAAACGGCGAAATCATACCGAAATCGATGCACGATGACAAGGCGGTTATCGACGCGGCCCGGATTATCGGCTGCCCCGTATATAATGTGGGTATAAATTACACCGAGTCCAAGGGCTTCTACGAGAATTGTCAGATTGCGATTAAATATATCTCCGAGCTTCTCGATTACGCGAAGGACAAGGGCATAAAAATCGCGACCTATAACTGCGACTGGTCGAATTTCGTCTATAACGACAGAGCGTGGAGCGTGATTCACACGGCTCTGCCCGCTCTCGGCATCAAATACGACGCCTCCCACTGCATCGGCAGAAAGGACGATTATCTCAAGGAGCTCCGCGACTGGGGCGACAGAGTTTATCACGTTCACCTCAAGGGAGTCGTTGAAATCGACGGCGGAAGATACGATGACGCGCCCGCCGGCCTCGACCAGATTAACTGGGGAGCCCTGCTCGACGTTCTCTATACAAAAGGTTACGACGGAATGCTCTCAATCGAGCCGCATTCGAGCTACTGGCGCGGCGATCTCGGCGAGAGAGGCATCGATTTCACGATTAAATATATGCGTCCCTTTATCTTTTAATGTAATTTAATATATTATAAGACCGCCCGGGCCCTTATTATATAAGGAAAACGGGCGGTTTTTCATCAGCAGATTTCAAACGGTTACAAAAATGTTACAAAAAGTATTGACAAATGTTACATTCTGTGATAATATTACCGCGTAAGTTTTACGAAACCCATTAAAGAAAGGATTTGGTTCCAATGAAAAAGGTACTTTCAGTTTTACTTGCACTCGTAATGGCGTTCTCCTGCATGGCTCTTGCTTTTGCTGAGGATGACACCACTCCCGTTGCTGATGACACCACCACTACTACCGCCGCTGCTGCTGATGATACCACTACCACCACAGCTGCTGCCGAAGAAGAGACCAAGGGCGGCCTTATGATCGACAAGGGTTCATTCTTCGATATGACCGTTACCGATATCATCGATGCTCTCATCGCTGTTTTCGATACCCATGCCGACTGGTGGGATGCTGTTGAAGACATCATCATCCGTCTTATCGACTTCATCAACAATATCGGCATCGGCGCTGCTTCCAAGGCAGACGTTGCAGGCGCTATCAGCGACCTTGAAGCAAAGATTGCTTCTCTCCCCATCGTTGGTAATGTTCTTACCACCATCCACAACCTTATCACCACTCTCAAGCAGAAGATCAAGGATCTCTATGCAGGCAACAAAGAGACCGTCATCGAAGAGACCGACGCTGCTCCCTCAGCTGACACCGGTTCCTCCTCAATCGGCATCGCAGCATTCGCAGCTATCTCAGTTGCAGCTGCTGCAGCTTATGTCTGCACCAAGAAAAAGGTTGCGTAAGTAAAACTTAAAAAGATTTCCGGTCCGCATTGCGGGCCGGATTTTTTATTTCGGATGGTTTTTATTTGAATTGATTATTTAATGTTTATTTTATTTTGTCATCCTGAGCGGAGAGAAGGACCGCAATAAAAGGCGCATTGTAATTATGCACTCCCGTAGGGGCGCGGGTCTCCGGTGGAGACCTCTGCCTTCGGCAGAAGCGCCGACCGAGCCGACAGGCGAGACCGGATATCATCCGCCCGCCCCAAGGATATGCGGAGCATAAAACCGAATACTTACAATTACAAAACGCCTCCCGTTTTACGGGCGCGGTGTTTCAATGTTCCGATAATAATACGCAATCAGAAAACCGACCTGCGTAAAGCGGGCGGATAATATCCGCCCCTACGGTCTCAGTATAT
>CADBBH010000018.1 GCA_902792905.1 Oscillospiraceae bacterium
AAAAGAAGAATCCCCCCGCGAAGAATCCGCCCCCGTGAATGAAGAAACCGAAAAAGAGATTTGTGATTGTGTTGATACGGGGAAGGCGGGATACGGCCCATATGAAAACGTGATGCTGACGGATGATGAGCTGACCGTCTGGAAGAGCGAATGCCCGCAGTGGGAAAGCTACATAAATCAGATGTCAAATTATCTGAAAAGCAAGGGTGAGAGCTATGCCGACTGTCTTGCGGCTTTAAGGAGCTGGTATATGCGGGACCGCAGAAAGCGTGAAAACGGCGTCAATTCGAGAAATGGTACGGGCTCTTCCTCCTGCGCTTCTCCCCTCGCCTCGCCGCTGACCGCCTCGCACTCGGGCGCGTCGTACGACCTCGAAAGAGTGAAGCAAAACGCGCCGAAAATTCCCGGATATGTGAAAAGAAACAACAAAAAGCCCCCGGCTCCTGCCTGCCGTACAGGTAAGCTCACGGTTCCGGGGGATGATGGGTGAAATGCCGGTTTTTATCAGTTTTTCGGCTCAAAGGTGTATTCGGGAAGAAGACGGAAGAGCGCCTTGAACCAGGCAATGATTTTCGCGAAGAAACCGGAATTGACTTCAACGGTGAGTTCCTTCTGAAGCACGGTGCCGTCGGAATTCGCGAGCACCCTGCTGTTCTTGTCAAGAACCTTCACGGTGAATACCGTTGTCTCTTTGATTTCATCGATTGTCAGGGCTGCCCTTTCTTTGCCGGTGGCATTCCTGCCGCCGCCGGATATTACAACGCGGCATCCGTCGGGCAGATTCTGAGCTGTCGCGACAACGGTGACTTTTGACCTGTATTCCGCCTTATTATTTGAAGGAACGCCGAGAACCACGTTGATTACGGGATTATCGGGATTATCGGGATTGTCGGGATTGTTCTGATTGATTTCGTAGGGGATATTGTTGGCAACCGCGTATTCTATGGCATAGCTGCCCTCGTCGCCTTTGATTATGAGATTTTCGCATCCGTTGAACGCGTCGTGGGCAATCTCGGTGACGCTTGAGGGAATATATACCTCTTCAAGAGCTGTGCAGCCGCCGAATGCCGAAGCGATTTTGGTTACCGAATCGGGAATTGTTACGCTTTTGAGCGATTCGCAGTTAGTGAACGAATCATTGGGAATGGTTTTTATTCCGTTTTCGAAAACGACCGTCTCAACGCCCGAGCCGTAGAAAGCGTCGCTGAATTCGGTGACCGAGCCGGGAATCGTTACGCTTTTGAGCGACTTGCAGAGCAGGAAGGCATTTCTGCTTATCTTCCTTAAAGTTGAGGGGAAGGAAACGAATTCAACCTTTGAATTGGAGAACGCCGCTACGCCGATTTCCTCGACTCCTTCGGAGATTGTCACTTTCTTGAGCTTGCTGAAAGCGAACGCACCGCTGTCAATATAAAGAACGCCCGAGGGGACGGTATAAGTTGTTTCCGTTCTGCCGAGAGGATACTGGACAAGATCCTCGCCGCCCGCGCTGAAAAGCACACCGCCTGACTGCTTATAATATACGCTCGGTTGCTGAAAATAGAAGCCCTCAAGCGATTCGCAACCAAAGAAAGCATCCTCGCCGATGGAGGTCACGGACGCGGGAATAAAAACTTCCGTAAGCGCCGAGTTTATAAATGCTTTGGTACCGATTGTGTCCGTTCCTTCGGGAATTACGACTGAGGTCAGAGCGCAGCTGCTGAAGCAGTTCGAGGGAATGATATAGAGATGGGCCGGTAATGTGACATCGGCGAGATTATTGCATCCGGAAAATGCGCCCTCCATGAGAGTGACGGTCTCTTCCGATTCTGCGAATGTGACCTTTCTGATTCCGGGGCACTCGCTGAAGGCGTATTTGCCGACCTTCTTAATGCTCGCGGGAAGCGTTACATCGCCCAGAGCGGTATTGTTTGCAAGCGCTCTCTCCCCTATTTCCTCAACGGGTATTCCGTCGATTTCGGCGGGAATCACGAGCTCACCCTCAAAGGCGGAGGAAACGCCCGTCACGATGTATTTGCCTGATTTTTTGGTATATATCACGCCGTCAAACTCCTCGGCGGAAGCTCCGAAAACGAAGGCCGCGCCGAAAACAAGCACAAAAGCGAATATGACAGCCGCGATTTTTCTGATATTCTTCATGGAATCCTCTCCTTATTTCTTTGCCTCATCGGCGTTCAGGAACTCAACCTTAACGGTGCTGAACGGGACATTAAAGCGAAGATGCTCGACGGTGTCGCCAGAGTGAATCTTGTCTGTCTTGACGACAACCGCCGAATTTCTGACGGTTTTTCCCGCCGAATCATAAGCTTTGTAATAGATGACGAGATTCTTGCTGTGGCTCTTGATATAGGTCATCGTGACATCGATATAGCCGTATGCGGAGCTCGCGAAAGCATCATCGTCAAATCTGATATTCCTGATCTCGCCGTAGTTTACGCCGTCGGTATAGTAGCTCTTGAGCACGAATTCGACATCGGCGATTCTCGCGCTGTTCTTTTCGGTTTCGCCTTCGGGCTTTGAAGCGGATTCAGAAGCGGTTTTGTCTTCTTCCTTGCCTTCGGCTTCTGTCTTATCCTCAGCGGCTTCGGTCTTCGAATCCGCCTTCTTCGTTTCGGCTCCTATGCCGAGCTTGTCGAGGAAGGAGTGAATCTCGGTGCCGGTGGTCGCCTCGTTCTCGGGCGGTTTCGCGCCGCAGGAAGCGAGAATGAGAGCGAGGGTGCAGAGCGCGAGTGCGAGCGCTGTTATCTTTTTGGCTGTTTTCATATTATACCTCCGTGTTCCATTCGAACCTGGTGAGCTGACCCGCCGTTCTGAGCTCGGGATAATTCCACTGCCGCAGGACCTCATACACACCCACGGCGACGCTGTTTGAGAGATTAAGACTTCTCGCGTCGGAATTATCAATCATCGGGATTCTCACACAGGAATCGGGATTGTTATATAGAAGCTCCTCGGGCAGGCCCGCCGTCTCCTTGCCGAAGACGAGATAGCTGCCGTCGGGATAAGAAATATCCGAATGAATAAGCGTTGCTTTTGTGGAAAAATAGAAGAATTTTCCGTCTCTGTTCTTTTCAAAGAAATCGTCGAGATTTTCGTAGTAGGTTATATCGAGCAGATGCCAGTAATCGAGACCCGCGCGTTTGAGCTTCGCGTCATCCACACGGAAGCCCATCGGCTCCACGAGATGGAGGCGGCAGCCCGTCGCGGCGCAGGTGCGCGCGATGTTGCCCGTATTCTGTGGTATCTGCGGCTCTACGAGAACTATATTGAGAGTTGCCATTGAAACGCCTCTTCAGGAATTGAATTTGCTCATCGCATCGTCAATTTTGCCGTTTATCATAAGCTCGAGCGCCTCGAGTGCTTCGCCCGCCGCCTTGCGCATGAGGGCGGCCTCATCCTTTGAAAAATCGGAGAGCACCCAGTCCGCAAGGTCATAGTCGGGGTGCGGCTTTTTGCCGACTCCGAGCTTGATTCTCGGGAAATTGTCGCTTCTGAGATGATAGATTATGCTCTTGATTCCGTTATGCCCGCCGTCGGTGCCCTTGCGCCTGATACGCATCTTGCCGCAGTCGAGCGAAACGTCGTCAAATATGATGATTATATTCTCGGGCGGAATCTTATAGAATGACGCCGCCTCTCTTATGCTCTGACCGCTCTCGTTCATAAAGGTCTGCGGCTTCATCACAAGGCATTTGCGCCCCGCTATCTCGGCGATTGCGGTAACCGCCTTGAACTTGATTTTATTGACCCTGAGCGAATATTTATCGGCGAGCATATCGATAAAGACGAAGCCGGTATTGTGCCGCGTGGCCTCGTATTTATTCCCCGGATTTCCGAGCCCCGCCACTATGAATTCGGGCGTGCCGGTCACGGGTCTGATTCTGCGGAAAAAAGCCATTATCCGGTCACCTTTATTTCAAAAAGTCCTTCTGTGGGAACATCTTCAATATTATCGGCATCAACAGGCGCGCAGATGAGAGTGATATCCTTCGAGCGCACCAGCTTTTCAAAATCGTCATAGGATATATCGTTATCCTTTATGAGACAGTTGATTGAAACGGCTGTTGAGGAGCCGGCGTTAACGAGCTGCATGGTTGAGCCGATGGATTCGCTCAGATAAAGCTTGTTCTTGCCGTTGTCGGCGACTTTTATGCCCGTGACGGCTGCGGCTGTTTCGCCCGCGTTTTCAATCTCGATTATCATATTGCACGAGAGCCATTCCTCGGGCGTGTCGATGAAGCTCTGCGCGTTCTCGTCATCCATGCCGTATTTCTCTTTGAATATGCTCTTGTATCTGATTTTATCCCTGTCGGCAAATTCGAAAATCTGATTATTCTCATTGAAATCGGAGAATTCCGCGCTCATGACGGCGGTATAATTCTCCTGCTCCGGGCCCTTGTTTTTATTGAATTTAAGCACGGCAAAAGCTATGCCCGCGACTATCGCGGCGGCAAGCAGAATGATGCCGATTATCTTAAGAATCTTTTTCATAATCTTCCTCCCTGAATATGTTTATACTTAATGTTATTATCGCACAAAAGCCCCCGGATTACAATACAATTAAATAAATTCATTATTATTTTACATTTAAGAGCAAGCTCCATTGACAAAAAGTCGCTTATATAATAAAATAAAAAATAATCTCAAAACGAAGGAAAACGAAATGAAAAGACTGCTCAGGCATTTCAGGGGGCAGGCGCTCAGATGCTTCCTTGCTCCCCTTTTCAAGATGATTGAGGCGACCTTTGAGCTGCTCGTTCCGCTCATCATAGCTCAGATTATCGACCTCGGAATTGCCGGAAAAGACAAGGAAATTATATATTCAAGAAGCATTCAGCTGATAATCCTCGGATTTGTCGGCCTGCTCTTTTCGGTTACCGCGCAGTATTTTTCGGCTGACGCGGCGGTTACCTTCGTCAAAAAACTCAAGCACGAGGCTTATAAAAAAATTCAGTATTTATCCTTCGCTCAGCATAATGAGGCGGGCACATCGGGTCTGATAACGAGACTGACCGGCGATATGGACAGCATACAGAACGGAGTGAACCTCACCCTTCGCCTGCTGCTGCGCTCGCCGTTCGTTGTATTCGGGGCGTGCGTTATGGCGTTCAGGGTGGACCCCGTCAGCGCGGGCGTTTTCATCGGCGCCGTGCCGCTTCTGAGCATAGTCATATTCGGAATTATGCTCATTACGATTCCGAGAAACAGGAAAATACGCGAAGCCGTCGATTCCGCGCTGCTGACAACCCGCGAGAGCATAACGGGATCGAGAGTTCTGCGCGCGTTCGGCAGAGAACAGGCGCAGGCGGAGGAATTCGGCGTGAAAAACGGCGTTCTCACCCGTCTTCAGGAGAGAACGGGCAGAATTTCGGCGCTTCTCAATCCCCTGACCTGCATGATTGTCAACACTGCCGTCGCCGTTCTCATCTGGCTCGGCGCGAAGAGAGTTGACGCCGGCATAATCTCCTGCGGCGCGGTCGTCGCGCTCTACAGCTATATGTCACAGATACTCGTTGAGCTTGTCAAGCTCGCGAATCTGATAATTACTCTCACGAAATCCTTCGCCTGCGCGGGGAGAGTGGCGGACCTGCTGGACACACAGCCCGAAGAGAAGCCCGCTCCCGCCGGGGACAGGGACAACGGCGCTTTCATTGAATTCGACAATGTTTCTTTCGCGTACAGCGGCGCCGGAGAACCGGTGCTTAAAAATATTTCGTTCACCGTGCGCAAGGGCGAAAGAATAGGCATAATCGGCGCTACGGGCTCGGGCAAATCGACGCTCGTCGATCTGCTCGCCGGCTTCTATAATCCCGTCGAAGGCAGAATATATTTTGAGGGCAGGGATATTTTCTCCTGTACGGATGAGGAACTCGCCCGCAGAATCGCCTTTGTCGAGCAGAAGCCCGCGATATTCAAAGGCACGGTAAAGAGCAACCTCGCTCTCGGAAAGGAAGACGCCGGCGAAGAGGATATCAGGGCGGCTCTCGGGGCGGCTCAGGCCCTTGATTTCGTAAACGAAAAGGAAAACGGAATAAATGCCGTAACAGAACAGGGCGGAAGGAATTTCTCGGGCGGTCAGAGGCAGCGCCTCGCCGTCGCCAGGGCGCTGGTTAAGGATGCCGATATTCTTATTCTCGACGACGCCTCAAGCGCCCTCGATTATCTGACGGATTCCGAAATGCGAAAGGCCGTCTCGGCTCTCGATTACTCCGCTGTTTTCATTGTTTCCCAGCGCACGGGCTCAATTCTCGACTGCGATAAAATCATCCTGCTCGAGGACGGAAGGGCGAGTATCGGCACTCACGCCGAATTGCTCGAAAGCAATGAGGAATACAGGCAGATTCATCTTTCTCAGTTTGAAGAGGAGGGTGAGGCCGTATGAAAAAGATAAACAGAGGCACCGTCGCGAAAATTCTCAGATACACGCGCAGATACAATCCGCTGATTGTCCTTTCGCTCCTTCTCTCGCTTGTCTGCGTCGCCTGCAATCTGTATATCCCCGTGCTCGCGGGCAGAGGAATTGACGCGATAAAGGGCATAAACAATATTGATTACGATACTCTTCTTTACAATATCGGCGCGATAATAATCACGGCGGCGCTCTCGGCGCTCTCGCAGTGGATAGCCGGGAATGTCAACAACACCATAGCTTTCAGGGTTGTGAGAGACGTCAGAAACGACGCGATGAAAAAGATTTCGTCGCTCCCGCTGTCCTATATTGATTCGCACACCTCGGGCGATACGGTCAGCAGAGTCATTACCGACGCGGACAATTTCGCGGAGGGCCTGCTGATGGGCTTCACGCAGTTTTTCACGGGTATAATGACGATACTCGGCACTCTCGCTTTCATGATAAGAATAAGCCCGAGGATAACGCCCGTCGTCGCGCTGCTGACTCCCCTCTCGCTCTTTGTTGCCTCGTTTGTGGCGAAAAAGACGCACAATATGTTCCTCGCTCAGTCAAGGGCAAGGGGCAGGCAGACCGCGCATATAGACGAGACGGTCGCGAATCACAATGTCATTGCCGCCTACGGCGCGCAGGAGAAGGCAATAAGCGAATTTGACGAAATCAACGATGAATTCGCCCGCGCCTCGCTCAGAGCGATATTCTTTTCATCCATCACGAATCCCTCAACGAGATTTGTAAACAATATGATTTACGCGGGTGTCGCCCTCATCGGCGCACTCAGCGCGATAAGCGGCTCTTCGCCCATCACAATCGGCGCGCTGACAGCGTTTCTCAACTATTCCGGTCAGTACGCGAAGCCGTTCAACGAGATTTCGGGAGTCATCACCGAGCTTCAGAATTCAATCGCCTGCGCAGAGAGGATATTCGAGCTCATCGAGGCGGACAGCGATATTCCGGATAAAGAAAACGCGGTCAACAGGGCCGATATCGGTGACGACATTTCGCTCGAGAACGTTGAATTCTCATACACCCCCGGCAGGGAGCTTATAAAGAATCTCAATCTCGATGTGAAACACGGGGAGCAGATTGCGATAGTCGGCCCGACGGGATGCGGAAAAACGACCGTAATCAACCTGCTGATGAGATTCTATGACGTGGATTCGGGCGCGATAAAAATCGACAATATCGATATCAGGGACATCACCCGCTCTTCGCTTCGCGCGGGATACGGAATGGTGCTTCAGGAAACATGGATAAAGACCGCCACGGTCGCCGAAAACATTGCTCTCGGAAAACCCGGCGCCACGCGCGAGGAGATAATCGCCGCGGCGAAATCCGCCTACGCTCATTCTTTCATAAAGCGGCTGCCCGACGGTTACGATACGGTCATTTCCGATGAGATATCTTCGCTTTCGCAGGGGCAGAAGCAGCTGCTCTGCATAGCGAGGGTGATGCTCTCTCTCCCGCCCGCCCTGATTCTCGACGAGGCGACCTCATCGATTGATACGCGCACCGAAATCAAGATACGCAACGCCTTCGCGGGTATGACAAAGGGCAGAACGAGCTTCATAGTCGCCCACCGCCTCTCGACGGTCCGCAACTCCGACAAGATTCTCGTGATGAAGGACGGAAGGGTAATCGAGCAGGGCACTCATACCGAGCTCATAGCAAAGCACGGATTCTATGAGAAGCTGTACAACAGCAGGATAAGTTGACAATGCTTTTATAAGAGTATATAATAATCAGTTGGAATTTTATTTTTCGGAGGTAATTATGGGTTACACTATAGGACAGAAGCTTATAAAGAGCCATCTGCTTGAGGGCGAGATGATTCCGGGCACCGAAATCGGAATCAGAATCGACCAGACTCTCACGCAGGATGCCACGGGCACTATGGCTTATCTTGAATTTGAAGCGATGGGTATCGAGAGGGTAAAAACCGAGCTGTCGGTTGCCTACATCGACCATAACACCCTGCAGACCGGCTTTGAGAATGCCGATGACCACAGATTCATCCAGTCCGTCGCAAAGAAGAGAGGTCTGCTCTATTCAAAGCCCGGCAACGGCATCTGCCATCAGCTTCATCTTGAAAGATTCGGAAAGCCCGGCAAAACCCTTATCGGCTCCGATTCGCATACTCCCACAGGCGGCGGTATCGGTATGCTCGCCATCGGCGCGGGCGGTCTCGACGTCGCGGTCGCTATGGGCGGCGGCACATATTATACAACCATGCCGAAGATGACTCTCGTGCGCCTGAGCGGAAAGCTCTCCCCCTGGGTCAGCGCGAAGGATATAATCCTCGAAGTGCTCCGCATTATGAGCGTCAAGGGCGGCGTGGGGAAGATTATCGAATACGGCGGCGAGGGAGTGAAGACTCTATCCGTTCCCGAGAGGGCAACAATCACCAATATGGGCGCCGAACTCGGCGCGACTACCAGCGTATTCCCCTCCGACGAAATCACAAAGGCGTTCCTCAAGGCGCAGGGCAGAGAGGAAGACTGGACCGAGCTTTCGAGCGATCCGGACGCCGAATATGATGAGATTATCGATATTGACCTGTGCGCTCTCGAGCCGGCGGCGGCAATGCCCCATATGCCCGACAGAGTCAAGACGGTCAAGGATATAGGCAAGATTAAAATCGACCAGGTCTGCATCGGCTCCTGCACAAATTCATCGCTGATGGATCTGCTCAAGGTTGCCGCGATTCTCAAGGGCAAAAAGGTTGCCGCGAATGTTTCGCTGACCATTTCACCCGGCTCAATGCAGGTGCTCAATATGCTCTCGCTCAACGGCGCGCTCTCCGATATTCTCTCGGCAGGCGCGAGACTGCTTGAATGCGCGTGCGGCCCCTGTATCGGCATGGGTCAGAGCCCGAATTCTGCGGGCGTGTCCCTGAGAACATTCAACAGAAACTTCGAGGGACGCTCCGGCACGGCGGACGCAGGCATCTATCTTGTCAGCCCCGAAACGGCGGCGGCCTCGGCAATCACCGGCTTCCTCACCGACCCGAGAGAGCTCGGCGAAATGCCCGAAATCACGATGCCCGAGAGATTCATCATCAACGACAATATGATTGAAAAGCCGATTCACGAGAAGGACGCGGACTGCGTCGAAATCGTTTACGGCCCGAATATAAAGCCCTTCCCCTCGAGCGAGGCGCTCCCCGAAAGCATTGAGGCGCCCGCCATTCTCAAGGTCGGCGACAATATCACGACAGACCATATCATGCCCGCAGGCGCGAAGATTCTCCCCTACCGCTCAAATATCCCTTATCTCTCGAATTTCTGCTTCAGGCAGTGCGATGAGCATTTCGCCGAGAGATGCAAGGCGGCGGGCAAGGGATTCATCATCGGCGGCGCGAACTACGGCCAGGGTTCATCCAGAGAGCACGCGGCGCTTGTTCCTCTCTATCTCGGAATCAAGGCGGTCATCACCAAGTCATTCGCGAGAATTCACATGGCAAACCTTGTGAACGCCGGCATCATGCCTTTCACTTTCGCGAATCCCGATGATTATGATAAGATTGACACCGACGATATTCTCGCTCTCGACGGCATCCGCGAAAAGATTGCGGCCGGCAGCGAGGTTACGCTCAGAAACGTCACTAAGGGTGAAGAATACAAGCTCGCCTATGATTATTCCGAGAGACAGACCGCTATGATACTCGCGGGCGGACTTCTCAACTACACGAAAGAACAGCACAATTAAGGGGGAAAACATAATGACACAGGAACAGCTCAACAACGCGGTTGAAAAATTCAAGGCGCTCGTCACCGAGCAGAATGAAAGAAGCGAAAGAATCAAGCAGCAGGGCGATTTCATCGACTTTGACAAGCTTGACAAGCTGACTATAGGCGTGTGCGGCGGCGACGGCATCGGCCCGATTATCACCGCCGAGAGCGCGAGAGTTCTCGCCTTCCTGCTCAAAGACGAAGTTGAGAGCGGAAGAATAGAATTCAAGACCATTGACGGACTCACCATCGAAAACAGAGTAAAGGTAATGAAGCCGATTCCCGATGACGTTATGGAGCAGTTAAAGCAGTGCCCCGTAATTCTCAAGGGACCGACAACCACTCCGCAGGCGGGCGATCCGTGGCCGAACATCGAGAGCGCGAATGTCGCGATGAGAAAGGCGCTCGACCTTTTCGCGAATGTCCGCCCCGTCAAGATTCCCGAGGAGGGCATTGACTGGACCTTCTTCAGAGAGAATACCGAGGGCGCTTACGCCGTCGGCTCCAAGGGCATCAATATCACCGATGACCTCGCGATGGATTTCGTTGTCACCACAACCGAGGGCAGCGAGAGAATCGCGCGCCTCGCCTACGAATACGCGCGCAAGAACGGCAAGGACAGAGTGTCGATAATCCAGAAAGCAAACATTATCAAAACCACCGACGGAAAATTCCTCAACCTTGCCAAGAATATAGGCAAGGAATATCCCGAAATCACAACCGACGAATGGTATATCGACATCACGACAGCAAAGCTCATCGATCCCAAGCGCCGCAAGGATTTCAAGGTTTTCGTTCTGCCCAATCTCTACGGCGATATCATCACCGACGAGGCCGCTGAATTCATGGGCGGCGTCGGCACCGCCGGCAGCGCGAACATCGGCAAGAAATACGCGATGTTTGAAGCAATTCACGGCTCTGCTCCGAGAATGATAAAAGAGGGCAGAGGCAAATATGCCGACCCCGCCTCGATGCTCAGGGCTTCGGTTATGCTCCTCTCCCACATCGGCAAGCAGGCAGAGGCGGACAAGCTCGAGAGAGCGCTCGATATCTGCATGTATGAGGAGAAGAAGATGCGCATCACCGGCAGAGAGGACGGCTGCACCTGCGAGGAATTCGGCAACTATGTAATGGAGACACTCGAAAAGCTTTAATCGCTTTTTACTGTATAAACGGAGGAAAGAATATGAAAAAATCAATTGCGGTTCTGCTTGCGTTGATTATCGCGTTTTCCCTTGCTTCAACGGCATTTGCCGCGAATCTCCCCGCGTCGTATAACGCGGTCGAAAAGGGATATGTCACTTCGGTCAAGAAGCAGGGCGATTTCGGCGCCTGCGCCGCTTTCTCGGTGGTCAGCTGCCTTGAGAGCGACTATATCATGCAGGGATACGGCACAAAGGACGACACCGATTTTTCCGAGGCGTATCTCTACTGGTTCAGCGCAAACAGCGGCTGGAGCGATAAAAATTCCGGCTACTTCGGCGACGGCAGGATTTATAACGATGACGTGGTCTTCCAGGTAGGTCTCAACGATCTTGATATCTTCGCTTCCCTGAAGACGGACAGCGGCATCGCTTATGACCGTGATTTTCCTTACAGCCCCTATCTTTCAAGATTTATGGGCCATTATTCCGATATTGAGAGAGTCTCATCGGGCTGCAATGTCAGAATCAAGGATGTAGTGGAATTCAACGTTGACGACAGGGCCTCAATCAAGCAGTGGGTTCTCGATCACGGCGGAGTTTCCGTTATGTTCTATTCAAATCAGTATTATCACGGCGACAACGGCACCGTGGCAAACAATAAGCTTCAGCTCATCTCCAACCACGCGGTCGCTATAGTCGGCTGGGACGATGATTTCACTCCCGAGGGCAAATTCAGCAACCTCGTTATGAACGGCAAAAAAGGCGCCTGGCTCTGCAAGAACAGCTGGGGACCCGAATGGGGCGACGGCGGATACTTCTGGCTCCCCTATTCCGACCCGACAATCGATGCCGCAATCGGCGTGAGCGTATATGTCACCGACGACTGCGAGAGCAAGTATTCCTATAACGGCTATCCGGTATTCTATCTCGGAAGCGAAGTTTCGGACAAGGCCGCGAATCTCTTCACGGCAAATCAGACCGGCTCAATCACGCATACCGCTTTCTATGTATATCCGGGCACGGAAATCACGGTTTCAATCTATAAGGACGCGGGCGACGGCAATCCCGAAAGCGGCGGCGCGCTCGCAACATTCACGGGAAAATACGACCACGAAGGCTATTACACCGAGAAGCTCTCATCTCCCGTACCGGTTGAAAAGGGTGAAAAATTCTGGGTGGTCGGTCAGTATTCGACCAAAGCTCCGCTCGAGCTTATGAGCCAGTATTCGCACGATGAGCCCGGTCAGACTTATGTCTGGCTTGACGGCGAATGGATTGAGACGGGCGACGACCCGACGGCGGGCAACTGCCCTCTCGACGCGCTCATTACCGCCGGCTCCCACACTTACGGCGATACACGCCACAAGGACCCGACCTGCGACACTGTCGGCTACGATATGCAGACCTGCGTTGACTGCGGCAGAGTCGTAAGAACAGACGTACCCGCGAAGGGACACTCCTTCGGGGAATGGCAGGAAAACGGAAAAATCGGCTCTGCCACTCTCTATACGAGAAAATGCTCCGAATGCGGAAACATCGACCTCATGTGCAAGGATAAGAACGGAAACATCATCAGCGTTGAGCAGGCGACCGAGGACCTCTCATCCGACAACTCCCCCGCCGGCTTCTTCGCGCGCCTTTCCGACGGATTCAATTCCTTCTTTATGACGCTTCGCGCGCTTGTCACAACCTTTTATTTGCGCTTCATAAGTCTGTTTATACCCTCGTATTTCTGATAAGACGTTAAAAAACCGCAGGCGGTCCTCAGGCCGCCTGCTTTTTGATTGTGTAACCGATTCCGACAGAAAAAGCTTACATAAGCAAAAGTCTCCTGAATACGCGATTCTTCGGCGTGCCGCCTCGGAATGACAGTTTTTTACTATTGTTTATTGTTATCCTGAGTGAAGAACAGCAGGAAACAGCAGATGTTTTGATTTGTCATCCTGAGCAAAGCGAAGGACCGCAATAAAAGGTGCATTATATCTGCCGTTCCGTATCCGATACCCGGGACAGAAGCGTTCTGTACGGTATCGTTTTCGCATATCACTCCGCCATGAATTTCGCAATGTTTTTTATTTTTTGATTGACAATCGCCGCGCTTTGTTGTATAATCATCAAGCGTTGAAATGAATAAGGGCCCGTAGCTCAGTTGGGAGAGCGTTCGGTTCGCATCCGAGAGGTCAAGGGTTCGAATCCCTCCGGGTCCACCATATCAAGTTGATTTCGAACCGTCTTGAGAAGCGAGGAGGCAATTACTTCCTCTGCATTGAATTCATGGTTAGATATTGACGAAAAAACAGGCAGTTCATTATGAGCCGCCTGTTTCTTTTTTTAGTATTTTGATTTAAGTATTAAACGGACTATTATTAAGTAAATTCATTATTTCTGGTTGGTGTTGGCTATAGTTTTTTATTATTCTGTTAACCTCCGATGTATCAATTGGGTTAATATCAATTTGAGAATTACTTAACCAAGAAAACTGTAAATCAACATCATGCTTTGGGTTAAGCTCATTAGGCGGCACAGTAATAGAATTCAAATTGTGTCCATTAATTTGTAGATTATTATCATTAAACCAAGCAATTTCTTGCGATAATTCGGTTTTAAACCACTGCCCTAATAGATTCTTATAAAATATCTGAATAATAAGTGTAGTTCCTCTATAATGATTAAGATGTGGAGCGTTTTTTAATCTTTCAACATTTTTATTATAGCTTATTTCTAAATCTTTAATCAAGTATTCTATTTCTTTATTCTCATATGCTACAAATAATTCCTTTTTTTCATTTACAGCTATAAAAGGCTGGTATTCTATTGTACTTGTCATTGGCACTTCGTGGGTGCCTTTTTTAGTAGTTGTATATTTTAAATTAAGATGTGAAACTATCATTACAGAAACAGCTGAAAATGTCCCAATGTTGTTTAAATCAAACTCTATAATCAGCCATCGTCTTCCATTATCAATTTCTGCATGAGAGTAACCTTTTTTTATTACGGGAACAACACAAGGTTGTTTATCCAGATTTATTTGATTTATCAACATTTTTACAGATTCTTTAGTCGCTTTCATTTGTTTATACGTAAATATCACATATAAAAGCGTAATAACCGCAATAATAATTGAAACAATTAATGATAATAAATTTGAATAATTGTTATTAATATCCACAAAGAAATTATTCATATAGTAACACTCCAAAAAATCTATTTGTAATAATAACAGTTTTCTTATGTAATTATTATACTGCTTTTCTACCTTTTATTCAAGATTAAACAAATAACCACTAGTATTCGTATTAATTATGGAGAAAAACAGGCAGTTCATTATGAGCCGCCTGTTTTTTTTATTCAGTTGTAGTTTTGGATTGTTTTTCATTCCATTTGTTAACTCTTTCCTGATATTCTTCAGCTGTTAACTGTCGAATACTTATAATCTCATAATCCACATGAGGTAAAGGCTTCTTTTCGCAATGCGCGAATTTAGGATAGTTTTGTTTTACCCATTCAGGTGCATTCATTAACCATAGATTGTAAACTTATCCATAGCCCCTCGTGACTGCTTCATTTAACTCCTCCTTCCTTGTAATATTTTTCAGTTGGACGCGGTCATGGTATTTTATAGTTTGCATAATTTTAACTCCTTAATGCTGCTATAAATGTATTTCGGGTCTGTCTTAATAATGTTTCGAGAGATGATTACCTCTCATAATAGTTTTTGCGCTGCCTTTCGGCTCTGCGCCTTTCGGTTTCAATGCGGAGATTTTCACGGGCTTTTTCGAGCAGAGCGGTTACGCCCGTTTCTCCTAACCCTTGGATCAGAAGATTATATTTGCCTGCTCTGTCCTTATACGGTTTCATTTCATCGTCTTTGGATTTGAGACGGTCTTCAAGATTGTTGATTCTGCTCTGCTTCCGGTCAATATCTTCATTTGCTCTTTTGAGTTTTGATTGCAGTTGAAAGTTGTGTGAAAACAGCGTTCTCGCCTTATCAATTATCTTGGCAACTATCGGCACAATTCTTTTTCTGTATGCGCCTGCCGTTTCAATTGTTTTCGGATAGGGCAGCAGCTCCTCGGCATCCGGAAATTCTTCATTAATCATGCCTTTGATTTTTGCCGACTTTTTGTCAATGACTTCGGCTTTCTTCTTGTCCTCATCAATTTTTGCCGTAAGAGTTTTATCCTTCTCTTCAAGAGCAGATAGTGTTTCTTCTTCCTGCATAATCTTGAACTGAGTAACGGATAAATGTTCCTCGCCGCTGTTTTTCTCTCCGCGCTCAATGTCGGTATATCCCATACTTCTCATTCCTGCAAAGATATCATCCTGTAATTTGGAGTAAGACTTCTTCAGAACGGGTTTGCCGTTTTTGTTAAGGATTATATTTCCTTTTTCATCTACGGCAGGAGACGAGGCCCACTTCTTGCTTGCGCTCACCTGATGAATCACTTCCTTAACCTTGCCTACAAGAGAAGGATCTTTGCACCGCTTGGAATATCGGATCTCTTTTTCAACTACGGGGATATATACAATATGCAAATGATAATGGTATATATCTTTTCCCAATTCCTTTGACATTTTGCTGTTTCTCTCATCGGCGTGCATAACGGCAGATAAGATATATTTCTCTCCGCCGATTATCTTTGCCGCGGCTCTGTATGCATCGGCATAAAACTGTTTCGCGTATTCATACCCGCCGTGATTGTGAAAGTATGCGCTGTTCACATCAATTATCATCTCACCGTATTTCTTTGCATCGGGTTTCAGACCTCTGGTGGAGATTTCACCCGATTCAACCATAGAGGCAAATATTGACTCATAATCATCCGCAGGAGATTTGTAATGATAATTCAGATGCGTTCTTTCGGATACAATATCCGGATTGACATAACTTTCCTTTTTTCTCTCATTGTGCTTTTCGGTATTGCCGATTTGCTTTGCCGTCAGATTGTTGTTCCTGGCAACGATTCTGTCGACACCGTCGTTTCTTGCAATGCTTATCACCCACTTTCTTTTTAAAGATTTGTTTTCGCAACGGTTGCGCGGGACTTGTAGATACTTTTGGCAAAGTATCATAACCCATTATGACACTTTCACCCTTCCGGTTGCAAAGTGCCGTGGGCTCTGCGAGGCGGTTTGCGGTTTCTGCGGAAACCTGGCGTATACGGCATATATTTCGCCTCCATTTATGCTCATATATCCGTATCCGTTTGCTCAAATCTGCATTTTGAGCAAAGATTAAGCGGTGCCGTTTTTGGCACCGCTTAGCTGCGCTTGCGCCTATTTTTCTTCTTTGGTGCCAAAATTGGCTCCGTCATCAGAACATATCAAGCACGTCAAGAACATCGGCCTCATTCTGTGCCAGCTGTTCTTCGGTCAGCTCGGGTATATCCGCTGTATAATTCTCGTTACTGTTATCCGATACAACAACGGATATATTTTTGATTTCATCACGGATTACTTTCCTGATATCATCGAGCAGGGCGTTATTGCTCTCACAGTGTAACCTTCCGAGAATAGCTTCAATGATGAATTCATTTCTTGAGAATGAATCATCATTTTTCCGCTCATTAAAGAAATCGATAATTTCTTTCTGTTTTGGCTTGTTCGGATTCATCCTCAGGTTAATACAGTATTCGTTTTTCATAATTTGCCGTTCCGTATCTGAACATCTGCGAGATACTCATAACCTTTTGCCGCGGCGCAGATGTCATTGGCGATTTTCACTCTGTCGGGGTTATACCTGTAAAAGTTCTTTACCAGGCATCCGCCGCCACCGGTTATATACAGATTCATTGTATTCTCGTCATAACCGTGCTCGCGTAGTCGGCGGAAGATATCGTCAACATAATTCTTTGTCGTGGCTTTAATGAGTTTCAGATCCGCGGAAGCAATATCGGCTGAGCCTGTTATGAGTATTTCATCAATAATACTGTCATGTAGTTCCCTCTGAGTTTTTCTCATAAATTCTTCGCGGATAGCGAGCGTCGCCTGATAGGTTCCGAACTTCTCGGTGAACATCTTTCCTGCCTGGGGCTTGCCGTCAATCATATACAGCACATTCATAGTGCCGTTACCGATATCGGCAACCATATTCACACCTTTGAGTGCAGACGCGTATTTCGCAACTGCGGAATAACCTTGGGGATAGATACTTGCGCCGGCAATCTTTACGGAATACTTAACCGAGTCGAATACAAACTCAACTTCGGTATTCTGCAGCAGATATTCCCTGAACCGTTCTTTCTGACCCGATGTCCAGGTCAGCGGCAGGCCGGCGGCAATATGGACAGTTGCAGCAGTGAGACCGTTATCGCGCAGTTCCATCGCAATTGCCGCAAGAGTGAGAGCGTAATAGTCGCCGTCGAGGTCTTTGCTCGCGACAAATTCCTTATGTCCTTCGCCGATGAGATAATACCTGCCGTTATACACAAGCATATCCTTTGTGAAAAGCGGCTCGGAATCATAAACCGCCAGCCCTGCCCGAAAGCAATGACTGGCGGTTTTAATATTTCCGTATCCGTGGTCAATTCCGATAATCAGCAGATTTCTGTCTTTGTTATATATCATACTTATTCTCCTTTCCGGGCGCAGGCATTACGCAGATTGGCCTTTACCCTGATTTTCATATTTCAGTTTCCGCAGAACCGTGATTTGTGATTTCCGGATACCATTTAACGAGTTATCCGAACAGCGGAAACCGTTGAAAAATCTGGGAGAATGGGTATGATTTGTTGGAAATGCCCTGGAAAATGTAAAAGATATGATATCATCCCTGCCGTCGATATGTTTTAGGCGCTAAATACTGTTATAATTACGGTTATTGATTGACTAGGATATTATAAAGGCTTATTAAAGAGGTTGTTGCTTTATTAATACTCATACGCTATAATTACAATAGTTTGTATAATTACAGGTTACAATTACAAGCAGAACAATATATAATAACACTATGTAGAGTTATAGGAGGATAATATGGATAAGGAATACATTTTGGATATCGTTGATGTTTTACACAATAAAGCCGAAGTTAATAAATTAGTCATTTTTGTTGGAGCTGGTGTTTCATGCAATGTGGATGGAATGCCTAGTTGGTATGAACTCGTCAATAAAATGGCAAAAGAAATCGGATATGAAAAATGTAATAATTGTAAGCACAAAAAGGATTGTTTTACAACTGACTTCAATTATGACAACAATAAAAAATGTCCATTAGCAAATGATTATTCAACCGACGAATACCTCAAAATTCCGCAATATTTTTTTAACAAAAATCCAAGAGCATATTACAATACTATTAAAAAATGTATTTCAGAGCAAATAATCACTGATGCTCCTCTGTCAGATGCTATTTTAAATATCAACCCTTCTAATATTATTACAACAAATTATGATAAATTACTGGAATCCTCGAAAAACATATTTCGTAATCAATATGACGTTATCATTAATGATAAAGATTTATTAGATGCCACAAAAAGTAAGTATATAATAAAAATGCACGGAGATATCTCACACCCCGAATCTATCGTTCTGAAAGAACAAGACTATTTAGAGTATTCTCAAAAACATATTCTTATTGAATTGTTTGTTAAATCACTTTTAACAGACCATACATTTCTTTTCCTTGGGTACACACTAAATGACTATAATATTAAACTAATTGTTAGCTGGATCAATTATATTCGTTCACAAAATGAAGCACTTTTAAAAGATGAGGAGCGTAGAATTGGCTATATTCTCCTTGATGAAGAGATTGATGATGCTAACAGCACAGAATACTTCCGGGCCAATAATATTGAGGTAGTAAATATTCAATCACTACCAGTCGTTTCATATGTTCCTGATACATTGACGCATGAGAAAGGTAAACGTTTATATAGTTTCTTAGAATTAATTGAACACCCTTATTCGAACGATGAGGATTTGTATAATCTCTTTTTAGAACAAACGATAAAGTTTATAATGAATTATAAACTCTTTGATTACGAGATTCTTTTAAAAATTTTACACCTTAATCATAGTTACAAAGAAAAGAATACACTAATCATTTATAAGGATGAAACCTATAAGAAACTGGTAAACTTCCTCGACTCGAATTCTGTTGGTGCGGAAAATCTTAAACAGTTTTTTGCTAATGTGGGAATTGAATCAATAGAATTATCTGGAATTCACCCAATGAAAGAAAAAGAATTTATCAGTAAAAAGAATGAAGTTCTTGATAATAAACTTTTTAATCTTTATATTCAAAATAAGTATCAAGAGCTCTTGTCATTATGTCGGAGTGACACTACCAATTTAATTGAAAGCTGCTTCTATCAGCATTTTATAAATGGTTTCATTGGGATTGAATCAATATATGAAAAAATCGAATTTGAAAAGCTCTCTAAAAATGATCAAGTCGTTTTTCTTCACAATATGGAAGCCCTAAAAACAATAAGGGAAGGTGGTTGGTTTGATTCAACTACTCCACTTAAATTTATTAATAATATCACCTTGTCTAAAGAGCGCTTGATACTCCAACCATTTTTTGATATGTATAACGTTGACAATGTCAAGAGATATGAGATGGAGTCTCTTCTTTCAAAGTTAAAAAAAGATATTAACAACATCGACGTAATCTTTTTGAGTAATGATGGCCCTATTTCAAAGATTTATAGTATTCAGAATATAGCATATACACACTATTTCTTCTGTTACGCAAACCATATTTTCACCAATGAAATCACCAATTCAAATGTATTTTTTAAGCCATATATAGAAGCGATTATTTGTGCAAACAATGACAACGCAGAACGGCATAAGACCTTTAATGGCATTATGGCTTCTTATGCAAAATATGCCATTACCACAATTGATTTTGATATTATTTCAAAATACATTAGCACAAAAGAATTATCAGAATTATGTAAAACATATGAGATTTCCCGATTGAATGCCAAAGAAGATACTATTAATAATCTTGTATCATGCTTTAATAATCTAGTGCAATCCCTGATTTCAAGCGAAACCTTTGGTTATCGAGATTCATCAATAATAACGTTGTCAAACCTTTCTTTGCTCCTTTCTAAAGTTGATTTATCAAATGGCAATAAGCTCATACTATCCGACTCTATACAGAGCTTGTTCTGCTTTAATAATTTTAATCAACGATTTTGGAGCACTAATTGTAGAGATTTCAAATATAATATTCAAGCTTTCGTATCACTATTGAAACAGCTTTATCCCAGTACAAATCTCAATTGTATAGAGTCAATTCTTAGTAGTGCTGGTTTCTTTGAATGCATCATAAATACTAATACTGTAAAAAGTGTGATTCAGTTTTTCCTTAGCGAAACAAATTGCCAAGAATACCAAGAAAGTCTTTATAAAATAATTGATAGTGCTACCAACTTTGATAAAAAAGTATTTTTATTACAATTATTTAAAAATTATATTTCCGATGGTTCTAAAAAGAATATGTACATAATTGAATTATCAAAAAACATTTCAAAATTAAACACATGGGCAATATATGAGTTCGTTTTTAGCGGTTGGATTTCACTATCTGATGATGATATCAAAGAAATGCTAACGGAAATTCTATTGCTTTATCATAAGCAAGGTAAAGAACCGGAAGTATTTATTTTCCCCGACCCACTGGAGACAAAATTAGAGTGTATTTACATCCTCTATATCAGCAAAATCATTCCCGATTTAAGTGTTCTAACGGAAATGGCACCTGATTATCCTCATCTTGGATTTTTACTTCATCCAGATTCTTTTGACTATAAAAATGTTGACTTTTCAGATCATATGTGGGTAAATTTTGCACATTATCCAGATTATATGGAGAAATTCGTCACCCACAAAGCAGAAATAATCCCAACAATACAAGATAGAATTGATTCTAAAAGAGCAACAGAAACAGAAAAGAAGATTTACTATGGTTTTTTATTGCAAAAAGATGAGATTCTCAAATAATTTTTCCTATCTTTTAGTGTGTTTAAAAATACACCCGCATACAAAAAGCACCTATTCCTTATATGTCTTTAGTTTATCAATTATCATTGATTTCTTAAATTAAATGTCATCATTTATGTGCAAAGCATACTGACTTCTGTCTATTACAATTTGCTTAACAGGAATGCTTTTTGGAGTACATATCTCAACTACCATTTTTTTATCGTCTTCTTTTATTTCTGCTCCAAGATAAACAGCACTAATGGGAATTTTTATGCTTGAATCTTCTGAAGAGCTAAGTAGTATTCTCCATTCATTTTCGTATTCCCATTCTTTGTCTTTAGTCAGCAGTCCTATTATCATTTGCAATATATATTTTGAGTTTGCTTTAGTCGATTGATTAAGTGCCATTCCCCAAGGTATCAAAGGACGCTTTTGCGAATAGATAACAGGCAAAGGTAATAAATCCTTGGGTGTATTCTTGAAATCATACTCAATACAAAATCCTTTATGTCCATCTGAATAATGCGACCACATCAAACGGTTTTTAGGGCTTGTTGCCAAACAACCTATCTTAAATGTTTCATTAAGTTTTTTTGCTAAGGTATCTTTTGACATATTCAACATTTGTTCTGCTTTTTCCACATTTTCCTTGTTTTCGGGCTGAAGCATATTACTCAACCTGATGATATAGCCAATTTCATCTAAATCATCATCAACGCCAAATGAATGTGCAAAATCAGAAACAGAATAATCATTTTCACCCATTTTGAGTAAGTCTTTAGTTGTAAGAGCGTTCTGAATTTCAGGCAGAAACTTGGTAGTAATTTTCAAAGCTGCATTTATCTGAGGCTCATTAATAATTATACTAAGAAACTCATATAAAACATCCATATGCTGTTTTAGATATTTTAGAACTGCCTCTTCTTTATCACAGAACTCGTATGTATACTTTAAGAAAGCGTTTAGTTTTTCGCTTTTTGATAATGCATCAATTGTTTTTTGTTCCGCTTCAGAACAATTATCAAGATTCTGATTCCCTCTTTGATATTTGATATATTTTTCGAGCAATAATTCTATATCATCTAATTCATTTTCATATTTAGCATAAAACACTGATGATATAGTTGTCCCTATTTTGAAGTCAAAAGGATCGTTAAACATTGAAGGCTCAGCGCAATACAACGTTCCAGTTAAAAGATTTTCAAGCGAATGGCCTTTTTTATCAAATGTTCTGTATTTATAGAGTTTCCCATCATTTGTATTTTTAAGGACAAAATCATATAGTTTATCTTGCGCTTCGTCACTTTTGCTTGGAATGGACGCCATGGGTAGTACACTTTCTAAAAATGCTCTTTTATCTTCTGAGCTTATCATAATACCTTCCTTTCAATTGCAAGTTGACACTGTTTTTAATATTTATCTCTCGTTTTTTCATGAAAGACATTATACTCTTTTTTTCGCGAAAAGAAAAGTCATTTATTGCTCTTACACACCCCAGTAAGCAACACCCATTGTTCTGTTTTTGCATCTTTCTGCGTGCGCATTGCATTATCAATTTCGCGCAGAACGGCGAGACGGTGAGCTTCTGTTTTACAATGTTTTGATATTCTTTCAATACCCGATGTCAGAATGACAGCGATATCGCTCATTCTGGCATCGGTATTGTTTTGTCCATGCCTGCTGCGCTTGTTGGCGGCGCTGAGTATTCTCGTTACCGCTCTGTTATACGTTGTCGCTGTTTTGTTAGCTATATCCACAATCTTTGCTATATCATCTTTTCTTACGCCCTTAATTTTGCCGTAATCAATGCTTGGCAGATCTGAGAAAAACTTACCGTTTTTGCTTCTCGGAGTTTTATCGGCGCAGGCTTCGTTGTAAAGATATGCCATCGGCGAGCGGCACTCATAGTTTTTATTTTGTTTTTTCGGTTTTCCGCTTGAAATATTGATATATCTCCAGAATTCAGGCTCGTTGAAATACTCGCCGAATATACCGAGATATTTTGCCTTGAGTTCATCAAGAACGGAATCAACATCAACCTTGTATATGCGCTTTGCTTTGTCAATTTCGGTATTGGAAAGCACTGCAAGAATGCAGATATCTTTATAGAGTTCTTCGGGAGACAATATGGATATATCGGGTGTGTTGATTATTGACCAGTAAATTGTATTCAACTTCTGCGAAAGATTAACTATTTCACCGATTTTGTTTTCACTGATAAGCCGGTCAATTTCCGCAAGCGATCTGATTTCGGATCTGTCGAATTCAATGCCGTTAAAAGGAACTGGAAAACTGCCGTAATCTCTCAATGCGGCTTGTGAAAGAACATTGTTATCCGATATCAGCATAACATCGGAATCATAATCGCAGCCGTTTAGACGATGCTGGACCGTGCTTCCGATTGCATTTACACAGATAATATTATCGGTCAGATTGAAATAATTATCATATTCTTCTTTTATTGAATCAGCAACAATGATATTCCCCATTGTAATATGAGGACTGCGGGCGCATAAAATCCTGGCTCTTTCTTTGAAAAAAGATGAGTATACGGATATATAATCGGGATCATCAATAAAAAGTCTCCATGGATGATAATCTTTAAAGCCGCATGAAATAAGCAAATCCAATCCGTTTCCGAATAAAACTGCGTTTGTTCCGCGGACAAGCAGTTTGCCGCCTTTTACGGAATTATTGATTTCTCTTATAATATCATTTCTGAAACCATAATACATTTTTGTTTCGGCAAATTCCGGATATTTATCGAGAATACGGGAAACAATTTTCTTCTTATAAAGAAGAGGATTAAAACCGTCATCTGAATCATCAGCGCGAAACTCATCAAGGTAATATTTCATATAGCGGTAATCCGTTCTGAGATTCCGCTTGAATTCATTTACAGGGGCGACAAGCATTTTTGCTTCTTCCTCTGTTATATTAATCGTATTGATTAACTGGTAACTTGTTCTAACATACTGACCGCCGGCAAACTTTGTCGGCTTTTCGCTTTTGACTATGCCGAATATATTACCGCCGCTGTTCTTGATATGTTCAGCCCAGTATCTGATTTTATCTTCAAATTCACCCTCAAACATTTTCAAAAACTTAAGACTGGATTCGGTTACTACCATTTTTACCTGCGAGATGTCGGTGGCAAGAGTAAACCCGTTTAACTGAGAAACTTCTTTAATCTTACTTGTATTAAACCATTCCTGTAATCTGGTATTGAACGCGCATGATTTGAAATATCTGTTGCGGAGCAGCATCATTCCCTTATTACTTCTGCCGGCCTGCTCAAATACGGATTCATCAAGCAGAGCTTCGCCGTCCCAAAGGATACTTGAGATGTTGACTCTTTCTCTCTTTGCAACTACTCTGCCTTCTTCACATTTTACATTGATTGCATCGGGATTTGAAAATCCTTCTACATCCCTCATAAAAAGAATTGAGTCAAGCGGGATTTCAACTGTATCTTCTATGGTGCTCAGAGTCAGAGCCGTATATGCCTCATGTGCAACCGGATCCGATATGAGCGTAAGACCGTATTCTTTCAGTTCCGCATCAATTTTTGAACTGCCCGGACTAAAATCGCTCCAGGCCATCATTTTCTTGTGCATCTCTTTACGGATGAAATAGCACTTACCGATGCGGCTCATACCTGCGCTGCGTTTATACCTGACATATTCAACCGGTTTACCTTTTGCATTGAGCATGGTAAATCCATTATCATAGAGTTGATCTCTCAAATCTGATGTAGAAAGTATTGTTTTTGCCTGTTTGAAAGTATAGCAATTATTATCTGCATCAAATCCGAAATTGCGGCAACCGACGGGAAGATTATTATTTGATACAGGGGCATAAGTGATCACAGCGAGTATTTCATCACCATATATACAGATATTATCCGTTATTTCATATTCATTTCCGAGGGAATCAACAACCCTGCCGCTTTCATAACGGCAACCGGCTTTTACATACAGCTTGCCTTCGCCGTTATATCCTTCGACCTTACCGAACACATTATATTCCTTGTATGTAGAATCAAAGGAAACGCTTATTAGCGCGTCGGAATATCTGTTATCGTTGTGAACAGAGCAAAACGATTTGACTCTGAAAGCCTCTTTATATACCGATTCCAGTTTCTCCGTTTCAAGGCAGTATTTCATCGCACCGCTGAAAAGAGCAGTGTTCGGCTTGTATTTTTCATTTCCTTTTGAGTCCTTGACTCTTTCATACAGCTTCAATCTGCTGCCTGAAGCATTAAGGCGATAGATAACCGACGCATCAAGCGTGGGGATTTTGTATGAATGCTCACGTGCGAATTCTTTTGCATTTTTCACTGAAATCACTTCCTTTCTTAATCATCCATTTTATAGTATAACATAAGTAAAGTCCCAAAAAATGGACTGAAAAAACAGAGCTCCCCACCTTAAATGAAAAAGTAAATGCAAGGAAAACTGAACATTTAGTTTTGCAAACGTGCATTTAGTTTTGCAAATGGTATAATAGAGTCGCTGTCAGGCAG
>CADBBH010000019.1 GCA_902792905.1 Oscillospiraceae bacterium
GGCAGGCAGCTTATCGAAGCGATAATGCTGCATACAAACCGCAACAGGAAGCAGGCATACGAGCGCGCGGTTGAAATGCTCCGCCTCGTCAATATAAACGAACCCGAAAAACGGATGAAGCAGTATCCCTTCGAGCATTCGGGCGGTATGCGCCAGAGAGTAATGATAGCCATGGCGCTCGCCTGCGAGCCCGATATCCTCATAGCCGACGAGCCGACAACCGCTCTCGACGTGACGATTCAGGCGCAGATTCTCGAGCTTATGGGTCAGCTTCAGAAGGAACTCGGCATGGCGATAATCATGATTACCCACGATCTCGGCGTAGTCGCCCAGATGTGCGACGAGGTTATAGTCATGTATGCGGGCTCCGTATGCGAGAGAGGCACGGCGGATGAGATTTTCTATAATCCCTGCCACGAATACACCAAAGGTCTTATGCGCTCGATTCCGACCGCGGATACGGCGGGCAGCAAGCTTCAGCCGATTACCGGCACGCCGATTGACCTTCTCAATATGCCCAAGGGCTGCCCGTTCGCTCCGAGATGCGACAATGCGATGAAAATCTGCATCGGTCACCGTGCGGAGCCCGAGCAGATAAACGAAAATCACGTTTCGTCCTGCTGGATGAATGTAAAGAATCAGCTCGACAGCGGCGAAATCGCTCTCGACGGGGAAGGCGGTGAAGAGAATGCCTGAAAACAAGCCGATTATTGAGGTCAAGAATCTCAAGGAATATTTCAATATCAACACAGGTCTCTTCCGCTCGAAGCCGCTCAAAGCCGTTGACGATATCTCGTTTTCAATCAACAGAGGCGAGACACTCGGCCTTGTCGGCGAATCCGGCTGCGGCAAGACCACTGTCGGCAGAACGATTCTGCATCTTTATAAGCCGACCGGCGGCGAGATTTACTATGACGGAAAGCAGATAAAGACGAACGCCGATATCAAGGAATTCCGCAAGAAGGCGACTATGGTCTTCCAGGACCCGTATTCATCGCTCAATCCCAGAATGACCGTCTCCGACATTATCGGCGAGCCGCTCGATGTCCATAAGCTCTGCGCGAACAAGAAGGAGCGCAGGGACAGAATCCTTGAGCTCATGGGCTATGTAGGGCTCAACAGCGAGCACGCCGCCCGCTATGCCCACGAATTCTCGGGCGGTCAGCGCCAGAGAATCGGCATCGCCCGCGCCCTCGCGGTGAATCCCGATTTCATAGTGTGCGACGAGCCGGTCTCCGCGCTTGATGTTTCAATTCAGGCACAGGTTATCAATATGTTTGACGAGCTTCAGGAAAAGCTGGGTCTGACCTATCTTTTCATCGCTCACGATCTGCTTGTGGTCCGCCATATCTCCGACAGAATCGCGGTAATGTATCTCGGCCATATGGTCGAGCTCGCTCCGGCGGGCGAGATATACGATCACCCGCTTCATCCCTATTCAAAATCGCTGCTCTCGGCGGTTCCCGTGCCCGATCCCAAAACGGCGAGGGCAAATCAGCGCATAGTTCTCACAGGCGATATTCCGAGCCCGCTCAACGCCCCTTCGGGCTGCCCGTTCCGCACAAGGTGCAGATATGCGACAGAGCAGTGCGCTCAGAGTATGCCCGAATTCAAGGAGGTTTCTGCAGGCCACTTCGTCGCGTGCCACAGAGTTGACGAAGTGAACTGAGGAATATAAAATCATTTATTATTTTCAGAAAGGACGACCTGAAATGAAAACAAAAAAGATTGTCGCAATCGTGCTTGCTCTGGTTATCGTTATCGGACTTGCCGCCTGCGGCGCAAAGAAACCCGGCAAGGATGACGGCAAAAAGACCGGCGATGTGAGAAGCATCTCCGTCTGCCTCGCTTCCGAGCCCGACACAATCGACCCCGCTCTCAACTCCGCAGTTGACGGCGCAACCCTTCTCGCTCACCTTTTCTCCGGCCTCGCAAAGTGGTCTCAGGATGCCGAAGGCAACCTTGAAATCGTTCCCGACGCAGCCGAGGAGCTGACCGAAGGCGTTGAAAACGAAGACGGCACAGTAACCTACACCTACAAGCTCAGAGACGGCCTCAAATGGTCTGACGGCAAGGATGTCACCGCCGGCGATTACGTTTTCGCATGGCAGAGAGCCGCTTCCACCGAGCTCGCGGCCGACTACGGCTATATGTTTGAGATAGTTGACGGCTACGCAGAGATGTGGGAAACCGACGACGATGAGAATTATGTCAATCCCGATGCCAAGCTCAACGCAAAGGCAATCGATGACAAGACCATCGAAATCACCATCGAGAACGCCATCAGCTACTGGGACGAGCTGCTTGCATTCCCCGCATACTTCCCCGTTCGTGAAGACGTCGTTTCAAACGAAGCGTGGGCAACCGATCCCTCGACCTATGTCTGCAACGGCCTTTACACAATGAAATCCTGGGATCACAACTCCCTCATCACCCTTGAGAAGAATCCGGATCATCCCGATGCGGACGAAGTCACGATGGATGAAATCAAATTCTATCTCTCCGACGATGCGAACAACCAGCTCTCCAACTTCAAAAACGGCGAGTGGGCTCTCATCGACGATGTTCCGACCAATGAAATCGCTTCTCTTAAGAAGGATTATCCCGATGAATTCTTCAATGTAGGCCAGATCGGCACCTACTATGTCTGCTGGAATGTCAATGAGGACATCCTTCCCGCCGACAGCGGCCTGACCGGCGTCGAAGCCGAAAACGCAAAGGCTGAAATCCGCAAGGCGGTTTCCCTGCTTCTCGACCGCAACTACATCATCGACGAAATCGCTCAGGGCGGCCAGCTTCCCGCTTCCTCGTTTGTAGCTATGGGCCTGACCGATGCCGACGGCTCCGAATTCTATAAGAATACCGGCTTCAGCAAGGATTTCGACGGTTACTTCGACACTTCCGCGGACGCTCTCGAGGCGAACTTCAATTCCGCTATGGAAACCCTCAAGAAGTATTATAAATATGATGAGGCAACCAAGAAATTCACCAACTTCCCCTCAATGACCTATCTCTACAACACCAGCGAAGGCCATAAGGCAATCGGCGAATACATCCAGTCCGCTCTCGCAGGCGTCGGTATCAATATGACGATGGAAAATCAGGAGTGGGCAACATTCCTCAACACCCGTAAAGCAGGCGACTACTCAATCGCGCGTAACGGCTGGCTTGCGGACTACAACGATCCCATCTGCTTCCTTGATATGTGGGTAACCGCCTCCGGCAACAACGATATCCAGTTCGGCAGAGGCGACCACGCGAACATCAAGGCATATTCGCTCGACCTTACTCCGTTCGGCTATGATACCAAGGTTGAAAACGGCACCTGGGCAGAGACCTATGACGTTCTCATCTCCGCAATCAAGAGCTGCACCGATAAGGATGCCCGCTACAAGATGATGCACATGGCCGAGGATATGCTCATGGCTACCGGCTGCATCACCCCGATTTACTACTACACAGACCTCTATATGCTTGATTCTTCCGTTCAGGGTTACTTCTCGAATCCTCTCGGCTTCAAGTATTTCATGTACTGCACATACAAAGCAGGTTAAGAGCAAATAAACGGATAACACAAGGCGCGGAGAATTCTCCGCGTCTTTTCTTTGCCGCCGAAGCAAGGCGTAAATCCTTGAATCCGCAAAAAAACAACCCCGCAGGGAACCGAATCCCGCGGGGTTTCTGCGTTATTTATGAGCTTTTCTGCGCTGTTTCGCGTTATTTCTGCGATTTCTTATCGAAATAATCGTTATAATCGACTATCTTGTATTCCTTCTTCTTCGCCTGGAGCAGGCCCTTGCGGCGCATGACAATCAGTGTGATGAGTACGGCGAGGATAATGATTACAAGGAGCTTGAAGGCGGATGATGAGAAGAGGTTCACAATCAGCGTGCCGAGGAATGAGAGAACGCTGCGCTTGACATCGGTTGAGGCGACGAGATCGATTGTCGCTATGACATCATCGGCGTAATAGACCTCGCCCTTGCAGATTACGTCGCCCTTCTTTATCGGGGCGGTCACGTGATCTGGCATCGTATCCTGAACCGCTTTGACGAGCAGGGAGCCGGCGGTCACGCTCGAGGGGAGCAGGCTCGCTTCGGTTCCCGAGGGGCAGAGAGTGATATAATCGGCTCCCTTGCCGAATCTGACGGGCACTTCCGCGACTATCTTTGCCGCGTCAGCGATGGAGACGAGCCGCAGATTTTTGAAGGCCCAGTCGAGCATCTGGCGAACATCGAAGAACGCGCCGTTTTCGTCATAGCCGTCCTCGTCAAAATCCTCCTTGACTCCGTTCATCGCGACCGCTATGTAGTTATAACCGTTGTTGCCCGCGTGAACCGCGAGGCAGTGGCCCGCGCCGTTTGTGAAACCGGTTTTGCCCGCGTCGATATACTTATTATAGTAATCCTTATAGGTGGGATTGAGAGTGTTGTTCGTGGTTCTGATGAGTCTCTCTTCCTGCATATTGCTCTGCGGCAGGGTGTACTGGCTCATCGAGGTAATTTCCTTGAATTCGGGATATTTCATCGCGTTGCGCATGATTTTGGTCATATCGAGCGCGCTTGTGTACTGATCCTCGTCGTCAAGGCCGTGAACATTCGTGAAATGGGTGTTCTCGCAGCCGAGCGTTTCGCAGAGCTTGTTCATCTTATCCACAAACGCCTGCCTGTCGCTGCCGGTGAGGAAGGTCGCGAGCGCCGTGGCGGCGTCGTTTGCCGAGGGAATCAGCAGGCAGCAGAGCAGATCGTAAATCGTATAGGTTTCGCCGACTCTCAGCCCCGCGGTCGAGCTGCCCGTTCCCGCGAGCTCATCGAGCGCCTCGGTCGGAATCGTATAGGTCTGGTCGAGATCGCGGATTTCGCCGAGAATGACGCTCGCCGTCACGATTTTGGTAAGACTCGCCGGCTTCGTCTGCTTGTTGATATCCTTCGAGAAGAGAATCTGGTCATTGTCGGTGCAGATAAGAATATAGCAGTCCGAATGGAATTTCTCGATATATTGATTGTAATTGACCGCGCCCGCACGCACGCCGAAAAGAGGCGTCAGCATCAGCAGAGCGGCGAATAATACACAGATTGCCTTTTTCATAATATCTCCATATATTGATATAAAATAATCGGATGACCTTATTATTATACCATATATATTGCAAAAAATAAAGAGGAAGTTTTAGGGGGATCGGAATAATTATGCTCCGCTTCGCGTGAATTATACAGCTCACGCAGTGAATTTAGCTGCTCCGCAGGAGCAATTCAGCTCATCAAAGATGAATTTAGCTGACGATGAAATCGTCAATTTAGCTTATTATGCTCGCGCATAGCCTTATAATCGCCACACCCGTCTTGCTCGTTTTACTCGCAAGCCACCCTCTCCGTTCCCGGAGAGGGCTGCAATCGGAATTTTTTATTTTATTATGCTCCGCATATCCTCGGGCGGGTGGATGATATCTGCCCCTACGGGCTCCTGTAACTCTGCCCTGTCATTCCGAGGCGGAACGCCGGAGACTCGCAGGATTAAGAGAGCTGACGGCGGGGCATAAAAATAGAAAAACCCGGAGCTTGGAACTCGACTCCGGATTTTTCTCGTATAAAACGGGGGACAAAAAGAAGTAGTGGTCTTATTCAGTGGCCTGTTTGGAGTACTTCTTGAGATAGACAACTCTCATAAGAAGCGCCTCAACAGGATTTATGGGCTTCGCGCCGTTAAGAACCTTGGTTGTGAGCAGAGCGAGAGAGCTCTTGCTCATAATCATATCGACGGCCTCGGCGTCGCCCTGAACTCCGCCGCAGCAGAGTGCGCCCTTGCCCTGGAGCAGGACCGCGTTTTTGCCCTTGATTTTCTTGCCGCATTTCTCGGGGGTCTTGGCAACCTTGACTCTGGTGCCGCAGATCTGGCTGAAATCGTCAAGCAGGGGCTTCATCGTCTTTCCGATGAGTGAAACGGCGACCGTTTCTTTATCTGAATTGTGGATGATATAGTTGAATTTCGGCTGAGCGTTGTAAATCGCTCTGTGAGCTTCGGCTGTGTCGGAGACAATGCCGTTTACATTGCCCGAGCCGAGGTCCATAATCATCTCCTCGCCGCTTTCGCAGTTGACGAGGGTGATTCTGCCGTTTTCTCTGTCGCAGGAACTATTATACAACTGTGATTTGTCAATTGCAACACTTTTATTTGTTTTCGCGATCTTGTGAACTATCTGCTCGCAGAAGGAATCGAGATTCTCCGCGGCGATGTTGAATCTGTCCTTCGCGGCGGTGAGAATATAATCCGCACTGACCTTCTCGAGCATTGCGGCGACCGAGAATGCCTCGTCAAATGAAGCGCCGTAGCAGAGAGCGCCGTGATGCGCCATGATGACTGCCTTCGACGGGCTGAGCTTGAGAGCGGCGGTGACGCCCTTTCTCAGCTTGCCTGTGCCGGGAAGACCGTAGGCGCCGAGCAGGACTCTGTCGCCGATGACTTTCTTTGCCTCGTCCGCGAGAGCGTCGATTCCGCTCTTGAGAACGCTGATGGCGGAGGCAATCTTCTGATGGGTGTGAATTACGAAATTCGCCTCGGGATAAATCTTATAAACCTCGGCGTGAATTCCCTTTTCGCTCGAGGGCTTGACATCGCCCTCCCAGGCGAGGTCCTCAATCGCGACCTCGACTATATCCTCGGGCTTGAGGCCGATATAGGGCTTGCCGCTCGGGGTGATTACGAAGGTCTTATCGTCAACACGGCAGCTGACGTTGCCCCAGGTTCGTGCGATGAGGCCTGTTTCAACGAGTTTTTCGCCGGCTTCAATAACTAATTTTTTGGCTTCGAGAATATCCATAGTCTGCCTCCATGAAGTAATATATTTGCTTTACCTGTCTATTATACATTAAATGAACGCCTGTTGTCAATCACTGATCGAGACCGAGCTTCTTGACCATCTCATAGCTCTTGAGCTCGAGCATCTTGGAGACGCCCTCCTCCTGCATTGTTATGCCGTAAAGGACATCCGCCTCCTCCATCGTGCCGCGTCTGTGGGTGATGAGGATGAACTGGGTGCTGCTCGTCATATTGCGGACATAGCGGGCGTATCTGGAGACGTTGACATCGTCGAGTGCCGCCTCAACCTCGTCGAATATGCAGAACGGAGCGGGATTGATTTTAAGAATGGCGAAGAGCAGAGCGATTGCCGCAAGTCCCTTTTCACCGCCCGAGAGAAGGTCGATATTCTGGACATTCTTGCCCGGCGGCTGAACCTTGATATTGATGTTGCATTCGAGAACATCCTGCGGATCGTCGAGCACAAGCTCCGCCTTGCCGCCCGAGAACAGGTCTCTGAACGTTTCGCCGAAGGCGTTGTTGATAAGGCGGAACTGCTCCCTGAATTTCTCCGCCATCTTTTCGGTGAGCTCGGCAATGAGTTTTTCTGTCTTTTTCTTTGAATCCTCAACGTCGGTGAGCTGGGTGCTGAAGAATTCGTACTGCTCGCTGACTTCCTGATATTCCTCAATCGAGCCGGGATTTACCGGGCCGAGAGCGCGGATTTTATTGCGGATTTCATTGAGCGTCTTCTGCGCCGCGCCGATATCCTCGGGAATCTCGCCGACCTCCTGCGCCTCGTAGAATGAGAGCTGATATTCGTCAAGGAGCTTGTTCTTGGTAGTTTCAAGCGTCGTTTCAATCGCCGTCTTCTTTTCGTCGAGGCGGGCGATTTCGCCGCTGAGCTTTTCCTTCTCGGAATTGAGCTCGCGCTCCTCGTTATGAAGGCGGACCGTGTCTGCCTCGGTGCCGTTTCTCGATGCGGTGAGCTCCTCTATCTTTTCCTGAGTATCCCCGGCGCCGTCCCTGAGTGCCTGCGCCTGCTCTTCGAGGGCCTTGATTTCCTCTTCTATGCTCTCGTTTTCGGCCTTTAGCTGCTCGATTTCCTCAATCAGCTTGCCGGAACGGCTCGCGAGCGCCTCCTTGCTGATTTCCGCGGCTTCGATAACCGCTCTGCACGCCTCAATTTCCTTATTGAGGGCGAGAATATCGAGATTGAGATTATGCTGGATTTCTGCGGATTTTTCGCGCAGAGCTTCCAGTTCTTCGCGCTGACCGTCGAGCTCGTCGAGACTCGCGTTGAGCTCATCGTTTTCCTTGCCGAGCGCCAGTGATTCCTTCTCGGATTTCTTTATGTTTTCCTTTGCGTCCTTTATTCTTGCCGCCGAGCGTTCCTTCTCGGCGAGAAGCTCGGCTATATGGCCCTTCGCCGTTTCGAGACGCTCCGTGAGAAGAGTTTTCTCGCTCTCGGCTCTGATGAGGGCCTCCTGAATCTTGATGATTTCCGCTTCGCTCGCGTCGAGCTGAGCTCTCGCGGTTGCCATCTCGCCGTCGAGTCCCTCGACCTTCTTTGTCTTTTCGTCAAGTCTGCCCTGAAGGACTTTGACATCCTCCCTGAGCTCCTCGATTTCATTGATACGGCTGAGGAAGCCCGTGCCCGAGCCCTTTGAGCCGCCGGTCATCGAGCCGCCCGCGTTGAGCACCTGGCCGTCGAGCGTGACAATCTTGAAGCGGTACTGATATTTTTTCGCCATCGCGATGCCGTTGTCGATATTGTCAACGACCGCGGTCCTGCCGAGCAGGGAGGCGATGATTTCGGAATATTTTTTATCGCATTCAACAAGCGAATGCGCCATATCTATATAGCCCTCGCACTTTTCGAGGTCCTTCTCTGTAAAGGGTTTTGCCTTTACAGATGTGAGCGGAAGGAAGGTTGCTCTGCCCGCTCTGTTGTTTTTGAGGAATTCAATCGCCTTCTTCGCGGCGTTTTCATCATCGACAACTATATTCTGAATGGCGGCTCCGAGCGCAATTTCAACCGCTACGGAATATTCGCCCTTCGTGGAGATGAGCTGGGAGAGAGTGCCTCTGATGCCCCTGAGAGCGCCCCTCTGGGACTCCTTGATGACCTTCTGGACCGAGCCGGCATAGCCGTCAAGATTCTTCTCAAGGTCGTCGAGCATCCTGATTCTCGCGTTCTTC
Source organism: Oscillospiraceae bacterium (assembly GCA_902792905.1). Taxonomy (GTDB): domain Bacteria; phylum Bacillota; class Clostridia; order Oscillospirales; family Acutalibacteraceae; genus CAG-177. The sequence goes on from CADBBH010000019.1 coordinate 8,998, forward strand.
TGATATATATCGAGATTGAGCTGATCGATTTCCTCGTGGAGCTTCTGCGCCTTGCCCTCTCTCGTTTCGATAATCAGGCGATAGCCGTCGAGAGCGTTTTCATTCTCGCTCTCCTCATCCTTCAGTCTGCGGATTTCAGCGTCCGCCTTTGCGATTTCGCCCTCGAGCTCGTCGGTGATGCCGCTTCTTGTTGAAAGCAGCTCCTCAATCGCGCCTATTCTCTCCTCCATCTCCGCGATTGCGGATTCGGCGCTCGATTTCTCAACGTTTATCTCGCTGAGTCTCACCGCGGCGGCGGTCAGCTTTTCGTTGACCTCGCGGACCTTGTCGCTGTTTTCGCTGTTTTTCTCGAGCAGAGAATTGAGCTTCTCGAGCTCGCTCGCGAGCGTCTCCTTCTTGCCCTCAATCTGCTGCTGCTTTTCGTCGATCTCCGCCCGGGCGGAATCAATCTGCTCCTGCGTTTCGGCAACTGTTTTCGCTCCGTCGCCCATATCGGCGCTGATTCTCTCGATTGTGCTCAGATTATGCTCAATCGTATTCTTCTTGACCGCGATTTCGCCGTCGATGGCGGTCGCCTGCTCCTGAGAATCGGCGATTGACTTGGTGAGCGATTCAATCTGAACCGTTATACCCTGCCTCTGCTCGGCGATTTCCTCTATTCCGGTCTCGATGCCTTCGAGCTTCTTCTCGACCTCTTCATACTGCGCGTTCGCGATTGCGAGCTTGCTCTCCTTATCCTGCAGGTCTCTGCCGGATTTCTCGATTGTATGAAGCCAGAGGCCGATTTCAAGAGTCTTTTTCTCTTCCGAGAGGGTGAGATATTTCTTTGCCTTCTCGCTCTGTGTCTTCAGAGGCCCGATTCTCGCTTCGAGGTCCTCGAGGCGCACTCTGAGAAGGGCGAGGTTTTCTTCTGCGTGTTCAAGCTGACGCAGGGCGCCCGCTCTTCTGTAGCGGTAATGGGAAATACCCGCCGCCTCCTCGAGCATATCGCGGCGCTGGGTTGACCTCGCGGAAACGAGGTCCGCGATTCTGCCCTGGGAGACCATCGAATAGCCGTCCCTGCCGAGACCGGTATCCATAAAGAGCTCATGGACATCTCTCAGGCGGCTGTCTTCGCCGTTTATCCTGTATTCGCTCTCGCCCGAGCGGTAGTATCTTCTCGTGACCGAAACATCGTCCTTATCGATATTCAGGCTTCTGTCTTTATTATCAAGGTGCAGGGTAACCTCCGCAAAGCCGAGTGCCTTGCGCTTGTCTGTTCCGCCGAAGATAACGTCTTCCATTTTCGCGCCGCGGAGCGCCTTGGTCGACTGCTCGCCGAGAACCCAGCGCACAGCGTCGGAAATATTGCTCTTGCCCGAGCCGTTGGGGCCGACGACGCCGGTGATTCCCTTGCCGAGCTTGAGAGTTATCTTATCGGGGAAGGATTTGAATCCCTGCATATCTATTGCTGTGAGTATCATTCTTTAATCTTCCTTACCTTGACCTCATATTTTGCCGCGCCGTCCGCCTCGCAGACGGTGCATATATATCCCTTTTCGCGAAGAAGGCCGAGATTCGCCCTCTTCTGACCTGTCATCTTTGAGCGCTGACCTCTGCCGACCTCAAGCGCGTACGCGCCTGCGGGCAGGTCTGCGAGCTCTCTGAGCGCCGCGTTCAGATAAATGCGCCCTTCACAAAGCTCCCTGAGTGCCGGATGATAAGCGCCCGCGATATATTCGCCGTCAACTCCGCCGCCGGAGTGAAGACCCACGCGGATTACCTTTATGCCCGCGTTTTCAAACATCGGTATGAGCCGCGAGCAGAGCTCAACCGTTTCCTCAACGCCCTTCGGAGCGAATTCTCCGGTGTTTATCAGCTCTTCGAGCTTCGTCCCTTTAAGCACGACCGTCGGATAAATTCTCACGGTCGCGGGATGCAGGGCGATGATTTTTTCCGCCGTCTCAATGCTGTCGGCGTCGGATGAGCCGTAAAGCCCCGTCATCATCTGCAGACCGTATTCAAAGCCGTATGAGCCGAGAAGGGCGCAGGCGTCTTCCACCTGCTTCGCCGTGTGGCCGCGCTCATTCATTGCGAGCACTCTGTCGTCGAGCGACTGCGCTCCGAGCTCAACCGCCGTAACGCCGTATTTCCCGAGAAGGGCGCAGATTTCATCATCGATGCCGTCGGGCCTTGTTGAAATCCTGATGCCTCTGAAAAGACCTTTTTCAACGTATGAATAAGCCGCCTCAAGCAGAGAAATCATATAACCGCGCTCAATCATCGTGAAGCTGCCGCCGAAAAACGCGATTTCCCCGCCTGCCGCCGTTTCGCTGTCGAGTGAAGCGAGGGCGGTTTCAACCGCGGAGTGAACATCCTCAACCGTCAGCTCACGCTGAAAGCCCGTGATGCTCCTCTGATTGCAGAATGAGCAGGTGTGAGGGCAGCCCTTGTGAACGACAAAAAGCGCAACGTTTATATGCTTCATTTGACTATTCCCATAAGACTCAGCGCTTCCTTCGCCGCCATCTGCTCGGCAATCTTCTTGCTCTTGCCCTCGCCTCTGCCGATGACGTTGCTGTTGAGGTGAACCTCAATCACGAAGTGCCTGTCGTGAGCGGGTCCGGATTCCTCGATAAGCACATATTCCACATGCTCCTCGCGGTTTTTCTGAACCACTTCCTGAAGAGCCGTCTTGTAGTCGCCCGTATCGTCGAGCTTATCGTGCCGCGCGACGAAGCGCAGGGCAATCTTCTTTGCCTCCTCGAGGCCGCCGTCGATATAGACCGCGGCGAGCACCGCCTCAAAGGCATCCGCGAGCATCGAGGGCTTGTTTCTGCCGTTCATCCTCTCCTCGCCCTTGCCGAGATAGAGGGCCGAGCCGATATCGAGCTCTCGCGCGAACATGCAGAGCGCGTTCTCGCAGACGCGCGCCGCCCTGTGCTTGGTTAAATCGCCCTCGGGCACATCGTAGTTATTATAGAAAAATTCGGCGGATATGAAGCCGAGAACGGCGTCTCCGAGGAATTCCAGCCGCTCGTTGCAGACCGTTCCCTTCTCATTCGCGTAGGATGAATGGGTCAGGGCCGTTTTGAGCAGTGAAACATCTTTGAACTTATATCCGAGATTTTTCTGCAGATTTTCAAGTTTATTTTCCATTTTCTCTCCTGATTTTGCGGTTATAAAGCTTCGGATATCGCGTCGGCAAGATTGCCGAGGGTCCAGTCCTCTCCGGGTTCGATTTCAAGCTCGGCGCCGATTGCCTCGCCTATGCCCGCGAGCAGTTCCTGCACCTCATACTCGTCGCTGACGATTTCCATGAGAAGGGTTTCGGGGCGGATATCGTCGCTGTCGTAACCGAATTCTTCGCAGATAAGCGCCTTCAATTCCTTAAAATCCACAAAAATGCCTCCAATTCATATATCAAAGTGATTTTGTGATTTCTTCTTTAAGCGAGGCAAGCCCTCTTTCGGCGAGAAAGGCGTACCTCTCTTTCTTATCCCTTATCCTGTTTTCCGGCGGCGGGAGCAGGCCGAATGCCGCGCCCATCGGCTGGAAATTCTTTATAGATTCATCCGAAATATATCTCGCGAGAGCGCCGCATATCGTGTCGGCGGGCGGGACGAAGCTCTCCCTGCCGAGAATCGCGTGAGCCGCGTTTATGCCGGCGAGAATGCCAGACATCGCGCTCTCCATATAGCCCTCGACTCCCGTAATCTGCCCCGCGAAGAACAGATTATCCCTTGTCCTGAACGAAAAATCGGAATTCAGCAGGCGCGGGGAATCGATGAAGGTGTTGCGGTGCATAACTCCATAGCGGACAAACTCGGCGTTTTCGAGCGCGGGAATCATTGAGAATACTCTCTTCTGCTCGCCGAATTTCAGATTGGTCTGGAAGCCGACGAGGTTATACATCGTGCCCTCGCGGTTTTCCTTGCGAAGTTGAAGATTCGCCCAGGGGCGTCTGCCCGTATGCGGATCGGTCAGCCCTGCGGGCTTCATCGGGCCGAATCTTATCGTATCCCTGCCTCTGGCGGCCATGACCTCAATCGGCATACAGCCCTCATAGACATCTTTTCTTTTATCAAACTGATGAACGGGGGCGCTCTCTGCGGAAATCAGCGCCTCGTAAAACGCCTCATACTGCTCCTTATCCATCGGGCAGTTGATATAGTCGTCCTCTCCGCCTCTGTCATAGCGGCTCTGCAGGAACGCTTTGCCGAGATTGACGCTCTGAGCCGTGACTATCGGCGCGGCCGCGTCAAAAAAGCTGAGATTTCCGCCGCACAGGTCGCGGATTTTTTCTCCGAGCGCCTCGCTCGCGAGGGGACCTGCGGCGATTATCACATCGCCTTCGGGTATTTCGGTTATTTCTTCGCGTATTACGGTTATGAGCGGCTCGGAATTGATTCTCTGCGTGACGAGGGATGAGAATTTCTCCCTGTCAACGGCGAGAGCTCCTCCCGCGGGAACGGCAGTCGCTTCGGCGCATTCAACGCAGAGCGAGCCGAGCATTTTCATCTCCGCCTTCATCATACCCGCCGCGCTTTCAAGGCGCATTGCCTTGAAGGAATTGGAGCAGACGAGCTCGCAGAGATTTTCGCTCGAATGGGCGGGGGAATATTTCACGGGCTTCATTTCGTAAAGCTCCGATTCTATTCCGCGCTTCGCGAGCGCGAACGCCGCCTCGCATCCGGCAAAGCCGCCGCCGATTATCTTAACCTTTCTTTTTGCCATAGGACTTTCTTTTTACCGTGTGCTTATGATTCTCGCATTCCTCGTTGCTGCAGTAGGGCTTGCCGCTCTTGGGGGCGAGCATCGCCTTGCCGCAGATTTCGCAGGTTTCGCCCGAGGGAGCGTCCCAGCAGGCATAGGAGCACTTCGGATAATTCGCGCAGCCGTAGAAGACGTGTCCCTTCGCGGAGCGCTTTTCAACCAGGTCGCCGCCGCACTTCGGGCACAGTCCCTTGCCGATGACAAAGGGCTTGATATTCCTGCATTCGGGGTAACCCGAGCAGCCGAGGAATCTGCCGAATCTGCCGTTTCTGACGGTCATCGGCTTGCCGCAGAGCTCGCACACCTCATCGGTGATTTCATCGGAGAGATGAATCTTCTGCCCGCGCATATCCTCTCTTGCCTTATCGACCGCCTCTTTGAGCTCGGGATAGAATTCGTCGAGCATCGCGATATAATCGGTCTTTCCGCTGCCGACCTCGTCGAGGTCGCTCTCCATCTGGGCGGTGAATTTCGTGTTGACTATCTTGGGGAACTTCTCCTTGAGAAGATTGGTGATTGCGATTCCGAGCTCGGTCGGGACAAGCTGCTTCTGCCTGCGCTCGACATAATCCTTGCCCGTAATCGTGGAGATAATCGAAGCGTAGGTCGACGGTCTGCCGACTCCGTTTTCTTCAAGCTCCTTGATGAGTGAGGCCTCGGTGTATCTTGCGGGCGGCTGGGTGAAATGCTGGTCGGGAGTGATTTCCCTGAGTCTGAGCTTCTCATCCGGCTTGATTTCGGGCAGGGCGTTCTTGGTCAGCGCCTCCTCGGGAAGCTCATAGACCTTTGTGAAGCCCTCGAATCTGACGGTCGAGCCGGAGGCGTTGAGCACGCAGAATCTGTCCTTTTCGCCCGGCTTTCTCGAAATAATCTCAACCTTGGTCGTGTTCATCACGCACGGCGCCATAAGGCAGGCGATGAATCTGCGCCAGATGAGAGTGTATAATTTGAACTGGTCGGCTGTCAGATCATCCTTGACAGAATCGGGGGTGATTGACGGGGTCGAGGGTCTGATTGCCTCGTGGCCGTCCTGCGCGTTTGCTCTCGATTTATAGTAATTCTGCTTTTCGGGAACATATTTGTCGCCGAAATTCTCTCTGATGAATTTCGTTCCCTCGGCGCGCGCCTCCTCGGAGATGCGGAGAGAGTCGGTTCTCATATAGGTGATGAGACCGATGCTGCCCAGACCGCTGACCTCAACGCCCTCATAGAGCTCCTGCGCGGCGCGCATTGTTCTCGACGCCTGGAAGCCGAGCTTCTTTGACGCCTCCTGCTGAAGGGTGGAAGTGGTGAACGGGGGAGCCGCCTTCTGATTCTTCGTTCCCTTCTTCACCGAGCCGACTTCAAAATCCGAGCCGGTCAGGCGGTCAACATATTCCTGCGCCTGAGCCCCGTTTGTGATTTTGACTTTTCCGTTTTCATCGGAGTCGAGAGTCGCCTTGAAAACCTTCTTGGACTCGGTCGCGAATTTCGCATCGACGCTCCAGTATTCCTCGGGCACGAAGGCGTTTATCTCCTCTTCCCTGTCAACTATCAGGCGCAGGGCAACGCTCTGCACTCTGCCTGCCGAGAGACGGGGCTTGATTTTCTGCGAAACGAACGGGCTGAGGGTATAGCCGACCAGGCGGTCGAGAATTCTTCTCGCCTGCTGGGCGTTGACAAGGTCCATATCGACCTTGCGGGGATTATCCATACCCGCCTTGATGCCGCTCTTTGTGATTTCATTGAAGGTGACTCTGTTGGGCTTGCCCAGGTCGAGGCCGAGCACGCTCGCGAGATGCCACGAGATTCCCTCTCCCTCGCGGTCGGGGTCGGTCGCGAGATAGACGGCGTCCGCCTTGTGCGCCTTCTTTGAAAGCTGCTCGACAAGCGCCTCTTTCTCGGGAATTATCTCGTATTTGGGCTCGTATCTGTTCCTGACATCAACGCTGAGGGTCTTGTCGGGCAGATCACGGACGTGGCCCTTGGAGGCGACGACCTCATAGCCCTTGCCGAGATACTTTGTGATTGTCTTCGCCTTTGCAGGCGATTCAACGATTACCAGTTTCATATTTTCTCTCCTGTTAAAAGGATATTTGACATAATTTATGCGAGGATATAATTCTTTCCCTCAGTCTGCTCCGCGAAGCCGTCGAGCTCGAGGCGGGTGAGGATACCCATTACCTTTGAGGGCGGGAGCCCGGTCATCGCGCAGATTTCGTCGGAATGAAGAGGGTCATCCGAGAGAAGGGCAAATACCTTCGAAGAGTCCGCGTCATAATCCGCAGGAAGCTTTTTGACCGGATTCGCCTTCTTATCGCCCCTTCGCTTTTCGCCCTCGGGAAGCTTCCCGGAATTGCCGCTTAAATCGAGGGCGCCGGGATATATATATTCAAAGGACTGAAGTATGTCCGCGGCGCATGTGACAGCCGTCGCGCCGTCGCGGATAAGAGTATTCGCGCCCTTATAGGATGAAGTCAGGATGCTGCCGGGCACAGCGAAGACCTCTCTGCCTTGCTCGAGCGCTGCGCGCGCCGTAATCAGCGAGCCGCTCTTTTCGCCTGCCTCAACCACGAGCACTCCCTTGCTCAGACCCGAGATAATTCTGTTTCTGACCGGAAATGTGCGAACGCCCGCTTCGCTCAGGGGAGAAAATTCCGAAATAACCGCTCCGCTTTTCGCTATTTCGCGGCGCATCGGCTCATTGCGCATAAGATACTTCGCGCCGAGCCCGCATCCGAGCACGCAGACCGTCGTCCCGTTTACCCCGAGCGTGCCTTCGTGGGCGGCGGAATCAATTCCGAGCGCCCCTCCGCTGACTATGACCGCCCCGCATTTTGCCATATCGGAGCTGAGCTGCCTCGCTATCGCGGTGCTGTCGCGGGTGGGATTTCTCGTTCCGACCACGCCTATCGCGATTCTCTCCTTAAGGCAGGCGAGATCGCCGTCGCAGTAGAGGACGAGAGGCATATCGGTAAGATTCCTCAAATCATCCGGATAATCATCATCACCGGGCGTATATATCTTCCAGCCGTTCTTGCCGCAGATTTCGATATATCTTTCGGCGTCGGAAATTTTTGTGCTGTCGAGGCGGTCGAGCTTCGCTTTGGAGAAAACTCCGGAAATCGCGCGCTCCGTCCTGCCCGCTTCGTATATGCTCCGCGCGGATGAAAACGCGCTGAGTATTTCATCGGTCCTCGCGCCCGCTCCGAGTGCGAGCGAGAGCCATATCCAGTATTTCTTTTCGCTCATCTGACCAGCTCCCAGGCCGCTATCGCGGCAGCCGCCGAAACATTGAGCGATTCCGCCCTGCCGCGCATGGGTATTGTCACCCTGACGTCGCAGGCATCGATTGTTTCTTTCGTCAGACCGTTTCCCTCGTTGCCGAGAACGCATACCGTCGTGCCGCCGGAAAAATCTTTCACGGCGTTTCCGATTTCAAGCGCGTCTGCGGAAGGTACGCAGGCGAGGAAATGAATACCGCCGCCGCTGTTCGATCCGATGAAGGAAACGGGGTCGTCGGGCGTTATGATATCGACGCGAAGGGAGGAGCCCATCGCCGCGCGCAGCGCCTTCGGATTGTAAATGTCGCAGCCGCCGCTGACGATGACCGCGTCAATGCCGAGCGCTTCGGCTGTCCGGAGGATTGCCCCGAGGTTTGACGGATCCTGCACGTTTTCGAGCATCAGGTATCTGCCGCCTTCTTTGAGAGGGGCGGGCGAATGGTCCTTCATCCCGCACACGCAGAATACGCCCTGAGGAGTGCCGGTATCGGAGAGCTTCCGGGCGACCTCGCCGCTGATTTCGAAGCATTCGCCGCAGACGGCCTCAACCGCGCGGACATACTGCGCGTAATCCGAAACGGCGTCGGCGGTGAAGAAAGCCCTCACAATCTCAACGCCGCTCCGGGCGGCATCGGAGCAGAGCCTCGCGCCCTCGAGCAGGAATTCCCCGCTCTCCCTTCGCTTTGAAGCCGAGGCGGCAAGGGAGCAGGCATATTTTATTTTGTCATTGTTCCTCGCCGTAATCTTTTCCAAAGCGACCGAAATCCTTCCATTTTAATTTAATTTATATTATATGTATTTTCATTAAATGTCAACAACTAATTTGTGAATTTGATTTTTTCGGGAAAAACAGACAAAAATTCCGCAGGAGTTACCTGCGGAATCTTACTTATATTATAGTATTTACCTTGCTTCAAGATTCTGGCTCTTCCATTTGAAGCCGTTGAAGATGAAGCCGAAGAAGGCGCCGATTTTGCCGAAGAAGCTGTTGTCGACATTCACGCTGATCGCCTTCTGCATCATAAGATGGCCGGCGGAATCATAAATTCTCAGGAAAACGAGGCGGCTGTCCTCAAGATTGCCGAGTTTCATCGTGCCGCAGAATTCCTGCGCTCCGTCCTGACATATCTGCGTATTCGTGCCGGTTATCACCTGATAATCCTTCGGCACATTGCGGCAGAACGCGCTGAGAGTGATATCGTTCTTATAGGTCGCTTTAACTTCGGAGGCGGCGGGCAATGACATAATTCCCACATAGTCCGCCTTCACATAAGCGGTACCTTCATCGAAGATTATCTTGTACCAGGTATCGCTGCCGGATTTCACTTCGCTGAGTATCCATACGCCCTTGCCGAAGGTCATCCCTCCGACTCTTGACGACGTTTCGGACGCCTCCTGCCTGATATTGACCGAGCCGGCGGTTATCATGCCGGCATCCCTTATCAGGGAAGCGTAAGTACTGAGAATATAGGCGGCTGCGCCTTCGTAATCGATTTTATACCATATTTTGCCGTCGGATGCGACCGAGCTGCTGACAAATACCATCTTGCCGGCGGTCAGGCCGCCGATTCTCTGATAATCCTCGCCCGGTCCCTCGCGCACGTTTATTGAGCCGGCGGTAATGATTGCGGGCTTGTTAACCGCTTCGGAATCCGCCGCCGCGTAAAACGCGGACATTCCCGCCGCCATGAGCACTGCAAGAAGCAGAGCGATGATTTTCTTTGCGAAATTCATGATAAAACCTCCCCTGAATACCTGTTATTCTCCGGAGCCGTCAGCCGGTTCGACGTCGGCGCCTGCGCCTGCAAGAGCAAGGTTTTCGGCGCGGCGCTCCGCGCGCATGACTTCGAGTTCCTTATACATATTCTCTTTGGTTTCGCCCTCAACATTGTAGAAGAACTTGAGGATAAGCGCCTTGAGAAGATTCGCGAGCGCGTAGCCGAAGAGCAGGAAAGCGAGCAGCCACAGGCAGGTCTTCATATACTCGGCCTGCGGGCGCTTGAGCATTGTTTCGACCAGATCGCCCTCTTTGGAGGACGGATAGCCGACCCAGGCGATGAGGAAGGGAATCGCGAGTTCCTTGAGATAATTGAGGCCTGTCGTAATCCAGCCGGGAACGATGCCCTGTACGGCCTCGAGTCTCTCGCCGGTCTGCCACTCGAGATAGTCGAAGTACTCGACGGCAAAGTGCGAATTCGAGAGCTCCTGAACTCCGATGCCGACACCGAAGAGGAAATAAAATACATAGAAGAAAATGCTGTTCCAGCCCTTGAAGAAAATCAGTCCCATCTTCGCCTCCATGAAGCAGATGAGGAAGAGGATGCCTGCCGAAATCATCGAATATGGGCCGCAGAATTTAAGCAGCTTCGTGGGCTCGTATTTCTTTGAAATCTTCGCTGTGATAAGGTTGCCGACAACCGTACCGGCCGCGGTGGGGATGGTCAGCAGCAGGTTCTTCGAGGAGCCGACCGTAATCGCGGCAAGCAGGGTTGAGAATTTGCCGAGTGCCGCGAGCACATTCGCCCAGCCGATATACTGATAGGCGCGGTAGTTCCTGTATTTGAAGAGCGTGAGCATCTGCTTCGAGAGCTTGACCTTCTCCTTCTTGGGCAGTTCGATTCTCTCGTGGCAGAAGAGACCGCACATGAGATTGCCGAAGGCGGTGACGATTGCCGCGACAATCGCGAGAGTCATATACATCTTATTCTTGTCATCGCTGAACAGGCCGTAAACGAAGGTGCCGAGGTATGCTCCGCCGTAGCCGAGATAGTAGGAGAGCTGCCATACCGTGGCGACGGTCTTCTTCTCTTTATGGTTCGGGGAAATAACCTGAGCCACATTCTGGCCGAGGTTGTTGAACGCGTTGAATACGGTCTGGCAGCAGGCGACGCAGTATCTGAGCAGGGTCATCTGCTGAACCGACCAGCCCTTGGGAACCCAGAAATAGAGAACGGTCAGCGCGAAAATCGGCACAAGGCAGATGATATACCACTGACGGTATCTGCCCCAGCGGGATTTCCATTTCTGGACAACAACGCCCGCGACAAGGCCGAAAACGATGCCGGCTACGGTTGTTATCGTCGTCTGAACAGCGAGAATTTTCGCAATCTGATCCGATTCCACGCCGACCGGTCCGTAGTATAATTCGTGAAGGAACGCGGTGGCGAGGGTGCCTGTAAGCGTGGTGCCGAACATTCCGCCGATACGCGCGAGCATAAGGCAGATATATTCGAATGTTGTCACGTTTTTGCCCGTATCCGAGGGCAGAGCGTTCGCGGGCTTTTTGAGCGCCGCAGAGGATTCATTACTCATATATTTTCACCTTCCTGTTTTTAAGAAAGCTTTATGGTAGCGTTGTAATCGTCGATTCCGTAGTTGCCGACGGTGTGCTTCATCGTCTCATAGAAATCGAGCGTTTCGCCCTGCGAGCCCTTGAAAGTCTTGATGAAGGGCTTCAGGCGTCTGAATACTTTAAGCAGGGTGTCGCCGCCGGGAGTGCCCTCGACGAACGGCTGATTCCCCTCGAATACCGATCTCGCGATATCGACGGCGAAATCGACGAAATTGTCTTTCTTTATTCTCTTATCGGCGCTGACGCAGAGCAGCCTGCAGACTCCTCCGACAGTTGCCTTCGAAATCTTTCTGCCGATGACGGGGAACAGCTTTTTGAGCGCGGGAGTCTGCTTGATATGAAGCTTTCCCATAAGGCGCTCGGGATCGCGTACCATGCATTCGAGAAGGATGCGTATCATCTTTTCAAACTGCGCCTTCAGGTATTCCTCGCCGGTCATTCCCTTCTTGTCCCACTCGAAATCGGGAACGGGAATGCTCTTTATATCGACCGTGTTTTCATCCTCAATCGTGACAAGTCTCATGAAGGCGGGGCAGCCGATTGCGGAGCCGGTGCAGACATCGTAGAATTTATTGCCCTTCGCGGTCTCGACGACATTTATGCTCTGATTGTGCATATGGCCCGTGAAAATCAGGTGAACTCCGTTGTCCGCGAGCGTGTCGATGAGCTTGTCCGCCTCTGCCTGACGCGCGTCGCCGATAAGGGCGAGGATGGGCTGACCGGCAAGCACCGGATAATGCTCCATCGCTATCATCATTTTGCCGTCCGCCTGCGCCTGTTTCGCCTGCGCCTCAATCCAGCCGAGGAACTCATCGTCATAGGTGATATGCTTCTGCCCGTCGATATCGTTGCAGATTACAAGCAGACGGACATCGTCCGAAAGCTCCGCGACATAGGAGAGATGCTCCTCGTTGAACGCGATTGCGTCGGTATATCCGAAATCTTTATACAAGCCGTATAATTCGCTGAAATTCGTGCCTTCCGGCTTCCCTCTGCCGTTTTCGTCAAAGCAGAAGGGATTGTCATTGAAATCGTGACCGGCTGTGACAACGCAGACCTTCTTGCCGCTTTTTTCCTTGAATTCTTTGAGCAGCTGAGAGAATGCGACATTGCTCTCCTTCTCGCCGTTGAAGGACAGATCGCCCGCGATAAGCACGATATCGGCATCCTGCGCTTTTTCAAGCCACGCGAAAACCGCCTCGTTTATCGCCTGAGTCTCGGCAAAGCATTTCTGCTCGAATTCCATGAACCGTTCATATTCCTCGCCGTACGCGCCGAGCGAATTTCTGAAATAGTGGGTATCGGTAACCAGGTAGAATTTCAATGGTTTCATAATCCGTTTCCCCTTCCTCAGTTCTTATATTTTATGAAAATAAATAAAAATATATAGTTATTATATCACAATATCAAAGCCGCCTTCAATCTATCGAAATTCACAATATTTCCCCCGTTTTCTCGTTAAGGTGCATAATATAATAAAGAAAATGCGCTGCGAAAAAAGGATATGCGGAGCATAAAACCGAATACTTACAATTACAAAACGCCTCCCGTTTAACGGGCGCGGTGTTTCAATGTTCCGATAATAATACGCAATCAGAAAACCGACCTGCGTAAAGCGGGCGGATAATATCCGCCCCTACGGTCTCAGT
>CADBBH010000020.1 GCA_902792905.1 Oscillospiraceae bacterium
GTTCGGGCCCGCGCCCATTACGCCGCGCATTCCGCCCGTTCCGAATTCGAGATTTTTATAGAATCTGTCCTCGAGCTCCTTCGGGTCGCCGACCGCCTCGAGCTCTGCCTTTACGCTCTCATCAAGCGAGAGCCAGAAATCATAATCGTTCATGCGCTTTCCTCTGTTTTTTCACTCCGCGCCTGCTCGCGCAGTTTTTTGACTTCCCAGGCGAATTTCACATCCGATTCCGCGCTTGGGGCGAGCCCCTGGACTATCAGCGACTCGATTGCGTTTATTGTCGCCGCGACGCAGATGGCTATGCCTATGGCGTTCTGCAGATCAAAATAGCAGCCGAACGGAACCGTGAAGACGAGAATTCCGAGCAGCTTTCCCGAAATCGTATGCACGAAATAGACCTTTTTGAATCTGCCGAGCCCGATGAACGCGGCAACCGCGAAAATCACGAGCGTGCCGGCGAACCAGAAATATATCCACGATTGAAAATGATATTTTTCGTTGCTAAGCAGTATTTTCGCCATTCCGAAATAGACGATGAGGTCGCCGAGCGTGTCGAGGGTTGAACCCATCTGGCTGACGGAGCCGAATTTCCGCGCGAAAAAGCCGTCGAGCGCATCCGAAATTCCGCAGTAGAGGAAGATTATCAGATAAGTTACGTTATATTCTTTGAATCCGAAAAGGAAGAATCCGATAACCACCCTCGAAAAAGTCAGAATATTTGCTATATATTTCTTCATGAATACACCACGCATATAAAGGAATTTGCCGCAACCGGGCGGATTCCCCTCAATTCATACGCCGATATTATAGCAAATTTTCCGTGTAAATACAAGAGGGCGAGGAAATTATGAATCGGGTGTTCACTGTATTGTCATACCGGGCTCATTGTCATTCTGAACGAAGCGAGGAGTTCGTTGACAGACCTGTTGAGGACTTGCGATTCTCCGGCGCAGCCGCTTCGGAATGGAGAATAACAAACCCGCAAGGTGCAGGCCCTGCGGGTATCGTAATATTATTTATTCCGGCATATATGCGAGGACAAAGTCGCCGTTTGTGAACTCTGCTTTGACATAACATCCGTCATCGTCCGCCCAGGCGACGGCGCGCATTTTCTTCTGCAGTTTTTCGATTTCAGCCCTGTCGGTGACAACCGTCGCATAGGGCGGCATACCGGTTCCCGCGGTCTGCACCGAGCCGTCCGCGTAATAGACATCGAAGGAGTAATCCTTATCAACACATCTCGCGCTTAAAAGCCCCGTCGAGGTGTCGTTCGGATAGGTCCTGTCGTCGTCTTTATAGCGGCAGTAAGAGATTTTTGCGAAATCCTCCCTGTTTTCGAAGTATTTCATCAGGCCGTTGCTCCCGAGGAAAGCGACGGTGTTTTCGGCGGTATTAAAAACGGGGAAGGCATGAAGATTCGCAAGTTCGATATTGCCCTCATAATACTTGATGTAGTCAAGATCGCCGTGAAGCACGGTCTGCTCCTCTTCTTCGCCGTCTTCACCGGCGGCTGAGGTTGTTACATAATAGCCGTTGGTGCTGTCGGTGCGGATATCGTCGGCGGGGTTGTAACGGTCGTAGCCGATATATCCGAGAACTTCTCCGCCCTTGAAATCAAGCGGTATTCCGCCCGAGAGGATGTCTTTTTCAATGCAGGCGAATAGCTCTTCCGATTTTGCCCTGTCATTGAATATTTCTGCGGGAATGATGATTGAGGAGAGATTCGGAGAAATCATCATAGGCCCGTAAATTGCGCCTTTAAGATTATTCAGAATATCAACCGTTCCTTTGCGGCAGAATTCGCGGTCCATCAGCTCAACCGATTTTCTGAGAACGTCTCTGCCTGCGTCGCGGTAGATTCTCTCGACCTTCCTGCCGCTTTTCAGAGTATATTCGAAGCGTACGGAATAACTGCCGCGCGGGGCCTTTCCGGGATTCAGGACGAGTTTGTTCATCTCAAGAATTTCGGCGATATCCTCAGCCGAAGCGGTTTCGAAAACGGTCCTGTCCTGCGCCTGCTCGGCGAGCAGGAAATCAATCGGCAGGTGGCCCGCTTCGCTTACCGTATCATTTGAGTAGCGGTATTCATCAACACAGCCGGGCAGGGAGACGCTCGCGCTTCTGATATCCTGAGCCGCCGGTATTTTTGCGTATGCGGAGTTTATTACGACGCCCGTTATGAAAACAAAGGCGAGAAATACGCAGATTGCGAGCGGCAGATGCCATATCCTTTTGCGGTATTCCCTGAAGGAGCGCGTGAAAACGAGCTCAACTGCGGTATAGCCGATTGCCATAATGACAACTCCCGCGATAACCGTTATCGCTTTGACAGCGCCGCGCGAAAAGTCTGAGGAAGAGAACATCTGACCTGCGAGCGAAGCGAGAAAGCTGCCGACAACGACCGTGCAGAAGGTTTCGAGCGCGGGGCAGGTGCCGAGAAATCCCGCTTTTTCGGTCTTCCTGCGCGAATGGAGATATTTCGCGGCGCAGGCGAGCAGAATCACGAGCGCGAGGGCAACGGCAAATCTGAGAATCGCAGGGAATACATATTCCTCATTTCTCAGCACATTGAGCGAATCGGCGCCCGACATCGCGGGGAAGAGATAATCGGTGAATCTGAACGCTCTCCCGCCGCCTCCCGCGACCTTTTCGCCGCCGGCGGTAACGAAATTAATACCGAAGTCGAATGCGGAGGAATTGACCTGAGGCGAGCCGTAAACCATAACGCCGAGCAGCGAATAGAATGCGTTTGAAATCATTGCCGGGACAAAGAGGCAGACCGTGCCTATCAGTATCGATTCAATAATCGAGCCGAGCAGGACCATCACGAAAACATAGACCGTGAACGAATAGAGGAAAACGGTCAGATACGAAACGCAGAGATATGCGGCTGAAATCCAGAGCTCTTTTGAATTGCCGTAAAACATCATATTCGCGAGCGAGACGATGAAGAACGGAATGATGACGCTCGATGCGATGACCGTCGCGCCGGCAAGATACCTCGCGGCGAACTGTTTATTCCTTGAAATGCCGAGCGAATACTGAACGTTCGCGGCGGGTTTCATCATCATGAATCCGAATAATGAAACGGCGAGAATAAGGCCGATGCCGAGCAGGATGAAGCTGTAAGCCATCATGATTATGCTCCCGTCTCCGTCAGTTATGAAGGAGAAGAGCATATCGCCCTTTATCGACTGCGCGAGGGCGGCGTTGCCCGACGAAAGGGCAGAGCGCCAGCTGAAATATTTCGGAATAACCTCGCCGAAGAACATCAGGGCGAGAAGTGTCATAGGGATTGCCGTGAATATGCGGTGATGCAGCATTTCACGGTAAGTGAAAGCGAAAGGATTAAGAGAAGATTTCCGTGAAGTCATAATCGGAGCCCTCCATTTCTTCAAGAAATACCTCTTCGAGAGTCAGCGGGAATTTTTCGAGCAGAACGGGATTCATCTGCCTGAGCTTCGCCTCGTTTTCCTCCTCGTCTCCCCTGAGAGAGAGCGTAATCATTCTGCCGTCTCCCTTGAATTTTATGATGTCAAAGGCGCTGAAATCCGCCTGAGTTTTTATATCCTCAAAGGCAAGACGGAATTTGCATCTGCCCGCGCCCGCCTCGTCAACCGAGCATTCGAGCGCTATTTTCTGCCCGTTAATGAGCGCGACCTTATCGCAGATATCGGAAATTTCGTGGAGATTATGCGATGAAATCAGCACGGAGCACTCCGTCTGCGCGGCGTAATCGAGCAGCATATTGTTCATCTTGCTTCTGACCGCCGGGTCAAGCCCGTCAAACGCCTCGTCAAGCAGGAGCACCTCCGGCTTCGCGCTCATTGCGATTACCATCATCGCCTGACATCTAATACCCTTAGAAAACGATGAGATTTTGGCGTTTTTATCAAGCCCGAAAACCTCGCAGAGCTTGTCGAGCATATCGAAATCAAACTCCGGAAAATAGCCGGCGAAATATTTCGCGGCGTTGAGAAGCGACGAATAATTCGGGAAAGCGAATTCATCCGCCGCGTAAAACATCTTCTGCCTGACTCCGGAGTCCGCGAAGGTGTCTCTGCCGTCGATAAATGCCTGCCCCTTATCGGGCTTATATACGCCCGCGATGCATTTGATAAGCGTCGTCTTGCCCGCGCCGTTGAAGCCGACAAGGCCATAGACGGAGCCGTTTTCAACCTTGAAAGAAATATCCTCTATCGCGGTCTTTGCTCCGAATTTTTTGGTTATGTTTTTAACTTCAATCATTTTTGTCCTCCCCGTAAACGGAGAAAAGAATCTCCCTGATTTCTTCCTGCGTCACGCCCACGGATTTCGCGTTTTCAAAAGCGTCGGCAATGTTCCTTTTTGCCTTGGCAGTGACCGCCTCGCCCTCGAGAGCCGATTTACTCACGAAGCTCCCGATGCCCGGCACCGTGTAGATAACGCCCGCGGCCTCAAGCTCGGCAAACGCCTTCTTGACCGTATTCACGTTGACCGATGCCTCTGCCGTTATCGAGCGGATTGAGGGCAGCTGAGAATCAGCGGGGTAGATTCCGAGCCGGATGCAGGTGATTATCTGGTTTTTTATCTGCTCATAGACAGGTATCCTGCTGAGCTTGTCCACAAGAATCAATGGACCGCCTCCCGTCTTATACGAATAATAATTCCGGATAGGTGTGCTATGTGTGATATCACACCTATATAGTATCACCGGTTCTGCCGTTTGTCAACAGGAAAGTGAAAAATTCATACCGGGTTCACAATTTTTGGTTTTTGCAGTTGTATTTTATATTTATGTGTGATAAACTAAATAAGTAACATCGTATAAAACAATATTTATCTGAAAGGACTCAAAGAAATGGAAAACAAGGATTTATTCCGCAGAGAAGCGGACGGCTACTGCCGTGAGGATGTTGAAAAATATATCGAGATGATTAAGGAAAAGTATAAGCAGGTCTATGATTACGCGACCAAGGTCAAGGGCGACAACGATAAGCTCAAGCAGATTGCCCGCGCCCTCTCCGAAGAGAACAAGGCGCTCAAGCAGAAGGCCGGAAACTGATTTTAATCAAGAAATTACTAGCGAAAGGCAGTCCCGATTATGGAAGAATTCAGACTTTTGAGTATAGATGAGCTCGATGAGCTCTTTGTGGCCGAAAGAAAAAAGAGAGAGGCACCCGCTCCCGCTAAGGACAGTCTGATCCCCGCGATGGAGCAGAACGCCCCCGAAGAAATCGATCTTCTCGGCGGTTTTGATTTTGATTCGGATGAGAGCGCTCAGCCCGATGCTTTTGTTCCTGCGCAGCCGGTTGCTCCCGCAGTCGCTCCTGCGCCTGCCGCCCCTGCGGTCGCGCCTCCCCCTCCGCTCTACGCTTCGCCGAAGATGAGCGACGAATCGCTCGAGCCGCTGCTCGATAATGAAGACCCCGCAAAGAGGGCGGCGGAAATCTACGCCGAGACCAAAGAGGAAGAAAAAGAAGAGAAAAAATCGAGCCCCGGCGCGATTATCGGCAAGGGCATCTGCATAGCGGTGCTTGTTCTGACCGTGCTCGTATTTATCTGCGGAAGCTTCATTTCCGTTTTCCTTGACACACAGCGCTCGCTCGGCAAATATGTGTTCAGCACCCAGGCGGCGGATATCACCGGCGTTGAGGGCCTCAATGTAAATCTCAAACAAGGCGACCTGATTATCTCCGAAAAGATTGCAGGCAGCGAATACAAGAAGAACGATCTCGTTCCCGTTCCTTCGGCAACGGCTGCCGGCTGCGATCTGACCGTTGTTGACGAGGCGCTTCCCGCAGACGGCGATAACGTTCAGCTCAGTCTCGTGAATCTGGCGGCCCCGAACGGAATCCCCCTGAAATACAGCAGCGATAAGGTGCTCGGCAAAGTTGTCTATTATGTTCCGATGATAGCGGGCCTTATCGGCGTAGCTCTCCAGAACACCGTGCTTGTAATTATTATATTCATTATTATAGCGGTTCTCTGCTGCGCGCTCTTTGTTCTGATTGACAAGATGCAGTCGAGAAAAAGCGCCGAGGATGAATATGAAGACGGCGGCGAAGCTCCCGCGCAGGATGACGCTTCGCAGAATAACGGCGGACCCGCCGAATAATTGAATAACGCGAAAAAAGACCACCCCAAGGGGTGGTCTTGATTTTATTTATCAGAGATTTATCGTGCTGTCCGTATCGGTATACTGCGCAATGAGGGGCTGAAGCTCCGCGATGTATCTCTCCACCTGCTCGGCGCATCTGCCGGTATAGAGCATCGGGTCGAGCGCGGATTTCATCTCATCCGCAGTCATATTGAATTCGCTGTGGGAGGCGAGGTCCGCGAGCAGGTCAAACGGCTCGCCGTTTTTCATTTTCGCCGTCGCGTTCATTGAACAGGAGCGGATGATTTCGTGAAGCTCCTGACGGTTTCCGCCGTGCTTTACGCCTTCCATCAGGATATTCTCGGTCGCGATGAAGGGGAGATAATCCGCAACCGCCTTCGCGACTATTTTTTCGTTTACATGAAGCCCGTCCGTGACATTTCTTGCAAGGCGCAGAATCGCGTCCGCGCAAAGGAAGCCCTCGGGCATTGAAATTCTTCGGTTCGCGGAGTCGTCAAGAGTTCTCTCGAGCCACTGCGTGCTTGCCGTCATCGGTGCGTTAGCGGCGTCCGCCATAAGGTATCTCGCGAGCGAGCAGATTCTCTCGCTTCTCATCGGGTTTCTCTTATATGCCATTGCCGACGAGCCGATCTGGCTCTTTTCGAACGGCTCCTCCACCTGTCTGTCGTGCTGAAGCAGGCGGATATCGTTCGCCATTCTGTAGCAGCTCTGCGCGACGGATGAAAGGCAGTTGAGAATTCTCGAATCGAGCTTTCTCGGATAGGTCTGGCCGCTGACGGAGAAGCATTTCTCAAAATCGAAATCCCTGCAGATAAGGGCGTTCATCTCATCGATTTTAGCCGTATCGCCCTCAAACAGATCGAGGAAACTCGCCTCGGTGCCGGTCGTTCCGCGGCAGCCGAGCAGCTTCATTGAAGCGATGACGGAATCTATCTCCTCGATATCGGACGCGAAATCCTGCATCCAGAGGGAAGCTCTTTTGCCGACCGTAACGAGCTGGGCGGGCTGATAATGGGTGTAGCCGAGAGTCGGCATCGCCTTGAATTCACCGGCGAAAGCCGCCAGATTCTTTATAACGCCGATTACGCCGTTTCTGATGAATTTCAGCGCGTCGCGGTAGAGGATGATATCCGCGTTATCGGTAACATAGCAGCTTGTCGCGCCGAGATGGATGATTCCCGCGGCGGAGGGAGCAACCTTACCGTAAGTATATACGTGGGCCATAACATCGTGGCGCACTTCTTTTTCTCTCTCTTTTGCGCATTCGAAATCTATATCGGAAATATGCTCCTCAAGCTCGCTGACCTGCTCCTTTGTTACGGGCAGACCGAGAGCGGATTCCGCCTTCGCGAGCGATACCCAGAGGCGGCGCCAGGTCTCGATGCGCTTCTGCGCCGAGAAGAGGGTGAGCATATATTCGGAAGCGTAGCGTGATGAGAGCGGGGATTCGTATTTATCGGTCATATCGTCAATTCCTTATCTGATGATTATACTGTCTCTTTCGGGGCCGACGGAAACATATCCGATGTGGCAGCCGATTTCCTTCTCGATGAATTCGACATACTTCTGCGCGTTCGGGGGCAGCTCGTTCCAGTCGGTAATCTTTGAAATATCGGTCTCCCAGCCGTCCATATATTCAACGACAGGCTCGGCGTCCGCGAGTGCGCTCGGGAACGGGAAATCATCGGTCAGCTCGTCGTAGAGCTTGTATTTTGTGCAGACGGGGATTTTCTTCATATAGCTGAGGATATCGAGCTTGGTGAGGGCGATATTGGTCGCCGCCTGAACCTGAACTCCGTATCTCGTGGCGACTATATCAATCGGGCCGACTCTGCGGGGTCTGCCGGTCTTCGCGCCGTATTCACCGCCTGCCTCCCTGAGCCTGTCCGCCTCTTCGCCGAACATTTCGCAGGTGAAGGGGCCTTCACCCACGCAGGTGGAATACGCCTTGACGACGCCGATTATTTCTTCGGGGCGCGCCGAGGGAATGCCGGAGCCGACAGGCGCATAGGACGCGATTGTATTTGACGAAGTGGTGTAGGGGCAGATGCCGTAGTCAAGGTCTCTGAGCGAGCCGAGCTGGGCTTCAAAGAGGATATTCTTGCCCTCTGCCTTCGCGTTTCTGAGGAATTTGCCTGTGTCGCAGATGAAGGGCTTGATTTTTTCGCAGTAGCCGGCGAGCCACTCCTCAAGCTTTTCCATCGTCCAGGGCTCCGCGCCGTAAACCTTTGTGAGCGTCAGATTCTTCCACTCGAGCAGGTCGGCGAGGTGGCTCCTGAGCTTCTCGGGATAAAAGAGCTCGCCCGCGAGCACGGTCTTTTTCTGATATTTATCCGAATAGAAGGGAGCGATTCCCTGCCTCGTTGAGCCGTATTTCTTATCCGCGAGGCGCGCCTCCTCAAGGCCGTCAAGCTCTCTGTGCCAGGGCATAAGGAGCGAAGCGCGGTCGCTGATTTTAAGATTATCGGGGGTCAGGGGCACTCCGTTTTCGCGTACATATTCTATCTCATTCCAGAGATTTTCGGGGTCCATCGCGACGCCGTTGCCCAGGATATTCACAACATTTTTTCTGAATATTCCCGAGGGGAGCAGATGAAGGGCGAATTTGCCGTATTCGTTTATAACGGTGTGGCCCGCGTTGCCGCCGCCCTGATATCTGATGACGATATCGTAATTCTCGGTCAGCAGGTCGACCATACGGCCCTTGCCTTCGTCACCCCAGTTGATGCCTACTATTGCGCAGTCTGACATAATAAAACCTCCGATGCTTTCAGTCGTTTTTTAACAAAACATCACTTACCTTACCATTATACAACATTATTATTTAATAATCAATTAAAAATCGAATTTTATTGAGCGAATATGAGAGCTCCGCGCTCCGCTATTGAAAAACGGCGGGGAATATGCTAAAATAACAAAAAACATTCAAGGGGTGTAAACTATGAAAAAAGCATTGTCCCTGATACTCTGCGTTATTATTCTCGGCGCGCTCGCAGTGCCCGCATTCGCCGCGGGAGCCGTAAAGCGCATGGAAGCAAAATATGAGCTTCCCAAAGCCGGCGAAGTCTATCACGATCATCTCTATGTCGATACCGCAGAGCCCGAAAAATACTCGGCTTATACCGAGGGCATGTGGTATTTCGAAGGCAACGAAGTCATTACGCTCCTCGACGGAGATATCATCCCCGCGGGCAAAACGGTGTATCTGCGAATCAGATTCACCGCGAACGAAGGATACGGCATCGAGAATTATCAGAACGGCGGGATATATATCCTCAACGGCAAGGTAATCGATGAATATTATTTCGAAACGGGACTGCAGGCAAGATACAACACTGACAGCCCGAATCTCGACGGATATGAGGACGCGCCCAAGGAGCTCAATTTCTTTGAGAAAATAGCCGCCTTCTTTGCCGATTTATTCGACCATATCAAGGCCTTCTTCGGCAGCCTCTTCCCGAAAGTTTAACAGAATACGGCAGAATTAAAGGGCACGGATTTTCCGTGCCCTGTGTTTTTCATCTACACCAAAAATATTATCGCAATCCCCGCGAGCAGGCCGCCCGCAAAGCCCGAAAGATGCTCAAAGAGCGTGGCCTTGCCGCCGAAAAAGCCTGTAATAACATATATTCCGAGGATAATCAGCGCCCAGAGCGGCAGGGGCGAGAAAAAGAGCGTGCCGTTTTTCACCGCGAGGATGACGAACACCGCAATCAGCCCGAATATTCCGGGCGAGGCGCCTTCGCCCTCGTGAAGCTTATACACAAACGCCATGAAAAGCCCCGAAACGAGCGCGGAGCCGATATAGCATAAGAGCGTGCGCGCGGAGCCGAGTACTGACTCGACGGCGTATCCGGCAATCAGCATCGCGAGAGTATTCGTTATGATATGGGGCGTTCCGACATGCAGCAACGCGGAGGATACGAGCCGCCAGACCTGACCGCGCCTGATTTTTTCATCCGAGAGATGCAGGGCGCGGTTGATAAGCCCCTTGTTGTGGCCGGTGAGAAATCTCTCCTTCGCGGTTACGCCCGCGTCTGCCGGCACAAGAATAAAGGAGTCGAGAATATAAATCAAAACTGTTAACGCACAGAATGATATTGTGAATACAGGCATCGGTTTCACCCCGTTTCGGCATTTGATGGCGCTTGAATTATACATTATCTACGGCTTAAAATCAATATAAAAAGCGCCCTGTCGGCTGACGGGGCGCTTATGTTTTAATTAATCATCAGGGGGTGGGGAGAGATATGCTCGGTAATTCACCCTGCTGGGATGATGACGGTTCGCTGCTTGAAGGAGGATTGCTGGATGACGGTTCGCTGCTTGAAGGAGGATTGCTTGACGAAGGTTCGCTGCTTGAGGGAGGATTGCTCGACGAAGGCGGATTGCTCGATGAAGGCGGGTTGCTTGACGAGGGAGCATTGCTCGATGACGGAGCGTTGGTTGAACTCGGTCTTCTCGTTGTAGTGGTATATCTTCTTGTAGTCGTGTAATATCTTCTCGTGGTCGGAGCAATCGTTGCCGTCGGCTGGGTGGTGACGGTGCTGTCCTCTTCGCTTGACGATTCGCTTCCCTCGGTCGATTCCTCTGTTGTCGGCTCCGTGGTCGTGAAGAAGGTCTGGGAGCTGTAATCGTAGGAATACTCGGTGGTTGTCGTTGTCTGCTGTGCCTTCTTCTTATCTATTGCCCTCTTGATTATGAATCCTGCCGCCGCAAGAACTGCGAGCGCAACAAGCGCTATCACGGCTATCATAGCTATTTTCTTTACGTCCGGTCCCTCTTCGCCCGCGAGCGCATCGGCATTGGCATAGGGTGAGCCGCCTTCGCCGTCGGGAACATTCGCGCCGTATGAATGGCGGTATTCATCCTCGTAATTCGGGTCCTTGTCGCCGACCATTGCCTCGGCAATAGGAACGAAGATTGCGGAATCCTCGGCGGTCATAAAAGCGGTGATAATCGTGATGTTATCCTTGCCGCCCTTTTCCATCGCCTTGCGAAGCAGCTTTCCGGTCACATCCTGGGCGTTTTCGCCGCTCGAAATGATGGCGGAAATCTCTTCGTCGCTGAGCATATCGGTCAGACCGTCTGAGCAGAGCAGGAGCACATCGCCGTTATGAACATCGTCAATAACGCTTACATTCGGCTTGAGAGGACCTTCCTCGGGGAAGGTGCCGAGATGCTTGGTCAGGCGCTTCGCGTCGGCCATATTGCCGATATTCGCCTGAGTCGCCTCGCGCGCGTCAACAATCTGCTGGGCGTGGGTGTGATCGAAGCTCGCCTGCTCGAGAATGCCGTTGGCGAAATGATAAATTCTCGTGTCGCCTATGCTCACGCATATAACCTTGCCCTTGGTGGCGTAGATACCGGCGAGGGTGGTGCCCATGCGCTTGCCGCCTCTGGCGTTGATTTCATTGCATATTTTATTGTTTGCCTCATCGAGATAGCGGGAAATGGCGAAGCTGAAATCCTCGCCGCTTGAATATATGTCTCCGGCGTGCCTCGACATGGTCTCGGCGGCAATACCGCTTGCTACCTCGCCGTAGTTTTCGCCGCCCATACCGTCGCATACGATAAGGCTGAAGGGCTCGGCCATCTTCTGGACATAGGCGCTTCCCTTCTTGAGCTCGCCCGTTGAAGTCAGGCGGCCGTTTAAGCTGTAGTTATCCTCATTTTCTTTACGGACTCTGCCCGCGTGGGTTATCGCACATACGTTTGCGCTGAGTTTTTTCATAATTTTCACTCCCGAAAGATTATTAACGGATCAGTTTCGTTTATCAGAGGATGCCCTCGGAATGCGCCCAGTCGTAATACGCTTTAAGCGCGCGCATTCTCATCGGACTCAGCGAGCCGCCGCCTCTGTTGACGGGCTTCATATTCACGCCTCTGAGAGCGCAGAGATATTTCGCGCTGAGGTTGAAGCCCGAATCTATTGCGTGGTCGAGGTTTATTATCTGCCAGTAGGTCTTTTCGGCCGATTCTTTATCGCCTCTGACCCATTCATCCCACATTTTTACGAAGAGGTCTCTCGCGCCCGCTTCCCATGAATCGTAAAGGAACGGTATATTCGCCTGAAGCACATCGGACGAGCCCTGAACCGCGATTTTTTCCTTGATTTTTTCGAGGTAGCAGGTCGTATCCTTGATGCCCTTGAATCTGCCGGTCTCAACGAGTTTTCCGTAAACAGACGCGTCCATCAGATGCGGCTTCATGCCCGGGAATTCATAGAGAATAAGCGGAAGTTCCGTGTGAGTCGCAAGCTCCGAGAGATACTCGAACTGCTCCTGCGGTCTGTCGCACATT
>CADBBH010000021.1 GCA_902792905.1 Oscillospiraceae bacterium
AGCCGACCTTGTCTAGCACTTCGCAGGCGGGCAGCATGTCCTCCAGGCGCATGCGGGTCGCGGCCTGGGACTGGTGCGCGTCACGAAGGATGGTCTCGGTAATCATAACTTTACCCATAATAATCTCCTCCGTTATGTTTCAGACATGGGAGCGGCAGGGGGCCGCTCCCCCACTTCATTATTTCGCAAACAGCGCGATGAACACGCCCGCGGCGACTGCGGAACCGATGACGCCGGCCACGTTGGGACCCATGGCGTTCATCAGCAGGAAGTTGCCGGGATCGTACTGCTGTCCCACCTTGTTGGAAACGCGCGCCGCCATAGGAACGGCGGAAACGCCCGCAGAGCCGATAAGCGGATTGATTTTTCCGCCTGTAATGATATAAAGAATCTTTCCGAAAAGCACGCCGCCCGCTGTGGAGAAACAGAATGCGGCAAGACCGAGGAATACGATAGCCAGTGTTCTTATCTGAAGGAACTGTTCGCCCGCGGCGGTTGCGCCGACTGTAGTTCCGAGCATTATCGTAACTATATTGCAGAGCGAATTCTGCGCCGTATCGCTGAGTCTCTCGGTAACTCCGCATTCCTTGAAGAGATTGCCGAGCATCAGGAATCCTATCAGAGGCGCCGCCGATGGAAGCAGGAGAGAAACAATTACGAAAACGGCTATCGGGAAAATAATCTTTTCCGTCTTTGTAACCGTGCGGAGCTGTTTCATCTCAACCTTGCGCTCTTTTTCGGTGGTCAGCAATTTCATGATAGGCGGCTGAATGATAGGTATGAGCGCCATATATGAATAAGCCGCGAGCGCTATCGGTCCGAGCAATTCGGGAGCGAGCTTTGAGGCAACAAGTATTGCCGTAGGGCCGTCGGCTCCGCCGATAATCGCTATTGACGCGGCCTGCTCGGGAGTAAAGCCGATTGAAGGAATATGCCCGAGGGCTATCGCGATTACAAAAGCGACATAGATGCCGAGCTGAGCCGCCGCGCCGAGAAGAAGACTGATGGGATTCGCAAGAAGCGGTCCGAAATCGGTCATCGCGCCGATTCCCATGAATATAAGGCAGGGGAAAATCGAGCTCTTGACGCCCGCGTAAATCAACCGGAGAACGCCGTCATTATACCAATGCGCGCCCTCAACTGCCTGAGAAGCATCCATTATTCCGGCAGGGTCCGCCATAAGCCCCGTTTCGGGCATATTGGCAAGCAGGATGCCGAACGCTATCGGAACGAGCAGGAGCGGCTCGAATTTCTTGCGGATTGCAAGATAAAGGAATATAAACGAAACGAGAATCATGACCGCGTTCTGCC
This sequence comes from Oscillospiraceae bacterium, assembly GCA_902792905.1. Classification (GTDB taxonomy): domain Bacteria; phylum Bacillota; class Clostridia; order Oscillospirales; family Acutalibacteraceae; genus CAG-177. Next base: position 1,312 of record CADBBH010000021.1, read on the forward strand.
ACGGCATAGCGGCAAATCCGGAATTATCCCATATTCCTTTTATTATCTGAATTATGCTGTCAAAACCCATACTGCCCTCCTCAGCCGATTATGGCGAGAACGGCATTTGTATCAACCGTCGAGCCCTTCTGAACAAGCACCTGAGTAACCGTTCCGCTGCAGGGGGCGGCTATCTCGTTTTCCATCTTCATAGCTTCGAGAACCATAATTATATCGCCCGCCCTGACGGCCTTGCCCTCGGAAACAGAAACCGAGAGGATTGTGCCGGGCATCGGAGCGACTACCTTTTCGCCGCTTCCGGAGAGTGCGGGTGCAGGCGCGGATGCGGCAGGAGCCGCGGGGGCTGCAGGGGCTGCGACGGGGGCATCGGTAACGGAAACTATCGACGCGCTTCCCTCTTCGACCTCGACCTCGTAATTCTTACCGTTAAGATTTACTATATATTTCATTTATTTATCCTCCAGAAGCTTTATCGACCTGAATCTCAGGCGTTCAAGCGGTATTCCGCTGCGGTCGCTGACTATCGCCATAATGCACGCGGCGGTCGGTTCATCGACATTTATGAGATTCGGAGAGCCGCTGTAATCGGCCGCAGGAGCCGGAGTGCCGTTTCCGGTTTCCGCAGCGGGAGTAACAGTAATCCCCTGTTCCTCCGCCTTTTTCTTTTTTGTGAATACACCGATAATTTTTGAGAGGATTGTGATAAAAAGCGCAAGCAGAGCAAGCTCCGCGAGCACAACGAGTATGCCGACAAGCGCGATTCCGAGCGACTCGGGAACCGTCATGCTTCCGCCCTTCCATATTGCCAGACTAATAAGATTCATCTCTTCACCTCAGTCAATTCTTGCTATTTTATAATTGAAGGTGTTTTTCTCTTTCGTTTCTCTTTTTTCGAAGAAGGCCTCCGCCTGCGTGGGGAACGCGATATACGAAAGCACATCCTCATCGCTTCTCGCCCTTGAACCGATTTCAGCTTTTGCCTTCTCAAAACCGGGCTCGAGCAAATCGGCGTATCTGCATTCAACGGGCTTTTCATCTCCGAGAATCTTCTTCTGAAGCTCCGGATTCACCTCGCCGGGCGCTTTGCCGTATTCGCCTCTGATATAGTTTTCGATTTCTTTTGAAACAACCTTATATCTCTCACCCGAGAGCACATTGGTAGCCGCCTGAACGCCAACCATCTGACTCATCGGGGTAACGAGCGGAGGATAGCCGAGATCCTTGCGCACTCTCGGAGTCTCTTCAAGCACCTCATCAAGCTTGTCGAGTTTATTCTGCGCAGTCAGCTGAGCCACGAGATTTGAAAGCATTCCGCCGGGAATCTGATAAACCAGTGCGTCGCTCTGAGTGCCCATAACAACGGGGTTCATAGTTCCGTCGCCGAAGCATTTCTTCTTATACGCCTTGAAATAATCGTTTATTTTAACGCACTCTTTTATATCAAGATTATTCTCATATCCGAATTTGCGAAGCGCGTATGCCATAGTCTCGGTAGCGGGTTGTGAAGTTCCGCCGGAAAAACTTGAAATAGCCGTGTCGATAACATCCGCTCCGGCTTCAACACATTTTAAAAGTGTCATATAGCCGAGGCCGGTCGTCGCGTGAGTGTGAACGACTATCGGAACCTTCACATTTTCTTTAAGCGCTTTGACGAGGTCATAGCCCTCTCTTGGGCCCATTATACCGGCCATATCCTTGACGCAGATTGACTGAACTCCTAGCGACTCCATCTCTTTCGCGAGATTCACAAACATCTCAAGATTGTGAATCGGGCTGATTGTGTAGCATATCGCCGCGGAGGCATGGGCTCCGCATTTCAGCGTCTCATCAACTGCAGTGCGTATATTCCTGATATCATTGAGCGCGTCAAATATTCTTATAATATCAATTCCGTTTTCGACGCTCTTGCGCACGAACATCCTCACAACATCATCGGGATAGTGATGATATCCGAGCAGATTCTGCCCTCTTAGAAGCATCTGAAGCTTGCTGTTGGGGCAGGCGGCTCTGATTTTGCGCAGTCTCTCCCAGGGATCCTCTCCGAGATAGCGCAGGCAGGAGTCAAAAGTGGCACCTCCCCAGCATTCGAGAGAATAGTAGCCGGCTTTATCGAGGCTGCCGAGAATCGGCTCCATAACCGAAAACGGCATTCTCGTGGCTATGAGGGACTGATTCGCATCGCGTAAAACGGTTTCGGTGAACTGAATCACGGTAAATCTCCTTAAAAATTGATTTTATCCGCAAAATATTCCTCAAGTGAATCGATGGAAACTCTAACCTGCTCCATTGAGTCTCTTTCTCTGATGGTTACGCAGTTATCTTCAAGAGAATCGAAATCGAAGGTGATACACCAGGGAGTACCGATTTCATCCTCTCTGCGGTAGCGCTTGCCGATTGAACCGGTTTCGTCATAGTCAACCATAAACTTCGCGCTGAGCTTTTCATAAACCTTAATTGCTTCTTCGCCGAGCTTCTTTGAAAGAGGAAGCACTGCCGCTTTAAAGGGAGCGACCGCCGGGCTCAGATGAAGAACAACTCTTGTATCGTTCTTTTCGGCATCGACAACCTCTTCATCATATGCTTCGCAGAGAAGGGCAAGCACGGTTCTGTCAAGGCCGTAGGTGGATTCGATTATATAGGGAATGAATTTTTCGTTTGTTTCAGGATCGAGATACTCAAGATTCTTGCCGCTGTATTCCTGATGTCTCTTGAGGTCGAAATCGGTTCTGTTGTGAGTGCCGTTGATTTCGCCCCAGCCGAAGGGGAAGAGGAATTCTATATCGCAGGCCGCCTTTGCATAGTGCGCGAGTTTCTCGTGATCATGGAAACGAAGATGCTCCGCGGGAATTCCGAGATCCTCAAAATACTTCTTGCCGTATTCCTTAAAATATTCATAGAGCTCGGTGTCTGTTCCCTCTCTGCAGAAGGTCTGGAACTCCATCTGCTCGAATTCGATTGTGCGGAATGTGAAGTTGCCCGGAGTGATTTCGTTTCTGAACGCCTTGCCTATCTGACCGATGCTGAACGGAAGCTTCGCTCTCATAGTGCGCTGAACATTAAGATAATTGACATATTCGCCCTGAGCGTTTTCAGGACGCAGATAGATGACATTCTTGCTGTCATTGGTAACGCCCCTGAAGGTCTGGAACATCAGGTTGAATTCTCTGATATCGGTGAAATTATGCTTGCCGCAGTGGGGACAGGGAATGGAATTCGCCTTGATATAGTCGAACATTTCCTCTTTCGTCATACCATCCGCGTGAGCGTCGGGATTGAATTCATCGATAAGGTTATCGGCTCTGAAGCGCATTTTGCACTCCTTGCAGTCAAGCAGAGGGTCGCTGAAGCTCGCAACATGGCCGCTCGCCTCCCATACTCTGGGATGCATGAGAATATCGGCGTCAACTTCGTAGCTGCTCTTTCTCTCCTGGATGAATCTCTTGCGCCAGGTATCCTTGACGTTATTCTTAAGACGAGAGCCGAGAGGGCCGTAGTCCCAGGTGTTCGCAAGGCCGCCGTAAATATCGCTGCCGGCGAAAATAAATCCTCTGTTTTTGCAGAGATTCACGATTTTTTCCATTGATTTTTCTTCATTCTTTAACATAAAGCATTCTCCTGCATTATATTTTTTATCTTAAAAATAATACATTGTTTTCAAAAATATGTCAATGAGAATACTGTATAAGAAAAGGTGATAAATGGGTAAAATGCTTTTACATATTGACGATATAATTTTGAAGCGTTTTGCTTGACTATTCACCCTTTTTGCATTATTATAATTATGTTAATATGGGAAGTATGCGTTCCCCCAAAAATGAGGAAACCGACAGAAAAGGAGAATGAATCTATGGCAAATCTCGACTTAACCAAATACGGCATTTCCGACGTAAAAGAAATCGTCTACAATCCCTCTTTTGAAACTCTCTTTGAGGAAGAAACCAAGCCCGGCCTCACCGGCTTTGAGGTAGGTCAGGTCAGCGAACTTGATGCTGTCAACGTTATGACCGGCGTATATACCGGCCGCTCGCCCAAGGATAAATACATCGTTATGGATGAGAATTCGAAGAATACCGTATGGTGGACCACCGACGAGTATAAGAACGACAACCATCCGATGAGCGAAGAGACATTTGAATATGTTAAAGGTCTTGCGAGAAAGCAGCTCTCCGGCAAGAGACTTTTCGTTATGGACGCTTTCTGCGGCACCAACAAAGAAACCCGCATGGCTATCCGCTTTATAATGGAAGTTGCCTGGCAGGCACATTTCGTAAAGAATATGTTCATCCGTCCCTCCGAGGAGGAGCTTGCGGATTTCGAGCCCGATTTCGTAGTATATACTGCCTCAAAGGCGAAGGTTGACAATTATCAGGAGCTCGGTCTCAATTCCGACACCTGCGTTGCTTTCAACATTACCTCCCGTGAGCAGGTCATCCTCAACACCTGGTACGGCGGAGAGATGAAGAAGGGTATGTTCTCAATGATGAACTACTATCTTCCTCTCAAGGGCATCGCTGCTATGCACTGCTCGGCAAATACCGATATGAACGGCGAAAACACTGCTATCTTCTTCGGCCTTTCCGGCACCGGCAAGACCACCCTTTCCACCGACCCGAAGCGCCTTCTTATCGGCGATGACGAGCACGGCTGGGATGACAAGGGCGTATTCAATTTTGAGGGCGGTTGCTACGCGAAGGTTATCAACCTCGATAAGGATTCCGAGCCTGACATCTATAACGCAATCAAGCGTAATGCTCTTCTTGAGAACGTTACTCTCGATGAAAACGGCAAAATCGACTTTGCCGACAAGAGCGTAACGGAGAATACCCGTGTTTCCTATCCCATAGATCACATTCAGAATATAGTCCGCCCCGTTTCATCCGCTCCCGAGGCAAAGCAGGTTATCTTCCTTTCCGCCGACGCTTTCGGCGTTCTGCCTCCGGTATCAATCCTGACTCCCGAGCAAACCAAGTATTACTTCCTCTCCGGTTTCACTGCAAAGCTTGCTGGCACTGAGCGCGGAATCACCGAGCCCACCCCGACCTTCTCGGCTTGCTTCGGTCAGGCATTCCTTGAGCTTCATCCCACCAAGTATGCGGAAGAGCTTGTCAAGAGAATGGAAAAGAGCGGCGCCAAGGCATATCTCGTAAACACCGGCTGGAACGGCACAGGCAAGCGTATCTCAATCAAAGATACCCGCGGAATTATCGACGCCATCCTTTCGGGCGCTATCAACAACGCTCCGACCAAGACCATCCCCTTCTTCAATCTTGAGGTTCCGACCGAGCTTGAAGGCGTTGCCACCGAGATTCTCGACCCGCGCGATACCTATGCAGACGGCGCAGAGTGGGATAAGAAGGCAAAGGATCTCGCATCAAGATTCATCAACAACTTCAAGAAGTATGAAGGCAACGAGGCGGGCAAAGCACTTGTTCCCGCAGGTCCCCAGCTTTAATTGAAAATAAAAGAATATACCAAGCCCGCAGGATGAATCCTGCGGGCTTGGCGTTTTATATATTCCCGTAATTCCGGACACAGATGAGTCGAAAATATAAACTGACACAACTCCCTGATTTGCGATTCCTTTTGCGCCGGATCGGGATTATATGCGATTATTATGCTGCGTCTGCTTTCTTTTTCCTGCCTGCCGCTTTAGAAACAAGTGCGCAGGCAACAGCACCGATGCCGAGTCCGGCTACTCCAGAGATAGCAAGATTACCGGCGGTGAAGCTTGAGCCGGCTGATGCCGATTTTGCAGCTGATGAATCTACTTTGAAATAAACATATATGCCGGGAGCATCCTTGTTCCAGTCATAGAGTCCGCTGTTGAGATTGAACGCCGCGCCGCTTCCGAACATATGAATACCGGTCTTGTATCCTGCAGGAATATCTGATTTGCCCTTAACCGCTATAAGGGAGTCCGCGAGAATCGGCGGGAAGACATCGCTCTTCTGAACGTAGAGGGCTAACCACTGCTTGCCGACATCTCCGTTCATATCAGCGCAGGTGCCGAGAGTCTTATAAAACTCATCTCCTGACTTCCTATTGCATTCGACGGCTTCGTAATATGCCGTCTGATTTTTTATGACGGTTTTATCTCCGTATTCATTATAAGATACTATGTCTTTTTCTTCGACCATATAGTGCGGAATCGGAGTGAAATCAACTTTATAATAGTTTACCATATCGCGGTAGGCGAGGCCGGTGGTAACAGCGGCGAACACTACCATCGCGACGGTGAATCCGATTGCGAGCCATTTGGTCTGGCCCACGCGCACAGCGTATATATCGTCAAGCCATTTTGACTTGTTTCCGAATTCGGTGGTAACAGAAAAGTACTTGGATTTATACATGCTGATACTGTTATTGCCGGAAGTTCTGATTATTTCCCTTATTCTCGGCGCAGCTGCTTTATAATAAGGACGGGCGATGGCGGAAGCGACAGCGCCGACGAGGCAGATGCCGGTAATCACCATTGACGCAATAGTCCAGCCGCTCAGAACCGTGTTTTCCTCAACTGCCCGGGACTGCGCTTTTTTACGCAGGGCATCCGAAGTGAGCGCAACACCGCCCTTCTGATAAATACCGCGGTCAACTCCGTCATAGATTGAGAGTTCCCCGAGACTGTCGAGTGAGTCATCCGAATAGTTCTCAGGATCCGAAAACGCAATCATAGAAAGTTCTCTGAGAGTAACAAATTCAAGGCCTGCTCTCTGACCGTCCGAAAAAGATGCAACAACGGGATACAATACAGAAATATTGTTTTCAATTTCTTCAGGTTCCTGAGTAAAGAAATCGAGCAGGGTTCCGTCGCCGTATGCCATATCGGCAAAGTTGTCATGGATAACCATATAACTGACCGCGAGCATTATCTCACCGATGTCATTCTGAACTTCAGCGTAATCCTCGACGGCTTTTTCAAACTCGGACTCATCCGATTCGTCATTAATCTCTGCTGCAGAATCGAGTTTTTCATCCGCCGCGTCGAAATCATAATTATCTACAAGTTTCTTGTATTCATCATACTTGAGAAGATTCTCTCTGAAATCGGAATACATATTCAAAACAGTATTCGCGTCATTATCATAATTCTTTTTAAGCTCCGCTTCGGCATCACTCGGGAGTAGCTCCATATCTTCGGCAAAAAGATCAACGAAGTTTTCATAAGAATCCATCTCTGACAGACGCTCAACCCAAGTATTGCTCCAGGGATCGGCGGCTCTGGTGATGAGATTTTCCATCATAAGAGTAGCTTTACCGTTTGACTGAGCGAGGATGGTAAGGATATCTGCGTGCTCCTTCTTCTCCGAATCCGAGAGAGAATCATAAACCTTGCGGCTCTCGGTATAAACGTCTGTCTTTGCTTTATCGGCAGCGGAGAGCTTGTTATAAGCA
>CADBBH010000022.1 GCA_902792905.1 Oscillospiraceae bacterium
CCGGCAATATTCTACTCTTTTTATCGACTGATTTCCACTGTTTTATGATTTATTGTCAGTTTTTTGTTTCTTCCTTGCGTTTAATTTTTCACTCAAACTCGGGTCTCAGAGGGTATAAAAAAACCGCCCACAATAAGTGAGCGGAATAATGACTATTAAATTATTTTTGCTCTGCATACCAGAATCTACTTACTGCAATACGCCGCAATTGCTTCACAGATAAACGCAGCAGTACCGTCAGCGTGCTTATCAATGCTTTTCGTAAAGCGCTCGTCCGCTACATACATCTGACCGAGACTTGCCAGTATTTCGTTTGTACAAAGATAGTAATTCCCGGTGATATGATCCTGCAGCATTTTTACAAGGTTTTGCGCTTCGGCGGAATCAGGTCTTTCGTCCTTTCTCATGCAGAGCGCAAACTCTGCCATAATATGGTCCATTTCCACGGCAAGGTCATTCCGCTTCTGTCCGGAGTAGTTCTCAGTCCGTTCTGCATATTCTCTGTACGCATCCGTTTTGCCCCATTTTTCTCTGGCTTCAGCCTTATATTTTTCAAATTCGCTGTTATCGAATGCTGACATAACATTTTCTCCTTTCACGGCACCGTCAATAGCAGAAATCAACCGCTCTAACCGCTCTTTTTTGAGTGTGAGAAGTTGCTTTTGCTCGTTCAGCGCCTTGCTTTTGTCGTAATATGGGGATGACAAAATCTCTTCAATGCGCTTTAAGGAAAAGTCAAGTTCACGGTAAAAGAGAATCTCTTGCATACGAAGAAAAGATTTTTCGTCATAAAAGCGATAGCCTGTAGTTTTGTCAACGAAGGCTGGCTTCAACAATCCAATTTCATCGTAATAATGCAGTGTGCGCACACTTACACCCGTAAAATCGGCAAATTCTTTAATCTGCATTTTCAATTCTATCACCTCAAAGCAAGAGCATACACTATGACGGAGCGTGAGAGTCAATACCCTTTTGAAAAAATATGAATAAATTCGAGAAATTCCGATTTGCCGGTCCGATGTTCAGGTATTCTTTTTTCTTAACAAAAATGCCTTGCCTCTGAATTCGCCGTCAAGCGGTGAACCGAATTCATCATCAATATCATAACCTTCAAGCAAGTCGTTTACCGGCGGATTGGCTGTGTTCTTAAATGTGTGAACAATAAGCAGCGCAGAATCCGGAAGAGTGCGCAAAACGGCCTGGTAACCTGCCGGATCGGAGTAATCCTTAACATCCGAACGGATAACACTTGTAAAACCGTCACGGATAATATGCCTGATTTTACCGTAAAACTCAATTGCTTTAAGCACGAGCTCCCATTTTTCCTTTTCAAGGTCATAAATCTCACCCGAAAGGCAAAGTCTTCCGAGGAAACCGCCTGTCAACAAATAGTTAATGCGGTGAATGTCGGCGCCCCTGCGAAGTACCGCCCATATCTGGCTTTGCTCCGGGCGGATAAGACGGTGAAGATTTGCCGCAATCAGCGGTATGGATGCTGTTTCGTGAGCATCCGAAAAGCTCGCCATTGTCGAAACCTCCATAAAAGACGGCTCAAGGCGGTGGCCGCCGCTTGAACAGTTTTCAATAACAAGGCCGGGTATAAGCTTTTTCATACGCACAAAGTAATTTCGGCTTGCTTCAACCGTTTGCCTGAGCGCTTCGCCGTAGCTTTCGCTTCCGTCGGCGCCTGCGCCGATATTTTCATTGTAATCTACCTTTATATAGCCGAAGCCGTTTTCTTTTAAAAGCGAAATAACCCGCCCGTCAAGAAATTCTTTTACGGCTTCCTTTCGCATATCCCAAAACCTTCTTCCGCCTGCCGTTACGGGAAAAGAGTCACGGCTGAGCAGGTTTTCATTATCATTATAGCCTTTTGAATCCTTGCCGAGAGTTTCAAATTCAAACCATAAGCCCGGAATCATTCCGTTTGAACGAATGATGTCGGCGGCTTCTTTTATGCCGTTTGGAAATAACGATTTTTCGGGAATCCAGTCACCCGAAGCGCTGAACCAATCGGCTTCCGGTTTCTTATACCAGCCGCTGTCAATAACGAAATATCTTACGCCTGAGTCTTTGAGTTTCCCGGCTGCTTTTTTTATGTTTTCGAGCGTGGGATTTCCCCAGCTGAAGCAGTATTCGTTAAATATAACCGGCAGGTCCGAATCAATCTCTGCCGTGTCCGGATGCTGCGCCTTTACAAGCTTATCGCAGACCTCAAGTAATGATTTGCCCGTTGCGAAGACAGCTTTCGGCGAAGTAAAGCTTTTGTTCGGAGCAATCCTTTTTGTCCATTGGCCGAAATCTCTGTCGGCAAGCCCTCCGTTTATGCTTACGGATTTATCCTTTGTAATAATTTCTATCTGCCAGCTTGACGGGCAATAGAGCTGAACGCCCGAAAAAACATTGTTTTCGGTATCCTCAAGCACAAGAAACGGAAACCATTTTCTGACGGGCATAGAGCCGATCTGACCGAATTTTTCAATCCTTAAGCCGTGTTTTGCCCAGGAGGGTTCCATATTCAGCTCGGTCAGATCCTGTGAAAGAAGTTTGCCCTCCGCGCTCCAGAACGAGGTTGCCCTGTGAATTCTGTCTGCCTTTATGCCGTTTATCGCAAAGCTTGATAACAGCTCCAGATCCGCGTATGAATCGGTTTTGTTTTCAAAAACGGTTTTCAGAACGGTTACTCCGTTTACCTTTTTGTGAAGGCAGGTGACGATGTGACCGTTTTTTCCTTCAAAAACAGTTTCATCGTCATTTTCGTATGATTTTTTCATGCCTGCAACGCTTTCTCCGTTTGCCAGCGTAAAGCCGTTGCCAAAAGAGCCTGCGTAGTCATCGCCTTTAAGGCGCCATTGGACCGTGTATTCCATAATCAGTTCCTTTATCTGAGCTGTATAATCTTTTCTGTCTTTGATTTACTGCGTATTTCTCCTGCGGTTTGCGATTTCACAATCAGTCAATTTCTATTTTAAAGCAGAGCGGTTTGTCGCTCTTAAGACCGTTTGTTTTTATTATCATTTCGTTTTCGTTTCTTTCAAACGGGAGTGTTTCACCCGTTTCGAGCAGAGTAACCGAGTTTACAAGAAAATCGTGAGGAATATGTTTCCTGAACGCTTTAATTTTAACATCGTTACCGTCGGGGCGCATCTGGAAAGCATAGACAAAGCCGTCCTTGTAGGTAAAGCGGAAATCGTTAGCAGTGAACGCCTTTTCCTCGTTATCTTTAAAGAAGCCGTCCTCGTTATTGACTTCACCCTCGCCGAACTGTTTCCAGAAGGTTGTGCCGTAAATTCCTTCACCGTTCTTTCGGAGCCATTCACCGATTTCAAGAAGGACCGCGGTTTCTTCATCTGTAATCGTTCCGTCGGCTTTCGGGCCTATATTCAGCAGCAGCATTCCGTTTTTGCTGACTATGTCAATCAAATCCGTAATTATCTGACGGGCGCTTTTGAATTCATTGTCTTTTATATATCCCCAGGAGCGTTTGCCTATGGCTGTGTCGGTCTGCCAGGGCACGGGAGATATATCCGTCAGCGCCCCACGCTCAACATCAAAGGTTGCGACAGTCGGAGGAAACGCCTCGTGCTTGTAGTTGATTGTGACTTCTTTTCCCCATTCTTCGGCGCGGTTGTAGTAATAAGCGCACAGTTTTTTCAGATACGGTTTGAAGGAGCGATTGTGAATCCACCAGTCAAAATAAAGGATTGACGGCTGATACCTGTCTATAAGCTCGCAGGTGCGCACAAGCCAGTCCTCAAGCCATTCCCTGCTTGCTCCTGTTGAATAAGTGTCGGCTGTGGTTATATGCAGAGTGCCGCTGTCAAATTCGGGGCTGTAATAAGCGGGGCCGTAAAAGTCTCTGTAATTATCATCATTTACATCACTGTCAAAGGTTCTGCCCATATTCATAAAGAAATAATGCTCGGCGCGGTGCGTTGAAGCGCAGAAGGTAAGGCCCTCTTTTTCGCAGGCAGCTTTCAGCTCGCCCGCAACGTCTCTGCAGGGACCCATCGCCTTGGCATTCCATCTGTTGAATTCCGTTTCATACATTGCAAAGCCGTCGTGATGCTCGCAAACGGGCATAACAAACCTTGCTCCCGCTTTTTTGAAAAGTGAAACCCACTCTCCGGCATCGAATTTTTCCGCTGTGAACATCGGAATAAAATCCTTGTAGCCGAATTTATCCTGAGGCCCGTATGTTTTTATGTGATGCTCAAATTCACGGCAATTCTTATCATACATTGCCCTGGCATACCACTCGTTGCCGTAAGCCGGCACACTATATATTCCCCAGTGAATAAAAATGCCGAACTTATCCCTGTAATACCACGAGGGTGTCTTGTGATGAGACAGAGACTGCCAGTCATCCTTGTATGCTCCGTTTTTTATAACTTCTTCAATCAGATTCAGATATTCATTTATTGTCAATGCTTTTCACCCCGAATACCATTTGTTTTATTCTATCTTCACAATTAATCCGTCAAACCGGAATTTGTCATTCTTACAGTCCAATGAATCGCAGAGTTTTTTATCATTGAGTCCGGTGCTTAGACAAGAATATACCCTCTGAATCCGCGCACAGAATAGTAGGAATCCGCGCCGTTGTGAAAAGTGAAAACGGTATCATAGCGCCGTTCGCAGAACAGCGCGCCGCCCTTGCTGCGGATATCCTCCGGCGTAGCGATCCAGCTTGACGTTTTCAGATCAAATGAGCCGAGACTTTGCAGTCGACGATAGAGTTCCTCTGTCATCATTGAAATGCCAATCTCTTTTGCTTTCCGTTCGGCGCTGTCGGACGGCGGATTCTTCGTGCGCCCGCGCAACGCCTTTTCGTCATAGCACAGGCTTCTGCGCCCGACGGGCGATTCCTTTGCACAGTCACAGAAAATGAGTTTCCCCGTCTTTACGTCATACCCTATGGTGTCAGGCTCACCGCCGCTTTCCTCCATCTTTTGCAAAACTGCGATGACAGCGGGAGCCTCGCGCAGCCGGATGAAGTTCCTTGTGTTCTAAAAATCTCGCTTTCAGTAATTCCAACATCATGCTCACCTCTATAAATTCCGATTTGTATTATTCTTTCTGTGTGATTTATCCCGATAAACCGGAATTTGCATTACAGCCAATCAGAAACTTTCTGCTTTGAGTTCTTTGCCTGTGAGCCGACAATCGCAAGCCCGTTATTCCGAACATCGGCCCCGACGCATATTCTTTTTACATCGGAAACCATACCTGCAAGGCCGGAACCTTCGTGCGTACTGATAACGCGGACTGTTTTCCCTGAAAAATCAAGACCTGTCAGAGCCGTTTCCATTTCAGGAGCGTAAGTTCCCCAGTAAATCGGGCTCATAACAAAGATTGTATCATAAGCTGAAATGTCACCCGGTTTTTCTTTTATCGGAGCGTTGCCCACGCGCAGCTTTGCCTCCTTTATGCAGGTATTGTAATCTGCGGCATAAGGAACAGCGGGTTCAACCTTGAACATATCCGCCCCGGTCAGTTCCTGCACAAATTCGGCGACAATTTCGGTGTTGCCTTTGTCAATCCATCCGACAGAATAGTTTTGATCAGCTCTGCTGAAATAGATAATAAGACTTTTACCCATTGTTATCCTCCTTTATAAATCCCGATTTGTCGGGATGATATACGGACCTGTCCGGTCACATTGTTGCTGTTCTTGTGATTTCGCCCATGCCTTCGCTTAAGGATCTATCCGCGCTGCAATATTTAAGCGTTGTTCCTTCTTTTACATATATGGGCAGAGTCTTATGCTCAACCGCCTTTTCAATCCACCGGCCGTCCGATATTATTTTTTCACGGGTAAAGTAATCATACCAGACACCGGCCGGCAGATAAATTTCCCTGACTCTGCTTTTGCTCAGAGGTTTTAGAACCGGAGCTATCAGCAGGCCTTCGCCGAACATGTATTCATCATCAATATATCTCACGTTTCTGTCAAGCGGAAATTCAAGATAAAGAGCTCTCATCATCGGGAGACCGGTCTGTGTGCAGATTTTTGCCTGCTCATAGATATAAGGCATCAATGAATAGCGGAGCTTGTCATAAAACCTGAATATTTCAAGCGCTTCACCGGAAAAATACCAAGGCTCGCGGTGAGTGTGATCGCCCACGCCGTGACAGCGGGAGTGAGATGAAAACAGGCCGAGCTGAGCCCAGCGGATATAGAGTTCATCATCGGGCACGCCGATAAATCCGCCTATATCGTGCGAGAAGAACGGAATACCGCTCATACCGATTGACAGTGCTCCCCTCAGAGTGCCTGCGAGCGCCTCAAATGTGCACTGGCTGTCTCCGCCCCAATGGACGGGAAAACGCTGGCTGCCCGCAGTCCCGCTTCTGGCCCACACAATGGGCTCTTCAGAAGCGCCGAATACAGTATAGTTATATACCAGTGAATAGAGGTTATGGAAGTATTTCCCGTCAATGCCGCTGTAAACAGCTTCTTCGGGAATACCTTCGCCGAAATCCGTTTTGATTGCGGCCGCTCCCGTTTCCATAAGCCCTTTGATTTTTGCGGCATACCATTCGCGGGCATCGGGATTTGAAAAATCAATAATCACATCATCTGTCCAGCTGCCTTTATGCTCATCGGGATACCGGTAAACGCCGCCGGTTTTGTCCTTTGCGAGATAGCCGTGCTCAAGCGCTTCGTGATAATTGGAGTTATTCTCTCTGGGAGGGATGAAATTATACTGCCAGAGCGAAACACGGAAGCCCTGCTCTTTCAGCTGAGCAATATGCTTTTCGGGCTCGGGAAAACGCTCTTTTGAAAACTTGAGGTCGCAGTTCCAGTCCTCGGTGAACCAAGCGGTGTCAAGGTGAAGAACATCGCAGGGGATATCATTTTCCCTGACTTCTCTTGCAATTTTCTCGACAACATCCCATGATGTGTAGCTGTTGCGGCTCATCCACAGGCCGAATGACCACAGCGGCGGCAGCTTTGCAAAGCCGGTCAGTCCGCAGTAGCCCCTGAGTATTTCTTTCGGTGTTTCGCCTGCAATCACAAAATAATCAAGCTGATTGTCATATACGGCAAACTGCAGCGCGCTTAAATCCGCCGTGGCTATCTGCCAGTTGGTCGGAGCCGAGGAATTGAGAAACAGTCCGTAACCTTTGGTGGAAATATAAAACGGGATATTTACATAGGTTCGTGTGCTCGTTGTGCCCACCGCGTCCTTATTATGGAAATCAGTCTGCCTGCCGTTTCTTACAATGCTGTCAAACCGTTCGCCGAGACCGTATATGACCTCATCCGTCTCAAGCTCAAGTGCTTCAAAGCAGGCGGTATCGCCGCCGTTTTTGCTCAGCGTCAGGTCATAAATATCCGCCGCCTTGAAAGAAGTTTTTAGCTTCGAAAAGAATTCTCTTCCGCCCTTATAATTCGCGGTGATTTTACCGCTTTCGCTGTCAATGTGAATCTCGATTTTATCGGTTTTTATTGTGCTGTTCTCAAAAGTGAAGGCGACCTTACCGGGATTTGCGATAAGCATTCTCGCTTCTTCCGGCAACCCCGAATACGGATTGGCGATATCCTTATTCTCCGAGAATACCACGCGGAATATGCTGTCTGTCCACAGCTCAATATGGATATAAACCGTGTCAATGAGAGAGTCCGCAGGCTTATAGAGATTAAGGGCGGTTTCGTGCGTGTATGACAAAACGCTTTTTCGCGCGCTCACTCCGTAAGAGAGAAGCACGCCGCGCTCCGTTATCTCCGCGCTTTTAAGACCCGACGGCCTGTGATGAACGGCGGGGCTTACCCTGAAGCCGTCCGCGGTGCCGCCGTTACAGGCCGAGCCCAATCTTTCTGCGATATTCTCAGTAAACTGAGGAAATTCTTTATTGCTTGCCATATTATTCATAACATATCACCTTAACAGCTTGTTTAATTGTTCTTTAGTGTTATACTTAAACAACGGTTTGCAGTCTGTATTGACAAACCGGAATCTATAGTGCTAATTCCATCAGCCAGCAATCTACTTTTTCTCCCTCAAACATCTCATGTTTTGGAAGTGATTTAATGATTTTAAACCCGGCTTTCTCGTATGCC
>CADBBH010000023.1 GCA_902792905.1 Oscillospiraceae bacterium
GAAGGCCGAGCTTGAGGCGGTCGGCGACCCGAAGGAGCTCGAGGACAGATTCTATAAAAATCTCGAATTCGGAACGGGCGGAATGCGCGGCGTAATGGGTGCGGGCCCGAACAGAATGAACAGATACACGATAGCGAAGGCGACGAAGGGCCTCGCGGATTATCTCAATTCGACGGGCGCGGCGCAGAGCGTCGCAATCGCTTATGATTCAAGGAATAATTCGCGTCTTTTCGCCGAAGTCACCTCCTGCGTGCTCGCGAAGGAAAAAATCGCGGTTCATATTTTCGACTCCCTTCAGCCGACGCCCGTTTTATCCTACGCGGTCAGATATCTTAACTGCACCGCTGGCGTCGTGATTACCGCGAGCCACAATCCCAAGGAATACAACGGCTACAAGGTCTATGACGGAAACGGATGCCAGCTCACGCCGAAATACGCCGACGAGCTCATAAAATACGTAAACGCGGTAAATCTCGCGGACATTGCTTATGTAAAGGATAATAACTTTACAACACTCGTTTCGCAGAACGCCGTAAAAATAATAGGTCCGGAGGTTGTTGACAGCTTCATTTCGGAATGTAAAGCCCTTTCGCTTTACAAAAACCCCGAAAACCTGAAAATTGTCTATACTCCGCTCCACGGAACAGGTAATATCCCGGTCAGAAGAATCCTTGAAAAATATGATGTTGAGGTCGTTTCCAAGCAGGAAATGCCGGACGGCGGTTTCTCAACGGTCCGCTCGCCGAATCCCGAGGAGAAGGACGCGCTGAATATCGCGATTGAGCAGGCGAAGAAGACGGGCGCGGACCTCGTCATCGGCACCGACCCCGACTGTGACAGAGTCGGAATCGCGGTGAGAAGCGGCGATGATTTCGTGCTGTTTTCGGGCAATCAGACGGGCGCCGTGCTGCTCGATTTCATAATGAAAAACCGCGCTCTGCCCGAAAATCCCGCAGTTGTCACGACGATTGTGACAAGTCCGCTCGGCGCGAAAATCGCGCAGGAATACGGCTGTAAGGTTTTCCTTACTCTGACGGGCTTCAAATATATCGGCGAAAAAATCTGCGAATGGGAAAAGGGCGGCGGTTACGGCTACGTATTCGGCTACGAGGAGAGCTACGGCTACCTCGCAGGCACTCACGCGAGGGACAAGGATGCCGTTTCGTCCTCAATGCTGATAGCGGAAGCGGCGGCGTATTACAAATCGCAGGGCAAAACTCTGCTCGACGCGCTCCATGATATTTATGCGCGTTACGGCTTCTATCTCGATACGCTCGAAACCCTTGTTCTCAAAGGAAAAGAGGGCGCGGAAAAGATAAAATCCGCCATGGAGGCGTTCAGGGAAAACGGCAGCGAGTTATTCGATGATATCGATAATATCGCCGATTATTCAAAAGGAATCGACGGCTTGCCGAAGGAGAACGTGCTTCTCTTCAATTTCGCCGACGGCTCACGCGCCGCGGTCAGGCCTTCGGGCACAGAGCCGAAGCTCAAGCTCTATTACTCAGTGAAGGGTAAAGACGAGGCTCAGGCCAAGGCAAGATATGAATTCATAAGTAATAAGCTTAAAACACTTTTGCAATAAAGGAGATAATCAAATGAAAAAACTGATGTCAGTCATTCTCGCGCTGGTTATCGCACTCTCGTGCGCGGCGATGTTCGCTTCAAGCGCGGCAACTCAGGAACTCTGGATCCGCTTCGGCGGCGACGATGTCGCGGACGCGAAATCCGACAAGGTCGTTTCCTGGTGGAAGGCCGAAAACGGCGAATACTTTTTCTTCGTTCCCTCCTACTGGGACGCTTCGGAGCTCAGACTCTTCCCGAGCGTTGAAGGCGAAGTGAAGCTGAACGGAACCGCGATTACCGCAGGCGAGGCATATGACCTCGGCGAGAGCGGCGCGTTCACATTCGCGGGCAAAGATTATAAATACAATGTTCTCTCCTCCTCGGGAATCGGCACGATTTTCATTCAGACCGAGAGCGGTTCTCTCGACGCGATTCACGCCGACAAATCCCACGCCGAGAAGGGCAATATCTATATATACAACGAAAAAGGCAAATGCCAGACCCTCGACGACGACAAGAACGAGGATAATGAGCTCGCCTCCATCAAGGGCAGAGGCAACGCAACCTGGCAGCTTCCCAAGAGACCGTATAACTTGAAGCTCGGCAGCAAATACAAGATTTTCGGTATGCAGAAGAGCAAGAAATGGAGTCTCATCGCGAATTACGATGACGAAACCCTGATGAGAAACTCCGTCGCCTTCGGCGCGGCGAAGGATTCCGGCATGGCATACACTCCCGAATACGCCCCGACCGATCTCTATATCAACGGCGAATACAAGGGCTCTTACCTGCTCACGAGCAGAATCGAGGCCGCGAGCAAGAGAGTTGACGTTGAGAATCTCGACGATATAAACGAAGAGGTCTGCATCGACAAATACGGCGAGGACTTCGATATGGATACGCTCAAAAGAGGCGGCGTTTACGGCAGATTCTCCGGCCTTCTCGAGAATACGTATAAATATGTTGAAATCCCCGAATCCGAAAAGAATACGGCGGTCGGCGGCTACATTCTCGAAATGGAGCTCGGCAACAGATACGCCGATGAAATCAGCGGCTTTGTAACGAAAAACAGCCAGCCGATAATCATGAAGGAGCCCGAATACGCCTCGAAGGAGCAGATGGAATTCATCAGCGATTACTATCAGCGCTTTGAGGAGGCCGCAATCAGCGAGAGCGGCAAAAACGAAAAGGGCGAGGCATACGGCGAGCTCGCAGATATCGAGTCCTTCGCGAAATACTACGCGCTGAGCGAGTGGTATGACAATCTCGATTCAGGTCTCACGAGCACCTATTTCTACCTTGATTCCTCCAAGGACGGCATCCTCTACGCGGGCCCCGTCTGGGATTACGATATGGCGTTCGGCAATTTCAGGGAGAAGCGCTTCGGCATCGATTTCGCGAATCCCGAAGAATTCGCCGTCTGCTTCAACAGGCAGTACAGAAACACCGTATTCGGGAAATACGATATTGACGAAAAGCCGACAATATTCAATATTCTCAATCAGAAAGAGGATTTCGTCGCCGCGGTAAAAGAAGTCTGGGATTCCTCGGTATTCGAGGCGGCTTCCGCCTGGTCGGCCGGCAGCTTTGACGACTACGCCGCGCTCATAAAGGATTCGGCGGTGATGGATCACATCCTCTGGAATACCTACGGCACTGCGGACGCGAAAACCGTCGCGGAAAAATATGACGGCGACGTCGCGGCGCTCAGGGATTTCGCGGCAAAGAGAACCGCGTTCCTCAACGCGAATCTCGGCAAGGTTCAGGAGAACCCGCATCAGACCGATTTCTTCACCTCAATAGGCAAGAAGATTCTCAAGGGCTTCAACGACCTGTTCGAAAAAATCATCGTCACATTCAAGCTTGAGAATAAATAAATCCAAAAGTTTTCGCCCTCTCCGCTCGGAAGAGGGCGATTTTTTATCTGCACGCTTCTTGAAAATATACCGCTTTTGCCACGTATAGTTCCTTCTTTTTTAATATTGTATTT
>CADBBH010000024.1 GCA_902792905.1 Oscillospiraceae bacterium
GGAGTTCCGCCTGTGCCGTCGGCTCTCTCGGTGCGACCGTTTGACTCATCGTCAAAAATGAAATATGTGTCAATCTTGCCGTCAATGCTTGCTGACCATACGCCCTTGGTGAAGAGTTTGTCGGGAGTTACATCTTCGTCATCGGCTGCCGCGTAATCAATGCTGAGAGTTGCTTCGGAAGCGCTGTCAGCTGTAAACGCGCTCTCTGAGCAGAGGATGTAGATATATTTGCCTTCTTCAATTTTAAGAGTGCCGTCGCCTTCAAGAGCGGGCTGCTGTGCCTGAGCAAGATATCTTGCTCCGTCGGCAAATTTTTCATCAAGAACAAATACTTTCCAGGTAGTGCTGTCATCACTCTTGGTGAATGAGTATGTTTCGGTGGCGTCGCAGATAAGTTCGGTAACGCCCGCATTGTCAAAGCCGTCTTTCGCAGTGATAACAACAGGCTCGCTGTTGATAATCATTCTGCGCTCGGTTTCAGTATTTTCGGTTTCTGTATTTTCGGTTGCTTCAGCTGTTTCTCCCTCTTGCTTTCCGCATGCTGAAAGCGCAACAAGGCAAGAGCCTGCGAGAACAATGCAGAGAACTATTGCGAGAATTTTTTTCATAATGATTACTCCTTTTAAATTATTTTTGCATTGATATTATAATGCTTTATTCTTATATTTTCAATAAACAAATTCTCTATATTTATTCAATGTGTATTATGAAGTTTTGTATATTATTGAATTGTCTGTTTGTTTGTTTTTCCGATTTTTCTTTTCAGGATAAGGACAAAACAGGCAACAGCGGCTCCGAGCAAGACAACGGTTGCAAGAATCTGCCCGCCGATGCGGAATGTATGGGGTACCATAAGATCCAGCTGAGAATAACAGCCATTGAAATAATGCCCAAGTATGGGTTCGACAAGCTTTCTCTGTTCGCCTTTCAGGTCGGATTCCATACGGATATCCTCACCGAGAATCATCGTCATTCGTGTCTGACTGTTATACGGCTTCCAGGTGATTGTTTCCGTACTCGGGTCCCCTGTCCTCGCGAAATTCACCCACATATCCTGCACGGTATCTGCAAGTTCGCGATTATAAACATTGCCGTTATAAATCGTTATCTGCGGATTATTAAACACATAGATAAGTTCTATCGCGTGGCAGGCGCCGAGTGTTTCATCTTCGCCGGGCATTGTCCAGTAATAATTGTATACTTTATTTCCGTTACCGGCGTGAAGTTCCGCCTGCTTCAATGACGGAATACGGAACAGAAGCTCATTATAAAGCTCGGTCAGCTCCCATGTTTTCCCGCCGTTTTGCAATGACAGGAACTCATCAACACGCTGCTTTTCTTCCTCTGTCATAAGCCTGCGGTTGTTTTCATACATCACGGGAAATATGTGCCGGTATATTACAGTGCCGGGTATGCCGCTGACATAATAACCCATTTCGTTAATCCAGTAACGGACTTCATCGGCGTTTGTGCCTATGAGCATATCGGTCTTTGCCGCTTCGCCTTTTTCATAGGCTCCGTATAAATCTTCCGGCAAAACAACGCCGTCTCTTTCCGGAAAATTGTTGTAATCGTTCAGGTCTTCATTAAGGGACATCAGTTCTTCTTCGGAAAGCGCGTTCAGTTCGTCCATTGTGGCGCATCCGCTGTTTTTGAGCAGAAGGCTTGTAAGATTCCGGCATTCCTCTTTGCTGTAGGTAAGGTTAACCGCTCCGCTTTCCGCGATTACCCTTTGATACAAACCGTAGGCTTCCTTTATAAGCGGAATAAGCGAAACGCTTCCCGCCCCTGCGGATTCGCCGAAAATCGTGACATTATCCGGATTGCCGCCGAAGGCGGAGATATTCTTATTTATCCATTGCAGGGCGCAGACCTGATCCAGAAGACCAAGATTGCCGCTTGTTGAATACTCTTCGCCTCCGGGAACGGACGAAAAATCGATAAAGCCGAGAATTCCGATCCGGTATTCAACTGTCACGAGGATAACATCGGGGTATTTTTCAATCAGATTGTGACCGTCATACATCGGGTCCGACACAGCGCCCCAACCGTAGGAGCCGCCGTGAAAGAATACCATAACCGTTTTTCCTTTGGAAGGTCCGTTTGCGTTCGACCAGATATTTAAAGTCAGGCAATCCTCACTCTGCGGATAATATGACCCCTCTTCCGACGGCCATTCAGTCTGAACAGGAGAATGTCCGTAATAATAAGCCTGAAAAACGGTTTCACTGTCCTTCGCGGGAACAGGATTCTTCCAGCGCAGATTGCCGACAGGCGGCTCGGCATAGGGAATCCCTTTGTATGAAATCACGCCGCTGTCATTAAGCCCGACAAATACGCCGTTACTGCAGACGGCGGCAAGAGAATCGTCATAATCACCGGTTATTATTTCATTTTCTCCGTAAAGATTACGGATTTGCGCTTTGACCGCGTCGTAATCACCGGCGCTGCATCCGGAAAGGAGCAAAACGCCGATCAGTAACGCTATAATCCAAACTCTTTTTTTCATAGTTTTAAGCCTCGTCAAATCCCGATTTGTTGAAATGATTATAGCATATTACTATCCACATTTAAACACCTTTTTGTACTTTCATCCGATAGAAATATTTCAAACGATGAAATGTCTGTCAGAGAAAAACTGAAAGGAAATCGGTACAAAAGCACCGATACGGTATCGATAAAAATATGCCTTAAATGGCCACTCTCGAAATAATCTGTATTTTTTAGAGTTGCTGAAGGATCAAGAAAGAACGAGAAAATATAACTTTTTCGTACAGACTTAAGAATCGGATGTACCGATGTACCCTAAGGTGGGACACCTGGTACATCCGTTTTCAGGGTTCAGAAAAAAATCATTGAGCGCGTTTCTTAGTGACAATTACTCCGATTAATGCACTGCAAACAGCCGCAAGCGCTCCACCGGCAATTACTTTGCTGTACCATAAAAGTGACTGCAAATTGGATTTTCAATATTTTATATTGACATC